>NZ_JBXALQ010000016.1:0-162895 GCF_058799615.1 Duganella sp. GW822-FHT06D06
GCCTGGCCGCACCTACCTCCTTATTATCCGACGGAGATGCGGTATGCTCAATATACGAAGTCTGACATTCGGACACGAGCTCTGCCGTAACGCTTGTTACGGCAGAGCTCGTGTCCGAATGTCAGACTTGACCCCGGATTGATTTGTAGGCAATGTACCAGCCCATGAAACCGATACGCCACCACATGTCCAAAATCCTCAAGTTCACGCAGTTCTCCATGCGGGACTTGTTTGTCGCCGCCGCTCCCACCGTCGCCCTGATCGCCGGCGTTTGCCTGCTGGCTTACTGGCTGGTGGATCCGGCGCCGCCGCGCACGGTGCGCCTGGCCACCGGCCAGGAAAACAGCGCCTACGCCGAATTCGGCAAGAAATACGCGGCCGCGCTGGCCAAGCACGGCGTCAAGGTGACGCTGGTGCCGTCCGCCGGTTCCGGCGAAAACCTCAAGCGCCTCAAGGCCGGCGAAGTCGACATCGCCTTCGTGCAGAGCGGCTCCACCAACGAGGAAGCGGCCGAACGCGAAGGCCTGACCTCGCTGGGCAGCCTGTTTGTCGAGCCGCTGTGGCTGTTCCTGCGCGAGACCAAGGGCAAGCCGCCCATCACCCAGCTGACCCAGCTGAGGGGCAAGAAAATCAACTACGGCCCCAAGGGCGCCGGCGCCCCGCGCCTGTTCCGCCAGGTGCTGGAGCTGAACGGCGTCGAGAAGGGCGAAGTGGAGCGTTTCTCGCTGGCCAACACGCCGGCCACGGTGGAATTGCTGGAAGGCCGCATCGACGGCCTGGTGTTCACCTCGGCCCCGGAAGCGCCGCTGATCCAGATGCTGCTGCAAACGCCGGGCATCAAGCTGTTCAACTTCAACCAGGCGGAAGCCTACGCCCGCAAGCTACCCTTCCTGAGCCACGTGGTGCTGCCGCAGGGGATCGTCGACCTGGGCCGCGACATCCCGGCCGAGGACTACAACCTGATCGCCCCGACCGCCACGCTGGTGGCGCGCGACGACCTGCATCCGGCGCTGACCGACCTGTTCGTGCAGGCGGCGGCCAACATCCACAGCGGCGCCGGCTGGTTCTCGCAGCAGGGCCAGTTCCCGTCGGCCAAGTACACCGAGATCCCGGTGGACGCCGAGGCGGCCAAGTACTACAAGAGCGGTCCGCCGCTGCTGCAACGCTATATGACGTTCTGGCTGGCGAATTTCTTCGACCGCATGTGGGTCGTGGTGGTGGCGCTGGGCGCGTTGATACTGCCGCTGTCCAAGGTGGTGCCGCCGCTGTATGTGTGGCGCATCCGTTCGCGCGTGTACCGCTGGTACGGCCAGCTGCGCGCGGTGGAGCAGGCGGTGGAGGAGGCGCCGGAGGATACCCGCATGCAGGTCTACGAGGCCCAGCTGGTGCGCCTGAACGAGATCGAGGACCTGGTCAACCAGGTATCGATCCCGCTATCGTTCGCGGACGGCTTGTACGGCTTGCGCAGCCACATACAGTTCGTGCGCAAGCGTATCCAGTTCCTGATGGGCGAGTCGGCGCCCACCCCGGATGAGGCGGTGGCGGTCTAGGCCCCGGTCCAGGGAAGCTCTGCCTTGCACCAGCCGCTGACGTGCTTGCGGTGGCCGTGCTCGTCCTTGTCGCCCTCGAAGCCTTCCAGGATGTCGTAGCAGTGCTGGTAGCCGTGTTCGGTGGCCAGCTTGGCCGCGCTGCGCGAGCGCACGCCCGAGCGGCACAGGAACAAGATCACCTGGTCCTTGCGCGCCACCGAGTTCAACTCTTCGATGAACTCATGGTTGGCGATCCCGCCCGGATACAAGCTCCACTGGACCGCACCATGTTGGGCCTCCGGTATCGCCACCCGGCCGACCCAGTCGCGCTCCGCATGGGTGCGCACGTCGACCAGCTTGACCGCGTTGTCGGCGCCGATCAGTTCATAGGCTTCCTGCGGCGTCACGGCGCCGGCATAGGGCCAGTCTTTGCTGCGGCTGCGGGCCAGCGCAAGAATATCGTCTATTTTGCTCATATCGTGTCCCAGAAATAAGTTTGAGTTTATTATAGGCCTCCTGCGCCCGCACCACACGCAGACGCACCAAAGCCGTGCATTTTTCAGGAATCCTCCAAAAATGCACAAAACAGGTGCAATATCTCGAACATGCACTTTGTTGGTGCGGTATTGAGCTGCCTCAAATAGCGGCACTTTGGACGGCCGGCGAATTTTAGATTCATTTTGCCAGCAAGTTCAAAGACGCTATCGACATAAGCTGATCAGTTTTAAGCTGGCACGGATACTGCTTACCAAGAGCGCACGAGTCCCACATTCCTTTAGGAGATACGCATGGCAATGACAGCCGCAGAAGTTCTGAAAATGGTCCAGGAAAACGAAGTCAAATTCGTTGATTTCCGTTTCGCCGACACCCGTGGTAAAGAACAGCACGTCACCGTGCCTGTGTCGCACTTCGACATCGACAAGTTCGAATCGGGCCACGCATTCGACGGTTCCTCGATCGCCGGCTGGAAAGGCATCGAAGCTTCGGACATGATACTGCTGCCAGATCCAAACACCGCGAACATCGACCCGTTCATGGAAGAGACCACGCTGTTCATGCAGTGCGACGTCATCGAACCGGCCGACGGCAAGGGTTACGACCGCGATCCACGCTCCATCGCCAAGCGCGCTGAAGCCTACCTGAAATCGTCCGGCATGGGCGACACCGCCTACTTCGGCCCAGAGCCGGAGTTCTTCATCTTCGACAGCGTGCGCTGGAAGATCGACATGTCCGGCTGCTTCGTCAAGATCGATTCGGAAGAAGCATCGTGGACCACCGGCGAGAAGCTCGAAGGCGGCAACACCGGCCATCGTCCTACCGTCAAGGGCGGCTACTTCCCAGTGCCGCCAGTGGACAGCTTCCAGGACATGCGTTCGGAAATGTGCCTGATCCTGGAATCGCTGGGCATCCCGGTCGAAGTGCACCACCACGAAGTGGCCGGCGCCGGCCAGAACGAAATCGGCACCAAGTTCTCGACCCTGGTCGAGCGCGCCGACTGGACCCAGAACCTGAAATACGTGGTCTGGAACGTGGCCCACAGCTATGGCAAGACCGCCACCTTCATGCCTAAGCCTATCGTTGGCGACAACGGTTCCGGCATGCACGTGCACCAGTCGATCTGGAAAGACGGCGTCAACCTGTTCGCCGGCGACGGCTATGCCGGCCTGTCCGACACCGCGCTGTACTACATCGGCGGCATCATCAAGCACGCCAAGGCGCTGAACGCGATCACCAACCCAGGCACCAACTCGTACAAGCGTCTGGTTCCAGGCTACGAAGCTCCAGTGAAACTGGCGTACTCGGCCAAGAACCGTTCGGCTTCGATCCGTATTCCGCACGTGGCCAATCCCAAGGGCCGCCGTATCGAAACCCGCTTCCCGGATCCACTGGCCAACGTCTACCTGTGCTTCGCAGCGCTGCTGATGGCCGGCCTGGACGGTATCGCCAACAAGATCCACCCGGGCGAGGCAGCATCGAAAGATCTGTACCACCTGCCGCCGGAAGAAGACGCACTGATCCCGACCGTGTGCGCTTCGCTGGAAGAAGCCCTGGACAACCTGAACAAAGACCGCGAGTTCCTGACCCGTGGCGGCGTGTTCAGCGATTCCATGATCGACGCTTACATCGAACTGAAAATGCAGGACGTCCAGCGCATGCGCATGACGACTCACCCTGCCGAGTTCGACATGTACTACTCGCTGTAATGGCAACGCGCCGGCGGCGCCGGTGCTTGTAGTGAAGCAAAAAACGCGGGGCGAGCAGAGCTTTCCCCGCGTTTTTCTTTGGATGTTGTATATTCGGGATGGATAGTTCCACCCACGGATTACGAATGACAACTAGTATCAAACGATGTGCGGGGCTGACGATCATGACGCTGCTGTGCTGCGGTGCGGCCCAGGCGCAGATCTACAAGTGCGTCGCGCCCAACGGCAGCATCGAGTACACCGACATCAACCGCGGCGGCTATTGCAAGTCCATGGACTTGCCGGGCATCGTGATTCCGGCGCCGCCGCGCCGCCAGGCCGCGCCCGCGCGCAGCGGCAACGTGCCGGCGCCGGTCAGCACGCCGGGCGACTTTCCGCGCGTCGACGGCGCCGAGCAGCGCGCGCGCGACGCCGACCGCCGCGGCATCCTGGAAGAAGAGTTGAAGAACGAGACGCAAAGACTGGCGGAGCTGCGCAAGGAGTTCAACAACGGCGAGCCGGAACGGCGCGGCGACGAGCGCAACTACGCCAAGTACCAGGAACGGGTGGCCGGCATGCGCGACAACATCGGCCGCTCGGAAAAGAATATCGAAGCCTTGAAACGTGAGATCGCGAATATCCGATGACGAGTTTACTATGAGCCTTACTAGTCTTACCGCCGGCAAGCACCGCCCGCCGGCACTGGCGGGCCTGGAGCTGCTGGCTTCGGCCGTGGTGCTGCTGGACGCCGACGGCCAGTTCGTCTACGCCAACGCGGCCGCCGAGAATCTGCTGGAGAGCTCGCTCAAGGCGCTGTCGCGCCAGACGCTGAGCGCGCAGTTCCTCAACCCCGGCGAGCTCGACAACATCTGCAACCAGGCGCGCGAGCACAAGTTCTCCGACCTGCGCCAGGACCTGATGCTGGAGCGCGCCGGGCGCGAAGCGCTGCATGTGCACAGCATCGTCTCGGCGCTGGACGACCCACCCGGCCACATCCTGATCGAGCTGCGCGAGCACCTGCAGCACCTCAAGCTGGACCGCGAGGAGCGCATCCTCGACCAGAGCCAGGTCAACAAGGAGCTGATCCGCAACCTGGCGCATGAAATCAAGAACCCGCTGGGCGGCATCCGCGGCGCCGCGCAGTTGCTGGAGATGGAGCTACCGGCGCTGCACGCCGGCCAGTTGCGCGAGTACACCCAGGTCATCATCAAGGAAGCGGACCGGCTGCAGACGCTGGTCGACCGCCTGCTGGCGCCGCACCGCCGGCCGCACATCGTCGGCGACGTCAACATCCACGAAGTGCTGGAGCGGGTGCGCAGCCTGATGCTGGCCGAGTTCCCGTCCGGCCTGACGATCCTGCGCGACTACGACGCCTCGATCCCCGAGTTCCGCGGCGACAAGGAGCAGCTGATCCAGACCGTACTCAACATCGCGCACAACGCCGCCCAGGCGCTGGCCGGCCGCATCAACGCCGGCGACGCGGAGATCGTTTTCAAGACGCGCGTGGCGCGGCAAGTCACCCTGGCCAAGGTCCGCTACGGGCTGGCATTAGACTTGCATATCATTGACAATGGACCGGGCATCGCACCCCAGATCCGCGACCGGATTTTCTATCCCCTGGTATCGGGCAGGGAAGGCGGCAGCGGTTTGGGCTTGACCCTTGCGCAGACCTTTGTGCAGCAGCACATGGGTGTGATCGAGTGCGAGAGCCGGCCTGGATATACGGACTTCCGCATCCTGCTGCCATTGCCATAAGCCCAGGCGGGCAGGGGCGGATGCCGGGTCCCTTGATTGACGATCCATATTGCGGGATACACACAACACATGAAGCCAATCTGGATAGTAGACGACGACGAATCGATCCGCTGGGTACTGGAAAAAGCACTGGCCCGGGAAAACCTGGCCACCAAGAGTTTTGCCAACGCGCGCGACGCCATCGCCGCGCTGGAGTTCGAGACGCCGCAGGTGCTGGTGTCCGACATCCGCATGCCGGGCGACTCCGGCCTCGACCTGCTGCAACAGGTGAAGTCGCGCTTCCCCGGCCTGCCGGTCATCATCATCACCGCCTTCTCCGACCTGGATTCGGCCGTCGCGGCCTTCCAGGGCGGCGCCTTTGAATACCTGGCCAAGCCCTTCGACATCGACAAGGCCGTCGAGCTGATCCGCCGCGCGCTGGACGAGAGCCTGCGCGAGACCAGCGTCGAATCGGGGCCGTCGGAAACCCCGGAAATCCTCGGCCAGGCGCCGGCGATGCAGGAAGTGTTCCGCGCCATCGGCCGCCTGTCGCAATCGAATGTGACGGTGCTGATCACCGGCGAATCGGGCTCGGGCAAGGAGCTGGTGGCGCGCGCGCTGCACAAGCACAGCCCGCGCGCGGCCCAGCCCTTCATCGCGCTCAACACCGCGGCGATCCCGAAAGACTTGCTGGAGTCCGAACTGTTCGGCCACGAGCGCGGCGCCTTCACCGGCGCCCAGACCACGCGCCGCGGCCGCTTCGAGCAGGCCGAGAACGGCACGCTGTTCCTCGACGAGATCGGCGACATGCCCTTCGATTTGCAGACGCGCTTGCTGCGCGTGCTGTCGGACGGCCACTTCTACCGCGTCGGCGGCCACCAGCCGCTGAAGGCCAATGTGCGGGTGATCACCGCCACCCACCAGAACCTGGAGCAGCGCGTGCGCGAGGGTTTGTTCCGCGAAGACTTGTATCACCGCCTCAACGTGATCCGCCTGCGCCTGCCCAGTTTGAGGGAGCGGCGCGAGGACATCCCTATTTTGGTGCGCCACTTCCTGGTGCAGAGCGCCAAGCAGCTGGGCGTGGAGGCCAAGCGCATGAGCGATTCCACCTTGCAATTCCTCAGCGGCCTGGATTTGCCGGGCAATGTGCGCCAGCTGGAAAACCTGTGCAACTGGATCACCGTGATGGCGCCGGGCCAGACGGTGGAAGTGAAGGATTTGCCGCTGGAGCTGACCCAGGAGCAAGGCCACGCGCCGGCCCCGGCCGAGAGCTATGCGACGATCCAGCACCACGGCACGGTGATGCCGATCCCGCTGGCCGACGGTGGCGGTGGCGGCGCGCAGGCGTCGGCGGCGGCCGGCGCGCCGGATGCGTGGCTGGGCTTGCTGGAAGCGCAGGCCGCCAGCATGCTCAGCGGCGGACAGCAGGAAGTGATGGCGGTGCTGGGCCGGCAGTTCGAGTCGGCGCTGATCCGCACCGCGCTCAAGCACACGCATGGCCGCAAGAACGACGCGGCGGTGCGGCTGGGCATAGGCCGCAACACCATCACCCGCAAGATCGCCGAACTCGGCATCGACGGCGCCAAGGACGATTGATAGCGGCGCCCGCGCGCTGGATTAAGGTAAGCTCTTGGCTGATGAGGCCAGGAGCTTTTTTTTTATGGAAACAGTATGTTGATTAATTGTGTGGCCTATCAGGACGGCCAGAAGCTGGACGACATTCCGGTCGAGGAGATCAGCGACTACATCGAGAAGCCGGAAACCTTTGTCTGGGTCGCCCTGCGCGACGCCCAGCCGGACGAGCTGGCGGTCATGCAGGAGGAGTTCGGCCTGCACGAGCTGGCGGTGGAAGATGCGCGGCGCGGCCACCAGCGCCCCAAGATCGAGGAGTACGGCGATTCGCTGTTCGTGGTGGTCAAGACCATCGAGTGCCGCGACGGCGATGTGGCGGTCGGCGAGGTGGACATTTTCGTCGGCGACAACTACGTGCTGTCGGCGCGCGACGGCCACAGCCAGCAGGGCTTCCTCGGCGTGCGCGCGCGGGCGGAGAAGGAGCAGCACATGTTGCGCCTCGGCCCGGCCTTCGTGCTGTACGCGCTGATGGACGCGGTGGTGGACCGCTACTTCCCGGTGCTCGACATGCTGGAAACGGAGCTGGAAAAAATCGAGGAGCTGATCTTCAGCCAGGGCAAGCAGCGCGACAACATCCAGCGGCTGTACGAGCTCAAGCGCAAGGTGACCATCGTGCGCCATGTGGTGTCGCCGCTGATGGAGGCGGTGGGGCGTTTGCACGGCGGCCGCGTGCCGGCCATGTGCCAGGACACGCAGGAATACTTCCGCGATGTGCATGACCATTTGCACCGCATCAGCGCCTCGCTCGACGGCATCCGCGACACCATCGCCACGGCGATCCAGGTCAACCTGTCGATGGTGGCGATCGAGGAGAGCGAAGTGAACAAGCGGCTGGCGGCGTGGGCGGCGATCTTTGCGATCGTCACGGCGTTTGCCGGATTGTGGGGCATGAACTTCAAGTTCATGCCGGAGCTGGAATGGAAGTACGGCTATCCGATGGCGGTGTTGGTGATGGTGGGCGTATGCGTGTACCTGCACCGGCGCTTCAAGAAATCCGGCTGGTTGTAAACGAAAAAACGCCCCGTGTGGCCGTGCGACGAGCTTGAGCGTCGCATGCGCACACGGGGCGTTTTAACTGATTACTTGAACTTGTAGCCAGCGGTCACGTAGACGAAGCGGCCGCGTGGATCGTACTGGTTGATGTCGTAGCCGGACTGGAACTGATTGGTCACGGCGGTGCCAATCGTGTCAGGCTGCTTGTCGAACAGGTTCTTCACGCCCAGCGCCAGGGTCAGGTTCTTGATGCCGCGGAAGGTGACGTTGGCGTCGTAGATGGCTTCCGACGAGATGAACACTTTGTTGTCGTTCAGGTCGTGGCCAACCTGGTAGCCGCTGCGATAGTTCTGCACCAGGGTGGTCGACCATGGACCTTTGCTCCAGGTGCCGGCCAGCTGATGCTTCCAGCGCAGGATCACGCCGCCGTTTTGCGCGCCGATCACCGGGTTGCCGGAACCGTCGACGATGGTGCCGACTTTGTGCGAAACGTCGCCGCCCGGGCTGGTCTGGTCGAAGGTATCCATGTAGGTACCGTTCAGGTTGGCTTCCAGCTTGCCGAAGCTGAAGTTGTCCTTCCAGTTGGCCGTCAGGTCCAGGCCCTGCACGTTGGCGTTGCCGGTGTTGGCCAGCGTCGAACGGATGCTGACGATGTCGTTGCCGTTCAGGGTCACCAGGCCTGCGTAGGCTGGGTCGCCGGCGCGGAAGCGCGACACGATCTCTTGTGCCGACGGCGTCGCCAGGATGTCGCGGATGTTGATGTTGAAGAAGTCCACGCCGATGCTGGCGGTCGACACCGGCTGCCATACGGCGCCGAACGAGTACTGCTTCGACTTCTCCGGCTTCAGGTTGGGATTGCCGCCGGTCAGCGCATTGACCTGCAGGCCGGTTTGCTTGGTCGCCGGGTCGTTGAACTGCTCGGAGGTGCCCAGCGTCTGCGGCGTCCACAGGTCGACCAGCGACGGTGCGCGGAAGCCGGTGCCGTACGAACCGCGCAGCAGGAAGGTCTTGGTCGGCTGCCAACGGACATTGCCCTTCCAGTTGGCCGAATTGCCGACGTCGTCGTAATGGTCGTCGCGCACCGCCAGGTTGGCTTCCAGCGTCTTCGTCAGCGGAATGCTCAGTTCGCCGAACGCCGAGTTCACGGTACGGTCGCGGTCGATAGGCACGACCGAGCCGCCCAGGCCGGAGATGTCGCCCGACTGGTAGGCCGCGCTAGGGCTGGTGGTGTAGTTCTCTTTGCGCGACTGCGCGCCCACCGCGTACTGCGGGGTGATGCCGGCGATGGTCCAGAAGTCGCCGGTGATCTTGGCGTCGAAGGAATCGCTGGTCGATTTTGCGGCCAGGAAGTCGCCGCTGAAGGCTGCGCCTTTCAGCTGGTCGGCCAGGGCGCCGGTCTGCACGCCGCCAGCCGCCCATGGATTCCAGTTGCTGGCGTTGATGATCTTGGCGTACGCCACTTGCGAGAAGTAGCCGGTGGTGACCGCGCTGTTCAGCTTGGACTCGTTGTGGCTCAGCGCCACTTCATAGTCGACCGCGCCGATGGTGCCCTTGGCGCCGACGACCGCGCGCGCCTGCTTGGCGGTGTCGACGTTCTGGCGTGGGCCGAAGTCGAACACGCGCGAGGTGATCGACAATGGCTTGCCGATCAGCGAGGAGTAGCCCTGGCTTTGCAGGTAAGGCACGGCGATCGACTGGTAGACCGGGTTGCTTGGGTAGAGCAGCAGTGCCGCGTCCACGCCTTGCTTGGCGAACTCGCCGTCGGTCTCGAAGAAGCTGGCGCGCGCCGGCGAAGCCTGGTAGGTCTGGGTGACTTTGCTCTGCGAGTACAGCACGTCGCCGAACAGCTGGTGCTGGTCGTTGAGCTGGTAGGTCAGGTTGCCGGTGAAGTTGAACAGTTCGCGATCGGGCGTCAGGCCGACGTCCGGGCCGCTGTCGTAGTAGCAGTAAGGCGAACCCTTGGCGCCGCCTTGCAGCGTGCCCATCTTGATGGTGCCGCACTGGTCGCCGATCGCCAGCGGATTGCCGTAGCCCGAACCGCCCGAGCTGAAGCCGGCGTCAGGACCTTTGCCTGGCGTGAACGAACCCTGGATGTTGCCCAGGCCGGTCGCGGTGCCGTTGTAGTAAGGCAGCTTGGTCGAGGTGGCCGCGTAGTCGCGGTCACGGCCGAACAGGGCCTTTTCTTTTTCGTAGGAGCCCGAGGCCACCACGTTCAGCTTGTCGGTGTTGAAGCCGCCGGTGATCGAGGCTTTGCTGTTCTGGCCGCCGCCGCTGTTCGATGGGGAGCCGTAGCCGCCGGTGATTTCCACGCCTTCGGTGCGCTTGGACAGGATGAAGTTGACCACGCCGGCCACGGCATCGCTGCCGTACACGCCGGACGCGCCATCCTTCAGCACTTCGACGCGCTCGATGGCGGCCAGCGGGATGACGTTGACGTTGACGGAGGCGCCGTCGCTGCCGGCGAACGCCGCCAGGCGACGGCCGTTGACCAGCACCAGGGTGCGGGTCGAGCCCAGGCCGCGCAGCGAGATCGACGACAGGCCGCCGGTCGAAGTGCCGGCGCCGGTGGCGTTGCTGGTGCCGCCCGCCGAGGAGAAGGCGGAGATCGACTGCAACAGTTCTTCGGTGCTGGTGGCGCCGGTGCGGGCGATGTCCGCCTTGGTGACCACTTGTACCGGCAGCGAGGTTTCAGCGTCGACACGCTTAACCGACGAACCGGTGATTTCCACGCGTTGTACGACAGGGGTATCCTGTGCAAATACTGGCTGGGCCAGCAGGCCTGCACCGATCAGTGCAGCGCTGCCCGAAAACATCAGGCGCAGTGAACGCGAAATTACAGTTTCCATCATCATTGCTTGAACTCCTAGCGAGGTTACGGCATATTACTTTGTCATTGAAAATTTCATAATGAATAATCCATCTATAGATTATTCAAGGCGGTCATCAGACCACTTGAGTCCGGCAAGGTCAATTGACACTCTGTAACAACACTGAAATAAACAACACTTTTTACGGTAATTTCAAAAAAAGACGACTTATTTACACAAAAATACAAAGTATTTGGTGGTTAATAGCCGAATTGTGATAATCAGGCTTGAAACGTTCAACCAAGTTCATGTGACCGGGGGTACGATGTGCGATGACAAGTTGTTGGACGGACAAGGGGCCGCGCCGCGTCTGTTCGGCGTCGAGGACGGACGGCTGCTGGCCGAGGCGGCGCTGCGTTCGATCACTGCCTCGACCGCGCGCGCCCGCGGCGACGACTTTTTGCGCATCCTGGTGCGCGACCTGGCGCAGGCGCTCGACGTCACCTATGTCATCGCCGGCCGGGTGATCGCCATGGCCGACGGCCAGGAGGGCATCCGCACGCTGGCCGTGTGGGGCGGCGCCGACTACCTGCCGAACATGGAGTACAGCCTGCTGCACACGCCCTGCCAGGATGTCACCGACCAGAGCATGTGTTTCCACGCCTGCGGCATCCAGGCCGACTATCCGAAGGACACCTTGCTGGTCGACATGCGGGCCGAAAGCTATATCGGCATGCCGATGATCGATACCGAAGGGGATACGCTGGGCATCCTGTCGGCCATCGACACCAAGCCCATTTCCGAGGACAAGCGCCTGCTGGCGCTGTCGCTGCTATCGATCTTCGCCGCGCGCGGCGCCGCCGAGCTGCAACACCAGGAGCGCGAGCGGATGTTGGAGCACAAGGTGCAGCAACGCACCGAGGCGCTGCTGGCGGCGCAGGCCACGCTGATCGAGCAGGAAAAAATGGCGGCGCTGGGGGCGCTGGTGGCCGGCGTGGCGCACGAGGTCAACACGCCGATCGGCGTTGCGGTGACGGCGGCCTCCACGCTGAGCAGCTATGCGGCCGAGCTGGTCAAGTGCGTGGGGAGCGAGCGCGTCAGCCGTTCCGCGCTGGTGGCCACCGCCGGGCGCATGCGGGAGGCGGCCTTGCTGGTCGAGCGCAACCTGCTGCGCGCCGCCGACCTGATCGGCAACTTCAAGCAGCTGGCGGTGGACCAGGGCAGCCTGAACGTCTGCGCGGTGGCGCTGCTGGAGCATGCGCAGAGCGTGGTGTCGGCGCACGGCCCGGAGCTGCGCAAGGTCGGCATTGCGGTCGAGCTGGATATCGCGCCGGCGCTGCGCGTGCGGCTCGATCCGGGGCGCTGGTCGCAGGTGCTGTCCAACCTGTTGATGAACAGCGCCAAGCACGCCTATCCGAACGGCGGCCCCGGCCTGGTCAGGCTGGCCGCGCGCATCGGCGGCGGGGCGGAGGCCGGCTGGCTGTTGCTGGAGTATGGCGACGACGGCGTAGGCCTGACGGCGGAAGTGCGGGAGCGCTTGTTTGAACCGTTCTTCACCACCAAGCGCGGGCAGGGCGGCTCAGGCTTGGGCATGCATATCGTCTACACCATCATGCACCAGATGGGCGGCAAGGCCTCGGTCGAGCCCAGCCCGGCCGGTTGCCGCATCACGCTGCGGCTGCCGGTCCGGGACGCGGACTAAGGCTGCTGGTCGGCGGCCATCGACAGCGCCACCGCCTCGGCCACCTTGATGCCGTCGACGCCGGCCGACAGGATGCCGCCGGCGTAGCCGGCGCCTTCGCCGGCCGGGAACAGGCCGCGCGTGTTCAGGCTTTGCAGCGTGTCGTCGCGGCGCTTGATGCGGATCGGCGACGAGGTGCGCGTCTCCAGCCCGGTCAGCACGGCATCGTGCTTGAAGTAGCCCTTGACCTGCTTGTCGAAGGCCGGGAAGGCTTCGCGCAGCGCGCTCACGGCGAACTCCGGCAGGATGGTCGCCAGGTCGGTCAGGTGCACGCCCGGCTTGTACGACGGCACCACGCTGCCGAACTCGGTCGAGGCGCGGCCGGCGACAAAGTCGCCCATCAGCTGGCCCGGCGCATTGTAGGTGCCGCCGCCCAGTTCAAACGCCTTTTCCTCCAGCCGGCGCTGGAACTCGATGCCGGCCAGCGGGTGGCCCGGGTAGTCGACCTCCGGCGAGATGCTGACCACGATGGCGCTGTTGGCGTTGCGCTCATTGCGCGAATACTGGCTCATGCCGTTGGTGACCACGCGGCCCGGTTCGGACGCGGCCGCCACCACCGTGCCGCCCGGGCACATGCAGAAACTGTACACGGCGCGGCCGTTGGAGGCGTGGTGCACCAGCTTGTAGTCGGCGGCGCCGAGGATCGGGTGGCCGGCGTTGGGGCCGAAGCGGCAGGCGTCGATCAGCGATTGCGGATGCTCGACCCGGAAGCCGATCGAGAACGGCTTGGCCTCGATGTAGACGCCGCGCCGGTACAGCATTTCAAAGGTGTCGCGCGCGCTGTGGCCGACCGCCAGCACCACGTGGTTGGTGACGATCTTCTCGCCGCTCTCGAGCGTCAGGCCGCGCACCTGGCCGCCGTCCGGGCCTGGCTCGATCTCGATGTCGACCACCTTGTTTTCAAAGCGGTACTCGCCGCCCATCTGTTCGATGTTGGCGCGCATCTGCTCGACCATCTTGACCAGGCGGAAGGTGCCGATGTGCGGCTTGCTGACGTAGATGATTTCCGCCGGCGCGCCGGCCTTGACGAACTCGGTCAGCACCTTGCGGCCGTAATGCTTGGGGTCCTTGATCTGGCTGTACAGCTTACCGTCCGAGAAGGTGCCGGCGCCGCCTTCGCCGAACTGCACGTTGGACTCGGGATTGAGCTCGCGCTTGCGCCAGAAGCCGAAGGTGTCGACCGTGCGTTCGCGCACTTCCTTGCCGCGTTCGAGAATGATGGGACGCAAGCCCATCTGCGCCAGGATCAACGCCGCGAACAGGCCGCACGGGCCGGTGCCGATCACCACCGGACGCGGGTTCCGGTCGTGGCCGGCCAGCTGCTCGCCGTGGGCGACGAACTTATAGGAGGTGTCCGGCGACGGCATCAGGTGGACGTCGTGCTGCAGGCGTTTGAGCAGCGCTGCCTCTTCCTTGACCTCGACGTCGAGCGAATAGATCAGCACGATCGCGGTCTTCTTGCGGGCGTCGTAGCTGCGTTTGAATACCGTGTAGCCGAGCAAGGCGTCGGCGGCGATGTCCAGGCGCGCCAGGATGGCGGCCGGCAGGTCGGCTTCGGCGTGGTTCAGCGGGAGTTTGACTTCGTTTAATCGCAACATGGATGGCTTCCTGAGAGGGCGCTGTCTAGGCGCCATGATAGTGGGGCCGGCGCGGCGGCGTGCTGCCCCGGATCGGCCCGTAAAACCCCGTATTTTACCCGCAATGGCCGCCAAATGCAGCCATGCCGGCTGCGTTCGCCCGGCGAGGCGCGGCATCGCCGCGCGCCGAATATAAAATGTTGGGGCGGGACCGGTGGGATATTCAGATCGGCGGGCCAGCGCCATTGCCGCCCGGTGATTAATGCCGCAGCATTGATATTAGCTGGGGTATTTATCGTGGCTGGTTTCTTATTCTATTTGTTTATTCAGCCGTTATTTAAACTTCAGAATTGGAATGACTATTTATAAATAATTCGGAACTAATGGCGACAGCGTCCGCGAGCCCCGCAAGCAATCTGCGGGGCGTCGAGTGTTGTTGGTTGGTAATTATTTACAAATGAACAAACTGAGATTCTGTTGTGAAAAGACGACTAGCACCAAAACGGGCCGACGCCGCTTTCGATGCGGGATCTGGTGCATTTTTGTTTCAAAATGGAAATTTTTTGGCGCATCGCCAGCGATGAAAAACCCGTAGGCCTTGGCATATTGGATGGGCTTTGTTCTGGTAAGTCCCGGTTTTCCATTGATTTTCGCCGGTTGTGGCTTGACGGTTGAAAATTTTGGTGTACTTGCAGGCGACCTGCCGCAGCAGGACGGGAAATGGTGCAAGTTCAGCGGTTTGTTGTTTTTTTGCGATCATTCCGTTATTTGATAGGAAATTAAAAATGTATTTTTGGAAACGTTCTCGATCGATCCGCAGCACGTCGTAGTGCGATGTTGTATGAACGAGACAACCTAAAATGTTGATCGAAATGCATCCGCATGAATCTTTGCTGCCACGCTTTGCCGCAGCGCACCACGCCGGTGCGCTGAAACCGCCGCCTTCCGTCCGCCCGCCGGGACTGTGTAAGGTTCATTGACAATAGCCGAGTTGCTATGTTTTTATGAACAGCGGAAAAGTTTGGCTTTATTTCATCAACGATGACGCAAGCGCCGATCTTTACCTGGGGCAGAGAAAGTGCAGTAGCCGGTGAATGAATAGTTTTATCCAGACTATTCTCAGTCGGTAGAGGTTAAACAAAGAAATGGGTCGTTTTTAGTTGCTATCCAAAAGATGCCGTTAAACGTTCTAATAAAACACACCAAGGAATACAATATAATGATCAAGGAAACAGTATTGTCTCGCTCGATCCGCGTGATGTTCATCAGCGGGATGGCGCTGGGTATGCATGCGGCGTCCGCGCAGCAGGCAGCGGACCAGCCTTTGCAAAAAGTTGAGGTGACCGGTTCGCGTATCCCTACGCTGAACACCGAGGGCACCAGCCCGATTACCGTGCTGGGTTCGAAAGACATCAAGATCGATGGTCTGCGCAACGTCGAAAGCCTGCTGAACAACTTGCCACAGGTGTTCGCATCGCAGTCCGGCTCGGTCTCCAACGGCGCGACCGGTACCGCCCAGGTCGACTTGCGCGGCCTGGGTTCCAACCGTACCCTGGTGCTGGTCAATGGCCACCGTCTGCCAGCCGGTACCCCGAGCTCGCCAGCAGCCGACTTGAACCAGATTCCAGCTCCCCTGATCAAACGTATCGAAGTACTGTCCGGCGGCGCCGGCGCCGTGTACGGCGCCGATGCGGTCGCGGGTGTGGTCAACTTCATCATGAACGACCGCTTCGAAGGCGTGTCGGTCGAAATCAACGGCAGCGGCTACAACCACAAGCAGCAGGGCACCGCTGGTGTGAGCGCCTTGGTCGCCAAGCGCGCCGCCGGCAACCCGGGTCAGTTCTCGGTGCCTGGCAACGTCGGCCTGGACGGCCGTTCGCGCGACGCCTCGCTGCTGATCGGTAGCAACTTCGCCGACAACAAGGGTAACGCCACCCTGTTCTTCAGCTACAAACGCGACGACGCGCTGCTGCAAGCCGCGCGTGATTTCACCGCTTGCTCGCTGAGCGTTTCGGCTGCGGGCTTCGCCTGCGGCGGTTCCAGCACCAACGCCACCGGCCGCTTCACCAATGGCGCCCTGCCGGACGCGCTGCACCCTAACGGCGGCAAGATCTACACCACCACCGCCGGCGGTACGCCACGTTCCTACGTGGATGCGACCGACGCCTACAACTTCGGCCCAACCAACTACCTGACCCGTCCGGACGAGCGTTATGGCGTTGCTGCAAACATCCATTACGACGTCAACGAGAAAGCCCGTGTCTACGCCGACTTCTCCTTCCATGATGACCGCAGCGATGCGCAGGTCGCTCCGGGCGGCATGTTCGGCAGCGTCTACACCGTCAAGAACGACAATCCGTTCCTGACCCCAGAGATGAAGGCCGCGCTGGACGTCTCCGCGCCAGGCAGCAGCAACGACGTGATTATCCAGCGTCGTAACGTCGAAGGCGGCGGCCGTGACTCGGTCTTCACCAACACTTCCTACCGCATGCTGGCGGGCGTCAAGGGCGAAATCGGCCCTTGGCAGTACGACATCTTCGCGCAGACCTCCAAAGTACGCTTTGCCGGCAGCTCGGATAACTATTTCTCGAAGTCCAAAGCGGCCAAGGCCATGGACGTGGTCAACGTGAACGGCGTCGCGCAGTGCGCTTCGTTCGTCAACGGTTCCGACCCGGCTTGCGTACCTTACAACGTCTGGAAAGTGGGCGGCGTGACCAAGGAAATGCTGGACTACATCCAGATTCCAGGCCAGAGCTTCGGTCAGACCGAACAGCAGATCCAGGGCGCCAACATCGCGGCCGACTTGGGCGAATACGGCATCAAAATTCCTGGCAACTCGCAAGGCGTCGGCGTGTCCGTCGGCCTGGAGCGTCGCGTCGAGGCGTTGGAACTGCGTCCTGACGGTCCTTCGCAAAACTTCGACCTGGACGGCTCCGGCGGTCCTGTGAAGCCAGTGAAAGGCCGCTATGTGGTCAAGGACGTGTTCGGCGAGGTGCGCCTGCCTCTGCTGGAAAACAAACCGTTTGCCGAAATGCTGGCAACCAACCTGTCGTTCCGCCACACCAAGATCGACACCGGCGTCAGCGCCAACACCTACGGTATTGGCCTGGAATGGCAGCCAGTGTCGATGGTGAAGGTCCGCGGTTCGCACCAGAAGGCGGTCCGTGCACCGAACATCAACGAAATGTTCACCCCAGCCGGCAACAACCTGTTCGACATGGACTCGGATCCATGCGGCGGCGCCACGCCAGACCGCACAGCGGCCGAGTGCGCTCGCACCGGTGTCAGCGCTGCGCAGTATGGCCACATCCAGGGCAGCCCTGCCGGCCAGTACAACTACCTGGCTGGTGGTAACACCCAGCTGAAGCCAGAGCGTTCGAAGTCGAACACCCTGGGTCTGGTGATCACGCCGATGAAAAACCTGACCGTGACCGTCGATTACTTCGACATCAAGGTGCAGGACACCATCAGCATCGTCAGCCCGGAAACCACGCTGAACAAGTGTCTGGACACCGGCGATGCGGCGTTCTGCTCGCAGGTCCATCGCGACTCGCAGGGGACCCTGTGGTTGCTGAATTCGGCGAACATCGTTGGCACCAACACCAACATCGGTTCGATCAAGACTTCGGGTATCGATCTGGGCTTCAGCTATGGCCAGCGCGTGGGCAACCTCGGCACCATGGGCCTGACCATGAACGGCACCAAGCTGAAGTCGTATGAAGTGGAAGAGCTGCCGGGTGAAGGCGCCTACGATTGCGCAGGCCTGTACAACGGCGCCGGCAAGTGCGGCCAGCCTCGTCCGAAATGGCGTCACAAGCTGCGTGGCAACTGGAACACCCCATGGAGTGTCGACCTGGCTTTGACCTGGCGCTACTTCCAGGGCGTGGACATCGAAACCACCAGCAGCAATGAGCACCTGACCGGCACCCCGCGTGCGGCTGAATCGCACTTCGCTTCGGCCAACTACTTCGATCTGGCAGGCACCTACTACTTCAACAAGAAGATCAGCATTACCGCCGGTATGAACAATATGTTCGACCGCGATCCGCCGATCACCTCGAAGTATGGTACCGGCCAGGGTAACGGCAACACCTTCCCATCGATGTACGATGCGCTGGGTCGCAAGCTGTTCATGAATCTGACCGCCAAGTTCTAATCGGCGTCACGAAGTAAAAAGCGGCGGGTCTCACGACCCGCCGCTTTTTTTTACGCTTTTTTTTTCAGGTTTCCCAGTCGCTGCCGGCGTCGATGGCGCCCAGCATCGCGCTCACCAGCGTGCGCTCTTTTTCGGTGAGCTCCGGCCGCCAGGCCTCGAACAGCAGGATCACGCGCGTCTGGTCGCTGGTGTTCCAGGCCTCGTGCTCGATGCTGTCGTCGAACACCCAGGCCTTGCCTTCCTGCCAGCTGCGCGTCTCGTTGCCGACCCGAAGCGAGCAGCCGGGCGGCACGATCAGCGGCAGGTGGCAGATCAGGCGGGTGTTGAGGATGCCGGTGTGCGGCGGGATGTGGGCGCCGGGGCGCATCATCGAGAACAGCACGGTGGGCGCGCGTCCCGCCACCTGGGTCATCGGCACCTGGGCCAGCGCGGCCAGCGTTTTCGGGCAGCGCGCGGCGTTTTCCGCCACCAATTCGCCGTTGCGCCACAAATAGAAGGCGCTCCAGTCGCGGTTGTTGTGCATGCCGCCGCGGTTGAGCGCGGGCAGCCCGGGGTCGGGCTTGAGGTAGGGCTCGAAGGCGTTGTCGTCCTGCAGCACTTGCAGCAGCTCGGCGCGGATCTCGTCGGTGGCCGCCTCGACCTGGTCCAGCCACGGGAAGTCGGCGCGCTCGAAGAACTGGGTTTGCGCCAGGCCGGGGAAGTAGTACAGGCGCGGCTGCTGCAGGAAGATTTGCTTGCGTCCGAGCAGCAGGTCGAGCGACTGGTTGAAGCGGGCGCTGTCGGCGTCGTCGGCCAGGCCGGCCTGGCGCAGCCGCTGCATCAGCTGGCCTTCGAACTGGGCCGCGTGCTGCGCGCAGGCGGCGCGCGCGCGCGCCAGCTGCGCGCGCAGCGACGGCGGCAGCTCGGCCTCCGGTGGCGCCGCCTTCAGCGCGGTGCGGTAGAACGCCACGGCCGAGACGGCGTTGCCGTCGGCCGCCAGCAAGTCGCCCTTGACCAGCAATAGTTGCAGATTGTCGGGCGCGGCGTCCAGCGCGTGCTCGAGGGCGGCCAGCGCCGCCTTGATGTCGCCCAGCGCCTGGCAGGCTTGCGCCAATCCGAACCAGGCTTGCGGCCCGCCCTGGCCGCCGCGGGTGAGTTGCTCAAAGTGGGTGCGTGCCGCCGCCGCGTTCGGATTGTGTGCTGTCATCGCCTATAGTTCAAAACCGCCATCGGCGCTCTTGAAGGCGTGGATGGCGCGGGTCATTTCGGTGATCATGGCGCGTTCCGCCAGCGTCAGCTGCGGATGCCAGATGTCGAAAATCAGCACCACGCGCAGCTTGTCGCTGTCATTCCACGCCTCGTGCTCGATGGTATCATCGAATACCCAGGCCTGGCCTGCTTGCCAGCTGCGCGTTTCATTGCCGACCCGGAAGCCGCAGCCCGGCGGCACGATCAGCGGCAGGTGCGTGACCAGGCGCGCGTTGCTGACGCCGACGTGGGCCGGGATGCGCGTCTTCGGCTTGAGCAGCGAAAACATCGCGGTCGGCGTGCGGCCGGGCTGGTCCGGCTGCGGCGCCCCGCCCAGCAGCGCCATCGTGCGCGGGCACCTGGCGGCGTTGTCGGCCACCGGCAAACCGTCCTTGAGCAGGTGGAAGGCGCTCCAGCGCGGCGAATTGTTCAGTTCCGCGAACTGGTTGTGCGGCACGTCGTCCGGGTAGGTCAGGTAGGGCGCGAAGCCATCCTCGGTTTGCAGCACCTGCAGGAATTCGTCGCGGATGGCGTCGGTGCCGGCCTCGATCGCGTCCAGCCAAGGAAACTCGGCGCGCGGCAGGAAGGCTTGCGGCACCAGGCCGGGATAGTGGTAGCGCATCGATTTCGATTCGTAGCGGCGCTTGCGGCCCACCATCAGGTCGATCGATTCGCGGAAGCGGCTCAGGTCTTCGCCGGCGTGCCGCTGGTATTGCTGTTCAAGGAAGTTGTCGAGGAAGCGGCCATAGTCGGCCTGGTAGCGCTCGACATATTGCATCGCGTGCTCGACGGCGCTGCGCATGCCGGCGTCGAGCCGTTCGACCGGCGGCGCCACCGAGGCCACCGCGCCGTACACCGAGGCCGACTGGTGGGTCTTGCCCTGGCGTTCCAGCAGGTTGGCGCGCAGGATCAGCGCCACCATGTCGGACGGATCGGCCACCAGCGCGTTGTGGATGGCCGTCTCTTCGGCCGCCTCGTCCTTCTGGCCCTGGCAGGCCAACGCCAGGTTGACCCAGTTCTGCGGATCGTCGGGATAGGCGCGCACCAGGCGCTCGAAGGCGCGGCGCGCGGTGGCGTGGTCGCCGTAGCGGAAGGCGCGCTTGCCCAGCGAGGTCAGCGCCAGGGGATGGGCCGGTTGCAGTTCCAGGATGCGCGCCCACATGCGGCCGGCTTCCTCTTCCTGGCCGGCCTGGGTGGCCTTGATCGCTGCCGCCTCCAGGATGGCGACTTCAGGCTGCGCCGTATGCGGATTGGGCTTGGAGGTAATCATTTCTTGTCATCGACGGGTTGCAGGGAAGCTTTGTTGCCTGCAAAGAAATTATAGACCGCCAATAACACGCCCGGCAGCAAAGCGCGCATGAAACCAGATCAACTGTTGGTGCCACGCGTCACTTTGCATACTGTTTGCCGCATTTTGTTACATGCCGCCCCACAGCCCGCCCAAGATGGCGGCGGCCGACAGGCCGGCGGTCTCGGTGCGCAGGATGCGCGGGCCCATGGCCAGCGGCAGGGCGCCGTGCTGGATCGCCAGGTTTTCCTCGGCGTCGCTGAGGCCGCCCTCGGGGCCGATCACCAGGGTCACCGCCTGCGGGCTCTGGTGGCGCGCCCAGTCGGCCAGCGACTGTTCGGCGCGCGGCGTCAGGATGATGCGGCGGTGCATGTCCTGCTGGGTGATCCATTGCTTGTAGTCTTGCAGCGGCGCCAGCTGGGCCAGGCGGTTGCGGCCGCTCTGCTCGGAGGCCGACTCGATGATGCCTTGCCAGTGCGCCATCTTCTTTTCCGCCCGTTCGGCCGACAGCCGCACCACGCAGCGCTGCGCCGCCAGCGGCTGCACGCCGGACACGCCCAGCTCGATCGCCTTTTCGATGATCCAGTCCATCTTACTGGCCTCGGGCAGGGCCTGCGCCAGCGTGATGCCGAACGGCAGCTCGACCTCGCGCGGCTGGTGCGTCTTGACCTCGACGCTGACGTGGCGTTTGCCGATGTCGCTCAGGGTGGCGCTGTATTCGCCGCCCTGGCCGTTGAACAGCGTGACCAGCTCGCCCGGCGCCAGGCGCAGCACCTGGATGTGGTGGGCGACCGCCTCGGGCAGGCTGACGAGCTGGCCGATGGCCAAAGGCTGGGAGATATAAAAGCGGGGCATGCGCGGATCCGGTCGGTTTGAGTTCCGCAATTTTAAATGGTGGACGCCTCGGTCTGGTAAAATAATGGGTTCAGCAAGAGTGCAGCACAGACAGTAGCAACGACAGCAGCATCCCATTGCCCCCAGTTTCCATACTTTCGTGATAGACCACCGATGACTTCTACGCTCCCAACCACCCAAATGGCTAACGCGATCCGCGCGCTGGCAATGGACGCCGTCCAGAAGGCCAATTCCGGCCACCCAGGCATGCCGATGGGCATGGCCGAAATCGCTGTCGCGCTGTGGAGTGGCCATTACAGCCACAACCCGGCCAATCCGAAATGGGTGAACCGCGACCGTTTCCTGCTGTCCAACGGCCACGGCTCGATGCTGCACTACGCGCTGCTGCACCTGTCCGGCTACGCGCTGAGCATGGACGACATCAAGTCCTTCCGCCAGATGCATTCGAAAACCCCGGGCCACCCGGAAGTCGACGTCACGCCCGGCGTGGAAACCACCACCGGTCCGCTGGGCCAGGGCATCGCCAACGCGGTCGGCATGGCGCTGTCCGAATACCTGCTGGGCGCGGAGTTCAACAAGCCTGGCTTTGACATCGTCAACCACTACACCTACGCCTTCGTCGGCGACGGCTGCCTGATGGAAGGCATCTCGCACGAAGTGTGCGCGCTGGCCGGCACCCTGGGCCTGAACAAGCTGATCGCGCTGTACGACGACAACGGCATCTCGATCGACGGCAAGGTCGAAGGCTGGTTCACCGACGACACCCCGGCCCGCTTCGAAGCCTACGGCTGGAACGTGATCCGCGCCGTCGACGGCCACGATGTCGCCGCCGTCTCGGCCGCCATCGCCGCCGCCAAGACCGCCAGCAAGCCGACGCTGATCTGCTGCAAGACCGTGATCGGCAAGGGTTCGCCCAACCTGCAAGGCGGCGACAAAGTGCACGGCGCCGCGCTGGGCGACAAGGAAATCGCCGCCGTCCGCGAATACATCGGCTGGAGCGCCGCGCCGTTCGAGATCCCGGCCGACGTCTACGCCGCCTGGGACGCCAAGGCCGCCGGCGCCAAGCTGGAAGCCGAGTGGGCCGCGACGTTCGCCGCCTACGGCAAGCAATTCCCGGCCGAAGCCGCTGAACTGAGCCGCCGCATGGCCGGCGACCTGCCAGCCGCGTTCGACGCCACCCTGGCGGCCGGCATCGCCGCCTGCGTCGACAAGAAAGAAAACATCGCCACCCGCAAGGCCAGCCAGAACGCCATCCAGGCGCTGGCGCCGGTGCTGCCGGAATTCCTGGGCGGCTCGGCCGACCTGACCGGCTCCAACCTGACCAATTGGAAAGAGTGCGTCGCGCTGCGTTCCGGCAAGCCGGGCAACCACGTCAACTACGGCGTGCGCGAGTTCGGCATGTCGGCGATCATGAACGGCGTCACGCTGCACGGCGGCTACATCCCGTTCGGCGCCACCTTCCTGACCTTCTCCGACTACAGCCGCAACGCGCTGCGCATGGCCGCGCTGATGAAGCTGCGCTCGATCTTCGTGTTCACCCACGATTCGATCGGCCTGGGCGAAGACGGCCCGACCCACCAGTCGGTCGAGCACGTTTCGTCGATGCGTCTGATCCCCAACCTGGACAACTGGCGTCCGTGCGACACCGTCGAAGCTATGGTCGCATGGGGCGAGGCGGTCAAGCGCAAGAACGGTCCATCGACCCTGATCTTCTCGCGCCAGAACCTGCCGTACCAGGAACGCACTGCCCAACAGATCGCCGACGTCGCCCGCGGCGGCTACGTGCTGAGCGAAGTGGCCGGCGCCAAGGTCACGCTGATCGCCACCGGTTCGGAAGTCGAGCTGGCCGTGGCCGCCGCTTCGGCGCTGGCCGCGGAAGGCATCGCTGCACGCGTGGTGTCGATGCCGTCGACCGATGTATTTGACCGTCAAGACGCCGCTTACAAGGCCAGCGTGTTGACCAAAGGCTTGCCACGGGTGGCAATCGAAGCCGGCGTGACCGATTTCTGGTACAAATACGTCGGCCTGGAAGGCGCTGTGGTCGGCATCGATACCTTCGGTGAATCGGCCCCGGCAGGCGTGCTGTTCAAGCACTTCGGCTTCACGGTGGAAAACGTCGTGGTGAAAGTCAAATCTGTCATTGCATAATCTATAATTGCTTGTTGCATCACCTATTTTTCTAATCAGGAGCATAGTATGACGATCAAAGTTGCAATCAATGGCTACGGCCGCATCGGCCGCAATGTGCTGCGCGCTTTCTACGAAGGCGGCAAGAAACAAGACATCCAGATCGTTGCGATCAACGACCTGGGCGATGCCAAATCGAACGCCCACCTGACCCGCTACGACACCGCCCACGGCAAGTTCCCCGGCACCGTGACGGTCGACGGCGACAACATGATCGTGAACGGCGACGTGATCCGCGTATTCGCGCAGCGCAACCCGGCGGAAATCCCATGGGGCGATCTGGGCGTGGACGTGGTGCTGGAGTGCACCGGCTTCTTCACCACCAAAGAGAAAGCCTCGGCTCACCTGAAGGGCGGCGCCAAGAAAGTCATCATCTCGGCACCAGGCGGCAAGGACGTCGACGCCACCATCGTGTACGGCGTTAACCAGCACGTGCTGAAGTCCACCGACACCGTGATCTCGAACGCCTCGTGCACCACCAACTGCCTGGCCCCGCTGGTCAAGCCGCTGAACGACGCGATCGGCGTGGAAACCGGCCTGATGACGACGATTCACGCCTACACCAACGACCAGGTACTGTCGGACGTGATGCATGAAGACCTGCGCCGCGCCCGTTCGGCCACCATGAGCATGATCCCGACCAAGACCGGCGCCGCCGCCGCGGTTGGCCTGGTGCTGCCTGAGCTGAACGGCAAGTTGGACGGTTTCGCGATCCGCGTGCCGACCATCAACGTCTCGCTGGTCGACCTGTCGTTCATCGCCAAGCGCGACACGACCGTGGACGAAGTCAATGCGCTGATGAAGGCCGCCGCCGAAGGCGCGTTGAAGGAAGTGCTGACCTACCAGACCGAGCCGCTGGTATCGATCGACTTCAACCACAATCCTGCCTCGTCGAACTTCGACTCGACCCTGACCAAAGTGTCGGGCCGCCTGGTCAAGGTATCGTCGTGGTACGACAACGAGTGGGGTTTCTCGAACCGCATGCTGGACACCACCGTTGCACTGATGACCGCGAAGTAATTCGGGTCTTCAAGTAACAAGCCTCCATCCGCCTGAACGCGATTTAGATCGCGTTCAGTGCAGATGGAGGCTTTTTCGTTTTGTAGCCGGATAGCACCGGCCTGGCGCATAGTTTCGCCCGCTAGGGCGACAGATAAAAAAAACCCTGCGCAGCTTGCGCCGCGCAGGGTTTTTTTTGTGTGCGTCGAACGATTACAGCGTACCGCGCACGCCCAGGTAGGCGCGGCGGCCGATCGGGTCGTACACGCTGGCGTTGGTTTCCGCGCCAGTGGTGTTGCCGTTCAGGCCGGTCAGGATGCGCGGGGCCTTGACGTCAAAGGCGTTGTTGATGCCCAGGTAAACTTCCCACTTCTTGATCGGCGACCAGGTCAGCTGGAAGTCGTTGATGGTGCGCGAACCGATCATCACCGCATCCGGCGCCAGGTCGTAGGCGCTCAGGAACTGGTCGTCCAGGCGCGAACGGCCGGTGTAGCTGGTGGTCGAGGTGATGCCGAAATCGCGCCATTTGTAGGCCAGGTTGATGACGGCCTTGTTGCGTGCGTAGCCGACTTCACCGACCGAGTAGTCCTTGTCGGCGCCTTGCTGAGGAATATCCCAGTAGTTCTTCAGGTAGGTGTAGGCGACGTTGGCGCTCAGGCGGCCAGGGCCGACTTTGTCGGACCACGAGGTCGTCAAATCGATGCCCTCGGTGGCGGTGCCGCCGCTGTTGCCAGCAGTGCTGTTGATGTACTGCAGTGCGCCGGTGCTGATAGCGCCGCCGCCCACGCTACGGCGCGTGATGAATTTGCAGTAGTTCTGGTTGCCCTGGTTGTAGCACTGGTCGAGCGTATAGTCGCGGCCATTGTAGCTGATCGCGTCCGAGATCTTGATGTTGAAGTAGTCGGCGGTGAAGGTGAACTTGTTCAGCATCGGGATCGAGCGCGGGGTGATCACCACGCCGATGGTGGTCGAACGGCCTTTTTCAGCATGCAGGCCAGGATTGCCGCTGGTATAGCCGCTCACGCCTTGCCGGTCCGGCTGGGTCAGGGTGAACTTGCCGTTGGCGGCGATGTTGGCCATCACGCCGGTGGCGGCGCGGCAGGCGTCATCCTTGGTGCCGACCGAGGTCGCGGTCACTTTCTCGCATGGGTCGGTCACGCTCGGGAAGGTTTGCGCCGGCGGCGAGTACAGCTCGTTGATGTTCGGCGCACGGGTCGACAGCGCGCGCGTGCCGCGGAATTTCACGTCCGCAACCGGCTGCCATTCGAGGCCCAGGTTCCAGCTGTTGGTGTTGCCTACGCTCGAGTAGTGACCGTTGCGGAAGGCGCCGTTCAAGGTCAGCGCCTTGGCGAACGGTGCATCTTTCAGCACCGGTACGCGGGTTTCGACGAAGAATTCACGCACATGGAAATCGCCTTCGACGGCGGGCAGGGCGTTGCCGGCGTTCAGGCCGGCCTGGGTCAGCGCATCCGGCACCGAGCTCGACGATTCGCCGCGCCATTCGAAGCCGGCCGCCACGCCGATCTTGCCGGCTGGCAGGTCGAAGATCTCGCCGTTGACCGAAGCGCCGACCAGTTTCTGGGTCACCGAGGTGGCCAGCGAGCCTGGGGCGTTGATGTATTTCAGCGCTTCCGGCGAAATGGTGTTCAGGCCGAACACATTGAGCGGTACGCAACCCTGGGAGCGGGCGTTGGCGTCGGAGCAGATGGCGTCGGTGGTGCTGCCGTTGTGGTTGTCGTCCTTGGTGTCGGTAATCGCGGCCAGCGCGTTACGCACGTTCAGCACGTTGACCTGGCCGCTCGACGACTGCGATTCCTTGGTGCGGCCGTAGGCGATGTAGGTGTCCCAGTTCCACTCTTTGAACGTGCCCTTCAGGCCGGTAGCCAGGCGGAAGGTGTCACGGTCGGCGCCGGCGGTGCGGCTGCCCACTTCGGCCAGGCGGCGGCTGAAGACGTAGTCCTTCAAGCCGTCGCCGTCGGTGTCGGTGATGCGGTCGTACAGGTATTGCGGCACCAGCGGATTGCGCACGGCGACGCCGTTGACCAGGGTCTCGGCCGGGGTCTTGCCGGCGCCGGCCTTGAAGACGTCGAGCGACTGCATCGCGAACGGCTCGATGTTGGTGCGGGTTTTGCTCGACGCGAAGTTACCCTCGAAGAAGGCGCTGAGGTTGTCGTTGAAGGTGTGGTTGCCGGTGGTGGCAAGCAGGAAACGCTCGGTCGGCACGGCGATGGCGCGGTAGTACGAGCGGTTGAAGCCGGTGGCCGGGCCGTTGTCGCCGTTGCCGTCCCATGGAATGACCTTGCCGTCTTTGTCGTAGGTGTAGCTGCCGCTCTTGCCGGCGGCGTCCTTGTCGAAGAAGAAGCGGCCCTGCGGCGCGATGCCCGAGTAGCGCGGGCTGACGGCAAGGAAGGCATCATTGGCTTCGCCGGTCTCGACCATCTTGCTGGTTTGGTCGATCTTGGAGATGTCGCGGTCGCGGCTCATCACGGCGCCCTGCTTGGAGTAGCCGAAATGGCCCATCACGTTGCTGGCGCCGTCGGCGCTGGTGGTGCCGAAGGTCAGCGACAGTTTCTTCTTGAAGTCGTCGCCCTTGCTGCTGCGTCCGGTCTGCGCATCGACCGCCAGGCCGTTGAAGTTGCGCTTGAGAATGATGTTGACCACGCCGGCCACGGCGTCCGAGCCGTAGGTGGCCGAGGCGCCGCCGGTCAGCAGTTCGACGCGTTCGATGAAGTCGGTTGGAATGGTGTTCAGGTCGACTGCGCTGTCGCCCGGCACGCCGGAGACGAAGCGGCGGCCGTTGACCAGCACCAGGGTGCGGGAATCGCCCAGATTGCGCAGGTTGACGGTCGATACGCCGCCGCCGGAAGTCAGGAAATTGGAATTGGTGCGGCTCAGAACCGGCGTACCCAGGGTAGGGTTTTTCAGCAGCAGTTCTTGCAGGTTGGCGGCGCCGGAGGCAGCGATGTCGGCCGACGACAGCAGTTGCAGCGGCGACGGCGAGTCGGCGCCAGGGGCCGAAATGCGCGAACCGGTGATTTCGACTTTTTGTACGGCAGCTTCTTGGGCGTGGGCGGCTTGTAAGCCGAGCGCCAGTCCGCCCACGCAGATCATGCGTACCGAACGGGACAACGTTGTTTCCTTGATCATTACCAACTCCTCCATTTTTCATTAGCATTGCTACTTGCCGGAAAAACATTTTTTCCGATCTGCTAATGTATTGGGTCGTTGGTATATTTGTAAACATAAAATGACAAAATAACTAAAAAAATAACGTTGCTGTTCTTTTTATGCTACAACGCGAGGCGCAAGCCCGGGTAGTAGCGCCGGCCGATCGCCTCGTCATTTTCAGAAGGCGACGGTGCGCATGTATCCTGACGCTCTTTAATCTGGCGTTACCCGGTAAACTTTGCGTCTGCCTGTTGCAGAACTGCGCCCGGATGGAGCACAATTGATCAAGCCGTAATTTCTCGTAGCTCCTTGAACAACTGGTTGCGGTTTCGGCCCAATGCAGACAGTCCCGCGCGCGCTTAACGGCGGGAAGATCTTGGCGGGCGCGAAGGTGCCTGCGGCAACGCTGCGGCAGGCGACGGCGTTCAGCAGGCCTTGCTACGCCTGATCTGCAGTAGTCCGTGCCGATCGCCGGGATGCGTGCCGCGCAGCCTCCCCCGGCTGTGCGCTACTTGCCACCGTTGGCTGCAACTTGGCGATGTTCCTGCGCTAGCGCGCGGGCCATTTTTGCCGCGGAGGCAAACTGGTCGCGCAGGGCGCGGCAATGCGAGGCCATCGACCCCGAATCCCCCTTTGGGCGACCATAGTAGGAACGTGCCATCGACTCATGCCGGGCCGCTTCGGCGTCGTAGTCGACCGCCTTTTGTGTGAAGTAGTCAGCGATCTTCTGGTGATCGCCTGGCGTGGTGGCCGTGGCTATGTTTGCCGGTATGTCGTTGGCGGCCGGCCCCACCGTCGTACATCCGACGAGTCCGATGAAAAGCATTCCGGCAAAGGCTAGTTTGATACGCATGATTCTTCTCCCGATCGTTTGGTTTTGCTGCAACGGACCAGTACGGTGGCCACGGCTCGAAAACACCCACGAAACTACTTGCTATAACGATGGGCATGCAACCATGCTATTGCGTTGGAGTAAAAAATTATTTGATCCACGTCAAAATGGCCGTGAATTCGCTATTTGGGCTTGCCCGCACGCGGCGTACCGCGCCATGCCGGCGTTCTACACTCGGTGTTCCCGCGTCCGCTGCAACAGCTTGACGCCTTCCAGCAGGACCAGTGGAATTGCACCGATGGCCAAGAGTATCAAACAGTCCGCCAAAGGCACATAGTGTGTCTTCAGCAAGCGACCGAGCCCTTGGTTGTGATGACTCCAGACCTGCAAGCCGAAGGTCAAGATGACGACCCCTACGAGCACCATATTCGTCCTGAGCGAAATGCGCCAGAGCGGCCGCGTTTCGCTGCGCGCGCCGAACGAACGCAGGAGTTCGGCAAACACCAGCACGGTGAACGCATACGTGCGCGCCACTTCCACGCCGCTCACGCGCAGCATGTGCAGATACACTGCCATGGCAACGCCGGCGCTCAGGGTCGCTGTCAGCAGCATCGTCAGGACGAAGCTATTGTTGGTTATGCGTTCATCGCGCGGGCGCGGCGGACGCTGCATCACATCCTTTTCGATGGGATCGGTGGCCAGGCACAAGGCCGGGAGGCCATCGGTGACGAGATTGATCCATAACAGGTGTATCGGCAGCAGCGGCGCCGGCAGGCCGGTGGCGACGCAGGCCGTCATGAGCAACAGTTCGCCGGCATTACCCGCCAGCAGGTACTGTAGGGTCTTGCGAATGTTGTCATAGACGCCGCGGCCTTCCTCAACGGCCGCAACTATTGAGGCGAAATTGTCGTCGGTAACGATCATGTCGGCCGCTTGCTTGGTGACCTCGGTTCCTGACTTGCCCATTGCGATGCCAATATCGGCGCCCTGGATCGCGGGTGCGTCATTGACGCCGTCCCCGGTCATTGCCACGACTGCGCCATTGGCCTTCCAGGCGCCGACGATGCGCAGCTTGTGGGCGGCGCTGACGCGTGCGTACACCGCGATTTGTGGCGCCTGCAAACGCAGTTCGGCTTCGTCAAACCGGTCCAGGTCGCCCCCGGCGAGCGCAAGGTCGGCGGCACCCGCGATACCAAGCTCACGCGCGATCGCCATTGCCGTGCGCGGATGGTCTCCCGTGATCATTACCACCCGGATGCCGGCGGCGTGGCAGCGCGCCACAGCGTCTTTGGCTTCTGGCCTTGGCGGGTCGTACATGCCGGTCAGTCCAATGAACACAAGGTCGGCCTCGACAACGGGTCCGCTCAGTTCGGCTGGCGCAGCGACAGCGAGGTCACGCCAGGCCGATCCGAGTACGCGCAGCCCTTGTCCGGCCAGCGCGGCATTTTCAGTCGCGATGCGCTCACGGTCGGTAGCCGTCATCGGACGCACGCCGCTGTCCTCAAGAATGCAGGTGCACAAGGCCAGCAGCACATCGGGTGCGCCATTGGTATAGGCGCGCAGCGTCTGGCCGGGCAGGGTTCGGATCACGGTGCTACGCTTGCGGTCCGAGTCGAACGGAATTTCATGGTGCTTGGGTGACGTTTTTTCAATGTGCGCGCGATCGGCACCGGCCTTGGCGCCGGCCACCAGCATCGCACCTTCTGTGGGGTCACCGATCACACTCCATTGGCCTTCCTGCCGGCTCAGTTGGGCATTGTTACAGCCCAGCAGTACGGTCGCCAGGTCCAGCAAGGCCGACGCGCGTTGCGCGACCGGAGGCGTTCCTTCAACCTGGACCGTGCCTTCGGGCCCGTAGCCATCGCCTGTGACCCGGTAACGCCGTCCCGCCACGTACAAGGCGCGTACCGTCATCTGGCCGGCCGTCAGCGTGCCCGTCTTGTCGGTGCAGATCACGGTGGTGGCCCCTAGCGTCTCAACCGCCGGGAGCCTGCGCACCAACGCCCGCCGGCGCGCCATGCGCAACACTCCCAGCGAAAGCGCCACCGTGACGACCGCGGGCAAGCCTTCCGGAACGGCGGCCACCGCCAGGCTGATGGCGGACATGGTCAGTTCGAGCAGGGCGGTCCCTCGCAACATGCCAAGCAGGAACAGCAAGCCGACAGTCCCGAGGGCGGCCCAGGCAAGGATACGCCCCACGACGTCGAGTTGGCGCTGCAAAGGCGTCGTTTCGTTCCCTGCGTTTTCTTCCAGCATGGCAGCGATTTGGCCGAGTTCGGTGGCCATGCCTGTCGAAACGACCACCGCCAGGCCCGTGCCGGCCACCACCATCGTGCCGGCAAATACCATGTTGCTGCGATCACCCAGCGGTATGTCGCCCGTCGCCAGCGCCGTGCTCAGTTTTGCCGCCGCCTCGGACTCGCCGGTAAGCGCCGACTCCACGCACTTGAGGCTGGCCGCCGAAAGCAAACGCGCGTCTGCGCCGACCAGATCGCCCGCCTCGAGCGCAAGTAAGTCGCCGGTGACGACATCGCGCGCCGGGATCGCCATCAGGCGGCCGTCGCGGCGTACCTTGGACATGGGGGCCAGCATTTTCTTGAGCGCTGCGATCGATTTCTCGGCGCTGTACTCCTGGTAGAAGCCGATGACCGCGTTCAAGACCACGATCAACAGGATCGCCAGCGCGTCGACCGGTTCCCCAATCAAACCCGAAATGACACCGGCGGCAATGAGGATCCAGATGATGATGCTCTTGAACTGGCCCAGCAACAGGCGAAGGGCACTAACGCCACCCTCTGCGCGCAACTGGTTAGGGCCGTCCTGGCGCAAGCGCTTGGTCGCGTCGGCAGCAGTCAGACCGGCCTCGCTTGATGCGTAGCGCTTCAGCGCCGCTTCGGCAGGCAGACTGTGCCATGCTGTGTCAGACTTCATGCCGTAACTCCTTTGCCATTGTTCGCTGCGCGCGGCGCCACTTCCATTCTTCGACTGCGCAAAAGAGGCAGGGTGCAATATAGATGGTCACGCACAGGCTGACCACCATGCCCCCCACAGACGGGATCGCCATCGGCTGCATGACATCGGCACCGCGGCCGGTGGCCCAGAAGATCGGCAGCAAGCCGAAGACGGTCGTGGCGATTGTCATCAATGCCGGACGGATCCGCTTCAACCCGACTTCGACCACCGCATTGCGCATTTCCTGGATGGAAGCGAAGCTGGCGTTGTCGAAGCGGTTTTCCAGGTGGGTTGACATGATCACGCCGTCGTCGTCGACCACCCCGAACAGAACCAGGAATCCAACCCACACCGCGATCGACAGGTTGACGCCCCACCAGGCCAGCATGATGAAGCCGCCTGCGGCCGAGACCATGATGCCAAAGAAGATGACGGGCGCGATCCACCAGCGCTTAAATCCAAGATACAGCATGACGAACATGATCAGCAGGCACAGCGGAACCAGGATGCGCATGCGTTCGGTGGCGCGAACCTGATTTTCAAATTGCCCGCTCCATTCCCAGTAATAGCCTGGCGGCAGCTTCAAGCGGCCGTCGCCCACGGCCGCCTGCAGGAGCGCTTCGGCATCCTCCACCACGCTGACCTCGTCGCGGTCGCGCGTGTTCATCGTTACGTAGCCCACCAGCAGTCCGCGCTCCCCCTTGATTTCCTGCGCGCCCAGAACACTCTTGATGGTTACCACCTGGCTTAGCGGAATTTGCGCGTCGGAGGAAGTGGGGACGAGGATTTTTTCCAATTCAGGCAAGTCTTCGCGCAGTTCGCGCATATAGCGAACCCGGATCGGATAGCGCTCGCGACCCTCGACCGATTCCATGATATTCATGCCGCCAATGGCGATTTCGATAACGTCCTGGACGTCCCGTATATTGACGCCGTAGCGTGCAATTCGGTCGCGATCGATCTCAAATTCCAGGTAAGGCTTGCCGATAATGCGGTCCGCCACAATGTCGGTCGCGCCCGGCACCTGTGCCAGCAACTTTTCAATCTGCAGACCGATACGGCCGATTTCTTTGAGGTCGCCGCCGTATATCTTAACGCCCATCATGGCCCGGAAGCCGGTCTGCAGCATGATCAGACGGGTCTGGATCGGCTGCAGGAAGGTTGGCAACACCCCCGGCATCGCCGTTCTTGCCTGCAGTTCGGTGAGGATCTCGCCCTTGGTGATGGCTCGCTGCTCCGGCCAGATCCACGCCAGCGGCGCCTTCAGCGACGCTGGCCAGTCACTAAACCAGCGCGTCACGGGTATCCTGCGCCAGCGCGTTTCCGGTTTCAAGATGATCATGCTCTCCATCATGCCGATGGGGGCAGGATCGAGTGCGGACTCCGCCCGCCCCAGCTTGCCCACAACCGATTCGACTTCCGGCACGCTGGCAATCGCCTGGTCCTGGCGCGCGCTCACCTCCAGCGCCGGCCCCAGACCCGCCTGCGGCAATAGCGACGGCATATAGAGAAAGGCGCCCTCGTCGAGCGGAGGCATGAATTCACGGCCTATGCCGACCATCACCCGGCGCTCGGCCAGGATGACTATGCCGCGCCGCGCTTCCTGTGCCTGCTCGTCGGGGGACTGGCGCCGCCAAAGCAAACGGCTGGTTTCGCCGGCGCCAGCCTGGCTGAACGTTTGCCAGCGCAACTGGCCAAATTCGACCACGGGACGATCCGGCGCGCCTGCGACACTGTTAATGACCCACCCGAGCGGCGCCAGGACCGCGCCGGCGCCGAGCCAGATACTCGTGCCGGCCGCCAGGATCAGCACGGGCACGGCGAGGAACGCCATTTTGTGATCAAGGATCGCCCGCAGCACCGGCGTATAGACGCTGGCGATTGCCCGCGATACCGGATTTTGCTCAAGCGGCAAAAAACGTTCCCGTGTCATGCGCACCAGGGCCAGCATGACGACCAGCCCCGCCACCAGCGCCATCGGCCAGCCGCTGTAGTGACTGCCGGGCATGCTCCACATGAACAGCGCGTGCACCGCGAACATGCCGGCCACGCCGATCGCGGCGGCGCCGGTCCAGATGCTGCGCCGCGACCAGGTCGCGGGCCGAAACAGCAAGTAGCACACGACCGGCACCACGGTCAGCGCCAGGATCACCGCAGCGCCGATGGCGAAAGTCTTGGTGTAGGCCAGTGGACGGAACAGCAGTCCTTCCTGGCCGGCCAGGAAGAACACCGGGATGAACGACACCAGCGTATTCGAAACGGCGGTGAAGATGGCGCCTCCCACTTCGCTGGCGCCATCGTAAATTCGCTGGAAATGGCTTTTTTCCTTGTCACCGCTGGCGACGTGGCGGTAGATGTTCTCGGTCATGATGATACCCATGTCGCCGACGTCGCCGATCGCAATGGCAAGGCCGGCCAGCGACATGATGTTGGCGTCCACTCCGAAGCCATACATCAGCATGAAACACATGGCCACCGACAGCGGCAGCGTGAGCACAACTGAAACGGTGCTGCGCAAATGCAGCAGGAAGATGAAGATGATGGCGCTTGCCATCAGCGACTCTTCCAGCAGCGCGTCCTTGAGCGTCGCGACGGTCTGGTTGACGATGTCGGTGCGGTCATAGAACGGCACAATTCTCACCTTGGAGCTGCGCCCGTCCGCCAGAACCTTCTGGGGCAGTCCCGGTTCGAGCTGGGCGATCTTGCGTTTGACCTGTTCCACCACTTGCAGCGGATTTTCGCCATAGCGCATCAACACCACGCCGCCCACCGCCTCGACCCCGGCCTTGTCGAGCGCACCGCGCCGGAATTCAGGACCCAGCTGCACGGTGGCCACATGCCGGACCTGGATCGGCGTTCCTTTTTCCTGCCTGATCACGACCTTGCCCAGGTCGTCGGGCGATTTGATGAAGCCGATTCCGCGGATGAAGAATTCAACGCCGTTCTTTTCCAGCACTTTAGCGCCGACGTCAATGTTCGACTTGCGCACCGCTTCGTAGACATCCATCAACGTCACCCGGTGCGCCCGCAGCTTGGCGGGATCGACATCGATCTGATATTGTTTGACGTGGCCGCCGATGCTGGCGACCTCACTCACACCTTCGACCGAGTTGAGCTGATAGCGTACAAACCAGTCCTGGATCGAGCGCAACTCCGCCAGGTCGAACCCTTCCGCCTCGACCGTGTACCACAACACCTGGCCGAGGGCCGTGGCGTCGGGGCCCAACACCGGCGTCACCCCGGCCGGCAGCCGCTGCTGGGCCACGTTCATGCGTTCGAGTACGCGCGAACGTGCCCAGTAGTAATCGACGTCGTCCTTGAATACCACGAACACCATCGCGAAACCAAAACCGGACATCGAACGGATGCTTTTGACGCCGGGCGTGCCGGTCAGGCTGGTCGTGAGCGGGTATGTCACCTGGTTGTCGACGTCCTGCGGCGATCGGCCGGGCCAGTCGGCGAAGACGATTACCTGCTTTTCGCCAATGTCAGGGATGGCATCGACGCGCGTTTCCTGCAGCGCGTAGTAGCCGCCGGCGATAGTTGCGCCGACTGCCAGCAACACAATGAAAACGTGGCTCAGGCACCATTTTATGAGAGCGTCGATCATATGTGTGGCCTAGTGCCCCTGATGCTGCGGCGCTGGCGCTGGCGCTGGCGCGGGAGCCGAAGGCGAGGATGGCGTGGCCGAGCCGCCGTGCTGGTGTCCCGCCGCAGGCGCGGCGCCTTCCTTGTAAAACAGACTGGGCAATCCACGGATTTGGAATTGGCTGTCGAGGAGGAAATTCCCGCGTGTGACTACCCGATCGCCTTCGTTCAAACCACGGATGACCGGATAAGCGTCGTCGGTGCGTTCACCGGTTATCACTTCCACTGCGACGAACTGACTGCGCCCCTTTTCCACATAGACGATCTTGCGCGTTCCACTGTCGAGTACTGCGGTAAGCGGCACCGTCAGTTGCAAGTTGGCGGCCTTGCCGGCGCCAGGTGAATCCGTCTGGATTGTGGCATTGACATACATTCCGGGCTTGAGCAATTTGCCGGCGTTGTCGATCGCGACGACCAACTTGACCGTACGTGACTCCTCGCTGAGCACGGGATTAATGAATCGTACCTTGCCACCGAATACCTTGCCAGGTAGCGCCTCGGCCCTGATCTCGACTGTTTGTCCGGCCTGCAACGCGGCCAGTTCGTTTTCGTACAGGTCCAGGTAGACCCATACCGAATCGAGGTTGGCGAGACGGTACAACACCTCGCCTGGCTTGATCATCGCCTTTTGCTGGACGACCTTTTCGATGACCGTTCCCGCCACCGGGGAGAACAGCGTCAGGCGCTCATGTACCTTGCGCGTGCTGACCAGTTCGTCGACCTGACGCTGTGTCAAGCCCCAGCGCAGCAACTTGCGGGTGGCCGATTCGACCAGGCTGGCACTGTTTGTGCTGTCGAGAGCAACCAGCATTTCCTGCTGCGCCACGACCAAATCCGGGCTGTAGATTTCCACCAGCGGCGCCCCTGCTTTCACCTCGACGCCGGTATAGTCGACGAACAGGCGTTCGGCATAGCCGTCCACCCGCGCGCTGATGGTGGCCAGCGCGGTTTCGTTGTAGTTGACTTTGCCGACGGCATGAAGCAGTCGCGCGACAGGTCGCTTGCCGACCAGCACCGTGTCGACACTGGCCATCGCGCGCGCATGATCCGACAGTTGCAGCATGCCGGCCGGCACCGGCGGGGCAGAGAGGCGAGTCTCGGGTATCGCCGCGGGCTTCCCGCTGGTGAATGAAATGGCGAGCAGCGCACCCAGCAACATCAGTAAAAGGATCCCGGCGGACCCGATGACCATCGTTCTAAATTTCATGGCATTGCCTTGCGAAAAGCGGCACCGGCAGGCACAGTGGCCACGACCAGCAGGGACAGTTCGGCCAGCGCCAGTTCGCGCTGGAGACTTGCCTCGCTATGCGAAAGTTGTAGATCAAGCAGCATTTTTTGTGCATTGATGACGCTGTTGAAGTCGGACTTCCCGCCTGAGTAGGCCGACTGCGCCAGTGTCAGGGCGTCGCTCGCCATGTGAGGTAAACTACCGCCAAGCAGTGCTAGTTGGCGCGTGGCTTCGCTCGCCATGTACATTTTTTCCGCCACTTCGACGGCCAGCGAAATCTGTTCGGCAGAAAGGCGCGCGTCGGCCTCGGCTTTGCCTGCCTGCGCTGCGGCGATCTGCGCCTTGGTTTTGTCGCGCCAGAGCGGCAAGCTGACTGCCAGCGATGGCTGCAGCATGATGGGGCTGGATTTCCAATCGACCTCGATGCCGGCGCTGAAATCAGGTTTCGCCGACTTGCGTGCCAGCCGCAGCGATCCTTCAGCCGCCGCAACTTCCGCTTGCATGAGCTTCAGACGCGGATTGTTGCCAAGCGCCAGCTCGAGCAGGCGCGCGGCGGTCAGTGCGGGTGGGTAAGGGGGGGGCATCGCCGGCAATGGTGGCGCGTCGACGCTCGCGATCATGCCCATTGATGCCTTGAACTGTGCCAACAAGGCATCACGCGAATCGGACAGATTGGCGATGTCGGATGTCAGGCGCTCGCGTTCGATGCGCGCCTGCAGTACGTCTTGCATGGGCGCCCGTCCCACTTCGTTTTGCGTCAGCGCCAGTTTTTCCAGCTGCGCAAGCAGGCGTGCCATCTTGCTCACAAGCATGATTCTTGTGTCAAGGGCGTCAAGCTGATACCGAACCTTCCGCACAGCGAACGCGCTCTGCAGGACGCTTGCTTCGAAGGAAGAATACTTCGCTTGGCTTTCCGCGGTAGCGATGTCGGCTGCGGCGGCGCGCTTCCCCGCGCCGGGGGCGTCAGTCATGACACCTGCCATCAACGCCATTAAATCCATGTCCGCGATGCTTGCCTGCAGTGTCAGGCGAGGGTCGGGCCGTGAACGTTCAACGGTAATACGATGCACGGAGGCCGCCCAGGCGTGAAAGGCAGCTTCCACCTGCGGATCGTTGAGTATGGCGTACAGTACGAACTGTTCGAATTGCCCGTTCGCGTTGAGTGACGGCAGCACAAGACGGACGCCGCCGGGACGGTATTGTCGTCCAACAGTTTTCAGTTGCTGTTGGGCGCCATACTCGCCGCTACCCGGGGTGCCGACACAAGCCGCCAGCAGCGTGCCAACGAGCAATATGCTTGGCAAGCGCCAGGACGGCTGAATGGACACGACTGCACGCAGATTGCGCCGCAGCACGACGCTTACCTCTTGTCGGGCAGGTACATGCCCTTGCCGTCTTGCTGGTGGCTGTGCGGACCTGGTCTTTTCTTGGTCAATGCCTTTTGATTGGCGCCCGGAACGGGGGCGGCGCCGCCCTTATCGGTGACTGGCATGGCGCTCTGGTCCGCTTGCAACTGCTTCGCGGGTATGGACATGCCCTTGGCCTCGCGCATGTGATTATGCGGCGGCACCGGCTTCTTGGCCACGGTGCGGCTATCCTCGGTTTTGCCAGGCATGGCAGCGTCGGTCTCCTGCGCGGCAGCACTGGACACTGCTGGCGGCAACAGGACGGCGTATGCACATAGCGCCATTAGACATGGATGCAGTTTGCCCATGGTAGAACTCCGGATCGTAATGGATGCGATGGAAACCGCTGTCCATGCTACGGAGATCGATCTAAAAAATGATTGATGTGGATCAAAATCTCTAGGATCGCTTGGCGGAGCGGAAGAAATCTGCCTTAGGCGAGGCATCAGTGCCTTCGAAAAATACGCTGTGGCTGTCGTTGAACGTCCAGTTGCATTTGGTGGCAAACAGTAAGGCTTGGTCGGCACGAGGCTCTGGCGCTAGGCCGAACGGTGGAAACCGGTCGCGCCATTTTGATTCTACGGAATAACCATGACGTTGCTGGCGCCGTCGGCGCTGGTGGTGTCGAAAGTCAGTGCCAGTTTCTTTTTAAAGTCGTCGCCTTCGCTGCTGCGGCCGGTTTGCGCGTCGCGTAGCGTGCCGTTAAAGTTTCTCTTCTGAATGACATTGACCACGTCGACCACGGCATCGGAGCCATAAGTGGCGAAGGCGCCGTCGGTTAATAATTCCACCCGGTCGATAAAGTCCGTGGGTATGGCGTTGAGATCGACCGCAGTATCTCCATGCACGCGGGAGACAACGCGGCGCTCATTCATTAATACCAGAGTGCGGGAATCGCCGAGGTTTCATAAACACAACGTGCAAACGCCGGCGCTCGATGTCTGGCAATTTGAATTGGCGCGGCGAATAGTCGACGTGCCCATCGTCGAATTCTTTTGCAAAAAGATCCTGCGGATTGGTGACGCCGGACGCGGCAGTATCCGCCGAGTTTAATATTTGCACGGCAGGCGAATTGAGCCGGCGATCATCGTTTCATTGTTCATGGTCCAACTCTTTGGGTGTGTCGCGGTTATTGTGGAATATCGCCGCTGAAAGACTGACCAGGCTGCCGAAGAGTTTCCCAGGCTATAAGCTCGTTTTTGGCGTTTACGCGCCAATTTTTGGCACGATCGCAGAATCAAGGCGAAAAAAAACCGGGACATCGTCCCGGTTGTCGCGTCGCGTTGCTGCCTTTATTTGTAAATGCCGGAGCCGACCAACATGTCGTCGACTTTTTCGATATAGCCGGATTTGGCTTCCACCGCCTTGGTGACCGGATTCGGCCATTTGAAATCCACCCAGCCCTTGCCCTTGGATTTGGCGAGGTCGACCATTTCTTTAATCATCGGTTTGCCTTCATTATCCTTGAGGGTAATCAAAGGTTTGCCGACCATCTTGGGATTATTACCGTGGGCTAAGGCGACCCCATTTAAATCGTACACATAAATATACAGATCGCGGTCGTGGAAATCCGTATTGGCCGGATCGGAAATCGCGGCGAAAGCCTTTTCTTTGCCGTCGGATTTAACCAGGGCCACCGCTTTCTTTACCATGGCGACCGCTTCGTCAGGCGTTCCCTTGTCGGCGGCCACAGCGGTCGATGACATTGCAAACATGCTTAGGCTTAACGCCGCGGCACCGAATAATGCTTTCATATCATTTCTCCTTTGAATAAAACTGCGATGGCGCTGGGCGCTCTGCTGTTGTGGATTTCAATATTACTGTAGTTGCCGGCTTTAAATCACAGACGAGGCAATTGAACCAAGGGTTCGTTGTTATATGGCAACGTTGTCTTCAAAGATACTACGCCATAATTCCAATACCTGGGCCGCGTGGACCGCCACCAATTGCGGATCGACCCGCGCCAGGTCCTGGCCTTGCAGGCGCAGCTGGTGTTGTAACTTGCGCAACTGCCGGTAGGCGTCGCCGACCCGCGCCGCCAGTCCGGCGTCGATCAAACCCAGCTCGCCGCACATTTTCAAAAGTGCAATATTGCCGTAGTTGGCGGTCAGCTGCGGGTAGGCCGCCGCGTGTTGCAGGACCAGGAACTGGACGATGAACTCGATGTCGATCATGCCGCCCGGATCCTGTTTCAGGTCGAACAGCTCGCTGTGATTCGGCTTGGCGTCGACCATGCGTTTCCGCATTGCAATGACTTCCTGCTTCAGCGGACCGTCGGCCGGACGTTCCTTGCGCAGCACCGCCTCGCGGATTTCCTCGAAGCGCGCGCCGATCGCCGCGTCGCCGGCGCAGAAGCGGGCGCGGGTCAGCGCCTGGTGCTCCCACACCCAGGCCGAGCTGCTCTGGTATTTCTCGAACGCCGACACGCTCGACACCAGCATGCCGCTGGCGCCGTCCGGACGCAGCGCGGTATCGATGTCGAACAGGATGCCGGCCGAAGTGTGCGATGTCATCCAGGTAATAAAGCGCTGCGCCAGCTTGGCGTACTGGGCCGGCGCCTCCTGGTCGCTGTCGTGGTACAGGAAGATCACGTCGAGGTCGGACACATAGCCCAGCTCCTTGCCGCCCAGCTTGCCGTACGCGATCACCGCGAACTGCGGCACCTCGCGGTGGCGCGTGGCCACCATCTGCCAGATCGCCTTGATGGCGGCGGCGACGATGGTGTCGGCCAGCGCCGACAGGTGGTCGGCCAGCTTTTCCACCGTCAGGTCGCCGGCCAGGTCCTGGGCCAGCAGGTGGAACAGCTGGGCGTGATGGATTTCGCGCAGGATATCCATCTGCCGCTCGGTGTCGCCGGGCGCCGCGGCCAGCTGGATTTCCAGGTCGGCCGCCAGCGCCACCGGGTCGAACACGGCGTTGCGCACCCGGTCGTCCAGCAGCTCGTCGAGCAGGATCGGGTGCTGGCTGAGGAATTGCGCGGCCCAGCCGCTGGCGTGCACCATGCGGATCACCCGCGCCAGCGTGTGCGGATACTCGGTCAGCAGCGACAGATAGGCCGAACGGCGCGCGATTGCCTCCAGGAAATCCAGCAGCCGGCCCAGCGTGGCCTGCTGGTTGCCGCCGCTCGATTCCAGCGAGCACTGGACGATCAGCGGCAGCGCCGCGTTGACCAGTCCCAGCAGGCGGTTGCGGCTGGCTTCCGGCAGCGACTGCAGGCGCGGCGCCTGCCAGGTCGAGATCAGGCGCTTGGCCGCGCCCTCGGGATCGTCGAATCCCAGCGCGGCGAAGCGCGACACCATCGCTTCGCGGTTGTCGGGATCGGCGCACTCGTTGCTGGACTGCGGATTGATGTCGTGGTCGCCGCCGCTGGTCTTGTCCGAGAACATTTCATCGAACTGGCCGGCGACGAACTGGCGGTGGGCCTCGATCTGGGTCAGCAGGGTGGCGGTGTCGGCCAGGCCCATCATCTGCGCCACCAGCAGGCGGTCGGCGTCGTTGGCCGGCAGGGTGTGGGTCTGGGCGTCGTCCAGGTATTGCAGGCGGTGCTCCAGGTTGCGCAGGAAGGTGTAGGAAGCCAGCAGTTGATAGACGATGGCGTGGCTTAGCAGGCCCTTCTCGGCGATGATGCGCAGCGTGGTGCGGGTCGAGCGGTCGCGCAGGGCGGCGTCGCGGCCGCCCCGTATCAGCTGGAACACCTGCGCCAGGAACTCGATCTCGCGGATGCCGCCGCGGCCCAGCTTGACGTTGTTGCTGCGGTCCGGGTGCAGCCGCTCCTGGCGGTTGACCTCGGCGCGGATCTGCGCGTGCATATTGCGGATGGCGTCGATCACGCCGAAGTCCAGGTAGCGGCGGAACACGAACGGCCGCACAATGGCGTCGAGCGCGGCGATGTCCTCGGGGCGGCCGGTCACGGCGCGCGCCTTGACCCAGGCGTAGCGCTCCCATTCGCGGCCCTGGACGATCAGGTATTGCTCCACCATGCTCAGGCTGGCGGCCAGCGGGCCGGAGCCGCCGTTCGGTCGCAAGGCCATATCGACGCGGAACGTGTAGCCATCTTCCGTTATCTCCGATAAAGCCGCGATCAGCTTCTTGCCCAGGCGGATGAAGAACTCGTGGTTGGACAGGCTGCGCTGGCCCGCTCCGGCGGCGGTGTCGCCGTCCTCGGGGTAGACGAAGATCAGGTCGATGTCGGACGAGACATTCAGTTCGCCGCCGCCTTGCTTGCCCATGCCCAGCACCATCAGCTCCTGCGCCAGGCCGGAATCGCGGCCGATCGGCACGCCGTGCGTCGCCGTCATTTCCGCGTAAATCTCGACCATGTGCTGCTGGATGGCGAAATCGGCGAAGCGGGTCATGGCCTCCACCACCTCGGCCAGGTTGGCCTTGCCTTCCAGGTCGCGGCGGATCAGCACGCACACCAGCAGATTGCGCAGGCGGCGCATGGCGCGCACCAGCGGCAGCGGCGGGGCGCCTGCCGGCACGTTGGCGGCTTCTTTTGCTAAATAATCAGCAAGATTAATCTGGGCAAGCGATAATTGCGCTAAATCATCAGCCTTGGCGGCGCGGTCGGAAGCGGCGGCCAGCCAGCGCTGGTAAAAACGAGACGCGGTTGGTGCAATCATGGGCAACGTGTTTCCTGGAACAGTTAGTCGGTAACAGCATGGGTAACAGCATATATTGCACGTAAAACCGGTGCACAGCCGCGCTAGGCGGCGCTGGCTAGCACAGGTGATGCGGTAGAATTGCTGCGCAGGCATAAAAGCTTGAAACCGAGTTTAGCGATTTATTTGACGCATGGCCTGATTTATTAGCTTATTGATGCAAAAACCAGAAGAGGGGACTGTGACAGACGAGGGGCCGTTGGCCGCGCGCTGGCACCGGCTGCGTGCCGCCTATCGCATCTGCAACCTGGCCAGCCATCATGTGCTGGGCTTCACGCTGAAGCTGTTCCTGCTGCTGTATTTCGCCTTCGCCATCCTGTTCCTGACGCTGCGCTACCTGGTGCTGCCGAATATCGACCACTACAAGGGCGATATCGAGCGCCTGGCCAGCGGCGCGGTCGGCAACCGCGTCACCATTTCCCGCATCTACGCTTCCTGGACCGGCCTGCGTCCCAACCTGTTCCTGGGCGACGTGGTGCTGCACGACCAGCGCGGCCGGCAGGCGCTGACCCTGCCGAGCGTGTCGGCCACCCTGTCGTGGTGGAGCGTGCTGGCCGGCGCGGTGCGCTTCGAATCGCTGGAGCTGGTGCGGCCCGACCTCGAGCTGCGGCGCGAAGCCGACGGCCGCCTGCTGGTGGCCGGCATCTACATCGACCCGCGCCAGCCGAGCGACGGCCGCGGCGCCGACTGGCTGCTGTCGCAGCGCGAAATCGTCATCCGCGAAGGCCGCCTGCAATGGACCGACCTGCAGCGCGGCGCGCCGCCGCTGGCGCTGGACGGCGTCAGCATCCTGCTGCGCAACCAGTGGCTGCATCACCAGCTGGCGCTGAAGGCGACGCCGCCGGCCACGCTGGCCGCGCCGCTCGACCTGCGCGCCGACTTCAGCCATCCCGCCTTCGGCGCGCGCGTGTCCAACCTGTCGATGTGGAAGGGCGAGCTGTATGCCGACGTGCGCGGCACCGATTTGCTGGCGTGGAAGCCCTGGCTGGACTTCCCGTTCGAGCTCAACAGCGGCGGCGGTTCGCTGCGCGCCTGGGTCGGCATCGAGCAGTCGCGCGTGACCGGCTTTACCGCCGACGTCGACCTGCGCGATGTTTCCGCCGTGCTCGGCAAGGAACTGCCGCTGCTGGACCTGCGCCAGCTCAGCGGCCGCATCGCCGCCCGCGAAGAGCTGCCGGCCAACGCGCCGCTGCTCAAGCAGGGCGCCGTGCGGCCGCGTTTCGGCGCGCTGGGCCACAGCGTCGAGCTGACCAAGCTGACCTTGACCACCAGCGACGGCCTGCTGATGGCGCCGACCTCGTTGTCCGAACACTACACCGTCGCCAGCGGCGCCAAGCCGGAGCGCTATGAAATCCGCGCCCGCCAGCTGGACCTGCAAACCATGGCCGGCCTGGCCGAGCGCCTGCCGCTGAGCGAGCACCAGCGCAAGCTGCTGGCCGATTTCGCGCCGCGCGGCCTGCTGCAAAACTTTTCCGCCGAATGGCAGGGCAGCTATCCGGCCTTGCAGTCCTACCGCGTCAAGGGCGAGCTGGCCGGCCTGGGCCTGAAGCCGCAGCCGCCGCGCCCGGCGCAGCCGAAAACCGCCAGGTCGCCGGCCAGCGCCGCCTTGCCCGCCATCCCCGGCTTCGACAACCTGAGCGGCGCCATCGACGCCACCGAAAAGGGCGGCAGCTTCAACCTGGCTTCGACCCAACTGGTGCTGCAGATGCCGGACTACTTCAGCGAAGCGACGATGCCGTTCGACCGCCTGAACCTGAAGGCGCGCTGGTCGTTCGAGCCGGACCACCAGTTGCTGTTCCAGATCGACAGCATGGACTTCCTGCAAAACGGCCTGAGCGGCACCCTGCAAGGCTCGCACAGGATGCCGCTGGCCGGCAAGGGCGCCGGCCAGGTCGACCTGAGCGGCACGCTGAACGGCTTCCAGCTGAACCGTATCGACTACTATCTGCCGCTGCAGACGCCGCACGACCTGCGCGCCTGGCTGACCGGCGCGCTCGAAGGCGGCGTCGCCAGCGACGTCACGCTGCGCCTGCGCGGCGACCTGGCGCACTTCCCCTTCCACGGCGACACGGGCGCCGACAAGGCGCGCGGCGAATTCCGCGTGGCCGGCAAGCTGACCGAGGGCAAGCTCAATTATTCGCCGGGCAATTTCCTGCACGACGGCAAGGAGCTGGGCAAGGACGGCAAGCCGCTGCCGCTGTGGCCGCAGGCCGAGCACATCAAGGGTAGCTTCGTGTTCGACCGCGCCCGCATGGAAATCCACGGCGACACCGCCACCACCGCCGGCGTCGCGCTGGCCGGCGTGAAGGCGGTGATCCCCGACCTGACGCTCCACGATGCGATGCTGGAGATCGACGGCAACGCCGCCGGGCCGATGCAGGAATTCCTCAAGTACATGGGCGTCAGCCCGGTGCTCGAATGGATCTCGCACTTCACCGACGAAACCCAGGCCAGCGGCAACGCCAAGCTGGCGCTGAGCCTGCGCCTGCCACTGTCGCACATGATAGACGCCAAGGTGCAGGGCGCGCTGCAACTGGCCAACAACGACATCGTGCTGATGAACGACCTGCCGCCGGTGCTGGCGTCGCAGGGCAAGATCGAGTTCAACGAGCACGGCGTCAACCTGAACCAGCTGTCGGGCAACTTCCTCGGCGGGCCGGTCAGCATCAGCGGCGGCAGCCAGAAGGACAACGCCATCGTCGTCAAGCTGGCCGGCGCGATGACGGCCGAAGGTTTCCGCAAGACCTATCCGATGCCGGCCATGCAGCGCCTGTCCAGCCACTTCTCGGGCGGCACCCGCTACACCGGCACGATCACGGCGCGCGAGCACCAGGTGGTGGTGGCGGTGGACTCCACGCTGAACGGCCTCGGCATCGAACTGCCGGCGCCGCTCAAAAAGGCCGCGCCGGATGCGCTGCCGGTGCGCTTCGTGCTCACCAGCGCGCTGACGCCGGACGCCGCCGGCGCCGTGCACGACGAGATGCGCATCGCCCTCGGCGGCAACATCAACGCGCGCTACCAGCGCCAGAAAATCGGCAAGACGCCGTGGAAGCTGGTGCGCGGCGGCATCGGCGTCAACGCGCCGGCGCCGGAGCCGGACAGCGGCATGGCCTTCAACCTCAGCCTGCGCGCGCTGAACGTCGACGCCTGGCTGGACTTCGGCGGCGAGATCGCCGGCCAGGCCGAGCCGGCCGCCGCGCCCGACGCCGCCGACGCCGTCGATGTCGCCCAATACGTGATGCCCGACACCATCGCCGCGCGCGCCGGCGAGCTGGTGATCGGCGACCGCAAGCTGGAGAACGTGGTGGTCGGCGTCAGCCGGCAGAAAGCGGTGTGGCAGGCCAGCGTCGATTCCAGCCAGGCCAACGGCTATGTGACCTGGAGCGAGCCGTCCACCGGCCAGGGCCTGGGCAAGGTGACGGCGCGCCTGTCGTCGCTGGTGATCCCGGAATCGGCCTCGAAGGATGTGCTGGATCTGCTGGACGGCAAGAGCGCGGCCGCCACCATTCCGGCGCTGGACGTGGTGGTCGACCGCTTCGAACTGTTCAACAAGCAGCTGGGCCGGCTGGAGCTGCAGGCGAGCAACGCGCAGTTGCCGAGCGCCCGCGAATGGCGGGTCGGCAAGCTGTCGCTGGCCAACCCGGACGGCGAGCTCAAGGGCACCGGCAAATGGGTCACCAGGGACGGCGTCCACACCACCAGCCTGAACTTCAATCTCGACATCGCCGACGCCGGCAAGCTGCTGGACCGCTTCGGCTTCGTCGGCACGCTGCGCAACGGCAAGGGCACGCTCAACGGCGACATCGCCTGGAAGGGCCTGCCGTATTCGCTGGACCTGCCCAGCCTGTCCGGCGACATCAAGCTCAACGTGGAAAAAGGCCAGTTCCTGAAGCAGGACCCGGGCGCCGCCAAGCTGCTCGGCGTGCTCAGCCTGCAAGCCTTGCCGCGCCTGCTCAAGCTGGACTTCCACGACGTTTTCTCGGACGGCCTGGCCTTCGACGGCATCACCGCCAACGCCGCCATCAACCACGGCATCGCCAAGACCGACAATTTGAAAATGCACGGCGTGGCCGCCACCGTGCTGATGGACGGCAGCGCCGACATCGCCAACGAAACCACCAACCTGCATGTGGTGGTGATACCGGAAGTGAATCTGGGCACGGCGCCGCTGGTGTACGCGCTGGCCGTCAATCCGGTGATCGGCCTGGGCAGTTTCCTGGCGCAGCTGTTCCTGAGTGCGCCGGTGATGAAGGCATTGACCTATCATATGCAGGTCACCGGCCCATGGAAGGCGCCGGTGGTGACCAAGCTCGACGCATCCAAAGTTGAACCGCCGCCCGCCGCCAAGGGCATGCACTAAATTGAATGGGATAGCCATGAATACAGTCGCCGCAGTACAAATGATTTCCTCGCCGTCCGTGACGGAAAATATCGCCAGCGCGCGCCGCCTGGTCAGGCAGGCCGCCGCGACCGGCGCCACCGTGGTGCTGCTGCCGGAGTACTGGGCCATCATGGGCTTGCAGGACAGCGACAAGGTCGCCGTCGCCGAGCCGCTGGGCCAGGGGCCTATCCAGGACTTCATGTCCGCGCTGGCGCGCGAGCTGGAGATCTGGCTGATCGGCGGCACCCTGCCGTTGGCCTCCGAGGATCCGGAAAAAGTCATCAACACCACGCTGGTCTACAACCCGCAGGGCGAGCACGTGGGCCGCTACGACAAGATCCATTTGTTCGGCTTCAGCAAGGGCACCGAGTCCTACAATGAATCGAAGACCATCGTGCCGGGCCGGCATGTCGGCGTGTTCGAGGCGCCGTTCGGCAAGGTCGGCATGTCGGTCTGCTACGACCTGCGCTTCCCCGAGCTGTACCGCGCCATGGGGCCGGTGTCGCTGATCGTCGTGCCGGCCGCGTTCACCTACACCACCGGCCATGCGCACTGGGAAATCCTGCTGCGCGCGCGCGCCATCGAAAACCAGTGCTATGTGCTGGCGGCGGCGCAGGGCGGCACCCATCCGAACGGCCGCCGCACCTGGGGCCACAGCATGCTGATCGACCCGTGGGGCGCGGTCAAGAGCGTGCTGGCCGAGGGCGAGGGCGTGGTCCACGGCGACATCGACCTGATGTTCATGGACAGCGTGCGCCAGAGCCTGCCGGCGCTGAAGCACAGAACCATGTAAACGGCGCAGGGGAACTCCGCTACAATTGCACCACACTATTAGAAGACACCATCATGAAGCCATTTGAACCGAATCTGTCCACCCTTGCCGTGGCGCGCGACATCCTGCTGACGCCGTTCGGGCTGGACGAAGCCAAGTTGCTTAAAACGCTGGGCTCGATGTTCACCCACAAGGTCGACTACGCCGACCTGTATTTCCAGTTCACCAAGAACGAGGGCTGGAGCCTGGAAGAGGGCATCGTCAAGACCGGCAGTTTCTCGATCGACCAGGGGGTCGGCGTGCGCGCCGTTTCGGGCGACAAGACCGCCTTCGCCTATTCGGACGATATTTCGGAAGCGGCCCTGATGGACGCGGCCTCGGCCACGCGCACCATCGCCCGCGCCGGCGCCGGCAAGATCAAGGTGGCCGGCGCGATGACGCCGACCGGCGGCCGCTCGCTGTACCTGCCCAACGATCCGCTCGCTTCGCTCGACGCGACCGCCAAGGTCAAGCTGCTGGAGCGCGTCGAGAAGATGGCGCGCGCCAAGGATCCGCGCGTGGTGCAGGTGATGGCCAGCCTGGCCGGCGAATACGACGTGGTGCTGGTGGTGCGCAGCGACGGCGTGCTGGCGGCCGACATCCGGCCGCTGGTGCGGGTGTCGCTGACGGTGATCGTCGAGCAGAACGGCCGCCGCGAGATGGGTTCGTCCGGCGGCGGCGGCCGCTACGACTACGGCTACTTCAGCGACGCGCTGCTGGAAGAATACGCGGCCGACGCCGTCAAGTCGGCGGTGGTCAACCTGGACGCGCGGCCGGCGCCGGCCGGTCCGATGACCGTGGTGCTGGGACCGGGCTGGCCCGGCATCCTGCTGCACGAGGCGATCGGCCACGGCCTCGAGGGCGACTTCAACCGCAAGGGTTCGTCGACCTTCTCCGGCATGATCGGCCAGCGCGTCGCCGCCAAGGGCGTGACGGTGGTCGACGACGGCACCCTGGCCGACCGCCGCGGCTCGCTCAACATCGACGATGAAGGCAACCCGACCCAGTGCACCACGCTGATCGAGGACGGCATCCTGAAAGGCTACATCCAGGACACCATGAACGCGCGCCTGATGAAGATGCCGGTGACCGGCAACGCCCGCCGCGAATCGTTCGCCCACCTGCCGATGCCGCGCATGACCAACACCTACATGCTGGGCGGCGACCAGGACCCGGCGGAAATCCTGGCCTCGGTCAAGAACGGCCTGTACGCGGTCAACTTCGGCGGCGGCCAGGTCGACATCACCAACGGCAAGTTCGTGTTCTCGGCCAGCGAGGCCTACATGATCGAAGACGGCAAGGTGACCTACCCGGTCAAAGGCGCCACCCTGATCGGCAACGGTCCGGAAGTGCTGAACCGCGTCTCCATGATCGGCAACGACATGCGGCTGGACCCGGGCGTGGGGGTGTGCGGCAAGGAAGGCCAGAGCGTGCCGGTGGGCGTCGGCCAGCCGACCCTGCGGATCGACGGCGTGACCGTCGGCGGCACCGCCTAAAAACCACGGGGGTCAAGTCTGACATTCGGACACGAGCTCTGCCGTAACGGCATGTTACGGCAGAGCTCGTGTCCGAATGTCAGACTTGACCCCCGTATTAGCTTATAGCCATAAACTACTTGCCAAGCCGTTAGCAATAGCGTTATAGTCATTCCAATACTTTCGGAACACCATCATGAGCCGCTTCTTCTTTACCACCTATTTTTACTTTAGCGATTCCAACCTCGAGGCGGTGGAGTAGCGGCCGGTGCACGTAGAAGCAAAGACGAGTTCCCGCAAATTCCTGAAAAACCGCCTCCCGAGGCGGTTTTTTTTTACCCTGACTTTTAGATTCATTAACTGGAGAACAGCATGCCCCGTACCGATGATTTGCGCATCCGTGAAATGAAGGAATTAACGCCGCCGTCCCACCTGATCCGCGAATTCGCCTGCGTTGAAAACGCCGAGCAGACCGTGGCCGACGCCCGCGTCGCGCTGCACCGCATCCTGCACGGCCAGGACGACCGCCTGATGGTGGTGGTCGGCCCGTGTTCGATCCACGATCCCAAGGCGGCGATGGAATACGCGCGCCGGCTGGTGCTGCTGCGCCGCGAACTGGCGGGCGACCTGGAGATCGTGATGCGCGTCTACTTCGAAAAACCGCGCACCACGGTCGGCTGGAAGGGCATGATCAACGACCCCTACATGGACAGCAGCTTCCGCATCAACGACGGCCTGCGCATGGCGCGCGAATTGCTGCGCGACATCAATGAACTGGGCTTGCCGGCCGGCACCGAATACCTGGACGTGATCAGCCCGCAATACATCGCCGACCTGATCAGCTGGGGCGCGATCGGCGCCCGCACCACCGAATCGCAGGTGCACCGCGAACTGGCTTCCGGCCTGTCGTGCCCGGTCGGCTTCAAGAACGGCACCGACGGCAACGTCAAGATCGCGGTCGAGGCGATCAAGGCGGCTTCGCAGCCGCACCATTTCCTGTCGGTGACCAAGGGCGGCCACTCGGCCATCGTGTCCACCAACGGCAACGAGGATTGCCACATCATCCTGCGCGGCGGCAAGGCGCCGAACTACGACGCCGCCAGCGTCGACGAAGCCTGCAAGGCGATCGCCGCGCACGGCCTGGCGGCGCGCCTGATGATCGACGCTTCGCACGCCAACAGCTCGAAGAAGCCGGAAAACCAGGTGCCGGTGTGCGCCGACATCGGCCTCCAGGTGGCGGGCGGCGACAACCGCATCGTCGGTGTGATGGTCGAATCGCACCTGGTGGCGGGCCGCCAGGATCTGGTGCCGGGCAAGGAATTGACCTACGGTCAGTCGGTCACCGACGGCTGCATCGACTGGGACAGCAGCGTGCAAGTGCTGCACGGCCTGGCCGCCGCCGTGCGCCAGCGCCGCCTCGCCACCCAGGCGGCCGAGGCCGCGTCCAAGTAACACAACGTCGCGCCGTTACACTCGAGATACAAAGGGACCCAATCGCCATATGGGTCCCTTTGTTTTTGCGGATGGCGATCGAGAGTGTTGTAAGAACCCCGAATGTGATACAAGTTCGATTGACCTTAACTTCCTCGCATGTTTTTATATAAGGCATGGGGGGTGTCGTTGAACACCTTCCTTCGTTAATTCACCTGTCCTGTTTTTAGAGCGACCTGTTGCCATCCCGGCGGCGGGCGTGGGACCGGTGTAGCCAAAAATAAGAGCGGAGGTAAGTCATGATTAAAGAAAGAGTGTTGTCGCGTTCCTTGCGATGGATGTTTTCGGGCGGCGCCATTGCCGGCCTGGGTTGGCTGGCCTTGCCGGCCATCGCGCAGGACAGCGTGGCCGACCGGCAGCCCATGCAGCGGGTCGAGATCACCGGCTCGTCGATCAAGCGTATCGCCAAGGAAGGCGCGCTGCCGGTGCAGGTGCTGACCAGCGCCGACATCAAGCAGAGCGGCGCCACCTCCGCGACCGAGCTGATCCAGATGCTGCCGGCCATGCAGGGCTTCGTGCCGTCGTCCAGTTCGGTCAACGGCGGCGGCGCCGGCGTCACCACGGCGGCGCTGCACTCGCTGCCGTCGAAGTACACGCTGGTGCTGCTGGACGGCCAGCGCCTGGCGCCCAGCCTGCTCGGCACCGGCCAGGGCGGCGGCTACGCCGTCAACATCGAGAGCATCCCGCTGGAGGCGGTGGAGCGGGTCGAGATCCTCGGCGACGGCGCCTCGGCGCTGTACGGCTCGGACGCGATCGCCGGCGTGGTCAACTTCATCCTGAAAAAGAACCTGACCAAGGGCGAGGCCTACGCCACCTATGGCCAGCCGCGCAAGTCCGGCGGGCGCTGGTCGAGCGCCGGCCTGACCAAGGGCTGGGGCGATCTCGACACCGACAAATTCAACCTGCTGTTTTCCTACAGCCACGACGAGCAGCAACGCCTGACGGCCTTGCAGCGCCCCTTCTCGGCGCAGGGCGCCTTCTTCAAGTTCGGCAGCGGCGGCAAGCAGTACTGGTTCGACCAGCGCACCGGCAACACCGAACCGGCCAACATCACCTTCAATGTGCGGCCGCGCGGCTCGGCCGGCACGGTCGAGACCAGCGGCGTGGCGATCAATCCCTACCTGGCCGCCAACGGCAATTGCGGCGGTCCGCTGGCCGGTCCGCTGGGCACGCAGTGCCGCTTCAACTATGGCGCCACCGTCGAGGACGTGCCCGGTTCGCGGCGCGACAGCGGCCTGCTGAAAGGCACTTGGCAGCTCAACGAGGACACCAAACTGTGGAGCGAACTGGTGTTGTCGAGCTATTCGATGACCGCGCAGTACGCGCCGTCGGCGCAGCCGATGGGCGTCAATGCCACCGACCGTTTCCCGCAGCTGTACCAGCGCTACATCCAGCCCTACCTGGACGCCAACAACCTGGAGAACCCGACCGGCGACGGCACGCTGGGCTACCGCTCGGTGCTGATCGGCGGCCGCGCCGACGAGTACGTCACCGACGCCCGCCACTTCGCCGTCGGCGTCGACGGCAACGCCTGGGGCTGGAACTACAACGCCAGCCTGATCCTGTCGCAAAACAAGATCAAGGACAACGCGGCCGGCGGCTACTCGGACTTCGATAAGCTCAACGCGCTGGTCGCCTCCGGCGCCTACGATCCGGTGATGGGCAGCGGCGCCGACCAGCTGCGCGGCGCGTTGGTCAACGGCACCACCTTCTCGACCAGCACCTCCAGGCTGAACACGCTGCACGCGGGCGCGCAGCACGACCTGTTCAGCCTGCCGGGCGGCAGCTCCATCATCTCGCTGGGCGGCGACTATTCCAAGACGCACTACCAGATCGCCTACCATCCGACCATCCTGGCCAACTCCGGCTACGTGACCCAGCCGGCCTCGGCCAACTATCCGGTGGGCGGCAACTACGGCCAGGTGCCGTTCGACGCCCGCCGCGACAACTGGGGCGTCTACGGCGAGGTGCTGCTGCCGCTGGCGAAGACCTTCGAGGCGACCGTCTCCGGCCGCTACGACAGCTACGACAAGACCCACAGCGAGTACATCTTCGCCAAGCTGGCCGACGCCAGCGGCCTGCGTCCGCGCCTGCCGTCGGGCGAGGTGGGCAACTCCTTCAGCGCCGCCACCTACAAGGTCAGCGCGCGCTGGACCCCGGTCGAGTCGCTGCTGCTGCGCGCCGCCTACGGCACCGGCTTCAAGACCCCCAACATCAGCGACATCGCCGGCGCGCCGACCTTCTCCGGCAGCACCGCCGGCAGCTATGCCTGCCCGTTCCCCGGCTCGCCCGGCTGCCTGGTCGGCCAGGCGCAGTACGACCTGCTGACCGGCCCGAACGGCGCCAGCGGCAGCGAGGGTTTGCAGCCGGAGAAATCCAAGCAATGGACCTTCGGCGGCCGCATCGAAGCGCTGCGCGGCCTGTCGCTGGGACTGGATTTGTGGAATGTGCAGATCCGCAACCAGGTGCTGTCGGCCGGCGTGCCGGAGCAGGTCGGCTTCGCCAATCCGCAGCAGTACCAGCGGCTGTTCGTCAATCCCTATCCCGACCCGGCCGGCTACACCACCATCGGCTACATCCAGGCGCCGATCAACGGCGGCGTGGCCAATTACCGCGGCGTGGACTGGGACTTCAGCTACCGCAACAAGTCGCCGTTCGGCGACTGGAAGGCGGCCTGGACCGGCACGTATATGCTCAAGCAGAACTACACCACCCAGGCCGGCGGCGACGTCAATTCCGACCTCGGCCGCTTCGGCCCGGACAACGCGGTGGTGTTCCGCGTGCAGAGCAACCTGGCGCTGAGCCTGACCAACGGCAAGCTGACCAACACCCTGACGGCGCACTACAAGTCGGGCTACCACGACCAGGCCTATCCGCTGGACACGGCCGTCTTCGCCGTCAACCCGGACGGCAGCGTGGGCGATTCAGTGGCCTTCGGCGGCTTGTGGACGCCGTCCTACACCACCGTCGACTGGCAGGGCAAGTATGACTTCGGCCGCTTCACGCTGACCGGTGGCATCAAGAACCTGTTCGACCGCAATCCGCCGCTGACCCTGCAGAACGCCGGCGGCGGCAACCAGCTGGGCTACGACGGCCGCTACACCGATCCGGCCGGACGCTCGTTCTACCTGACCGGCAACTACAAGTTCTAATAAAAAAGCCCCCGGCGCAGGCCGGGGGCTGGATGCTCTAATTACGCAGCTACGGTTAGAACTTGTACGAAGCGTTGACGTAGAAGGTACGGCCCAGCGGGTCGGTGTAGCGACCGTCGTAGCCGACCTGGTTGCCGCCGCCCGAGTTACGCACGGACAGCGGTGGGTCCTGGTCCAGCAGGTTTTTGATGCCGCCGGTCAGGGTCAGGTTCTTGATGTAGTTGGCCTTGAGCTGGTAATCGACCGTGGTGTACGACTTGACGTCGCGCACCATGGCGACCGGGTCGCCGATGCTGCCGTCGGCCTTGATCTCGCGCACGGCGGCGTCGTCTGCCGTCAGCGGCTTGTCATGGTAGCCGGAACGGTAGTTGACGGTCAGCGAGTTGGTCAGCTTCTCCGAGGTCTTCAGCGAGAACACCATTTTCGACACCACGCGGAACACCACGTCGTCGTAGGAGTTGAAGCGGCCGATGCTCTTCTCGGTGCCGACCAGCGGCACATCCTGCTCCGCTTTCAGCATGTAGGTACCGGTCCAGTTCACGCTGGCCTTGCCGATAGGCGTGGCGGCGCGGAAGGTGGTGTCCCAGTCCAGGCCCTGGAAGTGCGCCGTCGACAGGTTCAGCGGCTTGCGGACCGCCACCAGCACATTGCTCTTCTGGATAGGGTCGGCGTACACCGCGATGTACTGGTTCAGCTCAGGCTTGGTGTACAGCTGGTCCTGCGAGTAGGTGCGGATCTGGTTCTTCAGCTTGACGTCCCACAGGTCCAGGCCGAACGACAGCATGCTGGTCGGCTCCAGGCGGAAGCCGACGGTCGCCTGCTTGGATTCCTCCGCCTTCAGCGCGCCGGCGCCGGTGGCCGGGTTGCCGACGTCGAGCAGCGCGTACTCGGACGAGCCGGGACGGCAGTAGACCGCGCGCGGATCAGGTGTTTTGACCGGGCAGGGGAAGGCGCTCGACGAGCCGGCGTTCTTCAGCGGGTCGGCGATGTTGTTCATCGTCGGCGCCTTGAAGCCGGTACCGTAGGAGCTGCGCAGCAGCAGTTGCGAGGTCGGGGTGTAGCGCACCGACAGCTTGTAGGTGGCCTTGGCCACGTCCTCGCCGACCTTGCCCGCAGGCGCGGGCTTGTTGTTGGAGTCGTAGCTCAGGTTGTGCTTGTCGACGGCGGAGTAGCTGTCGTAGCGCACGGCGGTGGTCGCCTCCAGGTTTTTGGCGATCGGCATCAGCAGCTCGCCGAACGCGCCCCAGTTGGTGCGGCTGGCGTCGAGCGCCTGGGCGCCGGTGCCGCCGCCGATTTCCACGTCGGTCCAGCCCGGATTGCCCGGGCCCGGGCCCATGGCGATCTTCGATGGCGTGTCCTGGTAGGTTTGCTTGGTGAAGTCCGCGCCCAGGCCCAGCGAGGCGGCGCCGCCCGGCAGCTCGAACACTTCGCGCGAGGCGTGCGCGCCGATCACGTCGAGCTTGGATTTGATCGCGCCCAGCTGCTGGTGCAGCACGGCCGGGGCCAGCACGGCGGCGGCGCCGCTGTTGGAGACGAAGGGGTTGTAGGCGCCGGTGCGGACCAGCTCCTCGAACTTGTCGCCGCTCATGTAGCCGGCCAGCGCCTCGTCGGTCTGCTTGTTCTGCGAATGGGTGAAGGACGCGCCCACATCCCAGCCGGCGTACGAGCTGTCGATCCCCAGCACGAGGTGGGCGGCGTCGGTGCGGAATTCATCGGTGCGGCCGCCGGCGTCGGCGCCGCGGTAGAACCACAGCGCGTCGCTGACGTCGGCGGGGTTGACGCCCACGCGGCCCAGCAGCGGCACGATGCTCGCGTTGTAGGCGCCGATGTAGTTCGGGTTGGTGGTCTTGACGCCGGTGACCGGGTCGGTGCTGAACACCGTCAGCGGCTGGGCGGCCGGCGCGTAGCGCGCGGTGCTGACGAACTTCGACAGCACCAGTTCGCCGGACAGCGTGGTCTCCTTGTTGAGGCGCAGTTTGCCCGATGCGAACAGGCTGTCGCGCTTGAGCTCAGGCAGCAGCTGCACGGTGGCCGGGTAGTCGAAACGGCAGGCGCCGCCGCGCGAGAAGGTGTTGGTCTGGGTGCAGGAACCCTTGTTCAGCAGGTCGGTGTTGAGTACCTCGTCGATTTCGAGCTTCGGGTTCAGCACTTCAACGTTGGCCGGGGTCGAGTTGATACTGGTTTGCCAGGTCGCGTACTGCTTGCCTTTCTCGGTGAAGCGGCGGGCGCCGGTCTTGGCGAAGTCGCGCTGGATCGAGTTCAGTTCTTTCTGCTCGTCGTGGCTGTAGGCCAGCAGCACGTTGTAGCCGTCGTTTTCCAGGTCGCCGAAGCCCTTGGTGATCGCGATGTTGCCGCTCTTGCCGCCGGATTTCTGCGGCGCGTCGAAGTTGGCTTCGATGGTCAGGTCCTGGACATTCTTTTTCAGGATGAAGTTGACCACGCCGGCGATCGCGTCCGAGCCGTACAAGGTCGAAGCGCCGTCGGTCAGGATCTCGACGCGCTCGACGGCCGACAGCGGAATGCTGGCCAGGTTGACCGCGCTGCCGGTGCCGTAAGGCGCCATGCGGCGGCCGTTCAGCAGCACCAGCGTGTATTGGGTGCCGATGGCGTGGATCGACGCGGTCTGCACGCCGTTGCCGCCGCCATTGACCGAGGTCGAGGAAGTGATGAAGCCCTGCATCGACGGCAGTTGCGCGACCAGGTCGGCCACGTTGTTGGCGCCGCTTTGATCGATGTCGGCGCGGGTCAGCGTTTGGACCGGCAGCGAACCTTCTTTGGCGATACGTTTGATCGACGAACCCGTGATCTCGACCCGGGCGATGTTGCTGGTGTCGCTCGTTTGCGCGATCGCCGCATGCATGCCCAAGGCCAGGCCGCCGGCGCACATCAGACGCACCGACCGCGCCAATACTGTTTCAACCATCATTATCTTGCTCTCCCATGTAAAAACGATGAACACCCAAGTGTCTTCAGTGTCTTGTGAAAAGAACCATTTGTTCTTCACTTCTTCATCAAAGCATCTGCCCGTCTTTACTGTCAATGTTGCAAACATTTATGAATGGACAAAAAGACGCCGGATTCGGCCTGGACAACTGCCCCCCATTTCCGCGCAGAAAAGCGCTCTAATTTGGTGCATGCGGCACGCTTAGTAATAAAACATTGTTTAAGTTTTAAAAAGAAGGGAAAGTACGGCGCCGGCGTCGCGGGCATGCAACAAGCTGGTGCGGGAGCGCTGGCGTTAATCTGCTTGCATGATGATACAGAGCGTTACATTAACGCCACAGTTGTCGCCGCCCAGAACGCAAAAAGCCCCGTCTTCCGAAAAAGACGGGGCGGCAAGGCCGGCGGCGTTCAGCCGCTGGCCTGGGGCTTAGAACTTGTAGGAACCTACCAGGTAGAACTGGCGGCCCAGCGGGTCGGCGTAGCGGCCATCGTAGCCGGCCTGGTTACCGCCGCCAGCGTTGCGGATGGTGAACGGCGGCGCGATATCGAACAGGTTCTTGATACCGGCGGTCAGCGTGAACTTCTTGCTGAACGCGACCTTGCTCTGCCAGTCGAAGGTGGTGTACGACGATACCTGGCGCTTGAACGCCACGGTGTCGCCCTGGCTGCCGTCGGCGTTGAGCACGTTGACCACGCTGTCGTCTTCGCTGTACACCTGGTCGGTGTAGCCCGAGTGGTAGTTGGCCGTCAGCGCATGGGTGTAGCGGTCGCTCACGCGCAGCGAGGCGGTCAGCTTCGAGATCCAGCGGAAGGTCACGTCCGAGTAGGAGTTGAAGCGGCCGATGTTCTTCTCGACGCCGCTTTCAGGGGTTTCCTGTTCCGCCTTGGTCATGAAGGTACCGGTCCACTGCACGTTCAGCTTGCCGAACGGGGTAGCGCTCTTGTAGGTGTGATCCCAGTCGATGCCCTGGAAGTGCGAGGAAGCCAGGTTGAACGGGGTCAGCGCGGCCGCCAGCACGTTCTGCTTCTGGATCGGGTCGTAGTAGCTGCGCAGCAGGCTGTCGTAAACCTTAGGACTGCCGAACACGGTGTCTTCCGACAGGGTCTGGATCTGGTTGGTCAGCTTGACGTCCCACAGGTCGAAACCGATCGACAGGCTGGCCATCGGTTCGAGGCGGAAGCCGGCGGTGAACTGCTTGGATTCCTCAGGCTTGAGCGAGCCGGCGCCGGTCGCGCCGTTACCGCCGGTCAGCAGATTGTATTCCGACGAACCAGGGTTGCACAGTGGGAAGCGCGGATCGGTAGGCGCGGTGATCGGGCAGGCGTGGAACTGCGACGAACCGCCGTTGACCAGCGGCTTGACGATGTTGGTCAGCGTAGGCGCCTTGAAGCCGGTGCCGTAGGAACCGCGGATCAACAGCGAATCGACCGGATTCCAGCGCAGCGCCAGCTTGTAGGTGGCTTTGCTGGCGCTTTCGCCTTGCTTGCCCGGAGCAATCAGATTGCCTGCGGTGTCGAAGTTCTTGTCGTTGGTGACGGCGCTGAAATCATCGTAGCGGGTCGATGCGGTCAGGTCCATGTTCTTCAGGACCGGCAGCAGCAACTCGGCATACGCACCCCAGTTTTTGCGGGTGGCGTCGATCGGCAGGGCGCCTGCGCCGCCGCCGACGATGGCGTCGGTGAAGTCAGGCTGCTGCTTGTTCTGGCCTTGCGAGTAGGCGTCCGGCGCTTCCGTATAGTGCTGCTTGGTGTAGTCGGCGCCGACTGCCAGCTGGGCCATGCCGGCCGGCATTTTGAACAGTTCGCTCGAACCGCTGACCTGGAACACGTCGATCGCCGATTTGGTTTCGCTCAGCAGGTTGTGCAGCACGGCCGGGGCCAGTGCGGCTTGCGAGGTGCCCGGCGGTGCGAACGGATCGAACTTGCCGTTGCTGACCAGCGCGTCGAAGGCGTTCAGGCTCATGTAACCGCCTGCGGCCGTATCCTTCTGGGTGTTTTCCGAGTGGGTGTAGGCGGCGCGGTAGTCGTAGCCCTTGAAGGTGCCGTCGACGCCGAACGCCAGGTGGCGGGCGTCGGTCTTGTATTCGTCGGCGCGGCCGCCGGCGTCCACCAGGCGCAGGTTCATCGCCACGCTGGTGACCGATGCCGGGTCGATGCCCAAGCGGGCCAGGTAGGGCAGGATGGATTTCTTGTACAGCGCGCTGCCGACCGGGATGCCCAGCGGCTGTGCCGGCGGAGCGTACTGGGCGGTGTTGCTGAACGACGAGCCCAGCGCTTCAGCGAAGAAGGTGGTGTCGTTGTTGATCTTGTAGTTCAGCGAGCCGAACAGGGAATCGCGTTTCAGGCCTGGCGTGTCCTGCACGGTGGCGGCGTAGTCGAACAGGCAGCGGTTGCCGACGTTGAACAGGTTGGGGCCGTTGCACTTGCCGGTTTCCAGGAAGTTCGGACCGAACGCCTTGCTGGTGGCGGTGCCGGCGGCGTTCTTGTATTTGACGGTGGCGTTGCCCGGAATCGAGTTCGAGCTCAGCTGGTACAGATTGTATTGCTTGCCGTTGTCCATGAACGGGATCACGCCGCTCTTGGAGAAGTCGCGGTCCTTGGCGTACAGCGCGCGGCTTTCGTCGTGGGCGGCCGAGACCAGGATGTTGAAGCCGTCCTTGTCCATTTCGCCCCAGCCTTTGGAGATCGACACGTTGGAGCTCTGTCCACCGCTGCTCTTGGGCGAGTTGAACGTGCCTTCGACGATCAGGTCGGTCTGGTTTTTCTTCAGGATGAAGTTGACCACGCCGGCAATCGCGTCCGAACCGTACAGCGTGTTGGCGCCGTCGGTCAGGATCTCGACGCGCTCGACCGCGGCCAATGGGATGCTGGCCAGGTTGACGGTGGAGCCGGAGGTGGCTGGCGCCAGGCGGCGGCCGTTCAGCAGCACCAGGGTGTAGCCTTCGCCGATGGCGTGGATCGACGCGGTCTGGATACCACCGCCGCCGCCGTTGACCGACATCGAGGAAGTGGTGAAGCCTTGCATCGACGGCAGCGTCGCGATCAGGTCGGCCACGCTGCTGGCGCCGCTCTGCTCGATCTGAAGCTTGGACAGGGTCTGGACCGGCAGCGCGCCTTCCGCGGTGATGCGCTTGATGCTGGAGCCGGTGATCTCTACGCGCTGGACCGATACCTCCGGCGTGGTCTGAGCAACAGCCGCTTGCATGCCGATCGCCAGGCCACTGGCGCAGATCAGGCGTACAGAACGGGACAATACAGTTTCAACCATCATTATTTTCTGCTCCCAATTAAAAACGATGAAACACACGGGTGTGAATTATTTTTTTTATCGGCGATAGCTCGCCGTTCGAAAAAAACACTAACGTTCTTTTCATTCGGTCATCAGATCACCCGGCGACATTTGCTGTCAACGGACAAACTTTCAAAACGATAGCTAAAGGTTATTCTTTACGCGATAGCAACAGTGCGCCAAAAATGCACTGAAAAACGCTCTAATTTGGTGCGCGCGGCAAATAAAAGGCGTGGAACATTGCCTAGCTATCAAAAAAGAAGCGAATATCTTGCGGGTCCGTCGGCTGCGTGCAACAAGTTGGTGCACTGCAATTCCGTGAACCTGTATTCATTCCGAAATGCAACGTTACATTTATGCGACAGGCGTGGCCCTGCATGGAACGGTTGTTGATTAATCGCTATCGGGCCGACATTTCGGATGCGGAAGATTTGTTGTATTGTTTCGGCACTTATGGGCGGCTTGAGGAAGCGTATGCAGTGCATTAAATTCGCCGCCGCAGTGGCAGCCGCAGCTTGGTGCCTGTCGGCGCCGGCGGCCGGGCCGGTCAAGACCCTGCGCTACATCCTGCCGGCGGCCGAAGCGAGCTTCGATCCGGCGCTGGGACGGGACTTGTACACCGGTCACATCACCGAGGCGATCTTCGAGACCCTGTACACCTACGATTACCTGGCGCGGCCAGTCAAGCTGGCGCCGCAGACTGCGGCGGCCTTGCCGGAAGTGTCGGCCGACGGCCGGACTTACTTGATCCGGCTGAAGCCGGGCATCCACTTCACGCCCGACCCGGCCTTCGGCGGCAAGCCGCGCGAACTGACCGTGGCCGACTACGTCTACTCGTGGAAGCGGCTGTTCGACCCGAAGCTGGCCTCGCCGAACAGCTGGCTGCTGGAGGGCAAGGTGGTGGGCCTGGACGCGCTGGCCGCGCAGGCAAAAAAGACCGGCCGCTTCGACTATGACGCGCCGCTGCCCGGCTTCGAGCAGGTCGACCGCTACACGCTGCGCATCCACCTGACGCATACCGACTTCAGCCTGGGCATGATCCTGGCCTACGAACCGCTGGCGGCGGTGGCGCGCGAGGTGGTGGAGAAATACGGCGATAGCAAGGGAGAGGTGGCCGGCCACCCGGTCGGCACCGGCGTCTACCGGCTGGGACAGTGGATACGCGGCAGCCGCATCGTGCTCGAAGAGAACCCCGGCCACCGCGCCGAATTCTGGGACTTCGCGCCCAGCGCCGACGACCGTGCCGACGACGAACGCATCGTGCGCCAGATGAAGGGCAAGAAGATCCCGCAGATCGGCCGCATCGAGATCAGCGTCCAGCTGGAGGACCAGTCGCGCTGGCTGTCCTTCACCAGCGGCGAGGCCGACCTGTTCTGGCTGGACGGCCCGCTGTCGCCCAAGGGCCTGGTCGACGGCAGGCTGCGGCCGGAGCTGGCGGCGCGCGGCATCCAGCTGTCGCGCATCGTCGATCCGGTGCTGACCTATTACTACTGGAATATGCGCGACCCGGTGGTGGGTGGCTTCGGCAAGGAGAAGATCGCCCTGCGGCGCGCGATCGCGATGGCGCACGACGTCGACGAGGAAATCCATCTGGTGCTCAACGGCGAGGCGCGGCGGCTGGCGTTCCCGATCCCGCCCGGGGTGGCCGGCCACGATCCCGCCTACCAGGGGCTGCTGCGCTACGACCCGGCGCTGGCCAACCAGCTGCTGGACCGCCATGGCTACAGGAAAGGCGCGGACGGCTGGCGTACCCTGCCGGACGGCAAGCCGCTGCTGATCCGCTACACCTCGCGCAACGAGGCGGCCGGCGTGCTGACGGCCGAGCTGTGGCGCAAGACCTACAACCGGCTCGGCATCCGCATGGAAAACCGGCGCATGATTTTCAGCGACATCCAGCAGGCCGAGCTGCTGTGCAAGCTGCAAACCCGTACCTATCAGTGGATGGCCGACTACCCGGACGGCGACAACTTCATGCAGCTGTTCTATGGCAAGAACATCAACCAGAACAACAACGGCTGCTACCAGGACGCGCAGTTCGACCAATGGTACGAAGCCAGCCACCGCATGCCGCCGGGACCGCAGCGCGACGCGCTGTACCGCAAGATGGCGCGGCTGCTGGAGGTGCAGGCGGCGGCCATGCCGGCCTATTCGCGCTACCGCAGCATGCTGGCGCAACCGGGCGTGCTGGGGTATAAGAAGCATCCCATCCTGCATCAGGAATGGAAGTACATCGATATCGAGCGCAAGGATCGGGAATGATTGCATCGCAGTTGACTTATATTGTGCGTCGCCTGTGGCAGATGCTGCCGACCATGCTGGGCGTGGTGCTGTTGGTGTTCGTGCTGTTCAACTGGGTGGGCGGCGATCCGGCCTTCATCCTGGCCGGCAAGATGGCCAACGCCGAGAGCATCGCCAACATCCGCCACCAGCTGGGCGTCGACGAGCCGTCCTACGTGCAGCTGTGGATCTTCGTCAAGCAGATCGCCAGCTTCGATTTCGGCCTGAGCTGGGCGACCGGCGAGCCGGTGTCCCACATCATCGCCACGCGGCTGGGGCCGTCGCTGACGGTGCTGCTGCCGCTGACGATATTGGAGACCGTGCTGGGCATCGCGCTGGCGCTGACGGTGGCCTTCGTGCGCGGCTCGCTGACCGACCGCGCGGTGATGATCGCCTGCACCGTCGGCATGTCGATCAGCATCCTGGTGTACATCATCGTGTTCCAGTACGGGCTGGCTTACAAGCTCGGCTTGTTCCCGGTGCAGGGCTGGGGCGAACATTTCTGGGAGAACCTGCTGCGCTACGCCAGCTTGCCCATCCTGATCGGGCTGGCCGTGTCGATCGCGCCGACCCTGCGCCTGTACCGCAGCTTCGTGCTGGACGAGGTCGGCCAGGACTATGTGCGCACCGCGCGCGCCAAGGGCCTGAGCGAACGCCGCGTGATGTGGGTGCACGTGCTGCGCAACGCCGCCATCCCCATCATCACGCATGTGATGGCCAACCTGCCGGCGTTGCTGATCGGCGCCTTCCTGCTGGAACGCTTCTTCGGCATTCCCGGCATCGGCCGCGAGGTGATTTTGGCGGTGGAGCGCAGCGACTTCCCGGTGATCAAGGCGATCACCGTCTACGTGGCGGCGGCCACCATGCTGTTCAACCTGTTGACGGACTTGATGTACCAGGCGGTCGATCCGCGGGTGCAGCTGACATGACGGCCGTCGTGCACAACGTTTCGCCAGGATTGTGGCGCCTGGCCTGGCGGCGCCTGCGCGCGGACCGCGTGGCGATGGTGTCGCTGGCGGTGGTGGCGGCCTTCCTGTCGATGCTGGCGCTGTCCGCCAGCGGGCTGATCGCGGCCGACTGGGAGCGGGAAGTCGGCGTCAATTATGCGCCGCCCGGCTTTGTCGGCGCCGTGGCTGCGGCGCCGCTGGCGCCGGTCCAGGCCGCGCAAGCCTTGCCGGACAATCCCTTCGATCCGCTGGCCGACGACATCCGCGCCTTGCGCGCGCAGCTGGCCGGCGAGGGCGCCCTCGACATGTACGGCGTGACCGATCCGCTGGCCGACGATCTCGCGCAGCTGCGCGGGCGGGCGGGCGATGCCGCCGCCAGCCCTGCTGGCGCTGGTCGTCTGGCGACCCTGCCGTTCGGCGGCGACAAATGGGGCCACGACATCATCAAGAAAACCATCAAGGGCGGCGAGACCTCGATCGTGGTCGGCCTGGTGGCGGCCCTGCTGGCGGTCAGCCTGGGCACGCTGTTCGGCGCCTTGTCCGGCTACTTCGGCGGCGTGGTGGACGATCTGTTCAACTGGTTCTACAGCATCTTCACCGCCATCCCCTCGGTGCTGATGATACTGGCCGTGGCCGCCGTGTTGCAGCAGAAGGGCGTGCTGACCATCGTGCTGATCCTCGGCCTGACCGGCTGGACCGGCCCGTACCGCCTGATCCGCGCCGAGTACATCAAGCACAAGGCGCGCGAATACGTGCTGGCCGCCGACGCCATCGGCGCCTCGCACTGGCGCAAGATGTTCACGCACATCTTCCCCAACGTCAGCCACGTGGCGCTGGTGCAGATGTCGATCCTGGTGGTGGGTTTCATCAAGGCCGAGGTCATCCTCAGCTTCCTCGGCTTCGGCGTGCCGGTGGGCGTGGTGTCGTGGGGCAGCATGCTCAACGAAGCGCAGAACGAATTGATACTCGGCCGCTGGTGGCAGCTGAGCGCCGCCGCCATCGCCATGGCGCTGCTGGTGACGGCGTTTTCGCTGTTCACCGACGCGCTGCGCGACGCCCTCGATCCCAAGGTGAAACGATGAGCGACAACTACCTGTTGGAGATCGCCGACCTGCGCATCGCCTTCCGCGTCGACCGCCGCACCACGGTGGAAGCGGTCAAAGGCGTGTCGTTCCGGGTGCCGCGCAACGCCACCGTCGCGCTGGTGGGCGAATCGGGCAGCGGCAAGTCGGTCAGCTCGCTCGCGGTGATGGGCCTGCTGCCGCCGGACACCACCGTCATCGATCCCGCCAGCCGCATCCGCTTCGACGGCCGCGACTTGCTGGCCATGTCCGCCGACCAGCGCCGCGCCCTGTGCGGCAAGGAGATCGCGATGATCTTCCAGGAGCCGATGTCGTCGCTGAACCCGGTCTTCACGGTCGGCGCGCAGATCGGCGAAGTGCTGCGCCTGCACATGGGCATGAGCGCGGCGCAGGCCCGCCGCCGCACGCTGGAATTGCTGGACGAAGTCGGCATTCCCGATCCTGCCGTCAAGATCGACGCCTATCCCAGCCAGATGTCCGGCGGCCAGCAGCAGCGGGTGATGATCGCCATGGCCATCGCCTGCGAACCCAAGCTGCTGATCGCCGACGAGCCCACCACCGCGCTCGACGTCACGATCCAGAAGCAGATCATGGAGCTGCTCGCGCGCCTGCAACAGCGCCACGCGATGGCGGTGCTGTTCATCACCCACGACCTGGGGCTGGTGGCGGAGATCGCCGACCACGTGATCGTCATGCGCCACGGCGAGGTGCGCGAGGCCGGCCCCGCGCAGGACGTGCTGGAGCGGCCGCGGGACGGCTACACCAAGGCGCTGCTGCACTGTCGTCCCTCATTGGACGCGCGGCCATGGCATCTGCCGGTGATCGCCGATTACCTGGCCGAAGGGCAGGGCGTGACGCCGTCGCACCCGCCGCATCCGCTGGAACGCCAGCGCGGCTACCGGCCGGACGACCAGCCGGTGCTGGTGGTGAACAATCTGAGCAAGAGCTTCTACCTGCGCGACGGCTGGTTCGGCAGGCGCGAGTTCCAGGCCGTGAAGGATGTGTCGTTCACGCTGGCGCGCGGCAAGACCCTGGGCGTGGTGGGCGAATCGGGCTCCGGCAAGACCACCGTCGGCCTGGCCTTGCTGCGGCTGCACCAGGCCACCGGCGGCAGCGCCATGTTCGACGGCCGCGACCTGCTGGCGATGACGGCGCGCGAGTTCCAGGCCTACAAGCGCCGCATCCAGATCATCTTCCAGAATCCGTATGCGTCGCTGAACCCGCGCTTCACGGTGGGGCAGATCCTGCTGGAGCCGATGCGCATCCACCGCATCGGCGCCGACGACCGCGAGCGCACCGCCATCGCCCATGGGCTATTGGAAAAGGTCGGGCTGCCCGCATCTGCCTTCCAGCGCTATCCGCACGAGTTTTCCGGCGGCCAGCGGCAGCGCATCGCCATCGCGCGCTGCCTGACGATGAAGCCGGAGATCCTGGTGTGCGACGAGTCGGTGTCGGCGCTGGACGTGTCGGTGCAGGCGCAGGTGCTGAACCTGCTGCAGGATTTGCAGGACGAGTTCGGGCTGTCCTACATCTTCATCTCGCACGACCTGTCGGTGGTGAAATACATCGCCGACCAGGTGATGGTGATGCACCAGGGCTCGGTGGTGGAAATGGCCGACTCGGACCAGCTGTACCGCGACCCCGCGCACCCCTACACGCGGGCGCTGCTGGCGGCGATCCCCCGGCACGGTTAAGCGGATTTTAAGATAAGATATCTATATGGCGAATTTAATCCTTCTATTGCAAGAGTACGGCGTACTGATCGTGTTTGGCATCGTGCTGGTTGAGCAGATCGGCTTGCCGATTCCCGCGTTCCCGTTGCTGATCGTGGCCGGCGCCTTGTCGGTGGACGGCGACAGCAACTGGCTGGCCGTGCTGTCGGTGAGCGTGATCGCCTGCCTGATCAGCGACTATTTCTGGTTCCGCGCCGGCCGCCACTACGGCAAGCGCATCCTGCGCCTGCTGTGCAAGATTTCGCTGTCGCCCGATTACTGCGTCAGCCAGACCGAAGACAATTTCAACCGCTGGGGCCCGAAGGCGCTGGTGGTGGCCAAGTTCATTCCCGGTTTCAATACGATCGCGCCGCCGCTGGCCGGCGCCATGGGCACCAGCAATGGCGTCTTCCTCGGTTTCAGCGTCGCCGGCGCCATCGTCTGGAGCGGCACCGGCATCGCCATCGGCGCCGGCTTCCACACCCAGATCGACCAGGTGCTGGAGATCCTCAGCACCATGGGCACCACCGCGCTGATCGTGCTGGGCGTGTTGCTGCTGCTGTTCATCGGTTTTAAATATATCGAGCGCAAGCGGTTCCGCCAGTCGGTCGAGATCGACCGCGTCACCATCGACGAGCTGAAGAAATTGCTGGAGCAGGGCAAGGCGCCGGTGCTGGTCGACGCCCGCAGCGTGACGGCGCAGATGCTGGAGCCGGCCGTGCCGGGCGCGCTGCTGTTCAACGGCGGCGAGCCGATCCCGGAACTGATCGCGTTGGACAAGAACCACCACATCATCGTCTATTGCAGCTGCCCCAACGACGTCACGGCCGCCCACGTGGCGAAGGAACTGATCGGCCACGGCTACACCCGCGCCCAGCCGCTGCACGGCGGCCTCGACGCCTGGAACGCCGCCTTCGGCACGCCGCGCGAGGTAAACGAGGGCAACACGGCCTCGGTTTGATCCCGCAGTCGCCGCCCGTTCGGGCGGTTTTTTTTGCCCGAAAATGGAAGCGTTACCACTGTTTGCTGCCGCCTCAAAAATCGTAGTCATACTACGCAGAAAAAATTCCAATTCGTAATCTCATGTGGCAAAGCTGCCGCATGTGTACTAAAACTACAAACTTCGCTTGCCTCGCGGAGTGAAAATACCTTAAGCTTAGGCCTCAACTATTTTCGATCTATCATGACAGCTCAGTCCCTCCAAACGCTTCCCTCCCTGACCACCGCTTTCCCTGGTGGCCCGCGTCTGCTGGCGGACATCGGCGGTACCAACGCGCGCTTTGCGCTGGAAACCGCCCCGGGCAAGATTGAGGCGATCGAAGTATTGGCTTGCGCCGCCTATCCAACCCTGGCCGCCGCCCTGGTTGCCTATCTGGCCTCGCCGACCGTTGCCCAGGCCGGCGTCACCGGCATCCGGAATGGCGCGCTTGCCATCGCCAATCCGGTCACCGGCGACATGGTGCGCATGACCAACCACCACTGGGAATTCTCGATCGAGGCGCTGCGCCGCGAAGTCAACTTCGACATCCTGGTCGTCGTCAACGACTTCACCGCGCTGGCGAGCTCGCTGCCGCAGCTGTCCGCCACCCAGAAGCACCAGGTCGGCGGCGGCAACGGCATCGCCGGCACCCCGCTGGGCCTGATCGGCGCCGGCACCGGCCTCGGCGTTTCCGGCCTGATCCCGGGCAAGGACGGCTGGACCGCCTTGCTGAGCGAAGGCGGCCACGTCACCTTCTCGCCGGCCAACGCCACCGAAGTCGCCATCCTGCAATTCGCCTGGAAAGAATTCGACCACGTCTCCGCCGAGCGCCTGATGTCCGGCGCCGGCATCGAGCTGATCTACCGCGCCCTGGCCGACCACACCGACATGCCGGCCGAAAAGCTGAGCGCCGCCGAAATCTCGCGCCGCGCGCTGGAAGGTGTATGCACGCTGTGCGACGAAGTCATCGAAGCGTTCTGCTGCATGCTGGGCACGGTTGCCGGCAATCTGGCGATCACCCTGGGTGCGCAGGGCGGCATCTATATAGGCGGCGGCATCGTCCCGCGCCTGGGCGAGCGTTTCGACCGCTCCGGCTTCCGCGCCCGCTTCGAAGCCAAGGGCCGTTTCTGCCATTACCTGTCCGAAGTGCCGACCTGGGTCATCACCGCCGAATACCCCGCATTTGTGGGTGTTTCCGCAATCTTGTCGGAAAGACTTGCTGCCGCGTAAGGCTAGTTACATTTCGATGACGGCGAAATGCGCTTTTTGCCGTTTTATCAGGTACAATTCGGCTGGTTGGATGAAATGTCTTTGATCGGTCACGTGTGTTTTCGCCCGAAAACTGCGCTCGCCGGCCACGTTTCACGTAGAAAGCAAGGGCCTCGGCCATTGCCGGCATGTCTCTCTCTCCCGCCTGGCGCACATCGGCCCAGGCGTCGGAAAAACAGCTTCAGCGAGTTATACCTGCAGGTAGCATCGTAGATGCCGCTATTGCCTCACTGAATGTGATTGAATTCTTTCTTGCATGAAAATGCAACCACAAGATTGTTATGGATACAGCAGAGGCTAAAAGAGTCCTCGAAACCGCTTTGCTATGCGCTCGTGAGCCATTGTCGATCCACAGTCTGAAGAAGCTGTTTGTCGAGGTGGATGACCAGGACCGGCCGCGCGGACCCGGAGTCGGTTCCGATACGATCAAGGAATTGCTCGAAGAATTGAGGCTGGACTGGGCCGGCAAGGGGGTTGAAGTGATCAGCCTGTCGACCGGCTGGCGCTTCCAGAGCCGCCCCGAGATGAAGTTGTACCTCGACCGCATGAACCCGGAACGGCCGCCCAAGTACTCGCGGGCGACGCTGGAAACACTGGCGATCATCGCCTACCGGCAGCCGGTGACGCGGGGCGATATTGAAGAAATACGCGGCGTAGCCGTCAATTCGCAGACGATCAAGATGCTGGAAGACCGTGGTTGGGTAGACGCCATCGGTTACCGCGACGTCGTCGGTCGCCCGGCATTGCTGGGCACCACCAAGCAGTTTTTAGATGATTTGGGCTTGAATTCGCTGTCCCAGCTGCCTCCTTTGCAGCAAATCAGCGATACGCAAGGCGGTGGCCCCGACATGGCAGCGCTGGAAGCGGCCTTGCAGGAAAACTTTGCGGCACACAATGCCGCGCAACAAACAGATGGTACGGATAGCGAGTTGCCAGTGGCCGAAGCAGAAGCCGCGACTAGCCCGGAAGCCGGCCACGAAGCACAAACACAACCCGCGCCCGATGTAACGGTTGACGCTGAGCACAACCAAGAAACGAATAATGAACAAACCTAATTCCCCAGAGACAGTCAACGACGTAGTGCCGGCCGAAGTGGCCGCCAAACCTAAACGTCGCACCAAAGCCCAGATCGAAGCCGATTCGGCAGCCGCCGCGTCCGGCGATGCGCCAGTCGCAGTCAAGGCCAAGCGCAAGCCCAAGGCGGAAGCCGAAGTCGCCGTCGCCGCCGATGCGCCGGCCCCGGTGAAAAAGCCGCGCGCCAAGCCGGCCGCCAAGGCGGTCGACGCGGTCGAGGCCGCGCCGCAAGCCGTCGCGCCAATGGCAGCGGAAGCGCCAGCCAAGGCGCCGCGCGCTAAAAAGCCGGCCGCCGCGCCGGCAGCGGACGCCGCACCGGCGGCACAAGCCGCCCCAGCCGCAGTCCCGGCTCCAGCAGTTGAAGCGCAAGCCGCTCCTGCCGAAGGCGAGCGCGCGGCACGCGGTCCACGCGGCCCGCGTGGCCCACGCCAGATGCGCGAACAGCGCGCCGTGCGTGAAGCCCTGATGCCGCCGCGTCCGGAACCGGTGGCCGCCGCCGAAGGCGAAGCCGCTGCCGCTGTCGACGGCGCAGCGCCGGTCGAAGGCGGCAAGCCACGCCACGAGCGCGGTCCACGTCCCGACGGCCAACGCAACGGCAAGCCGGCGCATGCCGCCGGCGCCAAAGGCAAGAACGGCAAGCCGCAGCGCGGCGGCCCGAACGCCGGCGGCGCCAAGCCCAACGATGCGGATGCCGCATTCTCCTACGTCACCTCGGACGCCTTCGACAGCGACGAGCCGGCCAAGGGCCGTCACGCCGCACCGAAAGTGGTGCGCCGCGACCTGACCTCGGACGACGACGCGCCTAAGCTGCACAAAGTCCTGGCCGAAGCCGGCCTGGGTTCGCGCCGCGACATGGAAGACCTGATCGTTGCCGGCCGCGTGTCGGTCAACGGCGAGCCGGCCCACATCGGCCAGCGCATCCTGCCGACCGATGCGGTGCGCATCAACGGCAAGCTGATCCAGCGCCGCGTCAGCAAGAAGCCGCCGCGCGTGCTGGTGTACCACAAGCCTGCCGGCGAGATCGTCTCGATGGACGATCCGGAAGGCCGTCCATCGGTATTCGATCGCCTGCCGACCATGAAGGCCGGCAAATGGCTGGCCGTCGGCCGCCTGGACTTCAACACCGAAGGCCTGCTGCTGTTCACCACCTCCGGTGACCTGGCCAACCGCCTGATGCACCCGCGCTACCACGTCGACCGTGAGTACGCGGTGCGTACGCTGGGCGTGCTGGAAGAGGGCATGCGCCAGAAACTGCTGGCCGGCGTCGAGCTGGAAGACGGCCTGGCGCAGTTCACCAAGATCGCCGACGGCGGCGGCGAAGGCATCAACAAGTGGTACCGCGTGATCATCGGCGAAGGCCGTAACCGCGAAGTGCGCCGCATGTTCGAAGCGATCGGCCTGACCGTGTCGCGCCTGATCCGTACCCGCTACGGCGCGATGAGCTTGCCAAGCAGCCTCAAGCGCGGCCGCTGGGAAGAGCTGGAAGAGAACACCGTGCGCGACATGTTGAGCGCGTACGGGGTCGACAAGAAGGGCGGCGATGCGCCGGCCGCGCCGCGCGGCAAGGGCCCGCAGCAAGCCAAGCCGGCCCAGAACAAGGGGCCTGAACAGCGTCCGCAGCGCGGCCGCAACGCCGAGCGCGACGATCGCGATTTCGACGATGACGAGGATGATCACGACGAACCGAACTTCAACCGCGCCGACCTCAGCAATGACAACGCCATGCCATTCGCCAAGGTCCCGCGCGGCAATGGCCGTGGCCAGGGTGGTTTCGGTGGCGGCCAGGGTCGTCCGGGTGGCGGTGGCCAGGGGCGTCCAGGCGGCGTCCAGGGTAGCGGTCGTCCAGGCGGCAATGGTCAGGGTCGTCCGGCCGGCGCGCAGACGTCCAGCCGTCCAGGCGGTCGTCCGCAAGGCATCGGCGGTTACGCCGGCGGCCGTCCGCTGGGCGAAGGCCCGGCGCGTCCGCAGGGCCAGGGCGGCCGTCCGCAAGGCCAGGGTCGTCCGCAAGGCGGCCAGGGCGGCCAAGGCGGTCAAGGCGGCCAGGGTCAGGGCGGCGGTCAATCGGCCAAGGGGCCGAGCCGCGGTCCGCGTCAGCCGGATCCGCTGCAAACCACCTTTGGTTTTGGCAATGCCGGCGCGCCGCGCCGCAACCAGCCACCGCGTGGCGGCGCCATCGATCATGGCATGCCGCGCCGCCGCAAGGGTTAAGTCCCGCGCTTGGCGACACGGGGCGCAAGCCCCTGTTTGTAAGGCTTGTAGCCGTTTGTGAACTGTTGCGTACCTGCTTTTCCGCCCCGTGCGGCATTGCAGCGCAGCGCATATAAGGTTATAATAACCAGCCTAGTAAAAGTTCTTCTCGGGTTACTTCCCTAAGAATGCTTTCATCTGGCTGGTATTACAAGAAGATGGGCAGATGCCCATTTTTTTTTTGGTGAACCGTTTTGAACGGCCTGTTTTTAATAAGTTGGAAACAGGCCTTGATTTGGAGAATTTCTTGCAGCTGCCGGATTTAATTGAAAAGACCGTCGCCGGTCTGGGCTATGAGCTGGTTGATGTCGAACGGGCCGAGCGCGGAGTGCTGCGCGTCTTTATCGATTTCACTGCCGCCGACGCCGAAGAAAAAGGCCCGATTACCGTAGAGGATTGCGCTACGGTCAGCCACCAGCTGTCGCACGTGCTGACGGTCGAGAACGTGAATTACGAGCGTCTCGAGATTTCGTCGCCAGGGCTGGATCGCCCGGTGCGCAAGCTGGAAGATTTCGTGCGCTTTGCCGGTTGCGAAGCAATCGTCAAACTGCGCACCGCGATGCCGGGTACGAACAACCGGAAATCGTTCCAGGGCGTTCTGCATGAACCCCAGGGCGATAATTTGTCGTTGGAATTTGAAGGTACTGATGGTCCGGCGCTGTTGGAGTTTACGCTCGCCGATGTGGATAAGGCACGCTTGGTGCCACAGGTGGTTTTTAAGGGACGCAAAGCATGAGTCGCGAAGTTTTGTTATTGGTAGACGCGCTGGCGCGTGAGAAAAACGTCGATAAAGATGTGGTTTTCGGCGCGTTGGAGTTCGCGTTGGCGCAAGCCACGAAGAAACGCTATGAAGGTGAAGTCGATATCCGCGTTTCGATCGACCGCGAGTCGGGTGAGTTCGAATCCTTCCGCCGCTGGCACGTCGTGCCCGACGAGGCTGGCCTGCAACTGCCGGACCAAGAGATTCTGCACTTCGAAGCCAAGGAACAGATCCCGGACATCGAAGTGGACGACCACATCGAAGAGCCTATCGAATCCGTCGAATTCGGCCGCCGCTTTGCGCAAGACACCAAACAGGTCGTGCTGCAGCGCGTGCGTGACGCCGAGCGCGAACAGATCCTGGTCGACTTCCTGGAACGCGGCGACTCGCTCGTCACCGGCACCATCAAGCGCATGGAACGCGGCGATGCGATCGTCGAGTCGGGCAAGATCGAAGCCCGCCTGCCACGCGACCAGATGATCCCGAAGGAAAACCTGCGTATCGGTGACCGCGTCCGCGCCTTCATCCTGCGTATCGACCGCAATATGCGCGGTCCGCAAGTGATCCTGTCGCGCACCGCTCCCGACTTCATCATGAAGCTGTTCGAGCTGGAAGTGCCGGAAATCGAGCAGGGCATGCTGGAAATTAAATCGGCGGCGCGCGACGCCGGCGTCCGCGCCAAGATCGCCGTCTACACGGCCGACAAGCGCATCGACCCGATCGGTACCTGCGTCGGCATGCGCGGTTCGCGCGTGCAGGCCGTGACCGGCGAGCTGGGCGGCGAACGCGTCGACATCGTGCTGTGGTCCGAAGATCCGGCGCAGTTCGTCATCGGCGCGCTGGCTCCGGCCAACGTCTCGTCGATCATGGTCGACGAAGAGAAGCATGCGATGGACGTCGTGGTCGACGAGGAAAACCTGGCGATCGCGATCGGCCGCTCCGGCCAGAACGTGCGCCTCGCTTCCGACCTGACCGGCTGGAAGATCAACATCATGACGGCCGAAGAATCGGCCGACAAGGCAGCCCAGGAAACCGCGGCGGTGCGTGCACTGTTCATGGAAAAACTGGACGTCGACCAGGAAGTCGCCGACATCCTGGTGGAAGAGGGCTTTGCCAGCCTGGAAGAAATCGCTTACGTGCCGATCTCCGAAATGCTGGAAATCGAATCGTTCGACGAAGATACCGTCAACGAACTGCGCACCCGCGCCCGTGACGCCCTGGTCACCGAAGCGATCGCTTCGGAAGAAGGCCTGGAAGGCATGGACGAGGCGCTGGTCGGTCTGGAAGGCATGGACCGCATCACCGCCGGCAAGCTGGGCCTGGCTGGTATCAAGACTGTAGAAGCATTTGCTGCACTGGCTTACGACGAATTTGGCGCCATCCTGGCCCTGTCCGCCGACCGTGCACGAGAACTGATTAAGAGTGAATTTGAAGATGTGACCGACGATGAGATGAAGTTGGTTGACTCAAAGTACGACGATCGTGCCAAAGGCTTGCAAGCCAAGGCATGGAGTCTTGCCGAATCCGCAAAGGCTTAATTTGAGTATCTTTATCATCTCCGCGACACATAGAAAAGAGGACTGAATGGCGAGTAACAACGTAGCCCAATTTGCCACCGAACTGAAGATGCCTGCAGATTTGCTGCTGACGCAGCTGCGTTCTGCCGGCGTCGAAAAAAGTTCGACGTCAGATCCATTGTCGAAAGATGATAAGGATAAGCTGCTTGATCACTTGCGCCGTACCCACGGTGCATCGGCTGATACCGAAAAGAAGAAGATCACGCTGACGCGCAAAGAAACCACTGAAATCAAGCAGGCCGACGCCAATGGCAAGGCCCGCACGATTCAGGTCGCTGTGAAGAAGGTACGCACCTTCGTCCAGCGCGACGAGCCGGTCGCCGCCGCGCCGGTGGCGCCTGCCGCCCCGGTGGTTGACGCCGCTGAAGTCGCTCGCCGTGAAGAAGACGCACGCAAGCAAGCAGAACTGATCGCACGCCAGGAAGCGGAACTGCGCGAGAAGCAGGAACGCCTGGCCAAGCTGGAATCGGAGAAGGAAGCGCAAGCGCGAGCCACCGCCGCCGCCGAAGCCGAAGCCAAGAAGGAAGCCGACTCCGAAGCGAAGAAAGCCGCCGCCAAGGCCGCTGCCGCCGCGACCGCCACCGCTGCCGGCGCTGCGCCGGTGGTGGCCGACGCCGCCGCCGAAGAGAAGAAGAAAGCCGCTGCCGACGAAGCCAAGAAGAAGGCCGCCGTCGCCGCCAAGGAAGCCGCCGACAAAGCGGCCGCCACCGAGCTGGCGCGCAAAGCCGTGGCGGACGAAGTGGCCCAGATCAAGGCCATGATGAACGCGCCACGCCGCGCCATCAAAGCCCCTGAACCAGTGCCGGTACCGGTCAAGGCCAAGGTTGCCGAAGGCACGCTGCACAAGCCGGCCACCGGCGCCGTCGCCAAACCGGGCGACAAGCCTGGCGACAAGAAGCCGGTCACCGCCGACAAGAAGTCGATCAAGTCGGCCAATGTCTCGTCGACCTGGCAGGACGACGCCAAGAAACGCGGCGCACCTGGCAGCACCGCCAACAAGGGCCGTGGCAACTCCGGTTCCGGCGGCCGTGACGGTTGGCGTAGTGGTGGCAAGGGTGGCGGCCGTCGTGGCTCGCACTCCGATGACCGCGAAACCAACTTCCAGGCGCCGACCGAAGCCGTCATCAAAGACGTCTACGTGCCGGAAACCATCACCGTGGCCGAACTGGCGCACAAGATGTCCGTCAAGGCTTCCGAAGTCATCAAGCAACTGATGAAGCTGGGCCAGATGTGCACCATCAACCAGGTGCTGGACCAGGAAACCGCGATGATTCTGGTCGAGGAAATGGGCCACAAGGCGTTCGCCGCCGAGATGGACGATCCGGAAGCACTGCTGGCCGACCAGGGTGAGCACGCTCACTTCGAATCGCTGCCGCGCGCTCCGGTGGTCACCGTCATGGGTCACGTCGACCACGGCAAGACCTCGCTGTTGGATTACATCCGCCGCGCCAAAGTGGCGTCCGGCGAAGCCGGCGGCATTACCCAGCACATCGGCGCGTACCACGTGAACACGCCAGGCGGCATGATCACCTTCCTCGATACGCCAGGTCACGAAGCCTTTACGGCGATGCGTGCCCGCGGTGCGAAAGCGACCGACATCGTCATCCTGGTGGTGGCGGCGGACGACGGCGTGATGCCGCAGACGAAGGAAGCGATCGCCCACGCGAAAGCGGCCGGCGTACCTCTGGTGGTGGCGATCAACAAGATCGACAAACCGGGCGGCAACGTCGACCGTGTAACGCAGGAACTGGTTGCGGAACAAGTGGTGCCGGAAGAATACGGTGGCGAATCGCCATTCGTGCCGGTATCGGCCAAGACCGGCGTCGGTATCGACGCCCTGCTGGAACAAGTGCTGCTGCAAGCTGAAGTGCTGGAACTGAAAGCCCCGATCGATGCGCCTGCGCGCGGTCTGGTGGTCGAGGGACGTCTGGACAAGGGCAAGGGCCCGGTCGCGACCATCCTGGTGCAGTCCGGTACCTTGAAGCGCGGCGACGTGATCCTGGCTGGCTCCTCCTTCGGCCGCGTGCGCGCCATGCTGGACGAGAACGGCAAGTCGATCAACGAAGCCGGTCCTTCGATCCCGGTCGAAATCCAGGGCCTGACCGAAGTGCCGCAAGCCGGTGAAGAAGTCATGGTCATGGCTGACGAGCGTAAAGCCCGTGAGATCGGCCTGTTCCGTCAAGGTAAGTTCCGCGACGTGAAACTGGCCAAGCAGCAAGCTGCGAAGCTGGAAAACATGTTCGACCAGATGGCCGAAGGCGAAGTCAAGAACCTGCCGCTGATCATCAAGACCGACGTGCAGGGTTCGCAAGAGGCGTTGGTCAGCTCCTTGCAGAAACTGTCGACTTCCGAAGTGCGGGTACAGGTTGTGCACGCAGCGGTCGGCGGCATCACCGAATCGGACGTCAACCTGGCGGTCGCCTCGAAAGCGGTCATCATCGGCTTCAACGCCCGTGCCGATGCACAGGCGCGCAAGCTGGCCGAGTCGAACGGCGTGGACATTCGCTACTACAACATCATTTACGATGCGATCGACGAGATCAAATCGGCGTTGTCGGGCATGTTGGCACCGGAGAAGCGCGAAACCGTTATCGGTCAGGTCGAGATTCGCCAGGTCATCCTGGTCTCGAAAGTCGGCGCCATCGCCGGTTGCCTGGTCACCGATGGCGTGGTCAAGCGTTCGTCCTCGGTACGCCTGCTGCGCAACAACATCGTGGTGTGGACCGGCGAGATCGACTCGCTCAAACGCTTCAAGGACGACGCGAAAGACGTACGCGCCGGCCTGGAGTGCGGTCTGTCGCTGAAGAACTACAACGACATCCAGGTGGGCGACTCCCTGGAAGTGTTCGAAGTTCAGGAAATCGCTCGTACGCTGTAATCAGTTGCGATTAGAGTAGTTTTAACCGGGTGGACGGGAGCATACTTGCTACCGTCCACTTGGCGTTTATGGAAAGCAGTACCGTATATCATGGCTAAACATAGTAAAAACATACCCCAGCGCGGTCAGCGCGTGGCCGACCAGATCCAGCGCGACCTGTCCGAAATCATCGCCTACGAGCTGAAGGACCCGCGCGTCGGCATGATCACCATCACCGAAGTGCAGGTGACCCCGGATTACGCGCACGCCAAGATCTTCTTCACCATGCTGAAAGACAGCAAGGAGCAGGTCAAGAACACCGTCGACGGCCTGTCCGCCGCGGCCGGCTACATGCGCGGCCAGCTGGGCAAGCGCCTGCACATCCACACGCTGCCGATGCTGCACTTCGTGCACGACACCTCGACCGCGCGCGGCATGGAACTGTCCTTGCTGATCGACCAGGCCAACAGCACCCGCTCGCTCGACGACGACCAGGCGCCGGCCGAAGAGAACAAGGACGGCGAGTAAGCACGCTGCACCGATGAAGCAAAACCATCCTAAAAAAGTCCGCGACCTGGTCGACGGCGTGCTGCTGCTCGACAAGCCGGTTGGCTTCTCCAGCAACGATGCACTGATCAAGGCCAAGCGCGTGCTGAACGCCAAGAAGGCTGGCCACACCGGCACCCTCGATCCGTTCGCCACCGGCCTGCTGCCGCTGTGCTTTGGCGAGGCCACCAAGTTCTCGCAGGACTTGCTGGAAGCCGACAAGACCTATGAAACCACGGTGCACCTGGGCCAGACCACCGACACCGGCGACACCGAGGGCGAAGTCATCGCCAGCCACGACGTCAACGTTACGCTGGAGCAGATCCACGCCGTGCTGGAAAAATTCCGCGGTCCGATCGCGCAAGTGCCGCCCATGTATTCGGCCTTGAAGCGCGACGGCAAGCCGCTGTACGAGTACGCCCGCGCCGGCATCACCCTGGAGCGCGAAGCGCGCAACGTCATCATCCACAAGCTGGAGCTGGTGTCCTACGAGGCGCCGTTCCTGAAGCTGGTGGTCACCTGCAGCAAGGGCACCTACATCCGCGTGCTGGGCCAGGACATCGGCGATGCGCTCGGCTGCGGCGCCCATTTGAACGCGCTGCGCCGCACCCAGGTCGGTCCGCTGACCACGGAAGGCATGCTGACGCTGGAGCAGTTGAACGCGCATGCAGCGCCGCTCAGCCTGCTCGCGCCGGTCGACGCGCTGCTGGCCAGTTTCCCGGCGGTGCGGCTGAACGCCGAGCTGGCCAAGCGCTTCCTCAATGGCCAGCGCCTGGCGCTGGGCAAGGAGCCCGTGACTGTGCCGGCTGAGGAGGGCAGGGTCCGGGTCTACCTGGACGACAAGCTGCTCGGCACCGCCATGCTGGGCGAGTACAGCATCCTGGCGCCGGAACGTTTGATCGCCTTTGTCCAACCCTAAGCCCCAATAAAGCAACTCTTTGAAAATATTCAGGATTTCGGAGGGAGTTGCACCGCAACATGCTATACTACGCGGTTCCAGAAATTGGCCACTCTCGTACGATAAGTACGCACCCGCAGTTTTTCAGCAAATATAACGACCATGTCTACTACAAAACGCGCAATTCGCAACATCGCCATCATCGCCCACGTTGACCACGGTAAAACTACCCTGGTGGACAAACTGCTGCGTCAATCCGGTACCTTCCGCGAAAACCAGCAAGTTGAAACCCGCGTGATGGACTCGAACGACCTCGAAAAAGAACGCGGCATTACCATTCTGTCGAAGAACTGCGCGGTTGAGTACGAAGGCACCCACATCAACATCGTCGACACCCCAGGCCACGCCGACTTCGGCGGCGAAGTGGAACGCGTGCTGTCGATGGTGGACTCGGTTCTGCTGCTGGTCGACGCCCAGGAAGGCCCGATGCCGCAGACCCGCTTCGTGACCCGCAAGGCACTGGCGCTGGGCCTGAAGCCTATCGTCGTGGTCAACAAGATCGACCGTCCGGGCGCGCGCGCTGAATGGGCGATCAACCAGACCTTCGAACTGTTCGACAAACTGGGCGCCACCGACGAGCAGCTGGACTTCCCGGTGGTGTACGCATCGGCACTGAACGGTTACGCCAGCCTGGACGCGGAAACCCGCGAAGGCGACATGACCCCGCTGTTCGAAGCGATCCTGAAGCACGTGCCGGTCCGTGACGACAATCCAGACGGCCCGCTGCAGATGCAAGTGACCTCGCTGGACTACTCGTCCTACGTCGGCAAGATCGGCATTGGCCGTATCTCGCGCGGCCGCATCAAGTCCGGCCAGGACGTCATCGTCCTGAACGGTCCTGACTCGACCCCGATCAAGGGCCGCATCAACCAGGTGCTGAACTTCAAGGGCCTGGAGCGCGTGCTGGTTGACGAAGCCGTCGCCGGCGACATCGTGCTGATCAACGGTATCGACGAAATCGGCATCGGTTCGACCATCTGCCAGCCGGACACCCCGGATGCGCTGGAAATGCTGACCGTCGACGAGCCGACCCTGACCATGAACTTCATGGTCAACAACTCGCCACTGGCCGGCCGCGAAGGCAAGTTCGTCACCAGCCGTCAGCTGCGCGACCGTCTGGACCGCGAACTGAAAGCCAACGTCGCCCTGCGCGTAGCGCCGACCGACGACGACACCATCTTTGAAGTGTCGGGCCGCGGCGAACTGCACCTGACCATCCTGATCGAAAACATGCGTCGCGAAGGCTTCGAGCTGGCCGTGTCGCGTCCACGCGTGGTGTTCAAGATGGTCGATGGCGTGCGCCACGAGCCGTTTGAGCAGCTGAGCGTTGACGTCGAAGAAGCCAACCAGGGCGGCGTGATGGAAGAACTGGGCCGTCGTCGTGGCGACCTGCAGAACATGGAATCGGACGGCAAAGGCCGTGTGCGTCTGGAATACAAGATTCCAGCACGTGGCCTGATCGGCTTCCAGGGCGAATTCATGACCCTGACCCGCGGTACCGGCCTGATGTCGCACGTGTTCGACGAATACGCGCCAGTGGACAACACCCGTGGCGAAATGGCCGGCCGTCGCAACGGCGTGCTGATCTCGCAGGACGACGGCGCCGCCGTCGCCTACGCCATCTGGAAACTGCAGGATCGCGGCCGCATGTTCGTGGTCCACAACGACCCGGTGTACGAAGGCATGATCATCGGCATCCACTCGCGCGACAACGACCTGGTCGTCAACCCGATCAAGGGCAAGCAGCTGACCAACGTGCGTTCGTCGGGTACCGACGAAGCGGTGCGCCTGGTGCCGCCTATCCAGATGTCGCTGGAATACGCAGTCGAATTCATCGCCGACGACGAACTGGTGGAAATCACCCCGAAATCGATCCGTCTGCGCAAGCGTTTCCTGAAGGAACACGAGCGCAAGAAGGCATCGCGCGAAGCGTAATTCCGCTTACGTAGCAGTTCAAACCGCCGTTACGGCGTGAAAGCCGCCCAGTGCAAACTGGGCGGCTTTTTGTCATTTCCGCCTATGAAACCGGCGATTTTCGGGACGCGGCCGGCAAAGCATAATTCAGTGATATGAGAAATCAATATATCTTTATGCGGCAGATAATCCAATTTAGTTAATATAGTTTCGCAAATCAGAGATTTTGCCTGCCCCGTCATAGGGAGTTTTGCACCAAAATGGTGCGTTACAATATGACATAAAAATAAACGTTGTTTTGGTGATGAAACGTAGCATGCGCAATTGACACTTTTTTAGGCCCCGTGGTTTTATCAATGCTTGAGCTTGCCTTGCTTATCGCAAGCGAGCTTCAACGGGGGCGTCAAACAGGCGTTTCCGTGACTGGAAAAAGTTGGGGCAAATATAAAACAGAGCTGGTGGCGGTCGGACGTGCTAACCCACGTACCGGCCGTCAACCAAGCTTTTTTCAAATCGGAAAATTGGGAAATCACATGTTAAGAAAAACTGTTATCGCTCGCGCGTTAACCATTGCCTTTGGCACGGCGGTCGTCATGACCGGCGTGGTTCAGCCGGCCATGGCGCAGTCGAATGCTTCGGGGATTATCTTCGGTACGGTGGAGTCGCCCGCGGGCAGCTCCATCGCCATGACCAACACGGAGACCGGACTGAAGCGCAGCATCAGCGCCGACGCCGGCGGCCGCTACTCGGCCACCAACATCCCGGCCGGCCACTACCGCGTCGAGCTGGTACGCGACGGCAAAGTCGCCCAGAGCATGGAGATCGACGTGCTGGCGGGCCAGGGCAGCAATGCCTCGTTCAGCGCCGTAGTTGCGGCGGTGCAGGTGACCGGCCGCCGCAACCGCATCGACGTCTCCAACACCAACAACGGCGCCGTGTTCACCGCCAAGGACCTGGCCAAGCTGCCGGTCCAGCAAACCCTGAACTCGATCGTGCTGCTGGCGCCGAACACCACCAAGGGCGACTCGGCCTACGGCAACACCGCCTCCTTCGGCGGCAGCGGCCAGTCGGAGAATGCGTTCTACCTGAACGGCTTCCCGATCACCAATTCGCTGTCTCAGCTGGGCGCGTTTGAACTGCCGTTCGGCGCCATCCAGCAGGCGTCGGTGCTGACCGGCGGCTTCGGCGCGGAATACGGCCGTTCCATCGGCGGCGTGCTGAGCATCACGTCGAAGAGCGGCACCAACACCTGGGAAGCCGGCGCCACCTATAGCGTCCAGCCCAACGGTTTGCGCGCCAAGCGCCAGAACCTGTACTACCCGGTCACCGGCGACAAGAACAACGTCACCACCGATGGCAAGCTGGACAATCGCTACGATACCCGCAGCATCACGGCCAACGAGTACGGCGCCTACGTCGGCGGTCCGATCATCAAGGACAAGCTGTTCATGTTCGTCTCGGTCGACCAGACCATCACCAAGGATTCGTACATCGGCGTCACCACGGTGACCAACCCGATCACCATCGGCCAGCAAGGCTTCAACTCCAACCGTAGCTGGGACAACCGCTGGCTGGGCAAGCTGGACTGGAACATCACCGATGACCATCGACTGGAGTTCACCAGCGCCGGCAACAGCAACCGCACCCGTTACCAGAAGTATGGCTTCACGCTGAACCCGAACAACCCGAACGCCGCGGCGATGCTGGACGGCACTCCGACCGGCAATCTGTACAACTCGGCCACCGGCAAGAACCTCGGCGCCACCGACCCGGCCTACCCGAACAACACGCCAGGCGCCGTGCTGAACATGCTGAAGTACACCGGCCAGATCACCGAAGACCTGGCCATCAACGGCCTGTACGGCAGGATGAAAACCGAGCGCGGCACCAGCTATGAGGTCGGCGGCGCCTACTCAGGCAGCTCGGCCGGCCTGCCACCGAGCATCGGCGTCACGTCCGCCGCCAACCAGTGGCCGCAGGTGCCGTCCAGCCTGTATCGCAACTACAATGTGTTCTCCGGCAGCCGCGCCGGTCCTGGCTCGGACGAAGTCAAATCCGGCCGTCTGGACCTGGAATATAAACTCGGCACCCACCTGCTGCGCGCCGGTATCGATTCGAGCAAGATGGAAACCATCGGCGCCGGCTACTCGACCAGCGGCGGCTCCTCGTGGACCTACCGCTTCGTCGGCATCGGCAAAGCCAATCAGCCGGTGCCGCTGTCGGGTTCCCGTCCTGGCGTGGTCGCCAACTTCGGTGGTTCCGGCGTGGACGGCTACTATGCGCGCCAGAGCGTCTTCAGCTCGATCACCGACGCCTCGGCCACCCAGTCCGCCCAGTACTTCGAGGACAAATGGCAAGTGACGCCGAAGCTGCTGGTCACCGCCGGCATCCGTAACGACGCCTACAGCAACACCAACGGCGACGGCGAGAAGTTCATCGAGATGAAGAACGAAATCGCGCCGCGCCTGTCCGCCTCGTGGGACGTGAACGGCGACGCTTCGCTGAAGGTCTTCGGCAGCGCCGGCCGCTACTTCCTGCAACTGCCAACCGGCGTTGCGGCCCGTGCCGCCAGCCGCTCGACCCTGACCACCCAGGACTTCACCTACACCGGCGTCGATCCAAGCACCGGCGCACCGCTGGGCGCGCGCGCCATCAACGTGCCGGTCTCGGTGGACGGCGAATACGGTACGCTGAAGAACCCGCGCGCCGTGGTGGCCGCCGACCTGAAGCCGAACTACCAGGATGAAATCACCCTGGGCTTCGAGAAGGCCTACAGCCCGGACCTGAACTTCGGCGTCAAGGGCACCTTCCGCAAGCTGGGCGCCGGCATCGACGACAGCTGCGACACCCGTCCGCTGTATGCGTTTGCGCAGGCCCACGGCATCGAAGTGCACAACACGCTGTTCATGAACTGCTTCATCTACAATCCGGGCAAGGACGTGTCGGTATGGGTCGACGGCCACGACGCCAGCGGCAATCCGCTGGTGACCGGCAAGGGCCAGATGGCGCACTTCACGGCCGCCGAAATCGGCGAACCGGAAGCGAGCCGCAGCTACGCCGCGCTGGACTTCTTCCTGGAACACCCGCTGCGCAACGGCTGGTACGGCAAGCTGTACTACACGCTGTCGCGCAGCAAAGGCAATATGGAAGGCCAGACCCGTTCCGACACCGGCCAGAAGGACGTCGGCACCTCGGCCGCCTGGGACTTCCCTGAGTTCGCTCCGGGCAACGATGGCCTGCTGCCTAACGACCGCAAGCATCAGCTGAAGGCGTATGGCTTCTACCAGCTCACGCCCGAGTGGTCGGTCGGCGGCAACTTGCTGGTCCAGTCCGGTCGCCCGGTGGTTTGCCTGGGTACCAATGACGCCGCCGACCAGGGCGTCGACCCGGCCTACCCGAACGGCATCGAGTATGGCGGTCCCGGCTATGGCCCAGAGTACTTCAGCTGCGGCGGCGTTGCCGTGCCACGCGGTACACTCGGCCGCCTGCCATGGGAAAAGCGCCTGGACCTGAACCTGGTCTATGCGCCTGCCTATGCCAAGGGCCTGTCGCTGAAGCTGGAAGTGTTCAATGCGCTCAACGGCCGCAGCGCCTTGTCGCAGGAAACCGCCTACGACGCCGGCGACAGCACGGTCATCGATCCGCGCTACAACCAGCTCACCACCTTCCAGACCCCGCGTTCGGCCAAGTTCACCGTGGAATACAACCACAAGTTCTGATCCGCGCGCAGCCTGACAAAACCGCAGCCTCGGCTGCGGTTTTTTTATGCGCCGCCGTAACGTGGGTTTCGTTTGCGTTTTCGTTGGGGCTGGGGTACTTTGATGCATGGCAGCATAAACCGCATGGAGGAAGTGCCGTGAGCGACGACAAGACCAACCCGTGGCCGCAATGGCCCGGCAATCCCTTTGCGCTGGCCCAGCAGGCGACCGATTACTGGGTCGACGCCTGCCAGCGCAGCGTGCTGTTCATGGATGTGCTGCGCGAGCGCGGCGACGAGCGCAACCACCGCCACGAGCAGATCGCCCCCCATGTGCTGAGCTTTGAGTTCGACACCATCATGGACGGCCGCCACCTGGAGCGTCCGGTCAATTACGGCCTGCTGTATATCACGCCGCTGGACGGCGTCACACCCGATCCGCACAAGCGGCCCTTCATCGTGTTCGACCCGCGCGCCGGCCACGGCCCCGGCATCGGCGGCATGAAGCAGGACAGCGAGATCGGCGTGGTGCTCAAGGCCGGCCATCCGTGCTACTTCGTCGGCTTCCTGCCGCAGCCGGTGGCGGGCCAGACCATCGAGGACGTGTGCCGCGCCGAGGCGCTGTTCATCGCCAAGGTGGCCGCGTTGCACCCGCTGGCCGACGGCAAGCCTGCGCTGATCGGCAATTGCCAGGCCGGCTGGCAGATCATGATGACCAGCGCCCTCAATCCCGACCTGGTCGGGCCGCTGGTGCTGGCCGGCGCGCCGCTGTCGTACTGGGCCGGCGTGCGCGGCAAGAACCCCTTGCGCTACCTGGGCGGCGTGCTGGGCGGCACCTGGATGACGGCGCTGGCAGGCGACCTCGGCAACGGCATTTTCGACGGCGCGCAACTGGTCGCCAACTTCGAGAAAATGAATCCGTCGAACACGCTGTGGAGCAAGAACTACAACGTCTACTCGAAGATCGACACCGAGGCCGAGCGCTTCCTGGAATTTGAAAAGTGGTGGGGCAATCCGGTGCTGCTGAACGCCGGCGAAATGCAGTACATCGCCGATTCGCTGTTCGTCGGCAACCGCCTGAGCGACGCCGCGCTGATGGACAGCAACGGCCACCGCATCGACCTGCGCAACATCAAGTCGCCGATCGTGGTGTTCTGCTCGTGGGGCGACGACATCACGCCGCCGCAGCAGGCGCTGGGCTGGGTGCTCGACCTGTACGAGGACGACGCCGCGCTGGTGGCCGGCGGCCAGACCATCATCTACTCGATGCACCAGAGCATAGGCCACCTGGGCATCTTCGTCTCGGCCTCGGTGGCCAACAAGGAGCACGAGGAATTCACGGCGGCGATGGACATGATCGACATCATGCCGCCCGGCCTGTACGAGGCGGTGTTCCTCGACAAGGACGAGGAAATGCTGCAGGCGGAAATCGCCGCCGGCGACATGGGGGCCGGCGACTACGTGATGCGCTTCGAGCGGCGCGGCCTGGATGTGCTGCGCGCGCTGGGCGGCAACGATATCGAAGACGAACGCCGCTTCGCCACCGTGGCCCGCGTGTCGGAAATCAACACCGGCCTGTACCGTACTTTCGCCAGTCCGCTGGTCAAGTCCATGGTCACCGAAGCTAGCGCCGAACAGCAGCGCGAGACGCATCCGCTGCGCCTGCGCTACCGCATGTTCTCCAGCAAGAATCCTTTGCTCGACGGCATCCCGGAGATGGCCGCCAAAGTGCGCGCCGAGCGCCGTCCGGTGGCGGCGGACAACGTCTTCCTGCAGATGCAGGAAGCGATGTCGCGGCAGATCGTCGATGCGCTGGACCGCTACCGCGACCAGCGCGACCAAGCCACCGAGAAATTCTTCCTCGATATGTACGGCTCGCCCTTGCTGCAGGCGCTGGTGGGTCTGCGCACCGACGGCGGCCGGCCGCGCCGCATCGGCCGCGACATCGCGCGCGAGTCGATGCTGAACGCGCACCGCGCGGCGGCGGCATTGAAGACGGCCGAAGGCGGCGTCACCGAAGCCATCATCCGCGGCCTGCTGTATATCTACCGCAGCCCGGAGATGAGCGCCGCCGACGAGCGCGCCTTCGCCACCATCCGCCAGCTGCGCCTGCGCACCTCGGACGACAAGGAGCTCAGCGTCACCCACTTCAAGACCATCTTGCGCGAGCAATACCTGATGCTGCAGGTGGACGAGGAGGCGGCGGTGCGCGACCTGCCGCTGCTGCTGCCGGACGATCCGAAGGCGCGGGCGACGGCGCTGGCCATCGTGCGCCAGGTGGCCGGCGCCACCGGCACCCTGACCGGCGACGGCGCCGCGCGGCTGGAGCGCATCGCGGCGATGTTCGAGACGCGCACGCCGAAGCTGGCGGTGGTGGGCAAGAAAACCAAGGCCTGATCAGCGGCCGAGTGGCTTGCGCATGAAGACGCTCAGCGGATCGTCCGGGTAATCGCCGTAGGGGCCGCAGCGCTGGAAACCGTGGCGCTCGTACAGGCCCAACGCTTCCGGCTGGGACGGGCCGGATTCCAGCACCAGCTGCGGGCAGCCGTGGTCCAGCGCCGCCTGTTCCAGCAAGGCCAGCACGCCGCGCGCCAGTCCCTGGCCGCGCGCGGCCGGCTGCACATACATGCGCTTGATCTCGCCGTACTCCGGCGTCAGCACGATGGCGCCGCAGCCGACGATGGCGCCGTGCGCATCGCGCGCGACCGCGAAGCGGACATGCGGCTGCATCAGCGACGGCAAATCCAGCGCGTACACGCTTTCCGGCGGGTACAAGCTCAGTTGATAGGCGTCGAGGTCGGCAATCAGGGCGATGACTTCGGGCTGGTCGGGCGATTCAAAGGCGATGTGCATGGTGGTGGACATTTTAATGGATGGTAAAATCCAGTATAATGGATTTTATGGATATCAACAAACTCATTGCCAGCCGCTTGCTGGCCTTGCGCGACAGCCGCGGGCTGTCGTTGACCGCGCTGGCCGAGCGCAGCGGCGTGAGCCGCTCCAATATTTCATTGATCGAGCGCGGCGAGAGCAGCGCCACCGCCACCGTGCTGGACAAGCTGGCCGGCGCGCTCGGCGTCACGCTGGCCGCCCTGTTCGAAGCGGGGCAGGGCGAGCCGGCCGCGCCGTCGCCGCTGCAACGGGCGGCCGAGCAGCCGGTGTGGACCGATCCGGCCTCCGGCTACGTGCGGCGGCAGCTGTCGCCGGCCGCGCGTTCGCCGCTGCAGCTGGTGGAGGTGGTGTTCCCGCCGGGCCAGCGCGTGACCTACGAACAGGTGGTGCGCGACGCCGACGTCCACCAGCAAGTCTGGCTGCTGGACGGCGTGATGGACATCAGCGCCGGCGACCGGCACTGGCGGCTGGAGGCGGGCGACTGCCTGGCCATCCGCGAAGACCAGCACATCAGCTACGCCAATCCCGGCCAGACCCCGGCGCGCTACCTGGTCGGCCTGGTGACGCTGCCGTTTGCGACATTCTCATAGGCCATCCTCTGACTCATGACAAGGCCCGAGAGTATCAAGCAAGGCAAATTGATATACTATCGAGCAAGTGAAATTCGGAGAAGTGCTATGAAAACCTCACGTCTGTTGTTACGTATTTACGGTGAGAAGATGGACGGGCAGTGGTCGCTGATAAATCTTGAATTTTCTCTTGCCGCCCAAGCCGAGACCTTAGAGGACGCTCGGCGCATCCTTGAGTCCCAGATTAAAGAGTATGTTCGCGACGCGCTGGTCGGCGAGGATCGAACCTACGCCCGAGAGCTGCTTACTGCGCGGCGCGCACCAGCGAAATATTGGATCAAATACTGGTTGGGCGTTGCACGCCGCCGCTTGCTTGGCAGTACCGGTGGCAACGAGAAAGCATACACTGAACCGTTACCGCTGGTTCCAGCCTGATCTTGAGCAGCATCTATCCACCCCTCACCTGCAAGGACGTTAAGAAAATCCTGGCCAACCTTAATTTCAAGCTCCGAGACCAAAAGGGTTCTTCGCATGAGCAATGGGTTAAAGAGGAAAACGGTCGGTTGTGGAAGGTGACGGTGGACTGTCCCAAAGCACCGTTCAGTCAGATGTTGATCGAATCGATGGCGCGTCAGGCTGGGGTAACAAAGAAGGCATTTTATGCAGCGCGTTACTAGGCAAGGGCGCGGCCGCACACTCCGCTGTATAATGACGACCCCCAAGCGATTCCCATAGTTGCCGCCATGACCATCATCAACCTGCCGACCACCGACACCGCGCCCGTGAAAGCGAGCCGCCGCCTGTCCGTCGCGCCGATGATGGACTGGACCGACCGCCATTGCCGCGTGTTCCACCGCCATATCAGCCAGCACACCTGGCTGTACACGGAGATGGTCACCACCGGCGCGCTGGTCTACGGCGACGTCGAACGCCACCTGCGCTTCAACGATGAAGAGCACCCGGTGGCGCTGCAACTGGGCGGCAGCGATCCGGTCGACCTCGCCACCAGCGCCAAGCTGGGCGAGAAGTGGGGCTACGACGAAATCAACCTCAACTGCGGCTGCCCGTCCGAGCGCGTGCAGAAGGGCGCTTTCGGCGCCTGCCTGATGGCCGAGCCGCAACTGGTGGCCGACTGCGTCAAGGCCATGCGCGACGCCGTCAGCATCGACGTCACCGTCAAGCACCGGGTCGGCATCGACCAGACCGAAAGCTACGACTTCGTGCGCGACTTCGTCGGCACCGTGGCCGAGGCCGGCTGCAAGACCTTCATCGTGCATGCGCGCAACGCCATCCTGAAGGGCCTGTCGCCCAAAGAGAACCGCGAAGTGCCGCCGCTGAAGTATGAATTCGCCTACCAGCTCAAGCGCGATTTTCCTGACTTCGAAATCATTATCAACGGCGGCATCAAGACCGAAGCCGAGATCGACGAGCATCTGCTGCACCTGGACGGCGTCATGCTGGGCCGCGAGGCCTATCACAACCCCTTCGTGATGGCCGGTTTCGACCAGCGCTACTACGGCGACGCGCGCGCCCCCAAGACCCGCGACGAAGTGCTCGAAGCCATGATTCCCTACATTCAAGCCCAACTGGCCCAGCACGGCGCCCGCGGCTTGAAACTCAACACCATCACCCGCCACATGCTGGGCCTGATGACCGGACTGCCCGGCGCCCGTGCATTCCGTCAGGTTCTGTCTGACTCCAAAAAACTCGCCCTCGGCGACGCCGATTTGCTGCGCGAAGCTGCTGCCCGCCTACGTATTGCTGCGTAGTTCACAGCACAAACTGGCGTTTCTGGCAAACAATATATCGGACTGTTGGTATTTCCACGCAGAAAGTTCGTTTGCGTATTTTTGAGGCAGGTTTTGCTTGCTTTGAAGCAAAATTTGCATCTATAATTCCTGAATATACACACATATCCACCTTTATTTCACGTTTGTATAGTGCGGTAAAACTACATGCAGGCTGCCGGTGGAGCGGCAAGTTTTTGCATTCGCAGTCATTGTTTGCTACTGTCATAGATATTACCTAGCAGCAAGGGCCGGGTGGATGGTGTCGTGCACGAGACGAGACTTTCCAGGGCACTCTTATCAACTGTGTCAATTACGAAGAAGACGAAATGAATTTAGCAAAAATGAAAGTCGGAACGCGCCTGGGTCTTGGATTCGCGCTGGTTCTTTTATTCCTGGTGGCGGTGACCACCGTGGGTATCTTCCGCATGGCACAGATTCAGGATCGTCTGGATCACGTGATTTCGGTGAACAACGTCGTGTCGCGCCTGGTGGTCGACATGCGTTCCAACGTGGGCGACCGCGTGACCTCGCTGCGCATCCTGACCCTGATGACCGATGCCGCCGACATGGAACCGGACATGAACCGCATCAAGGATCTGGCGGCCAAGTACGCCGATGCACAGAATAAACTGAGCGCGCAGTTCGCCACCGAAGCCAACGCTGAAGAAAAAGCGCTGCTGGCAACGGTCAAGGAGCAGGAGGCGATCGCCATGCCGGCCATCGCCAAGGCGTCCGAACTGTGGCTGGCCAACAAGGCCGAAGAAGCGACCAAGGTCCTGATCAAGGAAATCCGCCCGGCCCAGAAAAAATGGATGGCCGCGCTCGATCAACTGGGCACGCTGGAAGAAAAACTGAACGCGCAAGTGCAGGCCGACGCCGCCGCCGGCTTCTCGGCCGCCCGCAGCTTCATGATCATCCTGGGCGTGCTGGCGGTCGCCATCTCGGTGGCCGCCGCCTACATCATCACCCGCGGCCTGCTGAAGCAGCTGGGCGGCGAACCTGACTACACCGCCTCGATCGCCGGCAGCATCGCCAAGGGCGACCTGTCGATCGCCATCGACACCAACGGCAACGACAGGGACAGCCTGCTGTCCGAGATGAAGGAAATGCGCAACAGCCTGGTCGACATCGTGGGCCAGGTCCGTTCCGGCACCGAAACCATCGGCACCGCCTCGCGTGAAATCGCCGCCGGCAATATCGACCTGTCGTCGCGTACCGAAATGCAGGCCAGCTCGCTGGAAAAAACCGCCTCGGCGATGGAAGAACTGACCTCGACCGTGAAACAGAATGCGGACAATGCCCGCGAAGCCAATCAACTGGCCTCGGCAGCGTCGGACGTGGCGATCAAGGGCGGCAAAGTGGTGTCGGAAGTGGTCAACACCATGAGCTCGATCGACGCCTCGGCCAAGAAGATCGTCGACATCATCGGCGTGATCGACGGCATCGCCTTCCAGACCAACATCCTGGCGCTGAACGCGGCGGTGGAAGCGGCCCGCGCCGGCGAACAAGGCCGCGGCTTCGCGGTGGTGGCGTCGGAAGTGCGCAACCTGGCCCAGCGTTCCGCTGGCGCCGCCAAGGAAATCAAGATGCTGATCGACGACTCGGTGGAAAAAGTCGGCGCCGGCACCAAGCTGGTCGGCCAGGCCGGCGTGACGATGGACGAAGTGGTGGCCTCGGTGCGCCGCGTGACCGACATCATGAGCGAGATCGCCAACGCCAGCCAGGAACAGAGCGCCGGCATCGAGCAGGTGAACCACTCCATCATCGAGATGGACAGCATGACCCAACAAAATGCCGCGCTGGTGGAAGAAGCCGCCGCCGCCGCACAAAGCTTGCAAGACCAGGCCGCCGAACTGTCGCGCGTGGTCAGCATCTTCAAACTGGTGGACGGCGAGGAGCGCGTGTCGGCTCCGGTGTACCAGCCTGCCGCCGCCAAGGCAGTGATCAAGCCGATCGTTGCCCGTGCTCCTGTCAAGAAACTGGCCTCCGCGCCGGCGCCTTCGGCAGCAGCCAAACCGAAGAAAGTCGCCTCGGCAGCTAGCGCAGCCAGCAGCGATGAGTGGGAAGAGTTTTAAAACTTTGCCGCAGTCTGCCGTCGCGCTTTTGCGCGGCATGTAGGTCCGCTGTGGGATTCGATAAACCAGTTTTTAATAATAATTTAGTTGGGAAATTGTGAAATGAATAAGTTTTCGACCAGTGTATTCGCCGCCGTCATCCTGTCCGCCGCTTCGACCGCCTTCGCCGGCGAAGTGCCAGCATCGCTGGATGCCAAGAACTGCAAGGCTGAATACCCTAAAGCATCGCTGATCAACGAAGAGCAAGGCGATGTCACCATGTCCTTCCTGGTCGCTGCCGACGGCAACGTCGTCGAGTCCAAGCTGGAGAAGTCGAGCGGCTACAAGAATCTGGACAAGGCTGCGATCAAAGCCCTGAGCGCTTGCAAGTTCAAGCCGGGCACCAAGGATGGCGCAGTCGCCCAGACCTGGACCAAAGTCGACTACAGCTGGAAGCTGTAATCAGTGTCAACCGGGCTGCGCGGCTCCGCGCGGCCTGAGTGCCGGATATCTACACTTGGGGAAATCATGTCTACAAATAAGCGTTGGTTAAGTGTGATCGCAGCAGTGCTCGTTTCGAGCGCACCGGTAGCGTTTGCTGCCGAAGTCCCGGCCAGTTTTGATGCCAAAACCTGCAAGGCCGAGTACCCGAAAGCGTCGTTGATGAACGAAGAGCAGGGCACGGTGTCGATGTCTTTCCTGATCAAGGCCGACGGTAGCGTGGCCGACTCCAAGATCGACAAGAGCAGCGGTTTCAAGAACCTGGACAAGGCGGCCATCAAGTCGCTGAGCGCCTGCAAGTTCAAGCCGGGCACCAAGGACGGCGCCCCCGCCGAAACCTGGACCAAGGTCGACTACGCCTGGAAGCTGGACTAATTCCCCCGGCAGTATCAAAAAATGGAAGCGCATGCGCTTCCTTTTTTTCGTCTGTCGCAAGCGATGTAACAAGCTGTAATCGGGCTCCTGCGGCCGCGCACTTGCTTATATAGTACACTCTGAAACTAGGAGGAGTGCCATGAAAACCATCATCGCCGTTGCCGCCGCAGTGGCGGCCCTGTCCGGCTGCGCCGTCCAGCAGCCCGGCTATTACGCCACCAGCACCCGGGTCGTGCAGGATCCCTACCAGTGGCACACCGTATCGGCCGCGCCGTCGACCACTTACTACGAGGAAGCGCCGGCGCCGAGCTCGCGCGTGGTCTATGTCAACCAGCCGGCCTACACCACCACCTACATCCAGCCGGCGCCGGTGTACTACGCGCCTGCGCCTGCCTATTACTACCCGCCGGTCAGCATCGGCCTGGACTTCTCGTTCGGCCGCTGGTGCTGCGGCGGCCACCGCGGCCACCGCGGCCACGGCCACCACCGCCGTTGATCGGAAGCCTCAGCCCACGTACTTGTGGGTGGCCACCCGGGCGTGCGCCGGCGCCATGCCGGCCTTTTTCTTGAGGTACAGGGTCAGGCCTTCCTTCAGCTTGTCCATGCCGCTTTTCTCGACGAACATGCCCTTGTTCTGCCGTACCGGATCGAGCACGTAGCGCGATTCGGAAATGAAGCGCGCACACTCCGTCAGCAGCGGATCCAGGTGCTGGCGCTTGTTCTGTTCCCACTGCGCCATCCAGCCATCCTCGATGATGTTGTTGCATAGGATGTTGAGCACGCTGCTGGTGCTGTTGTTGGCCAGGTAGTAGCAGCCCAGCAGCGGCGACACCAGGAAGATGTTCGAGCTCAGCGCGTCCATCGACGAGGTGCTCAGGACCAGGTTGACCTTCTTCATCTCCTTGTAGCGCGCCCCCATGATCATGATCTTTTGGCAGGTGGTGGCGATCGCGCTGGCGGCCGCCACCGCCGGGCCGGTCACGCCGCCCAGGTCGGCGAACAGCCCGGCGGTGGATACCGCCAGCTGCGTGGTCTGGATCGCCGCCAGCGCCGCGTGCTCGTTGCGGCTGGTACGCAGCAGCGCGGCCACCGCGTCGCAGGCGTCGCGGGCGTCGCCCGGCAGCAGGAAACCGCGCTGCACCGTGGTCTTCTGCGCCTTGTGCCAGTCCATCGCCGCCGTGCCCCAGTTGCTGGCGGCCTTGGCGCCGGCCTTGACTTGCTGCACCAGCGGCAAGGCGGAGCTGATGAAGTCGGCCATGAACTCCACCCCGAGCTCGGTCAGGATGACGCCGATGTCGAGCGAATCGAACAGCTCGAACAGCAGCCGCAGCACCTTGTCGAAGCCCGGCACCTTGAGCATGGTCGGGAAGTCGAAGCCGGGGATGTGGATCTTGCTGAAGTCGATCTCGCCCAGGTTGATGCTGGGCAGGTCCAGCGTGGGCAGGTTGACGTTGGGCAGGCTGAGGTCCGGGATCGCCAGGTGCGGCAGGCTGACGTTCAGGTCGATCTTGAAAAAATCCGGGAACAGGTCGCGGATGCGCGGGAAGGCCACGTCGAAATCGAGGTTCAGTATCTTGCTCAGGTCGAACAGCAGCGAGGGCATGTTCAGCTCGGGGAACGTCAGGCCGATCTTGAACACCAGCGCGCGCAGCGAGATATCCGGCAGCAGGTCCTTGAACTTGATCAAGCCCTTCAGGTTCAAGCGCACGGTCGGCAAATTAAAGCCGGGGATGGCGCCCAGCCGGATGTCGGGTATCAGGTTGATGTCGAAGTTCGGCAGGCCGATGGCGGGGATCCGGAAGTCCACCAGGCCGCGCAGGTCCAGTCCCTTGAACAGGTCGATGTTCAGCTGCGGAATGCTGAAATGCGGCACCGCCACGCCCGGGATCGCCCCAATTTTCTTCTTGCACTCCTTGGCTTCCTTGGCCAGCGTCTTGGCGTCCTCCAGCCGGCTCTTGGGTTTGAGCTGCGTGCCGCCGAACATGGCCTTGAGCGACTCCTTGCGCTCGCGCTTGATGTGCATGAAGGCCGCTTGCAGCTCTATCTCTTCTTTGAAAGTGAGTGGCATGACGAAAAGCTCCTCGATAAAGTCGGAAAACGGTTCAGCCGTGGGTCAGTTTGCGATGGATGCCGGCCATGAAGGCCGAGGTCTTGAAGCGGCCGATCAGCGCGGTGAACACCAGCGAAGTGATGACAAAATAAAAACTGCAGTAAATATACACCGGCACCATGACGCTGGTGCCGGTGGCCGCGATCACCGTGTTGCAGCGGCTGACCAGTTCGCTCACGCCGACCAGCGACGAGGCGCTGGAGGCGATGAAGGAAATCAGGAACACGTTGATCCAGGTGGGGATGAACAGCAGCGCCGCGCCGATGTCGCCGCGCTTCCAGGCGCGGTGCGCCACCACCAGGCTCTCGGAGGTGAACGACAGCGGCGCCGCCGACAAGCCGATCACCGCCTTGACCCACTGCGGGATATGCAGCGTGACGCCGCTGCCCGGCAGCGTGAACTCGGCCGGCAACACGAACACCGCGTAAAAGATCAGCGCCAGCGTCGGCACGCCGCGGAAGAAGGTCGAGACCCGCTCGGCGATGACGGCGGTGCGGCCGTGCCGGGTCACGCGCAGCCAGGCCAGGCCGGCGCCCATCAGCGAGCCCAGCGCGACGGCGCACACCGCGATCAGGATATTCCACAGGAAGCCCTGCAGCAGGAACGGCGTCCACGTCCACAGGAAGCTCAGGGTCTCGTTGTTCATGGTCGCTCCGCCGTCGGCAGCCAGGTTTTTTCCACGTAGTTGAAGAGGCGCGTCCACAGGCTGGTGATCAGGTAGAAGGTGATCAGCAGCACCGTCATGGTCACGAAGATATTGCCCTTTTCGGCGATCAGCAGGCTGCTCGCGCTCAGCAGCTCCGGGATGGCGATGGCCGAGGCGATCATGGTTTGCTTGGTCAGGTTGATCAGCGCCTGCTTGACCGGCCAACTGGCGTACTGCGCGGTGGGCGCCAGGTGGTTCAGCCGCAGCCGGTAGCCGGCCTCGGTGGTGCGCACATGGGCGGCGGCCTCGAGGAAGGCGCGCATCACCATGCCCGCCGTGTAGTAGCCGGAGCAGAACGCCGCCACCGCGAACGCCGGCAGTTTGACGCCGAACTGGTGCATGGTCCAGCTGCCGAAGCCGAAGAAGATCAGGTACATCATCAGCAACGGCGGCGTCAGCCGGCCGTAGGCCATGATGGCGTGGATGGCCTGCGTGCTCCAGCCGCTGTGGCCGTCGACCGTGACCGCGGTCGCCACGCCCAGCGCCAGGCTGACGACCACGCCGGCCGTAATCAGCAGCATGGTGTAGCCTATGCCTTGCAGGAACTGGGTGCGGTCGTAGGGGTCGTAGACGAAGTTCAGGTCCACCCCCAGCTGCTCTTTGATCCACAACCCCACCGCCTGCACGCCGGCCGCCTCGGTGCTGGAGACGTTCTCGGCGCTGCGGCAGGCGGCGATCCAGTTGCCGCTGTTGCTGCGCACGCACTTGTAGAGGCCGCCCTGGTCGCGTTCCGACCAGATCGCCTTCTGCGCCGTCAGCCAGGAGGTGGAGGCGATGCCCCATTTGTTGTTGGCCTCCAGCAGCCAGCCGGTGCGGTGCAGCTCGGCCAGGATATTGCCCAGCGCCAGATCCAGTTCGCCGCCGCGCTCATTGCGCGAGATGAAGATCGCCATCGGCGTGATCAGCGCGTTCGGCAGCGGCATCGTGTAGCCTTGCCACTGGGGCAGCTTGCTGGTGTTGGCCAGCGCCGCCGTCGCGTACAGGAAGCCCGAGCACTGGCCGTCGCGCAGCGCCAGTTGGGCGTCGCGCACGGTCTTGTAGTTTTGCAGCTCCAGCAGGTAGCGCTCGCTCATCGGCTTGTTGAAGTAGCTGCCTTGCACCGCGCAGATGGTTTGGTGGCGTATCTTGGACCAGGCGTCGACCGCGTCGCCCGGCTTGAACAGCACGTTGACGCTGGTCTCGTTGTAGCCCGGCTCGATGGCGGTGGCGATCTTGCGCCGCGCCGGCGTGTCGCCGACGGTGGAGATCAGGATGTCGACATCGCCCAGCTCCAGCTTCTGGAAGCGGTTCTCGGTGGTGATGCTGACTTTTTTCAGGGCCACGCCGAGGCGCTGGGCGATCAGCTCGGCGATGTCGCTCTCGAAGCCGACCACCTCGCCCTGGGCGTTGAGGGAATTGAAGGGGCTGAAGTCGGTCTTGACGCCGACCCGGAGCACGCCTTTCTTGCGGATGCTGTCCAGCGCCGGGCTGTTGCCGGCCGCCTGCGCCGCCAGCGCCACGAGCAGCAGACCGATGAGACCCAGTACTTTTAAAAAAGCGCTATTCCACATTGTCGTTTTCTCTGGGCCGCAGACCGGGGTTCATGCTACCTCAAGGCAGCCTCATCGCGCAATGACTGTGGCGTGGCGGGGGCTGGCGGCCGATTGCGTTATCAAGCTGCTCATGTTATTGTCATCCGACACTTGTCCTCCCGAGACATCCATGCTGCATCCCCTGGCCAGCTTATGGCGCCATTCCAGCCGCGTCACGTTTTACGAATCTGGCGGCCAGGCCGGGCAGTCATTGCTGCACAGCGGCGCGACTACGCCGGGGGCGCGGCGGCGGTTCTCGTCGTCCGACGATGCTTGCACCTACCTGCGCTTCTGGCTGGGCGAACCGGCCGCGCGCGCCGAACTCAAATGGATACTGCAACGTTCCGGCCCCTCGCTGTCGAGTTCCCACGGGGGCGCGGATGGCTGGCTGAACGCCCTGGCCGGCCGCCTGATGAGCGGCGCCGTCATCGTGCTGGAAGAACTGAGCAGGCAAGCCCAGCCGGGGCGGCTGGTGGCGCCGTCCAGCGCCGCCGCGTCGGTCGCCGCGCTGTCGGCCTTGCCGGCACTGAGCGAACTGCCGGCGATCCCGGTGGTGCCCGACCTGCTGCCGGTGCTGGAGGACATCCGCATCGAAGGCGCCGAAGTGCTGCCGGAGTTGAACCAGGCGCTGGCGCAGGTCAACGCGACCATCTCGACGGTGGGCTCGGCCTCGCTGTCGCTGGAGCCGGCGCCGAGCAAGGTGGCGGCGATCAAGACGGCGCTCGGCGACGCCACCTCGCGTACCACCTCCACCTTGGGCGCGCTGTAGATGAAAGTCATCGACCACTCCATCGAAGTGCTGCCGCAATGCCCGGTCAACATCGCCACGGCGGTGCAGAAGGCGGCCGACACCATCGTCGACCAGGGCAAGATCTTCGCCACCGAAGTCACGGCCACCGCCACTTCGCTGAACCAGGACATGCAGAAGGTGGCGGAGCAGATGAAAGCCATCCCGGACCTGCTCAATCCGCAGCCCATCATCGACTGCTGCACCGGCGTGCTGGAGCAGGCCGCCAGCGACCTGCGCAAGCTGGCCAACGACGCCGCCGCCATTCCGCAGCGCCTGCTGGCGCAGACGGCCGGCGTGCAGACGGTCATCGACTCGGCCAACGGCGCGGTCGAAGCGATGAGCACGCTGCTGCCGGAGCTGTCCGGCCTGGTGCCGGACTTCGGCGCGCAGATGACTTTCTTCAACAGCCTGCCGGGACGAGGACAGGCGCTGGCCGAGCTGGCCAAGCGCACCGGCGTCATGGTCGAGCAATATGGACGCGATCTGTTGCCGCTGTCCAAACAACTGCAGCAATTGGCGACGATGCAGGGCGGGCCGGGCGCCGGCAACGACGCGGTGCAGGCCGTGCTGGCGCGCGCCGGGCAGCTGCAGAACGATAGCCTGGCGCAGGTCCAGGCGCTGCGCGATACGCTGGACGGCAACGTCGGCGATCTCGATGCGGCGATGCAGGACGCCACCGCGCAGGCCACGCAAACCATCAGCGGCGTATCCGATCTGCTCAACGAGAAAGGCAATGCGCTGCTGGCGCCGTTGCAGGCGCAGATCGATCTGGTGGACCAGCTCAACAGCGCCCTGGGCGACGAGGCGCGCAATTGCGACGCCTTGTTCGACGAAGCCTCGGCGCAGCTGAGCCGCCTGGGCGACATCCTGATCAAGCCGCTGGCCGCCGCGCGCGCGCAGGTCGACGCCGTGATCGACCAGCTGGCCGCGGCGGCCGCCACCGTGGACGGCATGGTGAAGAAGGCGCTGGAGCCGCTGGACGCGCTGGAACGGCGGGTGGAAGCCATCAAGCAAGCCTTGCAGGAAGTGCTGGACGCGATCCGCGCCGAGGTGGAGAAGGTGCTGCAACTGATGACCGAGCTGGACGGGGAGGCGGAGAACGCCAAGACCGTCTTACGGCAGTTGCCGGAGAATTTCGTCCCGGTGCGCACCATGATCGCGGACGCCATCGCCATGCTGACGCAGGTGAAGGACAACATTCCCGTATTCGTTTCCGAGGCCAACAGCACGCTCGACGCCGCCTCCAGCGAGCTCGATCAGGCCGACGCCCTGTGCACCGGCGCGATAGAAATCTGCACCCGCTACATGATGAAGGCGCCGCCGTTGATGATGGCGCGCACGCTGTTCGTCGGCGTCAAGGCCATGATCCCCGGCGTGCAGACGGCGATCGCCGGCGCGCGCACGGCGGTGAAGGCCGCCGGCGACCTGGCCACCGGCTTGATGGAGCAGGCCATCACGCTGGTCGACTCGTTGAATCCCTTGCTGGACCAGGCCATCGCCAAAGTGCAGGAAGCGATCGACGCGCTGGTGAAATTGCTGGAGCAGATGCAGGCGGCATTGCAGCAAGTGGCGGACGCCGCCGAGAAAATCCCGCCGCTGCTGCAGGAGCAGCTGGACCAGGCCGGCGCGGCCCTCCAGCAAATCCTGGACAAGGTGCGCGCGGCCGCCGAGCAGTGCCTGGCCAAGCTGCAATGCGAGCCGCTGGTCAAGCGCTTGCAGCAGGAGCTGTCGGATCTGCTGGACCGTACTTTCAAACCCTTGGAGGCGCAGATCCAGGCCGCAGGCGCGCCGTTGCAGAACGTGCTGCAACAGGGCAAGTCGGAGGTCGGCAAGGCGGCGGCGATGGCGCAGGATGGCTTGGGCAAGCTCAGTGCGGCGTTGACGTCGGTGAAGCAGCAGGCCATGCAGCCATTGCAGAAGCTGACCGCTACGCTGACGTCGGCGCGCGGCCAGGTGGATACGGTGAGCGGCGCGGCGCGCCAGCAGGTGCGGCAGGCGGCGGACCAGGCCTTGTCGTATGTGGACCAGGCGTCGCAGGCGATCTCCGGCTTGAACATTCGCGCGGTGGGCGACCGGATCGCGCCGTATGCGCAGTTCTATGACGATGTGGCGGGCACGTTCAGCCAGGTGCAATCGCAGGTGCAGAGCGCGGCCGATGTGGCCGACAAGGTGAACGGCTGGAAGAGCGATGCGCAGCAGTCGGCCAATGATCTGCTGGATCGCGTGCGGCAGGCGGCGGACGAAGCGCGGCAGGGCGCGAGCGAGGTGCAGACGGCGGCCGACAACACGGCGTCCGGCGCGCAGAGTGCGGGCGAGTCCATCGTGGATAGTCCGGTGTCGGAGCAGGTGCAGGCTAGCTTCGATGGCATGAAGCAGGATGCGGAGGGCGTGGCGGCGGACTCCGATGCGGCATTGGCGGACATGTCCGGATCGCTGGACGATGCGCAGAAAGAATCGGAGACGGCGACCGATCCGTATGTGCCGGATACCGACGCCTTGCTGGCCGACGTGAAGGCGCAGGCGGACAAGGCGGAGCAGGCGGCCAACGCGGCCAAGGAGTCGGAACAGGCGTTGGCGGCGCAGGTGGTCGCCAGCGACAAGGAGGTGGGCGCGGCGGCGGACGACGCGGCATCGCGCACGACGGCGATGAAGGATGAGGCGCAGGCCGGCATCAACCAGACGGTGGCGCAGGTGGAAGCGGTGCAGGCGCAAGTCAACGCGGCGCGCAGCGAGGCGATCAAGGCGGAAGCGATAGTCGATGCGGAAGTGGTCAAGCACGGCGGCACGTCAGCCAACGCCGATGCCGCAGCCGCAACCGCCGCCGCCGCAACCGATGCCGCAGCGTCCGCCGCAACCGATGCCGCCACGCCCGCTGACTCGACCGCTGCACCCGCTGCCGCCGAACCTGCGGCAGCCACAGGCGCAACTGATGCCGCTGCGCCTGCCACAACCGACGCTGCCGCGCCCGCCGCCAAAACCGCTGCAACCGACGCCGACGCTGCGCCGGCCGCAAGCGATGCTGCGAAGGGTGACGCCGCCGCAGGTGATGCAACGCCGATGGCTGCAGCGCCAACCGGATCAGCAGGTGAGACCGCAGGCGCGTCGGCAAATGCGCCCGCAGATAAAGATGCAGTCGGCGCGCCAAGTACTGCCGCTGCCGATGCCCAACAGCCAACCGGCGACAAGCCCGCAACCGCTGACGTGCCGTCCGCCGCAGCCTCTACCGCAGCTGCGCCGAAGGCCGACACACCAGCAGGCGCTACGCCAACAGCGGATGCACCCAAAGCCGCTACGCCGACAGCCGACGTGCCGGCAGCTGAAACGCCAACTGCCGCCGCAACGAAAGCCTCCGCGCCAACCGACGCCGCCCAACCTGTTGCCGCGCCAGCCGCCGATGTCGCGGCAGCATCGGCAGTCGCACCGGCAGCGGCAGCTCCGGCCACAGCATCTCCAGCCACAATGGCACCCGCGCCAGCGATCGATGCTGCCAAACCACCTTCGCCCGCCGCACCGGCGCCGCGTCCGAAAGCCGGCGCCGCAATGCCTGCGGATGCAGATGCTGCGACTGGCAAGATGCCAGCAACTGCCGACAGCGTGGCAGCGCCATCTATCCAGCCGGCAGACGCGGCAAAACAACTCGACCCACTCGCCGCCGCGCGCGATAAAGCCGCGGCAGGCAAAGCCGCAAGCGATGCCGCCACCGTCGCCAAAGCCGCCGCGGAAAAAGTCGCCGCCGCGACCGAAGCCGCCGCCCAAGCCAAAGCCGCCGCCGACGCCGGCAGCGCCGCCGCAGCCGCCGCCGATAAAGCGAGCACAGCCAAAGCGCTGGCCGACAAACTCAACGCCGCAAAAGAAGCCGCCGCCAAACTGCCCGCCCACGATCCGAGCGCGGCACTACAAAACTTCAAAGATGCAATCCCCCCACCGCCGAGCACGCCACCCACCGGCTGAGCACACCGTCACGAATTTGTCACACTGATGTTCGTCAGCTCCGTGGTGAAAATATAACGTGCCAAATTTTGAAAAAGCTTGTGAGCAAAAGAATTTACATTTAATATCAATTGAGTATCGGAAATCTTTGTACCTATCAATTACGTTGCGGCTCCACGTAGGGTGGTAACACGAGAAGTAGCTTTGTGCTCAGTCCGCCTGTTTTTTTGCAGTTTGTATCGTCGGCCGCTAGTCACCATAATGTGAGGATGTGAATGTCAGATAGCTTACAAAAATGGGTAGGACGCAATCGTCCCCCACGTGTGCAAATCACGTACGACGTCGAAATTGGTGACGCCACTGAAAAAAAAGAGCTGCCCCTGGTGGTCGGCTTGCTGGCCGACCTGTCCGGCCAGCCGTTGGTGCCGCCGCCCAAGCTCAAGGCTCGACGCCTGATCGAAATCGATCGCGACAACTTCAACGAAGTCATGGGCAAGATCGCCCCGCGCCTGGACCTGTCCGTGCCGGACACGCTCAAGGGCGAAGGCAATCTCAAGGTGGAACTCAACTTCACCGAGTTCGACCACTTCCATCCGGAATCCATCGTCACGCAAGTGCCGCGCCTGGCCAAGCTGCTGGAAGTGCGCCAGCAATTGCGCGACCTGCTCGGCAAACTCGATGGCAACGATGAGCTCGATGCGCTGCTGGAAAACATCATCCAGAACACGCAAGAGCTGAAAACACTCAAGGACCAGGAACCGGCCGCCGACGCGGCGCCGGCAGCGGACGCGGAAGCGACCCCATCCTGATAGCGCGCCCACGCGTGCTTCCCCTCATCGTTTCTAAGAGAGAGCTAAATCATGGCTACTAGTCAATCCGCCAAGGGCGGCGCCAAGTCGACGGAATCCGCCGGCGAGCTGAGCTTACTGGACCGCATCGTCCAGGAAGGCAAGATGGCGATCGAACCGTCGCAAAACGCCTACGCCAAAAAACTGCTGGGCCAGTTCGCCACGCAGGTGCTGGACGAAGGCATGAAGACCGCCCCCGACAAGGGCGTGGTCGCAATGATCAACGAGCGCGTGGCAGAGATCGACCGCATCCTCAGCGACCAGCTCAACGCCATCATGCACCACGAGGAATTCCAGAAACTGGAAGGCTCGTGGCGCGGCCTGCACGACATGGTGTACGGCACCGAAACCAGCACCACCCTCAAGCTGCGGCTGCTGAACGTGTCGAAGAAAGAACTGCTGAAAGACCTGGAAGGCGCGGTCGACCACGACATGAGCGTGCTGTTCAAAAAGATCTACGAAGAAGAGTACGGCACCTTCGGCGGCGCCCCGTATTCGGTGCTGATCGGCGACTATTATTTCGGCCGCCATCCGCAGGACGTGGCGCTGTTGCAGCGCCTGTCCAAGGTGGCCGCCGCCGCGCACGCGCCGTTCATCACGGCCGCCGCGCCGTCGCTGTTCGACATGACCGAGTTCACCGAGCTGGGCGTGCCGCGCGACATGTCGAAGATCTTTGAAAGCGCCGAGCTGGCCTCGTGGCGCGGCTTCCGCGAATCGGAAGACTCGCGCTACATCGCCATGGTGCTGCCGCGCTACTCCGCGCGCCTGCCATACGGCGCCAAGACCAACCCGGTGGAAAGCTTCAGCTTCGAGGAAGACGTCGACGGCCGCGACCACAGCAAATACCTGTGGGCCAACTCGGCCTACCAGCTGGGCCTGCGCATCACCGACGCCTACGCCAAGCACAGCTGGACCACCGCGATCCGCGGCGTCGAGGGCGGCGGCAAGATCGAGGGCATGACCGCCCACACCTTCAAGACCGACGAAGGCGACATCGTGCTCAAGTGCCCGACCGAAGTGGCGATCACCGACCGCCGCGAGAAAGAGCTCAACGACCTCGGCTTCATCGCCGTGGTCAACTCCAAGGGCTCGGACTTTGCCGCCTTCTTCGGCGGCCAGACCGTCAACAAGCCCAAGCTCTACAACCTGGACGCGGCCAACGCCAACGCGGCGCTGTCGTCGCGCCTGCCGTACGTGCTGGCGGCCTCGCGCTTCGCGCACTACATCAAGGTCATCATGCGCGACAAGGTCGGCAGCTTCCAGACCCGGCAGAGCGTGGAGAACTACCTGAACTCGTGGCTGAGCGGCTACGTGCTGTTGAGCCCGAACGCGACGCAGGGCGAGAAGGCCCGTTTCCCATTGGCCGAAGGCCGGGTCGACGTCACCGAGAAACCCGGCAAGCCGGGCGCCTATTCGGCCACCGTCTTCCTCAAGCCGCACTTCCAGATGGAGGAACTGACCACGTCGATCCGCCTGGTGGCCGAACTGCCGGCCGCCGTCGGTTGATGCCCGGCTGTACATACTGATGTCCCCGCCCATCCGGCGCAGCCGCCGGATGGGCCCATAAAATTTGGAGCCAGCAATGTCTGACGTACTTATTCTGGATTTGGGCACCACCATCAAAGGCAACTGCATGGTCACCGGCTATGCCGACAAGGTGATCGTGCTGTCGTATTCGCACAGCGCCTCGATGCCCTTGCAAATGGACGCATCGAACACCGAGCGCACTTCCGGCCGGCCGGTATTTTCCGAGATTTCGTTCTCGAAAATGTCCGACCTGTCGACCACGGAAATGTACAAGGCCTGTACCCAGGGCACCAAGATCGGCTCCGCCAAGCTGCACGTGGGGCGCGTGGAGAACGGCAAGTACATGAATTTCTTCACGTACGAAATGACCAACGCCATGATCTCGAACATCAGCACCTCCGGCGGCGGCGGCATTCCATCGGATTCGTTCTCGATCAGCTTCACCAAGATCAAGTGCGACTACACCCAGCAGCAGTCGGATTCGACCGCCAAGGGCACCGGCACCTGGAACTGGAACCTGGAGACGATGAAAGCGGATTGATGCGGTACCGCGGCGGGCGCCTGCCGGCGCGCCGCCTGTCGTCCCATCCTGAGCGCTGCTCGTATAGAAAACTATGTCTAAAGCCATCACGGCGTCGCTTGTGCCCATGTTTGACCGGTTGACCGGCGTGCTGCACGCCTCGCCGGACGGCAGATTGCTCGATGGCGGCGGCTTGCAGCACTCGCTGCAACTGGACTTGATGCGCTTGTTCAACGTGCGCAACGCCCTGACCATCCGCGCCTATCTGGAAGGCGATCCCACCGTGCTCGACTACGGCCTGCCCGACATGCTGGGCCTGTCGCCGCAATCGGACCAGGACCTGTTCATCTGGTCGCAGGTGATCGAGCGCAGCCTGGCGCTGTTCGAACCGCGACTGTCGCACGTCAAGGTGGACGTGACGGCCGATCCGGCCAAACCGTTTGCCGCGCGCGCCGCGATCGCCGCCGTGGTGCTGCTGGGACAGCAGCTGTGCCGGGTCAACTTCGACGTCGCGCTCGACGCCCGTTCCGCCGCGATGCAGGCGGCCGCATGACGGTCGGGCAGCTGGAGGCCATGCCGTGAGCGACGATATCCTGGAATACTACCGGCGCGAACTGTCCTACCTGCGCACCCAGTCGGCCGACTTCGCCACGCGCTATCCCAAGGTGGCGCAGCGGCTGGTGCTGAGCGGCGGCGAATCGGCCGATCCGCACACCGAACGCCTGATCGAATCGGTGGCCTTCCTGACGGCCCGCGTGCACCGCGACCTCGACCGCGATTTCCCCACCATCGCCGGCGCCATGCTCGACAACCTGTGCCCGAGCCTGACGCAGCCGGTGCCGGCCATGACGGTGGTGCAGATGAAGCTGGACTCGTCGCAAGGCAAGGTCATGGCCGGCATGCCGGTGGCGCGCGGCGCCATGCTGTCGACCACCGCCGCCAGCGGCGAGAACTGCCGCTTCCAGGTGGCGTGGAGCAGCACGCTGTGGCCGCTCAGAGTGGCGGCGATCAAGATGGAAGACACGCGCACCCTGCGCCTCGACCTGCGCTGCGACACCGGCCTCGACGTCTCCGAACTGGAACTGGACAGCCTGCGCCTGCACCTGTCCGGCGACCTGATGACGACCATGCCGCTGCACGAACTGCTGATCAGCGGCCTGGAGCGCATCGAGCTGCTGGCCGGCGGCGGCCAACTGCACCGCCTCGGCCCCAACAGCCTGAGCGAAGTGGGCTTCGACGAAAACGAAGCGATCCTGGCGCAGCCGGCGCACGCCCATCCGGCCTACGCGCTGTTGCAGGAATACTTCGCCTTCCCGCGCAAGTTCCAGTTCTTCGACCTGCGCGGCCTGCGCGGTTTGCTGGGGCAGGGCGAGGGCTTCTCGCTGCGCTTCGTGTTCAACCGCAGCGCGCGCGTGCTGTCGCAGCTGAGCGCCGACAACTTCCTGCTCGGCTGCGTGCCCGCCGTCAACCTGTTCCCCGTCACCAGCGAGCCGATCCGCCTGCACCGCCGCCACTACGAATACATCCTGGTGCCGGACTACCAGCGCGAGGCGGTGATGGAAGTGCATTCGGTGGTGTCGGTCACCGCCTCCGACCCGCGCGCCGAACGGCCCACCATCATCCCCAGCGTGTTCGCCGAATCGGCGGCCGATGCCGAGGACGCCAAGGTGTTCTGGTCGCTGCGGCGCGAGGTGAGCATGCGCAAGGGCATCACCGGCACCGACGTCTACCTGAGCTTTGTCGACCGCACCGATGTCCACAGCACGCCGGACGAACCGGTGGTGTACGCGCAACTGCTGTGCACCAATCGCGGCCTGGCCGAACAGATCGCGCCCGGCACCCGTTTCTATGGCGAAGGCATTTCCACCTCGACCGACATCCGCGCGCTGTACCAGCCCAGCGCCCAGCGGCCGCCGGTGATGGAAGCGAAGGCCCTGTGGTCGCTGGTGGCGCTGCTGAGGTTGAACCACCGCTCGCTGGTCGACGGCACCACCGGCGTCCATACCTTGCAACAGATGCTGATGTTGTTCGCCGGCGACAGCGCGCGCGACCAGGCGCAGGTGCGCGGCGTCAAGAGCATGGCGGCCTCGGTGGCCACCGCGCGGCTGGGCACCGACACCTGGCGCGGCCACTGCCGCGGCACCGACATCGTGCTGGAGTTCGACGCCGACGCCTTCGTCGGCACCTCGCCGCTGGTGCTGGCCGGCGTGCTGTCGCGCTTCTTTGCCTTGTACACCTCCGCCAATTCCTTCGTCCGCCTGGCCGTCACGCGCGGCGGCGAACCGTGGATGCAGTGGCCTGCCATGAGTGGACGCCAATGTCTGATCTGATGACGCTATTGCGGGAAGACCCGCATGCCTTCGATCTGTTCCAGGCGATCAGCATCCTGGAGCGCAGCGAACCCGCGCGCGCGCACGTCGGCACCTCGGTCGGCATGGACGAGGCGTTGCGGTTGTCGGCGCAGGTGGACCTGGCGTTCGCGCCGAGCGATGTCAGCGGTCTGAATGAAAGCAGACAGCCCGGCCCGCCGTTGACGCTGAAGACGCCGGTGATGACCCTGGCCGGCTCGCAAGGCCCGCTGCCGATGCCGTTCACCGAGCTGCTGATGGAACGCCGCCGCGCGCGCGACATGTCGGGGCTGGATTTCCTGGACATCTTCAACCAGCGCCTGCTGGGCTTCCTGTACCGCAGCCGCCGCAAGCACCACCTGGCGCTGAGCACGGACAGCATCAATCACGCGCCCATCGTGCGCAGCCTGGATGCCTTGTCCAGCCTGGGCCGGGCCGAAGGCGTGCGCGGTCCCGACGGCCAGCAAGCCTGGTTGCGCCACGCCGGCTTGCAGGGCGCGGCGCCGCGTTCGATGGTGTCGCTGCTGGCCGTGGTGCGCGACCGCATGGGCGTGCATTTCAGCGGCAAGCAGTTCGTCGGCGGCTGGCACGCGCTGGCGCTGTGCGACCGCGCCAAGCTGCACGATCCCGGCAAGCCGGCGCCGATGGCGGCCCGACTGGGCATGGGCGCCTGCCTCGGCGCGCGGGCGTGGGACCAGGGCGCGGGCATGGCGCTGGACGCGCCGCCGCTGCAACCGGCGCAGTTTGCCGCCTTGCTGCCCGGCGCAAAAAACAACGCCTTGCTGGGCTGGCTGGTGGCGCGCCATCTGCAAAGCGACATCCAGGTGCGACTGCGGCTGGACCTGGCGGTGCAGCCGGCGACACGCTTGAGCACTAACGCCGAGCTGCCGCCGCGCCTGGGGCTGAGCACCTGGCTGTGCAGCCCCGGCCCTTCGACCGCGCGGCATCAGCCGGCGAACTTCCTGCTGTCGACGGAAGAGGATTGAGCGCCATGGAAATCGATATCCGCACCTTGCTGTCCAAGCTCAACCCCGAATGCAAGCGGGCGATGGGGCATGCGGCCGAGCTGTGCGTGAAGCAGACGCAGTACAACGTCGAACTGGAGCATCTGCTGTTCACGCTGTTGGAAGAGCGGGCGCCGGATTTTGTGGTGGTGCTGCAACGCTTCGGCATCGTCGAAAGTGCGGTGACGGCGCAGCTACAACGCAGCATGGATGGCTTCAAGCGCGGCAACGGCCGCACGCCGGCCTTGTCGCCGCACTTCATACCGTTGTTCCAGGAAGCGTGGCTGCTGAGCTCGATGCTGCTGGGCAGCCAGCAAGTGCGTTCCGGCACGGTGCTGCTGGCGATGCTGGAAGTGGACAGCCTGCGCGGCATGCTGATCGAGAGCGCGCCCGAACTGCTGAAGATTCCGCGCGACCAGTTGAAGCAGGAGCTGCCTTCGCTGCTGGCGGCGTCGTCCGAGGATGGCGGCATCACCGGCGCGCCCCTGTCCGCCGCGCCGGCCGCGCAGACCGGCGCCATGCCCACGCCGCACAGCGCCGGCGGCGCCACGCCGTCGCTGGACCAGTACACGGTGGACATGACGGCGTTGGCGCGCGCCGGCCGCATCGATCCCATCCGTGGCCGCGACGCCGAGATCCGCCAGATCATCGACATCCTGCTGCGCCGCCGCCAGAACAATCCCATCCTGACCGGCGAGGCCGGCGTCGGCAAGACCGCCGTGGTCGAAGGCTTCGCCCAGCGCATCGCCTCGGGCGCGGTGCCGCCGTCGCTGGCCAACGTGGTGGTGCGCACCTTGGACCTGGCCTTGCTGCAAGCGGGCGCCGGCATCAAGGGCGAATTTGAAAACCGCCTCAAATCGGTGATCGCCGAAGTGCGCGCCTCGGCCACGCCGATCATCCTGTTCATCGACGAAGCGCATCAGCTGATCGGCGCCGGCGGCAGCGAAGGGCAGGGCGACGCCGCCAACCTGCTCAAGCCGGCGTTGGCGCGCGGCGAACTGCGCACCATCGCCGCCACCACCTGGGCCGAGTACAAGAAATACGTCGAACGCGATCCCGCGCTGGCGCGCCGCTTCCAGGTGGTCAAGGTGGAAGAGCCGAGCACGGACGCCGCCATCGGCATGTTGCGCGGCATGGTCGCCACCCTGGAAAAACACCACGACGTCGAGATTCTCGACGAAGCCGTGACCGACGCGGTGCGCCTGTCGCACCGCTACATCTCCGGCCGCCAGCTGCCGGACAAGGCCATCAGCGTGCTGGACACGGCCTGCGCCCGCGTCGCCATCGGCCAGGCCGGCGCGCCGCCGCAGCTGGAGGCGCTGGAACACGACATCGTCCTCAACAGCGAAGAGCTGCGCATCGCCCGCCAGCAGCACGCGCGCGGCGAGGACCGGGCCGCCGCCATCGCCAAGATGGAAATGCAGCAAGCGCTGTTGCAGGCGCGCCAGGAGCGGCTGAAAGAGAAACTGGCCGAGGAACGCCGGGCCGTCGGCGAGATCCTGGCGCTGCGGCGCGAAATCGCCGCCGCCGCCGCCGACCACGCCGCGCTGGCCGACGAGGAACGCATCTCGCGCGGCGACCAGTTGCAGCGCCTGCAAAAAGGCCTGGAGGCGATCCAGGACGACGAGCCGCTGGTGCCGGTCTGCGTCGATTCGAAGATCGTGGCCGGCGTCATCTCCGGCTGGACCGGGATCCCGGTCGGCAAGATGCTGGCCGACGAAATCCACACCGTGCTGCAACTGAAGGAACGGCTGGAAGACCGCGTGGTCGGCCAGCCGCAGGCGCTCGACGCGATCGCCCGCCGCGTGCGCACCTTCCGCGCCGAGCTGGACGATCCGAGCAAGCCGGTCGGCGTGTTCCTGCTGGTCGGCCCCAGCGGCGTCGGCAAGACCGAGACCGCGTTCGCCCTGGCGGACATGCTGTACGGCGGCGAACGCAATATGGTCACGATCAATATGTCGGAGTTCCAGGAAGCGCATTCGATCTCCAGCCTGAAGGGCGCGCCGCCCGGCTACGTCGGCTACGGCAAGGGCGGCGTGCTGACCGAGGCCGTGCGCCGCCGCCCCTACTGCGTGGTGCTGCTGGACGAGATGGAAAAAGCCCACCCGGACGTGCTGGAGCTGTTCTTCCAGGTGTTCGACAAGGGCACGATGGAGGACGGCGAAGGCATCACCATCGACTTCAAGAACACCCTGATCCTGCTGACCTCGAACGCGGCGCAGGACGTCATCACGCAAGCCTGCGCCAACGGCAAGCGGCCCGATGCGACCGAGCTGATCGAGCAACTGCGGCCGGCCCTGCTGCGCCAGTTCAGTCCGGCTTTCCTGGGCCGGCTGGTGCTGGTGCCGTACTACCCGCTGGGCGACGAGCAGATCAGCAACATCGTCGACCTCAAGCTGGCCAAGCTGGCGGCGCGCTTCGCCGAGAACCACAACGCCCGCTTCACCTGGGACGACCGCGTGACCGAAGTGATCACCGCCCGTTGCACCGAGGTCGACAGCGGCGCCCGCAACATCGACTTCATCCTGACGCAGACGGTGTTGCCGCTGCTGTCGTCGCTGGTGCTGGAACGCATGTCCATGCTCAAGCCCTTCACCGCCATCTACATGAGCGTGGGTGCCGATGAACACTTCGCCTACGCCTTCCGCGACCATCCGCTGCGGGGCCAGCCATGAGGACCGGCTTCGAACAACCCGGCGGCCTGCTGACGGTGTCGTCGCCGTTCGGCGACAACGACCTGCTGCTGGACGCGGTCGAAGGCAGCGAGGGCATATCGGAACTGTTCAAGTTCAACCTGCACATGCGCTCCGGCAGCACCAGCCTGAGCGCGGCCACCGTGGTCGGCAAGACCATGACGGTGACCTTGGACGTCACCGGCGGCACCAAGCGCTACATCACCGGCATGGTGTCGCGCTTCATCCAGAGCGGCTTCGACCAGGACTTCGCCACCTACGAGGCCGAGGTGGTGCCTATGCTATGGCTGCTGACGCTGTCGCGCGACCGCAAGATCTACCAGGCCAAATCGGTGGCGGACATCATCAAGGCCGTGCTGGGCGACTTCAGCATCACCTTCGACGACAAGCTGACCCAGACCTACGACCCGGTCGACTACATCGTGCAGTACGACGAAACCGCGTTCGACTTCATCTGCCGCCTGATGGAGCAGGCCGGCATCTTTTATTTCTTCACCTTCAGCAGCAGCGCGCACACGATGGTGCTGGGCGACGCCTCGTCCAACTTCGCCGACTGCGCCGGCGCGGCGGCGGTGCGCTTCTTCCCGCGCACCGGCATGAACAACGCCATCGACACGGTGTCGCGCTTCGCCCACGAGAACACCATCGCGGTGAAGAAGGCCACCGTCAACGACTACGACTTCATCAATCCCAGCACCTCGCTGGAAGGCACGCATACCGCCGCCGGCGGCAGCGGCGCGGTGTACGAGTTCGCCACCGGCCACCTGGCGGCGGCGGCCGCCACGGCGATCGCCCAGCTGCGCGTGGAGGCCAGCCAGGTCAACGCCGAAGTGCTGCGCGGCGACAGTTTCTGTTACCCGTTCAGCGCCGGCACCAAGTTCACGCTGTCCGAGCATTTCGTCACCGCCCTGAATGCGGCGTTTGTATTGCGCCGCGTGCACCACACGGCGCGCGACGATATGTACACCAATTCCTTCGAGGCGTTTCCGGTGACGGTGCCGTTCCGCCCGCCGGTGCAGACGGCGCGTCCGCGCGCTGTCGGTTGCGAGACGGCGCTGGTGGTCGGCCCCAGCGGCGAGGAAATCTGGACCGACAAGTACGGCCGCATCAAGGTGCAGTTCCCGTGGGACCGCGTCGGCGCCAAGGACGACAAGAGCTCGACCTGGATGCGGGTGGCGCAGTCGGTGGCGGGCAAGGGCTTCGGCGCGCTGTTCCTGCCGCGCGTGGGGCAGGAGGTGGTGATCACCTACCTGAACGGCGATCCCGAGCGGCCGCTGGTGACCGGCTGCGTCTACAACGGCGAGAACGCCACGCCGGCCGAGCTGCCGGCCAACCAGACCCAGACCATCATGCGCACCTGGTCGTCCAAGCAGGGCGCGGCCGGCAACGAACTGCGCTTCGAGGACAAGAAGGATGCCGAGCAGCTGTATCTGCACGCGCAGAAGGACATGCTGACCGAGATCGAAAACGCGCTGACCACCACGGTGAAGAAGGGCGCGGAAATCCATACGCTGCAGGAGGGCGATCGCACCGTCGATGTGCAGAAGGGCAAGGAGGTCCACAACGTCAAGGCCACGCGCGAGGTCACGGTGACCGGCGACGAGACCCACACCAACGCCGCCAAGTTCACCCACAAGGTGACCGGCGACTACGCGCTGACCATCGACGGCAAGCTGACCATCACGGTGACGGGCGACATCAGCATCAAGTCCAGCGCGGCGGTGACCGAGGAATCGGGCACCACCTACGGCATCACGGCGGGCACGGCGCTGACGGCCAAGGCCGGCACCGCCCTGACCAACGAGTCCGGCACCGACTTCACCAACAAGGCCGGCACCAAGATGGTCAACCAGGCCGCCGTGCAGATGGATAACAAGGCGCCTGTGATCAACAGCAAGGCCGATGCAACCCAGACCGTGGAGGCCGGCGCGATGCTGACCCTCAAGGGCGCCATGGCCAAGGTGAACTGACATGACCACCGACACCGGACTGCCGCAAGATCCGCCCGCCGCCGCCGCGCCGCAGCTGCTCGAAGAGCACGGCGACGGCGGCCAGCTGCTGCAACGCGCCTGGCTGCGCGACGGCGTGCTGCACGGCCCGTTCGAACAGTTCGGCGAGCAGGGCCGCACCCTGATGAAGACCCACTTCGAAGCCGGCAAGATGCACGGCGCGATGGCCGTGTTCGCGCCGGACGGCAAGCTGATCCAGCAATCGCAGTTCCAGCACGGCGTCGCGCACGGCCTGATGGAAACCTATGTCAACGGCCGCTGCGTGGCGCGGCAGATGATGGTGGACGGCGTGGCGGCCGGCCAGTCGCTGTCCTACGACGAGGCCGGCCACCTGACCGCGCGCCTGAACATGTTCGACGGCCAGATCCACGGCCCGGCGGAATTTTTCTACGAAGGCCTGCGGGTGCGCAAGTCGCACTACAAGGCCGGCCTGATGGACGGCGAGTCGACCGACTACGACGCCCAGGGCGGCGTGGTGCAGACCTGCAGCTACCGCGCCAACCTGCTGCACGGACCGCTGCGCCGCTACTGGCCGGACGGCGAGCTGATGGAGGAAGTGATCTACCGCGATGGCAAGCCGGTCGGCTCGCCGGCGCGCTTCGACCCCAAGGGCAAGCGCACCGACAACGCCGCCGCCACACCCGCAATTCTGGACCGGCTGCACAAGCTGGTGAGGGGGAGCTGATGGGACAACAGGTCTGCATGGGCGCGATGCTCAAATGTAGTTTCGGCGTGGCGCCGGGCACCTTGATGGTGTTGCCGGCCAACGCCGTGCTGACCGCCGTGCCCGACGCCAACATCATGGACAACAAGCCGATGGTGAACATCCTGCCGTTCGGCATGTGCCAGTCGCTGGCCAATCCGATGGTGGCGGCGGCCACGGCGGCGGCGCTGGGCGTGCTGACGCCGATGCCGTGCATCCCGGCCACCACCGCGCCGTGGGTGCCTGGCTCGCCGACCGTCCTGATCGGCAATATGCCGGCGCTGAACAATTCGTCGAAGCTGATGTGCATGTGGGGCGGCGTGATCGCGATTAACGCGCCGGGCCAGGCCACCGTTTCCATTCCTTGAACACCTAACCGCGACCGCCACCATGGAATACCGATTCAGCCTTACCCCCCGCCTGATCGCGCTGGCCATCTTCTCCGGCGTGGCGATGCTGGTGCTGTTGTTTGCCCTGGGCTACCAGGTCGGCCAGAGCATGGCCGAGCGGCCCGCGCCGGCGGTGGCCGACAATGCGGCCAGCCGCGCCCGCCAGCAGCTGAAGGGCAAGATCACCGGCGAGGCCGCCGCGGCCGCCGCGCCCGTGACCGAGCGCGTGAACGCCGCGCAAAAGGCCGCGCAATGAAGCGCGTGCACAAATTCATCGTGTTGCTGGCCGGGCTGTGCCTGTGCCTGTTCAGCGCGGCCGCCGAACCGGACCGCTCGCCGCTGGTCAAGGTGGCCGACGGCCGCCTGCTGGCGCCGGAGATCGCCCGCATCGTCACGCGCGGCGAGCTGGTGATCGCCATGCTGGCGGCCGACAATCCGCCTTTCTTCTCGGTCAAGAACGGCGAGCTGGCCGGCACCGACGTCGATCTCGCCAGGCTGATCGGCAAGGAGCTGGGGGTGCCGGTGCGCTTCGACCGCAGCCCCAGGACCTTCGACGGCGTGGCCGACGCGGTGGCCGTCGGCCAGGCCGACCTCGGCATCAGCCGCCTGGCGCGCACGCTCAAGCGCGGCCAGTCGGTACACTTTTCCGTCGCCTACATGCGGCTCGGCCACGCGCTGCTGATCAACCGCATCCGCTTCGCCGAGATCGCCGGCGACCAGCCGCTGCCGCAGGTGATACGCCATTTCACCGGCAGCATCGGCGTGATCGCCAATTCGTCGTGGGAGGAGTTCGGCCGCCGCAACTTCCCCAAGGCCAAGCTGGTCCGCTATCCGACCTGGAGCGACGCCGTCAACGCCGCCAAGAAGGGCGAGGTGGTGGCGGCCTATCGCGACGAGCTGGAGGTGATGCAGATCGTGAACAACGACCCCAGCCTGGCGCTGACCTTGCGCACCGTCACCTTCAACGACCTGGAGTCGCCGCTCAGCATCATGGTCGGCATCCGCGACCTGACCCTGCTGTCCTTCGTCAACGAGCTGATCGCGCAGCGGGCTGAAAAGCCCACCGCCAGCAGCGTGCTCAAAGCCATCAAATAAGGAAACCACGTGGACGCTCCAACCGGCATGCAGCGTTTCCAGCACTGGGCCTTGAACCCGTGGACGGTGGTCGGCTGCGTGCTGGCCGGCGGACTGCTGGGCTGGGCCGCACCGTCGCTGTCGCGCCACCTGGGCGCGGTGGGCGTGGTCTATGTCGACCTGCTGAAGATGATCGTGCTGCCGTTCATGATATCGGCGGTGATCTTCAGCCTGCAAAACCTGTACCGCGACGGCGGCGCGGCGCGCATCTTCAAGCGGGTGGTGGTGGTGTTCATCGGCTTTTCGCTGATCGTGGCGGTGCTGGCGACGCTGGGCTCGCTGCTGGTGCGGCCGGGCGGCAACCTGCCGGCCGAGACCCGCGCCGCGCTGGGCAAGATCATTAGCGCCGACGGCGAGAGCAGCAACACCCAGATGGCGCTGCGGGCGGAAGAGGCGCCGCCGCACCGTACCGACCTGAAGGACGTGCTGCAATCGCTGATTCCGCAAAACATCTTCGCCTCGCTGGCCAACGGCGAGACGCTGAAGGCGCTGGTGTTCGCGCTGCTGTTCGGCTTTGCCGCCGGCCAGGTGCCGAGCCGCATCTCGGGCGGCTTGCACCAGGCGCTGGAGACCGTCTACCACGCCTGCCAGACGCTGACGCGCTGGGTCAACCTGCCGATACCGTTCGTGCTGGTCTGCATGGCGGCCAGCCAGGTGGCGCAGACCGGCCTGCAGCCGATCGCGGCGATGGCCGGCTTCGTGCTCCTGTTCCTGCTGGTGTCCGGCCTGCTGATGGCGCTGGCGATGGCGCTGATCGGCCGCCGCGCCGGCGTGCCCTACGGCGCCGTGCTGGCGGCCATGCGCGAGCCGTTCGCGCTCGGCGTGGCCACCAACAACAGCGCCACCTGCATGCCGGCCATGGTCAGCGGCCTGGTCGACCAGCTGCAGTTCGCGCGCGCGCGGGTCGAGCTGCTGGTGCCGTTGAGTATCTCGCTGCTGCGGGTCGGGGCGGTGGCCTACTTCGTCTGCAGCACCCTGTTCATCGCCGCGCTGTACGGCCGCGCCATGTCGCCGCTGGACCTGGGCGTGCTGGTGCTGGTGTCGGTGCTGTCCGGCTTCGCCTCGGCCGGCATGGCGGGCGTGGTGACGGTGTCGCTGGTCGGCACCATCTGCAGCTATCTGACGCTGCCGTTCGAGGCCGCCTTCATCCTGCTGATCGCGGTCGATCCGATCTGCGCCATGGCGCGCACGGCGGTCACGGTGATCGGCAGCTGCGCCGCCGTGGCCACCATCTGCGCCGCACCCGTCAAGCTCTAGGCCCGGCCATGCAGACCCTCGCCAAACCCGCCATGTTCCAGATCAGGGAGATCTTCCAGCATCCGGCCACGCTGCTGGGGGCGATGCTGCTGGGCGGCTGGATCGGCACGCTGTTTCCCGGCAGCGCCGCGCCGCTGGCGGCGGTGTCGATGCTGTACCTGTCGCTGATCCAGATGGCGGCGCTGCCGTTCGTGATCCTGGCGGTCTACTTCGGTTTGCAGCGCCTGCCGTCGGAGCCGGGCTCCGGCGCGCGGCTGGCGCGGCTGGCGGCGATGGCGCTGCTGGCCATGCTGCTGTGCGCGGTGGTGGGGGTGCTGGTGGCCAGCGCCAGTTCGGCCGGCGCCGGCATGTCGGCGGCGCAGACGGCGGCGCTGGGCAAGCTGGCGCTGCGCTCGGAATCGCAATTGACCATGACCATGCGCGGCGGCGGCGACGACGGCGCCGCCGAACCGTGGGACATAGCCGCGCTGGTGCCGGACAATTTCTTCGGCATGCTGGCCTACGGTTCGCTGCCGTCGGTGCTGATCGGCGTGCTGTGCTTCGGCGCCGCCGTGGCGGTGCAGGATCCGCAGCGCTCGGCCCAGCTCAGCGGCATTTTCGAGGGCGTGTACCGCGCGCTGGAATCGCTGGTGAACCGCTTCAACACCTTGCTGCCGGCCGCCGCCTTCGTGCTGGCGGCGGCCGCCACCGCCAGCGCCGGGGTCGAGGCCATCGTTCTGCTGGGCAGCTTCCTGGCGACCTTCTTCGCCGCCGCCTTCGCGGTGTGCGCGGCGGCCATCGCCATCATCTGCTGGAAGCTGAAGAAGTCGCCGTGGCTGGTGTTGCTGGCGCTGCGCGAGCCGATCACGGTCTGCCTGTTCTCGCCGGTGGCGGTGGCGGCGGTGCCGGGCTTTATCCATGGCATGAGCGTGCGGCTGGGCTTCAGCCGTGGCATGGTGGAGCTGGTCTCGCCGATCGCGCCGGTGTTCATCAAGGCCGGCGAAGCGATGTTCTTCGCGGTGCTGGCGATCTTCATCGCCAACCTGTACCACCACGCGCTGACGGCGGCCGAGATCGCCTTGATCTGCGGCTTGTCCTGGACCGCCGCGCTGTGGTCGGTGGGCATTGCAGGAGTGAAGTCGGTGCTGCTCGGCGGCTTCGTGATGGCCTCGCTGGGCCTGCCGCTGGAGGCGGTGTTGCCGGTGTTTATGCTGGTCGAAGTGTTGTGCGAGGGACCGAGGAATTTACTTTCCTTTCTTATATCATCGGCTCTGATTGCCTTGGTGGCGGATGGTCTGTATATTAATAACGAGCAAGATTCCGAAGTGTGGCATCCGTCCACGCTGAAGCTCGTCTTCACCCGCAAGCAAGCGCTGTTCGTGTTGTTCCTGATGTTGATTGCTCTGTTCACAGTGTTTTGCGCCGGCGTGGGCTATGGCCTGCGCAAGGCCTTTTGAAGACTGACTTATGCAACTGATGAAGACCTCGATTCCCCGCCGTGGCATGCTGTCGTTGGTGCTGCTCTCTGTGCTGCCGGGCCTGCTTGCCGGCTGCGGCGCCACGCGCGCGCTGTTCGGCCCCAGCATGGCCTCGCCCAGCTGGAAGGCGCTGACCTTGCGCGCCGCCGACGACGCCAACAGCAATAGCGCGGTGGCGGTGGACGTGGTGCTGGTCAAGGACCAGGCCGTCCTCGATTCGCTGCTGGCCATGCCGGCCTCGAAATGGTTCGCCTCGCGCGCGGAATTGCAGCGCACCTTCCCGGAAGCGCTGACGGTCTACCCCTACGAGCTGGTGCCGGCCCAAACGATCAAGCTGAACGATAAAAAGTGGGGCGACCAGAAAGCCTGGGCCGCGCTGGTGTTTGCCGGCTACGCCAATGCCGGCGAGCACCGCGCGCGCCTGCTGTTGAACGCCTCGGGATATGTGGTGCAACTCAACGCGCAGGGCTTTGTGGCGAGCGAGCCCAAGTCCGGCGCGGCACAGTAAGTTTATGGAAGCCGCTCAATGACCGTACCTCAACTTTCACATCGCATCCAGTGGCACGAAGGCATGATGCTGACGCCGCAGCACTTTCAGCAGGAGGGCGCGCGGCTCGACGCGCTGCTGGCCTGGCAGTCGATGGCGACCAACCCCTACGGCTGGGGTGTGCGCGAGCTCGTCATCGACGAGGCGCTGCTGACCACCGGCCTGCTGCGCATCCAGCAGCTGCAGGCGATCCTGCCCAACGGCATGGCCGTGACCTACGACAGCGCGCTGGCGCAAGGCCTGCCGCTGGAGCTGGAGCTGGCGCCGTGGGCCGAGGCGATGGCGCAGCAAGACCTGGCGGTGTACCTGGTGGTGGGCAACACGCGCTCGCTGCGCCAGCCCGGCCAGCCGGCCATGTTCCGCGGCGTCGAGAGTCCGACGGTGGAGGACGAGGTGTCGCAGGCGCTGCCGGCCGACGTGCCGCGCATGGCGGTCAACCTGGCGCTGGCGGCCGGACCGGTGCCGTCGGCCGCCTACACCGCGCTGCGGCTGATGACGGTCAACAAGGGCAACGAGATCGTGCGGCGCGGCGCCTTCCTGCCGGCGATGCTGGAGCTGCCGCCCGCGTCGGGCCTGCTGCAGCGCTCGCAGCAGCTGGCCACCCATATGCGCAACAAGGCGGTGTTCCTGGCGCGCCAGACCGCGCAGCCGTCCTCGCGCACCGAGGACCGCATCAATATGCTGGAGCAGAAGGCCCGCCTGGCCAGCCTGATCCTCAACCTGCCGGTGCTGGAAGCCCTGCTGCGCAACCCGAGCGTGCATCCGCTGCCGCTGTACCTGGCGCTGTGCGCGCAGCTGGGGCCGCTGGCGACGCTGCGTCCCGGCGCCGTGCCCATCATGCCGCCGGCCTACGACCACGGCGACAGCGGCCCGGCCTTCGACACCGTGCTGGGCGCGCTGACCGACCTGGTCGGCGAAGTCAGCCAGGAATGGAAGACCTGCGTGTTCAACTACGACGGCCAGGCGTTCTCGCTGGCGATGCAGCCGGACTGGATCGGGTCGAGACTGGTGGTCGGCCTGCGCGGCCAGCCGGACCGCGAAGCCACGCAATGGATGGCGGGCGCGGTGGTGGGCTCGCAGACGGTGTGGACCTCGCTGACCGACCGCCGCGTGCTGGGCGCGGCGCGCAGCCGCATCGACGCCGCGCCCGAGCTGGGCTTGCGCGCCAGCGCCGGCTACACCCTGTTCAGCGTGGAAGTGTCGGACGAATTCATCGTGGCCGATCAGGCTTTATTGATCAGCAACGCCAATGAAAGCCTGCAGGCGCAGCGCCCGCAGGAAGTGGTGTTGTTCATAAAGGGATGATGCCGTGAGCATGTTATCTAACAGTGCAAGCAATGCCGGCAACGGCGCGGCGCCGGCCTGGAGCGGCGCCGCCGGCGAGGGCGTGGACCTGGCCTCGGTGCAGTTCCGCGACTTTTATGACGTGCTGTCGCGCTCGGCGCAGGCGGCCACGCGGGTCGGCGAGGGCGAGGCCAAGTCGGCCGCCGAGGCGCTCAGCCGCCAGCTGTGCCAGCTGATCGAGCTGCAGTCGCTGGAGGCGCGCCGCATCGTCGGCAAGACCGGCATGGAGGCCGAGGCGCAGGGCCGCTTCCTGAAGGCGGCGCTGGCCGACGAGGTGCTGCTCAACACCGAATGGGCCGGACGCAGCCACTGGCGCCACGTGCTGATCGAGACCACGCTGTTCAAGTCCAGCTTTGCCGGCGAGCGCGTGTTCGACGACCTCGACCAGCTGCTGCGCGAGCGCGAGGCGGCGCGCCGCAATGTCGGCCGGCTGTACCTGTATCTGCTGTCGCTGGGCTTCCAGGGCCGCTATCGCGGCCAGAAGCAGGACAAGATCGCCGAGTACCGGCGCGAGCTGTTCCAGTTTGTGTACCTGCGGCCGGCCGACCTGCAGGGGCGCGACCGCACGCTGTCCGAGCAGGCCTATGCCAGCACGCTGTCGCACCTGGCGGCGCGGCGCCTGCCCAAGTTCAATCGCAGCGGGCTGATGTTCGTGCTGGCGCTGCTGATTTTGCTGGGACTGTCTGAACTGCTGTGGTTGTGGCAATCGTGGCCGGTGCGCGCCGCGCTGTCGGCAACCGTGTGACCTAACCTTACGGGATGAGCGCATAGTGTTGAACTTCTTGTCAGATAACACGGCCATAGCCACCTTGCTGGTGCTGACCTTGCTCGTCATGCTGCTGTTCGCCGTCGTCATCTGGGCGGCGATGAAGGGCGCGGAAAAGGCCGACAAGCCGGCCGAGCAGAAGCCGCGCCAGATCAGCGCCGATTCGCTCAAGCAATCGTTCCGCGTGGCGGTCGAGCTGATCGAAAACAATATCGCGGCCCGCTCCGAGCGCTACAGCCTGGCGTGGACGCTGGTGCTCAACGAGGGCAGCGCCGGGCGCGAACTGCCGCTGCTGCAATCGGGCCTGCAAAGCGCGCTCAGCGCGGACAGCACGCTGACCGCCGGCGCCCACGGCATCAGCTGGAATTTCTTCGACCAGGGCATCGCGGTGCAGCTGCACTCGGACTCGCTGGGCACGCCCGACGCCGACGCCGCCGGCGCCAACGCCATGGCCAACACCACCTGGGACGATTTCCTCGGCCTGTGCCGCAACTACCGTCCCGAGCGGCCGTTCGACTCGATCGTGGTGGCGCTGCCGGCCAGCGCGCTGCTCGATATCGAGGGCGCCGGCCAGCTGGACCTGGCCGCGCGCGCCAAGGCCATCCACCGCCGCCTGTGGCTGGCGCAGAACCGGCTGGCGCTGCGCTTCCCGATCTACCTGGCGATCACCGATTGCGAAACCATCCCGGGCTTCGCCCGCTTCGCGGCGGCGCTGCCGGAACCGCTGCGCCGCTCGATGCTGGGCTGGTCGTCGCCGCACGAGCTGGTCGCGCCGTTCCAGGCGCAGTGGATGGAAACGGCGATGAACGAGATCGGCCGCACGCTGTCCGACAGCTGCGCCGAGCTGTGCGCGCTGGAGCCGTCGGACACCGACAGCAGCGCATACTTCCTGCTGCCGAACCAGGTCGAGCGCCTGCGCGCCGGCCTGAGAATGTTTACCGAAGAACTGATGCGGCCCAGCGCCTACCACGAACCGTTCCTGCTGCGCGGCGTCTATTTGACCGGCGATTGCAGCGACGAGGCGGCGCTGCTGGGCGAAGGCCAGGCGCCGGCGCCGGCCGACAACGACGGCTTCATGGCGGTCGAGCCGGCCGCAGCGGCGACCGCCGCCTTGCCGGAGTGGGCCGAGCCGTCGCTGGCCGCGGATGCGCCCGCCTACCGGGCGGGACGGGACAGCGCGGTGCCGGCCTTCCTGCGCGATATCTTCGAGCGCAAGATCTTTGCCGAAGCCGGACTGGTGCGTTCCTCGTCGCTGCACCGCATGCGCCGTCCGGCGATGAACCGGGTGGCGCGCTGGTGCGCCGTGGCGCTGCCGGCGATCTGGGTGCTGGGACAGGTGTTCTCGACGGTGCGCCTGCACGCGCTGGGCGCCGACGTGGTGACCTATCTGCAGACGCTGAGCCACGACACCAGGTTGAGCCGGCTGGAGAAGAGTCACCACGTGGTCGATCCAAAGCGGAGCCAGCAGCGCGCGACCGATGCGCTGACCAATATCGAGCTGCTCTCCAATGCCCGTCTGTGGTCGCCGTTCATGCCGGGCTCCTGGCCGTGGTTCGACGACTTGCAGGACCGGGTCCAGCTGCGCATGGAAAAGGGCTTCGCCGAGAATGCCTTCGACCCGCTGCGGCGCTCGGCCTACGCCCATGTCAGCCAGCTGACCGGCAAGCCGCTCGACGCCCGCACCGGCACCCTGATCATCGGCGGGCTGTGCGCCGCGCCGATGGCCATCAAGCAGCTCGGGGCCACCGGCGCCGGGCTGGACGTCGGCAGCACGCTGGAATATGGCACGCTGAGCACCTATGTCGATGCGGTCGCCCAGCTCGACCAGGCGGTGCAGGCGATGATGCGGCTCAAGTCGCCCGACGCCGGCAAGCCGTCCGGCGAGGATCTGGCGCTGGTGGTGCGGGTGCTGCTGAACAACGAGATGAACGGCAACCTGGCGCGCACCGCCGCACTGTTCCGCAAGGTGGCCAAGAGCGAGCCGACGCTGATCGTCGAGCCGATGCAGGAAGCCTCGGCCTGTTCGTTCGGGCTGGCGGTCAAGGCCCTGTCCAGCCGGCTGTTCCGCAACAACGGCTTGCTCAAGGCCGAACAGAGCATCAACGAAAGCCTGACCGCGCTGTACCAGGGCGACCCGAAAGCCGAGACCAACATCGTTCCCTGGCAGGCGCTGCGCGGCGCGCTGCACGCGCAGGAAAGCTATCTGTTGACCGGCACCGGCGGATGGATGCATCGCGACAAGCTCGACCTCGGGCCGTCCTGGTCCAACCTGCTGCTGCAGGTGGAGGGCATCTCGCTGCTGGGCAAGACCGCGGCCGACGGCGCGCGCGTCCAGGCCGAGGACGGCTTCCGCTGGTTCAGCGCGCAGTGGGACGCGCCGATGGCCGACGACAGCCAGGCGCTGGGGCTGAGCCAGGGACTGGAATGGTCGGACGCCAAATCCTCGTGGACCTTCGCGCCCGACCGCCGGGCCCTGCTGGACGCGCTCAACGGACTGCTGTCGCAGCCGTTCATGAAGTCCAGCCACATCGGCCGCCTGCCGGAGGTGCCGGCCGGCGCCACCGTCAGCTGGGACGCCACGCGGCTGGACCAGGTGCTGGCGCTGGCCGACGCCCGCAAGCGGGTGCAGACCGAGTTCCTGCCGAAGTTCCCGGCCATGCTGCAGGGCCCGGCCGCGCGCCTGGCCGACGCCGCGCTGGCCGACACCGCGCGCGACATCCTGGCGCAGGCCTACATCGTCTCGGCGCGCGGCCTGCCGGCGCCGATCAACGAGGCCGACCACGCGAAGGCCCTGCGGGTGCGCGCCTGGCTGCAGGAGAACGGCGGCGTCCACGTGGCCGGGCATCTGTCGGCCGTGCTGACGCAGGATGCGCTGAGCCGCCTGCAGCAGCTGGACGATACGCTGACCCGCGCCGAGCTGTTCGTGCCGCGCGACCGCGCCTTCCGTTCCTGGAACGGCGCCAAGGGCCCGTTGCTGGACGCCTTCGGCGCGTCCGACACGGGCGGGCTGCACGCCTACGTGGGCCAGCAGATCGCCTTCATCGAAGCGGCCGGCAAGAGCGCCGAAGCGCTGCTGGGGCAACTGGGCGGCGGCGCCGCCGACCAGCCGTCGGTGCTGCGCTGGCAGGCCACGGTGGCCGACCTCGGCCGCTACAAGCTGAAGAGCCCGAGCAGCAGCCTGACCACCCTGGAGCAGTTCATCCTGTCCGGCGCGGCCGAGCTGAGCATCGACAACTGCCTCGACAAGCTGTCGGCGCGCGCGGCCCAGCGCCGCGCCGGCGACCTGTTCTCCGAGCGCATGCAGGGATTGCAGGCGGGGCTGTACTCGCGCTGCCGCGACCTGACGCAGACCCGCTACCAGGACACCTGGACCCGCTTCGCCGACGCCTTCAACGCCAGCCTGGCCAGCCGCGCGCCGTTCCGCGCGCTGACGCCGGACGCCGGCGGCAAGGGCGGCCCGGGCGAGCGGGTGCCGGCCGATGTCGAGGAAGTGGGCGTGGTGCTCAAGCTGTTCGACCAGGCCCATGTGCTGGCGCTGGCCTCGGACCGCGACGCCACGCGGCCGTCGCCGGCCAGCACGGTGCGCAAGGTCGACGACCAGATGCAGAAGGTGCGCGAGTTCCTGGCGCCGCTGTACCCGGCCGAGGAGGGCCAGGCCGCCGGCCTGGACGTGATGGTGGAATTCCGCGCCAACAGCGCCGTCGAAAGCGAAGGCAACAAGATCATCGACTGGTCGCTGGCGATCGGCGGCCAGAGCGTGCACCAGCGCGACACGGCGCGGCCGCTGCGCTGGGAGCCCGGGCTGCCGGTGGTGCTGACCCTGCGGCTGGCGCAGGACGGCCCGGTGATCCCCAGGGCCGAGGCCGGCCATGCCGGCATGGCGGTCGACGAGCGCACCGTCAGCTACCGTTTCGACGATCCGTGGGCGCTGTTCAGTCTGGTGTCGTCCTACCGCGAGGCCGAAGCGGCGCCCGCTTCGGGGGCGCGCTCGCAGCTGCTCAAGTTCGAGTTCCCGCTGAGCGCGGTCGGCGACGGCCGCATCGCCACCCGCGACAGCCGCGCCAAGGTGTATGTGCGGCTGACCGTGAGCGCGGCCGGCAAGCGCACGCCGCTGGTGTGGCCGCCGGTGTTCCCCGTCAAGGCGCCGGCGTGGTAGGCCGGATTTTACTGAGGTTTCCCCATGTTATCCTTGCCACCCCTCGTGCGTGTTGCCATGTTCGGCAGCTTCCATCGCGGCTTCCATGTGCTGAGCGAATTGCTTAAGGGGCCGCTGGCGCAGCGGGTGCGGGTGGTCGGCGTCGCCACCGACGACGTGGAATCGGACCATGTCAGCCGCGGGCGCCGGGTCTGGGCCTATCCGCACACGCCGGCCGAGGAGGTGATGGTGGAGCGGCTGGCGCTGTCGCACGGCATCGTGCCGTACAAGGGCCGCGTCAAGACGGACGAGTTCTGCCGGCTGTACCAGGAGCAGTGGAAGCCGGACCTGTGCATCGCCGCCACCTTCGGCCAGCGCATCGACGCCCGCCTGTTCGAGTGGCCCAGGCTGGGCTTCTACAACCTGCACCCCTGCATCGACGACGGCTGGCCGTCGCACTACGCCGGCCCCAATCCCTTCCAGGCCTTGCTGGACAACGGCTCCGACCACGTGTTGATCGCCATGCATGAAGTCGACGACGGTTTCGATACCGGGCGGCTGCGGGCGCTGTCGGAAAAGATCTATGTGCCCACCGGCGCCACGGTGGTGGACTTGCACAAGCTCACTTCGCCGCTGGCCGCCAAGTTTTTTGCGCGCGAACTCGGCAAGATGCTACCGTAGGCGGAACCGCGCATGGCGACCATCAAAGACAATCTGCTCAACCTGGTCGACAAGGCGCGCCACTTGATTTCCGATGACCGAACACCCAGTCCCGAGACCCCGAGCGCCCCTATGAACGCACCCAGCCTGCCGATACCGCTCTCCCTGATGAGCATGGAACACCAGGAGGAGCTGGAACAGTTGCTCAAGCCCATAGCCGGCGACCAGCCCAGCGGCCCGGCGCTGCGCTACGACCCGATCTTCACCGAGATCCGGCTGGCGCGCGAGGAGGACGATCCCAGCCTGCCGATGGGGCAATGGGAGCGGCCGCTGAAGAAGGCCGACTGGGCGCTGATCGAGGCGCGCTGCAAGAGCATGCTGGGCAGCCGCTCCAAGGATTTGCAGATCGCCGCCTGGCTGCTGGAGGCGTGGACCCGGCAGTACGGCATCGACGGCCTGTATCGCGGCCTGAGCCTGGTGGACCGGCTGCTGCGGCAGTTCTGGGACAGCCTGCATCCGGCGATCCAGGACGGCGACGCCGACGCCCGCGTCGCGCCGCTGGAGTGGCTCAACGAATCGCTGGCGGCGACGGTGCGGGTGCATGTTCCCATCCTGAAAATCAACGGCCGCAAGCCGCCGGCGCAGAGCCTGTCCGACTGGGAGCGCATGACGGCGCGCGAGCTGGCCGGCCTGCCGGGCGAGACCCACGCCAACGCCGACGGCGAAGCGCCGCTGACCCGCATCGAAGTGATCGCTTACGCCCACCAGCGGCTGGGGCGCGAGCTGGCCAACCGCCTGCAGGTGGTGCATCGCTGCCTGAACTGCCTGGAAACCATGTTGGTTTTTGTCGACCTGCAACTAGGCGCGCAGGCGCCGAATCTGTCTAAACTGAAGGGGACGCTGGTGGCGGTGGAGCGCGTGCTGCAACAACTGGCCCCCGAGCAAAAGGAAGAAGAAATGACGACCCCGGAAGCGCCGCAAGGCAGCGAGGAAGTGATCGGCATGGCGGCGGGCCTGGCGCCGCCGGCGGTGGCCTTGTCAGGCTGGAAGAGCCGCGACGAGGCCTACGCCGCGCTGGGCGCGATCGCCGATTATCTGAGCCTGGTGGAGCCGCACAGCCCGACGCCGTATCTGCTGCGGCGCGCCGTCAACTGGGGGCGCATGCCGCTGCCCGAGTTGATGGCCGAGATCATCCGGGAAGAGGGGGACTTGAACCGCCTGGTGAATATGCTGGGCTTGCGCGAGTGAGGCCTGAGGCCACGTCCTTAGCGCAGGTGGTAGAGCGAGATGGTTTGGTCTTGCAAGGCGTTTTCCGAGCACAACACGTAGGTCGATGCGCAGGCCAGGCTGAGCAACAACGCGCCGAAGGCGATATGGAGATAGCGTGCCATGACAAACTCCCAGGTGGTGTTGGACTTCCAGTGAGTCCAGAATATCCCGGGAGTTGCATGATGGGCATCAGCCGAACGTCCGACACTTTGTAGGACTACTGCCCGTCTCTATCTTTATGCTAACTTTTACTTGGTTTTCCAGACGATGATGGCGTCGGCGGGCGCGGTGTCCAGGGCGTTCGACACTTCCAGCCAGTGATGCAATTGTTCCGGGTGCTTGAGCTGGATGCCGGAGCCGTCGATGTAGCCGACCTGCTCGACCATCTTCGGGTCCATCTTGGCCTTGGACACGGTCGGCGCGCCGGCCACCATGCGGTCGTAGGCCTTGCGGGCCTTGTTTTCCCACTTGTGCAGGCTGCTCTCGTCGAAGCGGTTGGCTTCGAAGTAGACGGTCAGCGAACCGTCCGCGTTGCCGAAGCCGACGATGCCGGCGCCTTTGCGGATGGTGGTCGAACCGTTCACGTCGAACAGCGCGGTCGGCACGAACACGGCGGCGCGCCCGTTGATGTCGGGACAACCTACCGGCGTGTCCTTGCTATAGGTACTGACTTCGTGCAGGGGTGTTCTCTCTTGGGACATGGCTGGGCTTAATCTGGAAAAGGGGGAGGCGTTGCAGGCGGATGCACAGACGTTCATTGTAGCGTCAATCTAGTTCCATTAGGCAACTGCCACGACAAAATATTGTAACGGGCAGCGTTGCGTGCAACGAGGCTGTGAGTCATGCGGTTGTATGTGGTGAGCGGCGTGCTGGCTGCCGGGGTTTACTTCGTGGCCGCGTTGTATCGATGACAAATCTAGCGGGGGATGGTGCTGCCATCTTCGGCCAGTTCGAACACGACCCTGGCTTCATTGCTCCAGCTTTTGTCGTGCACGGGGACGATGTAGCCGCGCCGGCCTGCCTGCACCGACAGCTTCAACGTGCGATCGTCCTCGACCAGCGTAGCGTTGCGCAGCTTGGCCGGCTCGTGAAAGCTTACTTCGATCTTGCCTGAATGGCAGAGGCCGCCTACAAGCTGGAACGTCGACCTGATCAGGAACGGCAGCTCGTCCTTGTCCAAGGCCCAAAGCATCTCGCATTCCAGCCGCAAATCGCCCAGGCGCCGGGTGGACGGCGGCAGGCCGGGCGTGCGCGCCGACGGTTTGAAGCTTGCCGCGCCGGCCTTGGCCGACGCCACCAGGTCCGCCTTCTCGTCGTCGATGGCGGGCTTTTTCTCCAGTCGGAAGTAGCCTTGCGGATCGAGCGGAATGGGCCGCTCGGCGGCATTGCCGACCAAGCGCAGCGTCAGGTCTTTGCCGGCCGGCTTGGAAAGCAGCTGGAAGCCGAGTTCGGCCTGCGGCGCCAGCGCGTTGTAGTGCTCGGCGGCGGACAGGGCGCGCACGAAAGACTGGTAAGACCGCTGTTCGGGATGCTTGAAGCCGACGATGCTGACCTCCTGCTCGGGCGCCGTCTGGGCCATTGCAATATTGCTGAGGAAGAGCGTGCCGAGTAGTGCGGTGGTCCAGTTCATCTCACTCCTGCAAGGGTTTTGCCGATATTATATTATTTATTTCTAAGCAATTTAAAACAAGCGCCTTGTTGCTCACTAAAAAGGTTTAAATCGTTTAGCTGGTTATCACGTTGCGCATGGGTAGGGATCAGTTCACAATACATGCAAGGTAGCAACGAATGAGGAGCCGGGATGCTGACGATAGATGGCCCGTGGATCAATCCCTGGCACGCCGGCCTGGTTGCCGCCGTCCTCCTCTGCAGCGTGATGCAGCTGCTGCTGACCCGTTCCGATCCGGACAGCCCGCACATGTTCCGCCACAATCTGCTGTTCGGCGGCCTGTGCCTGCTACTCAGCCTTTCCAGCAAGCTGATGATCGACATGGACCAGCGCCAGGCGGCCAGCCTGCTCGAAAGCACCTCCATGCTCGGCTTCGGCCTGCTGCTGATACGCATCCTGGGCCTGACCGCGTTCCGCGTGCTGCTGCCGGCGCTGCGCATGCACCCGCCGCGCATCATGGAAGACATCCTGCTGGTGATCACCTACATCGTCTGGACCCTGGTCTGGCTGCGCCTGGCCGGCCTGGACCTGAGCGGCCTGGTGACGACCTCGGCGGTGATCACCGGCGTGGTGGCGTTTTCGATGCAGGAAACGCTGGGCAATATCCTCGGCGGCCTCGCGCTGCAGGTGGACAACTCGGTGCGCATCGGCGACTGGATCAAGCTCGACGACGTGCGCGGCCAGGTGGTCGAAGTGCACTGGCGCCACACCGCCGTGCGCACCAACAACGGCAGCCTGATCGTCATACCCAACAGCGTGCTGATGAAATCGAAAGTGGACGTGTACAGCCGCGAGAGCAAGCCGGAGTTCCGCCGCTGGGTGAACTTCTGGATCGACGATGCGGTGCCGCCGCAGCAAGTGATCGCCACCGTCCAGACGGCGCTGCGCCAGACCCATATCGAGCATATCTCGTCGGCCCGGCCGCCCGAATGCATCGTCATCGATTACCGCGAAGGCTTGATACATTACGCGGTGCGCTACTGGCTCACCCATCCGGCCCACGACGACGGCACCGATTCCGCCGTGCGCATCCACTTCTACAGCGCCTTGCAGCGGCAAAGTCTGTCGCTGGCCCATCCCTGCATGGACATCCGCCTGAACGCCGATTCGGAGCGCCGTTCGAGCGTCCGGCTGGCGGCGGAAATGGACTTGCGCAAGCGGGCCCTGGGCAAGGTGGCGCTGTTCTCCGGCCTCACCGAAGAGGAATTGGCCAAGCTTGCCGCGGCGCTGCGCAACACGCCGTTCGTCAAGGACGACATCATCACCCGGCAAGGGGCGGTGGCGCATTGGCTGTATCTGCTGGTCGGCGGCGAGGCCGAGGTGTGGTTCGAGGCGGAAGGGCAGGAGCGCCTCCATTGCGCCACGCTCAAGGCCGGCGACGTGTTCGGCGAGATCGGCCTGCTGACCGGCGCGCCGCGCCGCGCCACCGTCACCGCCAAGACCGATGTGCTGTGCTATCGGCTGGACAAGGAAAATTTTGAATCCATCCTGCATGAGCGTCCCGAGCTGGCCGACGAATTCGCCCATGTGCTCAGCGACCGCAACGAAGAGCTGAGCGCCCTGCGCAGCGACCAGGTCGAGCCTGAACAAGCCCAGCAAGCCAACTATGTGGCGAGCATACGGCGGTTTTTCAGGCTGAAATAAATCCGGCCGGCGCCACGCCGGGTCCACAATTTCCGCGACTGTGATGCTGGAGCGACAAAAGATCGCGCCAGTCCTCCCATCCCCGATGAATAGTGCTACCCTGCGATATAGTTATTAAAATGAAACTTAATTTCCATAAGAAAATACTAATATTGTCGTCGCGATAGTCTTTCCGAATGATTGTTTGAAGCAATGCGCCGCCGCGCCGGCGCTTGGGAGAACACATGAAGAAGTGCATGACAGCCGGCTTGCTGCCGCTGATGGTGATGTTAACCGCGTCCGCGTCCGCAGCCGACGCTGCGCCGTTCGAAATCAGCGGCTTCCGCTTCGAGGGCGCCAGCCTGCTGGGCGCCGAGCGCCTGCAGGCGCTGGTGGCGCCGTTCGCCGGCAAGCAGCGCGGCATGGACGACGTCGGACGCGCCGTCGCCGCCGTCAAGGCGGCCTATGTCGCCGCCGGCTATCCCATCGTCCAGGTCTACGCGCCCGAGCAAACCCTGGGCGCCGGCACCGTGGTGCTGCGCGTGAGCGAGGGCAGGCTGGGCAAGGTCGAAGTCCAGGGCAACAAGGTCTATAGCGTGGCCAATGTGCGCGCCAGCCTGCCGCCGCTGCGCGAGGGCGAGCCGCCCAACACCGACGCCATCGTCGCGGCCGTGCTGCTGGCCAACGACAACCCGGCCCGGCAGGTGGCGGTCAACTTCGCCGCCGGCGCCAGCCCCGCCGAGGTCGATGCGCGCATCGACGTGGTCGAGGACCGCGTCGGCAAGTTCACCGTGAGCTTGGACAATGCCGGCGCGCCGGCCACCGGGCGCGAACGGCTCGGCCTGGGCTACCAGCACGCCAACCTGTTCGGGCGCGACCACGTGCTCAGCGTGCAGCTGATGACCAGCGTGCAGCAGCCCGACAAGGCCGCCAGCGTGACGGCCGGCTACCGCATCCCGTTCTACCAGCAGGGCCTGTCGCTGGACCTGGTGGCGGCCTATTCCGACAGCAAGAGCAACGCGGTGTCGCCGGCCGGTCCGTTGTTCTTTTCGGGCAAGGGCGTGTACGCCGGCGCGCGGCTGAACCAGGCGCTGGCGAGCCGTGGCGAGTACCGCCACAAGCTGATCTACGGCATCGACTACAAGGACTTCAACAACAACTGCAGCATCGCCGGCATCGAGCTGGCCGCCTGCGGCACCATCACCGACATCCCGCTCAGCGTCAGCTACCTGGGCCAGCTGGCCACGCCGGGCTACCAGGCCGGCGGCGGCATCGGCTACTTCCACAACCTGCCGGGCGGACGCCACGGCCAGCAGGAGCACTACGGCACCCATCCGCGCAGCTGGCAGGCCTGGCGCGCCAGCGCCTACTACGCCCGGCCGCTGGGCCAGTGGCAGTGGCGCGCCACCGTCAACGTCCAGTACAGCGGCGACGCGCTGATCCCGAGCGAGCAGTTCGGCGTGGGCGGCGCGGCCTCGGTGCGCGGCTACGACGAGCGCACGGCGGCCGGCGACCGCGGCGCCTCGGCCAACCTGGAGCTGTACACGCCGGAGCTGGCGCCCAAGCTGCACCTGAGCGCGCGCCACACCCTGCGCGCACTGCTGTTCTACGACGCCGGCTGGGTGCGCAACAGCGACGCCTCGCCCATCGCCAGCGGCCACCTGGCCAGCCTCGGCCTCGGCCTGCGCTACACCTTCGACAAGGACGTCAGCCTGCGCTGCGACGCCGGCGCGGCCCAGGTGGCGACGGCGCCGGGCGCGAACGCGCCGCGCCGGTCCAACACGGGCTTCGTCCACGTGGTATTCCAGTATTCGTTCTAAGCGTCACACTCTGCGTCACACCTTGCGTTAAACACCTTGCCGGAGATTCCGCTATGTTGCGCCTCGCATTCCTGACCCGTACGCTATTCCCCCATCCCTGCGTCCAGGCCGGCGCCGTCCTGCTGACGGTGCTGACGCTGGCGCCACCGGCGCTGGGCGGGCCGCTCGATCCGACGGTGCGCGCCGGCACGGCCAGCTTCGCCGTCAACGGCAATGTCTTCACCGTCACCAACACCCCCAACACCATCATCGACTGGCGCCAGTTCAACGTGGCCAACGGCGAGCTGCTGCGCTTCCTGCAGCAGAACGCGCAGTCGACCGTGCTCAACCGCGTGACCGGTGTCGATCCCAGCCAGATCCTCGGCGCGCTGCAGTCGAACGGGCGGGTGTTGCTGGTCAATCCCAACGGCGTGCTGTTCGGCGCCAACGCGACGGTGGACGTGGCCGGCCTGGTCGCTTCCAGCCTGCGGCTGTCGGACGCCGACTTCCTGGCCGGCAAATACAACTTCGCCGGCGGCGCCGGCGGCGTGCACAACTTCGGCGCCATCACCACGCCGCTGGGCGGCAGCGTCTACCTGGTCGGCGGCGACGTCAGCAACGGCGGCGTGATCCGCGCGCCGGGCGGGCAGATCCTGCTGGCGGCCGGCCAGCGCGTCAGCCTGGCCGACAGCGGCGCGCCCAATCTGTCGGTGACCCTGGACACGGGCGGCAAGGCGCTCAACCTGGGCGAGCTGAACGCGGCGGGCGGACGGATCGACATCTACGGCGCGCTGATCGACATGCAAGGCGTGGCGCGGGCCGACAGCAGCGCGCGCGACGCCCAGGGACGCATCGTGCTCAAGGCCAGCGGCGCCACCAGCGTGACGGCCACCGTGAGCGCGCTCAACAGCGACGGCGTGGGCGGCAGCGTGCAGCTGCTGGGCGACACGGTCAGCCTGGGCGACGGCGCGCGGATCGACGCCGGCGGCAGCCTGGGCGGCGGCTCGGTGCTGGTCGGCGGCGACTACCAGGGCAACAACGCGGCGCTGCAGAACGCCAGCCGGGTCGACATGGCGGCCGGCGCGCGCATCGACGCCAGCGCGGGGCAGAGCGGCGACGGCGGCAAGGTGGTGCTATGGTCGCGCGACCGCACCAACTTTGCCGGCAGCATCAGCGCGCGCGGCGGCGCGCTGGGCGGCGACGGCGGCCTGGTCGAGACCTCCGGCCACACGCTGCTGGCCAAGGGCTATGTCGACACCCTGGCGGCGCGTGGGCGCACCGGCAACTGGCTGCTCGATCCGGCGGTGTTCTGCTTCTACACCAGCAGCGCCGGCGAGTGCAGCGGGCCGGCGGCGGCCGGCGCGACCGATTTCAATACGCTTGGCAACCTGTTGGCGGCGACCAACGGCACGCTGCAGGCCAGCGACTTCGTCACCTTCCTGCCCAGCGGCGGCAGCGCCACGGTCAGCCCGTCGATACCGGCCGGCCTGACCTTGACGGTGCAGGCGCCCTACATCGAAGTGGGGCGCGGCGCCAGTATCGACACCGGCGTGGTCGGCCTGAAACTGGACGCGTCGGGCGCCTACGGCAGCACCAGCATGGTCGACAGCGCCGGCGCCAGCCTGACCGGCAGCATCGTCATCGGCGGCGTGCTGATGTCGAACGCCAGCCAGACCCTGACCAGCACCGGCGGCAATATCCGCATCGGCAGCGCCGACGGCACGGCTGCGGCCAGCCTGAACATGGCGCTGGTCTCCGGCACCCAGTCGATCGCCACGACCGGCAACCTGGATCTGACGGCGGCGGGCGGCGCGGCGCAAATCACCACGCAGGGCGAGCAAACGATCCATGCCAATCGCATCAATCTGCTGGGCAGCAATGCCGCCGGTGCGGTCAATGTCGGCGCCGGCCTGGTCGCGGGAGTCAACCAGACCGTGCAGGCCGGCGACATCAATTTGCTCGCCGGCAGTGGCGGCGGCGCGACGATCTGGTTGCCATCCAGCGCGGGCGGCAAGCAGACGGTGAGCGCGGACCGGATCACGCTGACCGCCGGCAATGCGGGCCTGTTCAACGGCGCGTCCATCAACACCAGCGGACTCAATGTCACCCAGACGATAGGCGCCGGCGTCAGCCTGACGCTGAACGGCGGCGCCGGCGGCGCCGGCAACGTTGCGCAGATCCGTGCCGACGGCGCTACGGCGCAGGCGTCGGCCACGCAAAAAATCACGGCGGGCGCGATCACCGTCAACGGCGGCATCAGCAGCGTGAGCGACGACACACGCGGCAATAACGCCTCGCTCGATTCGGCCGGCAGCCAGACCATCAACGCCGACTCGATCACCCTCAATGCCGGCAGCACCACCGTTGCCGTGCCCAACTACGGCGCCTCGCACGCCTTCATCGGCGACGGCAGCGGCGGCCAGAGTATCAACGTCAGCGGTGCGATCAAGGTGAACGGCAGCAGCGGCGCCGGCCGGACGGCGGCCAATATCTATACCTACGGCAACCAGTCGGTCATCGCCGACAGCATCACCATCACCGGTGGCAGCGCGGGCACGAATAACAATGCGGAAATTGCGCTGTATAGCGACGCCAATATCGCGGTGCCGCCCAATCAGAGCCAGACCATCCGAGCCAACAGCATCACCCTGCAGGGCGGCCAGGACGGCAGCAACAACACGGCCGGGCTGAGCGCGGCCGGCACCGGCGTGGTGCAGAACATCACCGCCACAGACCTGGTGCTGAAGGGGGGCAGCGGCAGCACGGGCAAGCAGAACCGCGCCTTTGTCAGCGCGTGGGATGCGGCTGACGTCGTTCCCCAGATTCAGATCGTCAAGGCCAACAACATCTCACTGACCGGCGGCGGCGGCACGCTCAGCGAGGCCTCTATAGGCGGCAAGGCGGCGCAGACCATCGTCGCCGACAACATCACGCTGCGCTCGGGCGCCGGCAGTGGCGCTGGCGCGCGCATCACCACCGGCCTGGACCAGACCGTCAGCGCGAACCAAACCATCGCCATCAGCGGCGGCAGCTCCACCGATGCGGCCGCGTACAACGCGGCATCGATCAACGCCGACGGCAAGCAAAGCGTCAGCGCCAACTCGCTGGTGCTGACCGCCGGCGACTCCGGCGGCAACAACCACGCCGATGTAAGCAGCAACAGCGATCAGGTGATCGCCGTCAAGACGCTGCGCCTGACGGGCGGGCAAGGCGGCACCAACAATTCCGCCGGGGTGAATGTGAATGGCGCGCGGACCGGCAAGCTGCAAAAAATCGACGCCGACAGCATCATCGCGTTGGCCGGCGCCGGGACCAATAACAACGCCGGGGTGTTCGCCAACGGCAAGGGCTCCAGGCAGCTGATTTCGGCGCCGGTGATACGCCTGACCGGCGGTGCGGGCGGCAGCAACAACAACGGACAATTCTGGGCCTACGACGACAGCCTGACGAGCACGCCGACCCAGACCGTCACCACCGGCGCCTTGACGCTGACCGGCGGCGGCGGCGGCGTCAACAACGATGCCTTCATCAGCGGCAACGGCACGCAGAGCGTCACGGCCGACAGCGTCCTGCTGCAGGGCGGCGGCGCTAGCAATCTGAACGCGTTTATCAACACCAACCAGGATCAGGTGCTGATCGTGCAGAACGCGATCGCCTTGCAGGGCGGCAACGGTGGCAACGCATCGATGAATGTCGGCGGCAATCAAAGCATCACGGCCGCGTCGCTGTCGCTGACCGGCAGCGCGTCCGGCAGCGGCGGCGCGGTCGATATCAGCAGCGACGGCAACCAGACCGTGACCGTCAAGACGCTGGCCATCACCGGCGGCGTCGGCGGCGACCGCAACCATGCCAACCTCAGCATGAACAAGGGCGCCGGCCATACGCAGACGATCAACGCCGACAGCGTCGTCATGCAGGGCGGCAGCGGCACGGAAAACTTCGCCGGCCTCCATGCGACCGGCGCCGGCGTCACCCAGCGGGTGACCGCCAGCAGCTTGACGATCAAGGGAGGCTCCGGCGCCAACGGCAACTGGGCCCACCTCTGGTCCTACGACGATACCAACACCGTGGCGGCGATCCAGGTCATCACCGGCGGCGCGATCAGCGTCACCGGCGGCGAAGCCCTGGACAGCAACGCCATCATCGGCGGCAACGCGCGCCAGACCATCAATGCCGATACGCTGCGCATCAACGGCGGCGCCAACGGTAGCAACGGCGCCGGCGTCAGCACCGAGCGCGACCAGAGCATCGCCGTGCGCGACGCGCTGACCGTGACCGGCGGGACGGGCGCGAACCAGGGCGCGTTTGTCAACGCCGGGGCGGCGCAAACCATCACTGCCGGCAGCATGACCTTGAGCGGGGGCTCGGGCGGCGGCGGCGACCACGCCAACGTGAACAGCGGCGCCGAGCAGCGCGTCACGGTGTCCGGCGTGCTGACGCTCAACGGCGGCAGCTCGGCGAGCCAGCAAAGCGGCAACAGCGCCAACCTGACCAGCCGTGGCAACCAGACCATCCATGCCGATGCCATCGCCCTCAACGGCGGCGCGTCCGGAACCGGCAACCGCGCCCATATCAGTTTGTTCAACGATGTCGTGCAGGGCGGACTGGTGCAGGATATCGTTGCCTCCAGCCTGACCTTGACCGGTGGCGCCGGCGGCAACCAGAATATGGCCCAGATCATCACCAACGCAAACGGCGGCACGCAAAACGTCACGGTCCCCACGCTGAGATTGATCGGGGGGGCTGGCGGCTCAAGCAATCACGCGCGCATCCATGCGCTGGGATTGGGCAACAGCACGACGGTGTCGGACCAGAATATCAAGGCTGACAATGTGAGCATGGTGGGAGGCGGCGCCAGCGCGAACTCCGCCGACACGAACAACTGGGCCCGTCTGTATGGGAGCGGCAAGCAAACCATCGCGGCCACCAACCTCACCATCGCCGGCGGCGCCTCGACCGGCTCCAGCTCCGGCATCAGCGCCGGCGTCCTGCAGAGCATTACCGTCGGCGACACGTTGAGCATGCGCGCCGGGACGGCGGACCAGACCAATGTCTTTATCCAGCAAGCGCCTGCCGAAGGGATCAGCAACGGCGCGCAGATCATCAGCGCGCATCGCCTCAACCTGATGGCCGGCGCCGACGGCAGCGATCGCAACGTGACGATCTCTGCGCAAACCGGCACGCAAACCTTCAACCTGACCGGCGCCGGCTCGGAGTTGACGATGAGCGGCGGCGGCAGCGGCGGCAGCGCCAACAACAAGGCGGTCATTTATCAGTTTGGTCCGGGCGCGCAGAAGTTCGTCATCAACGGCGGCGGCGCGGTCAGGCTACGGGGCGGCAATGGCGACGGCTTGCTGGCGGGCGATCCCGCAGGCGGCTACTGTCCCGGCTGCAGCACCAGCAACAATCTGGCGGCCATCTACGCCTTCGGCGGCGGCGACCAGATCCTGGACTTCGTCGCCGGCGGCACGCTGGACCTGGCGGGCGGCAGAAACGGCTCGGACAACAGCGCCGTCATCCTCGCCGATCTCAGCCAGGGCGGCCGCCAGACCGTCACCAGCTCGGGCGGCGCCGCCAACTACGCGGCCATCACGCTGACCGGCGGCAGCGGCGGCTACTACAACACGGCCGACGGCGCGATGATGACCAACGTCGCGGCGCTCGCCTCGTTCTCGCAGAAGAAGGCGGGGCCGGGCGGCGCGCTGAAAACCATCAACGCCAAATCGATCACGCTCGACGGCGGCGGCACCAGCAGCACCCACGGCGGCGCGCTGTTGGGCACCGGCCAGGGCGATGTGCTGGTCAACGTCAGCGGCGACCTGACCATGACGGGCGGCGCCAGCAGCGTAACCCTGCAGGCGCCGGCCGATCCGGCCACGGCGTTCGCGCGCGACCAGGGCGCGGTGGCGGCGATCAACCCGGACGGCAACCTGACGCTGGCCGTCGGCGGCAATCTGAGCCTGACCGGCGGCAGCGGCAGCAGCGGCGACGCGCTGATCCTGGCGAACGGCGCCAACAGCAAGCTGAGCTTGGCGGTCGGCGGCGGCACGCGCCTGATCGCCGGCGCGGCGTCGGCCGTGATCGCCACGCACGCGAGCAATCTGGCGCCGAAACCGACGCCGGGCGCGGTGCTGATCGACCTCGGCGGCGACGGCAGCCTGGACACGTCGACGTTTGCCGCCAGCGGCCAGACGGTCGACCTGACCGGCACCATCAACGCCACCGGCTCGGCGCCGAACGCGACGCTGCTGCCGAACTACAAGCCGAACGCGCCGGCCGGCGGCGACCAGGTCGGCTGGACCGTGCTGGGCGCGAAGAATCTGCAGGCCGAGGTCTACGCCGGCGAGGCCTACAGGGTGCACAGCGGCGGCCTGGTCACGCCGAACGGCAACTGGATTGTCGCGCTCGGCAAGACCGCGGCGGCCGCGCTGGACCCGGCCGGCAGCAGCACCCTGAGCTACGACTTGATCGCCGCGCACGGCTACAGCTGGAGTCCGGCCGTGTACGACAGCGCCAACGCGGCGGCGTTCCGCTTCCTGCTGCCCGAGGGCAGCCCGGTGGTCGACCTGCGCGTGGCCGACGCGGCGGTCCAGTCGACCTGCTCCAACAACCCGGCCATGTGCGCCCGCAGCAGCGACGGCACCGGCGGCAGCGCGCTGCCGGGCACGGGCGCCACGGCGGCGCCGGTGACCTACGACGCCAAGCTGGCGGTGGCCGACAGTACGGCGGCGCCGGCCTCGGCCGCGACGCCAGCCAAGACCGAGGACGGCCCGGCCGGCGGCGCGGCCGGCGCCAAGGCCGGCTTCGGCGGCAAGCGCGAGGCGACGCGCGAGAAGGAGTTGGCGCAGGCCGCCGACGACAAGAAGACGACCCAGGAATTGAAGCGCGAGGCGCGCGAGGCCAGCGGCGCCGCCAAGGCCGACCTGGCCGGCGCGCGCAAGGCCGAACTGGCCGCCAAGAAGGACGCCGGCGAGGCCAGACAGGCCAGCGCCGAGGCGGCCAAGGTCGAGGCCCAGGCCAAGCGCGCCGAGGCGGTGGCCAAGCGCGCCGAGGCCGATGGCAAGCAGGCCGACAGCGATGCGCGCAAGGCCGAAGCCGAGGTGCAGGGCGCGGCGACGCCGGCGCTGAAGGTGCTGGCGCAGGCCAGGAAGGCCGACGCCGAGGCGCGCCGGGCCGGCTTCGAAGCCAAGGTGGCGGACGCCAACGCCAAGAAGGCGGAAGCCGGCGCCAAACAGAGCGAGGCCGGCGCCAAGAGCGTCCAGGCCGAGGCGCTGGGCGTGGACGCGCGCGCGCGCACCGCCGCCGCCGAGGCCAAGATCGCCGATGCGGCGCGCAGCGAGGCGCTGGCGCAGGCGCGCGAGGCGAAGTCGCCGCAGCAGCGCGCGGCGGCCGAGCGGGTGGCCGGCGACAAGCGGGTCGAGGTGACGCAGAAGACGGCCGAGAGCCGGGTGCGCCAGGAACAGGCCGACGACCTGCGGCTGGCCGCGTCCCAGGCCAAGGACCAGGCCGACGCGCGGCGCAGCCAGGCCCAGGCCAGCGTGCTCGAGGCGCGCGCCAAGCGCGAGGAATCGCTGGCGCAGACGGCCACGGCGCGCAGCCGCAAGGAGGAGGCGCAGGTGCAGCGCGCCGAGGCCAGCGGCAAGCCCGAGCTGGTCAAGGCGGCGGTCGGCGGCAAGGCGACGGCGGACCGCCAGCTGGCGATCCAGACCAGGAAGGCCGAGGCGCAGAAGGTCGCCGCCGCGGCCAAGGCCGAGGAGGCCAAGGCCAAGCAGGCCAAGGCGGACGCGGCGGCCCTGGTGGTGGCCAAGCGCGACGAGGCGCGCCGCACCAAGACCTTGAAGGCCTTCGCGGCGACGGCGACGGCGGCGATGAGCGCCGAGCAATTGGCCGAGCTGTCGGTGCTGCGCCACGAGCACAAGACCGCGGTGTTCAAGGATGCGCTGAAGATCCTCGAACAAAACGTCCACGCGGCCGACCTGCCGCCATGCGCCGGCGGCGCCGGCGGCCTGTGCGTGCCGAACCAGGCGCAACTGCAGGCGCAGTTGCAGGCGATGCCGCCGCGTCCGGCGCTGCGCCTGCCCAGCGCGTCCTTCCTGCCGCAGATCGAACGCAAGGTGGCGGTCGTCATCGGCATCAACCGCTACCAGGACGCGCGCATTCCGGCGCTCGATTCGGCGGTGCCGGACGCCGAGGCGGTGGCCAGGCTGATGGCCGAGAAGATGGGCTACGAGGTGCACGTGCTGCGCGACGCGACGCGCGCCGACATCGTCAACGGCATCGGCGCGATGTCGCGCGAACTGGGGCCGAAGGACAGCCTGACGGTGTACTACGCCGGCCACGGCTACATGACCGGCAACGCCAAGAGCGGCAAGCAGGGCTACTGGATTCCGTCCGACGGCGCCGGCAACAGCCCGGCCAACTGGATCTCGACCAGCGACGTCTCCAGGCTGCTGGCCAGCGTGCCGGCGCGGCAGGTGATGCTGGTGTCGGACAGCTGCTACTCGGGCACCTTCGCCGAGGGGCAGACGGTCGACGCCAACGCCGACGCCGGCCAGATCCTGGGACGCCGCTCGGTGGTGGTGATGTCCTCGGGCGGCGAGGAACCGGTGGCCGACGACGGCGTCGAAGGCCATTCGATCTTCGCCTGGAGCCTGATGAACGCGATGAAGCGGGTGACCCGCTACGACACCGGCAAAACCGTGTTCGACGCCACCAAGGCCGGCGTGACCGAGGCCTATCCACAGGTGCCGCAGTACGGCGCGGCGGTGTCGGCCGGCCACGCGGCCGGCGGCGATTATCTGTTCGAGACGCGCAGCTACAAATAAGGCTCCGGCCGAGGAGGGATGATGTCGTTGATCCGTGTGTTTTTACTGGCCGCCGCTTGCGTGCTCGCGAGCCTGCCCGCCACCGCCGCCGAGGAGGTGGTCGGCATGGTGCTCGACGTGCAGGGCAGCGGCGAGATCGTGCGCAACACCCAGCGCAGCAAATTGCAACTGCTGAACTACGTCAAGCCGGGCGAGCAGCTGCGGCTGGACGCCGGCGCCAAGGCTTCGGTGTCGCACTACGGCGCCAAGCTGATCTACCAGCTGACCGGGCCGGTGCTGGCCGAGGTCGACCCCGGCGCGATCCGCGTGCTGAGCGGCACGGCGCTGGCGACCAAGTCGCTGGCCGAGAAAGTCGTGCTGGCCGCGCTGAGCCCCAACACCGGGCCGGCGGCGTTCAAGATGCGGGCCATCATGCTGGACCTGACGTTGCTGGGGCCGAAGAACGGCACGCTGGCGCTGGGCACCCGTCCGCAATTCCGCTGGGAGGCCAACGAGGCCACCTCGTACACCTTCACGCTGGAGCGCGCCGACGGCGGCGTGGTGGCGCAGGCCAAGACCGACGCCTCGGCGTGGGAGCCGCCGCCGTCCGCGCCGCTGGCGTACGGCCAGAGCTACCGCTGGAGCGTGGCCTACACCTCGGCGGTGGACGGCGAGGTGCGCCAGGCGATGGCCCAGTTCCAGGTGGCCAGCGAGGCCGAGCACGCCAGCCTGGTGGCGCTGCGGCCCGGCGCCGGCGCGCCGATCGATGAATGGGTGTTGTACGCGAGCCTGCTGCAAAACCGCCAGATGCTCGACGACGCCCGCGCGATCTGGCAGGAGATCGCGGCACGCCGGCCGGACCTGAGCAAGGCCGGCAGCCTGGCGCGCTAGGCCGCCCTTGGCCGCGCTGCCGCTCGCCGCCGCGCGCCGTTGGACGGCCTGGCGCGGCTACGCCTGCGCGCTGCTGGCGCTGGCCTGCGCCTTGCCGTTGGCGCCGGCCATCGACGCCCGCCTGCTGGACCTGCAGTTCGCCGTCAACCGCGCCTGGTTCCCGCAGCCGGTGCAACGCGACCTGGTGTTGGTGGGCATCAACGAAGCCTTCCTCGACGGGGTCGAGGAGCCGATCACCTTGAGCCACCGCTATCTGGCGCAATTTCTGCGCGGCGTCGGCGCCGCCGGCCCGCTGGTGATCGGCATGGACCTGGTGCTGCCGGAAAAGCGCTACGACCAGCTGCAGTCGCGCAGCGATCCCGAGTTCGATTTCCACCGCACCCTGCTGGCCGGTCTGCTGGGCGCCATGCAGGCCAGCCCGGTGGTGGTGGCCAAGGTCTGGGACCACGACCGGCGCCACTTCCGCGAGATCCAGCTCGACTACGGTTCGGTGCTGGCCAGCCAGGGCGAGGCGGTGCGCGGCAACGCATCGGCGCTGTTCGCGGCCGACGACGACGGCCGCATCCGCCGCTATCCCGAGGCGGCGCTGCAGCCGGACCGCACGCCGTTCACCTTGTCGAGCGAGATCGCGGCGGCGGCCGGCGTGCGCCAGCCGTGGACCGGGCTGATCAACTACCAGTTGGGCGCGCCGTTCCAGTACATCCCGCTGCAGCAAGTGTTGCAGCTGGCGCGCGAGGGCAAGCAGGACGAGCTGGCGCGCCGTTTCGCCGGCAAGGCCGTGCTGTTGGGCGCGGTGCTGGACGATATCGACCTGGTCGACCTGCCGGTGCCGCTGGCGGCGTGGCTGCCCGGCGCCACGCGGGTGCCGGGCATGCTGGCCCACGCGCAGGCGGTGCGCAGCATGCTGAACGGTGGCCTGATCGCGCCGCTGGCGCAAGGCGGCATCTGGGCCGGCGCGGCGGTCATGGCGCTGTTCTGGTTCGGCGCGCGCCTGCGGCGCAAGCTGGCGCTGCTGTTGCTGTTGTCGCTGGGCCTGTGCGCGCTGAGCACGGCGTTGCTGCTGCGCGGCGTGTGGCTGGCGCCGGCCGCGCTGTTGCTGGGCGGCTGGATCGCGCTGCTGGCGCGCGCCGGCTGGCAGTCGTGGCAGCAGTTCCTCGAACGGCAGCGCCTGAGCCGCTGCTTTGGCGGCTACGTCAGCCCGCAGGTGATGCAGAGCATCCTCGACGGCGGCATCGACGCCCGCAAGTCCGGCCTCAAGCTCAGCGTTTGCGTACTGTTTTCCGACGTGCGCGGCTTCACCGCCCTGAGCGAAGCCTTGCCCGCCGAGCAGGTGGTGGCCCTGCTGAACCGCTACTTCGCGCGCATGACGGCGGTGGTGCACCGCCACGGCGGCACCGTCGATAAATTCATCGGCGACGGCATGATGGCGTTCTTCGGCGCGCCCAACGCGATGGCTAGTCCGGAGGCGGCCGCGCTGGCGGCGGCGCGCGAGATGCTGGCCGAACTGGCGGCGCTGAACGCCGAGTCGGCGTTGACGGGGGCGCCGTCGCTGCGCATCGGCGTCGGCCTGCACAGCGGCATGGCGGTGATCGGCTATATCGGCTCGGCGGAGCGCCACGAGTACACGGCGATCGGCAACACCGTCAATGTGGCGGCGCGCATCGAAAGCCTGTGCAAGGAGGTGGGCATGCCGGTGCTGTGTTCGCTGGCGGTGGCCGAGCGGCTCGAAGGCGAGACGGGATTGAGCGACCTCGGCCTGCGCGAGATCAAGGGACACAGCCCGGTGCATGTGCTGGGCTGGGCGCCGCCCCAGCCCGGATGATCACTCTTTTTTCTTGATGAAGACGATCTTGTCGATGACCGACTCGCCCGATTTGTCGATGTGGTAAATCACCTGGGCGTTGTACTGGTTGGCGCTGCTCATGGCGCGTTCGGCGTTGGCCTGCTTGATGAACGAGTACACCACCGGCAGCAGCGCGAGAATGAACCTGGGCTTGAGCGCGGGGTCGCTCGGCTTGAGCGTGACCTCGCCCTGTTCGGCCACGGCGGTGATCCATTTGTCGACGCGCGGCGGAATGCTGTTGAGCGAGATCTTGCCGCTGATGTTCACTTCCACCTCTTTCTTGCCCTTGCCCAGTTCGCGCGACAGCAATTTGCCGAACGGCGTGGAGTCGAGGGTCAGGTGCTGGGTGCTGTATTGCTGGCTGCCGGCGAAGCGCTGGTCGATCTTGTTGCGGGAAATCGAGAAATATACTGTTGAACTGTGCAACTTTGCCGGGACAAATCGGCATTACGGGTACGAGTCGGCGACGCTGCCGAGATCAATAAAGAGTTGTTGATAACCGCCAGGGCAAATCGGCATCATATTTTTGGCCGTCAATCTCGTTACTACTCAAGTCCCCCACGATTGTTCCGGGACTCGGCAAATCCCCACGATTCCGATGCCTGGACGGGTCCCAGAGATGCGAACGAAGTATCGCGCGCGAGCACTGGAAAAACACCGCGTTGACTTTCACGACCAATACGGAAAGCGGCGATTTGCCGTCGATACTGAAGGACGACAGCAAGCCAGGATCGACTTGAATCGTTGCGGTGCCGTTGACCCGCAACGTTTCTCCAATCCCGGGTATCAAAAAGATGAGAGAGACCCGGGAATCAAGCAGGATGTTCCGCAGACTGTCGATTCGCTTGTTCCCGCGACGATCGGGAAGGAGCAAGGTTAATTCGTCGTGGACCCGGACAAAACCAGCGGGGTCACCTCGGGGAGACACATCGAGACCGTCCGATCCGCTTGTTGCCAGGAGGGCAAACGGCGCCGCCTCGATGAACTTTCGATAGTGCGGATGAATGTATGCCACTTCTTTTTTTAACGACGCTGCGGCAGGCGTTCCGTAAATCCCTTCAAGCGCCGCGATATCCGAAACGATTTGGCTGTCAAGCTGGATCAAGCTCTACTCCCTATGCTGATTGATGGGCCCTAGCGGTCGCAAGAGAACCTGCGGCGATCGCTCTTACATGGCTGTTTGGATATCGATTTTACCCGAGCACATCTTCAACTGGCAGTTATCGCGCGCGGCTGCAGCCTGGGATCCTCATGGGCAGCCAACTTGGTCACTCGCTTGACCTTGCGCTCGTATTTCGGCACGGACTCCAGCGCCAAGTGCCGCCGCACAGTGTTCACTGCGCACCCCACCTCGGCGGCGATCCGCCGCAGACTCAACCCATGCTTGCTCAACAACTGAATTTCCACATACACCTCGTTGGGTTTCAAGGCTGCTCCGCAAAGCAGCCATCTTCTCAAAACGGTGTATCAGTTTTCAATCGCTGGGGTGGGGGGGGGCTGCGTAATACTTGGACTACTTGGAGGTAGTTCATGTACTCATACGAAGAGCGCATTAAAAGCTGGGAAAACGTACGGGGCCGACAATTCGACAGCCGGGCTATCCAACTAAAAATGCGCTCAAGAGTTGGCATCGGGAATACGAACAAGGGGAGTTGCACCCCGGCGTACGCAAACATGTCACCGGCAGAGCAGCAAATCCGCAGCACTCCCGTGTATCAGTTTTCAACCGCTGCTGACAGCCTACATAGTCTTGCGGGCCTTGCTTGGTCAGCAGGCCGCCAGGGATGCGCATCGTCTCAGAATGTTCGCTCATTGCATTTCCTGGCTTGGTACGCCTGTTCGACTGGCATCTTGGCGTTGGGATTGGATCAAGGGCTGGGTCTGATATTATTGGCAATTCCTTGCAGAGAACTGGTCATGACAGAACAAGACAAAATTAGTCGCGCCACTGCTACGATGCTACTCTTTTTGATCATCGCCTTTGGTTCATTTGCCTTCATCGAATTTATGTCGAGGTCACCGCTCTGGAGCGATGTCGGTGCCGCATGGATTCAGGCGATCGGTTCAATCACAGCAATTATTGCTGCGGTGATGATAATGAAACGTCAAAGCGAGGACGCGAGGAAATTGACAGTCGCGACTGACGCGCGGGCCTTGGGCGCCGGTTGGCCGCGCTAGATCGAACGCCATCGATGCTTGACGATGACGCGAAATTGTAGGGACGGCGTCACAGTCGATCTGGTAGCGTCGTAGCATCGGTCAGCTTGGGTTCGTCTAGCAGCTTGTCCTTGTAGGCCATCAGTTCCGCATCGTCGATGTCGAAGCGCTTGATCCATTGCTCCGCTGCCCAGCCAGTCAGGCGCGGCTCGCCATCTTTCGAGCCATGATGCAGCGATCCTATCTCCGGCGTCCGAAGTTCCTTTAATAGCATGTTCGGTAGTACCAGCAGCGCAGCTTTGGGCTGATCGGCCGGCCCAGCCTCCGGTTTCGGTCCAGCTTGAATAACGAGACCGGCACCATAATCGTATAACGCAAACCAGTCCATGGGCAGCTCAGAGCGAATGGCCGATAGCCCGCCAATCTTCTGCACCATATCGTAATCGATGGCGGTCAGCCACGACACGGTCTTGATGCCTTTCACCGCAGCTTCCGAAACCCAGACCGGTGTTCCTACGTCCAAGCCATTCAGTTTATCGGCGAGGTATGCCTCAAACGGTTCATTTTGTTCGGATCGAACTGCGGAAAGTACCAGACCATATCCGCTGTGGCCATGCACTGCCTGCAATCGCCTGGCGAAACTGACAAACATGGTTTGGATGGCAGCGGGGTGTACTTCGCCGTACAACATTGGCGTACTGAAGCGAAGGGAGCAAAGGCCCCATGTCCCCATCTTGGCCTGCCAGCCGCGAATGCCTGAGACTTGAAATTCCCAGTCTCCTGCGTCGTGGGCTTGCTCGCCGCTGGTATAGGTGAAGCTCACCAAATCATCTTCATCCATTCGCTTCATCATCTCGCGCATGGGCTTGGCTTTGGCGTAGGCTATTTTGTCTGGCCCCTCCAACGGCTCTTCTCGCCACAGCCAAGTCAAATGGGACTTGGCAACGGCCTCATACTCGTCAAAACAGGCGCAGATTGCCTCGCGGACTACGGGTAGGTGTGCGTTCTTAAAGTACAGCGTGCCAGTAATTGCGAGGACGCTGCCGACGTAGTCCTGTGGTCCTTGTTTCGTCAGTAAGCCGCCGGGTACCCGCATCTTCTCTTGATCTTCACGCAGCAACTGTATTGGGTCAAGTGGAAGTTCACTCATGGCATTTCCTTTTAATTCGCCGGAATCCCGCGTGGTGGCTAGCGTTTCGTCAGCAGCATGTAGAGTCGTCCGGCAACTGCTGCTGCCTTGCCTAGTTGCTCGACTGGAATCTTCGCGGACTCCGGCTCTGGCTGGTCGCAGTTGCAGTTCTCAGGCCGCAAAACCTCCAGTTTCTCCTTGGAACCGGCAATCTTTGCATATTCAAGCTCCTGCTGGGCATTTATTGTATCCGGCGGAAACTTGATTTCGACTACCTGCTTAATATTGTCCTGGGTAGGCGGCTTCATAGGGTCGTTGACGATGACCACATCAGGCCGGCGTATCAATCCCTTACCAGGCCGGAACTCTGGGCGCTCAACACTTTGAGCGTCGGCTATGTCCCAGCGCTTCTTGATCCAACCTGGGAGCCAGTCGTGTCCCTTGGTTTCTACATCAGGACTCATGATCGGCATCGGGGGCTTTTTCGTCATATCGTAATTCACTTCTGATTTGTATGCACTACGGTGATCGAGCGCCCGGTCCAGCGCCTTGAGCCGGGCTGATACGCATGACTGCTTGAGCGAGCGGCCATCCTTGCCGATGCCTGGCGTATCCTTGCATTTGCATATGGCCGAGCACAGTACCTTTTTATCATGAGGGTCGAGGCGCGGCGGAGCAATCTTGACCGGCGTGGTGGTGCCGGCGGTGGACATGCCGCCAGTCGCCAACGGCGCGGATGGGCGAGTTGGATCGGTCATTTCTGTCCTTGCTCAGTCAAGTCAAACGCCAACATCTCATTGACGTCGCGCTCCACCCAATCCGTGTAGCCTTGGTGGCGATGAGGCCCGCCCCGAGGCATGCCCATGAAAACTCCCAAGGTCAGTTTTGCTCAGGGGAAAGGACGTATCGGATAAAGGCGCAGGATAGAAATTTACCTGTCGTAGGATAGCCCACAGTTGCGGGAGATCAAGAGTCGGGGTGGGGGCCGTTGAGAGGCAATCGTGTAGCGCAGAATGCAAAAAAGGGTTACAGCGACAAGCGCGTAACCCTTTGATTTTCCTACGTATTCTGTGGGGTGGCTGATGGGGCTCGAACCCACGACAACAGGAATCACAATCCTGGACTCTACCAACTGAGCTACAGCCACCACTGACTTACTTCACTTTGTCTACTGTTTCGTAGACAGGTGCCGAATTATACAAGCCAGTTTTAAAACGTGCAAATCTAAATGCAAGGTTTTCTGAATAAATGCTATTTTGTTCAAATAGCAAGCCTCCGCAGTGAGTGTTAACATAGCCTTAATCGCCAGTGGCAACAATGGCGCACGGGAGGAACGATGCGGATTTTGCTGGTGGAGGACGATAAACTGATTGCACTGGGCATCCTGGCCGGCTTGCGCGCGCATGGCATGGCGGTCGACCATGTGAGCACCGTGGCCCAGGCCGAGGCGGTGCTGGCCACCTTGCAGTGCGATGTGGTGATCCTCGACCTCGGCCTGCCCGACGGCGATGGTGTCACCTTGCTGCGCCAGCTGCGCGCACGCGGCATGGCGCAGCCGGTGCTGATCCTCAGTGCCCGCGACGCCATCGGCGACCGGGTCGGCGGCCTGCGCGCCGGCGCCGACGATTACCTGCTCAAGCCCTTCGACCTCGACGAACTGGTGGCGCGCCTGCAGGCGCTGGCGCGGCGCTGCGCCGGCCGCAGCGTCGATTTGATCGAATATGGCTGCGTCAGCGTCAACCCGGCCAGCGGCGAGGTGCTGCTGCGCGGTACGCCGGTGGCGCTGTCGCGCCGCGAGCTGGCCTTGCTGACGGCGCTGCTGAACGCCCAGGGCCGCATCCTCAGCGCCGACCAGCTCAAGGATAGCCTGTACGAATTCCATGAAGACATCGAGAGCAATGCGCTCAACGTCCACATCCACCACCTGCGGCGCAAACTGGACAGCGGCCTGATCGAGACCGTGCGCGGCCTTGGCTACCGCGTCGGCGCGGCCACGCCGTGAGCCTGCGACTGCGGCTGCTGCTGCTGATCGGCGTGTCGCTGAGCTTGCTGTGGGGCGGCATGGCCTGGTGGATGCAGCACAACCTGGAGCGGCAGCTGCGCATCTCGCTGGACCAGCGGCTGGAGATGGCGGCCGGGATGGTGTCCGGCCTGGTGGCCGAGAATCCGGCCCTGTGGCAGGCCGCCGCCGCGCGCGGCGCGTCATTGGGCACGCTGGCCATCGCCGCGCCGCTGGGCGAAAACGGCCTGGTGTGCGAGATCAGCTCCGTGCGCGGCCAGGTCGTGGGCGCCACGCCGGGCGCGCCGGCCGCCAGCCTGCCGACCTCGGGACGCGGCTTTTCCGAACGCGTGATCGGCGGCCGCCCGTGGCGCACCTTCAGCGTCGCCGCGCACGGCCTGGTCATCACCACCGCCGACCTGGTGGCCGAGCGCCAGAACTTGATGCGCACCGTGATGCTGGCGGCGGCGCTGCCGTTCGCGGTGGCGCTGGTCGGCGGCCTGCTGGTGCTGTGGCTGGGTGCGGGCCGCGCCTTGCTGCCATTGGAGCGCTTGCGCCAGCTGCTGGCGCAGCGCGCGCCGGACGCGCTGGACCCGGTGCCGGAGGCCGCCACGCCGCGCGACCTGCAACCCCTCGTGGCGACGCTGAACGACATGCTGCGCCGTATCGCCGCCACCTTCAGCCGCGAGCGCCGCTTCACCAGCGACGCCGCGCATGAACTGCGCACGCCGCTGACCGCCATCAAGCTGCATCTGCAAGTGCTGCGCCTGAGCCGCAGCGAGGATGCCGCCGAGGCGCTCGATCACGCGCAGGAAGGCGTGGCGCGCATGCAGCACACCATGGAGCAGTTGTTGACGCTGGCCCGCGTCGAAGGCCCGTGCAGCTGGGAGGACGAAGAAGCCGCCGACGCCGCCCAAGTGGCGCAACTGGCGATGCGCGATGCGGCCGCGCCGGACGCGCAGCGCATTGTGCTGGACGACCAGGGCGGCGGCCTGCGGCTGGCGATGCCGCAGGCGCTGGCCGTGACCGCGCTGCGCAACCTGCTCGACAACGCGCTGCGGCACGGGCCGCCGAACGGCTGCGTGCAGCTGGCGCTGGAGGCCTGCGGCGAGCAGCCCTGCTTCATCGTGCGCGACGCCGGCCCCGGCATGACGGAGCAGGAACTGGCGCGCGCCACCGAACGCTTCTGGCGCCGGGGCGAGGGCGGCAGCGGCCTGGGATTGTCGATCGTGCAGGCCATCGCCACACGCGTGGGCGGCGCGCTGGCGCTGCGCCGCCATCCGGACGGCGGCCTGGAAGCGCGCCTGTCGCTGCCGCGCCAAAGTTAAATGACATTGTTAATGCGGCGTTAATCCTGCCGCGCCAAGCTGGCTGCTCCTGAACAAAAAAACGGAGACAGCAGCATGCGGATCACCCTGAACGTCAACGCCAGCGCACACCACGTGGAATTGGACGAGGACACGCCGCTGTTGTGGGCCTTGCGCGATACGCTGGCCCTGACGGGCACCAAGTTCGGCTGCGGCGCAGGCCTGTGCGGCGCCTGCACGGTGCACGTCGACGGCCAGCCGGTGCGTAGCTGCCTGCTGCCGGCCAGCGCGGTGGGCGCCGGCCGCATCACCACCATCGAAGCGTTGGCCAGCAATGGCGGGCAGCGTTTGCAGCAGGCCTGGATCGCGGAGCAGGTGCCGCAGTGCGGCTACTGCCAGTCCGGCATGCTGATGGCCGCCGCCGCGCTGCTGAAATCCACGCCCAAGCCGAGCGACGCCCAGATCGATGAAGCGATGACCAACCTGTGTCGTTGCGGTACCTACAACCGGGTGCGGCGCGCGATCAAACGCGCGGCCGGCATGCCGCTGGGAGAAACAGCATGAGCGCCGTGCCGCGTCCGCAGCGGCGCGACTTCCTCAAAGCCCTGGGCACCAGCGCGCTGATGATTGCGGTTCCGTCGCTGGCCGGCTCCGGCGCGGCGACAGCGTTGGCGGGCTGGCTGCGCATCGAGCCCGATGGCGCCGTGACCATCCTGTCGAACACCAGCGAAATCGGCCAGGGCAGCGGTACCGGCATCGCCCAGATCGTCGCCAACGAACTGGATCTGGACTGGCGCCTGGTGCGCATCGAAATGGCGCCGGTCGACGAGCGGCACTTCAATGCCGGCTGGGGCGAGTACGCGACCTACGGCAGCGGCGGGATCTCGCGCCAGTTCGAGGCGCTGCGCCGCGCCGGCGCGCAGGCGCGCGCGATGCTGGTCGACGCGGCGGCCAGGCTGTGGCAGGTGCCCGCCGCCGACTGCGACACCGACGCCGGCTACGTACTGCATCGCGCCAGCGGCAGGCGCCTGGCCTACGCGACCCTGTGCATCGCCGCGGCCCAGCTGCCGGTGCCGGAGACAGTCACGCTGATGCCGCGCGAACGCTGGCGCTTTATCGGCAAGGCGATGGCGCGGCTCGACATCCCGTCCAAGGTGGACGGCAGCGCGCAATACGGCATCGACGTGCGCCAACCCGGCATGCTGATCGCCACCATCCTGCAATGCCCGAACTTTGGCGGCCGCCTGTCCCGCGTGGATCCGGCGCCGGCATTGGCCATGCCAGGCGTGCGGCACGTGGTGCCGCTGGACGACGCGGTGGCGGTGGTGGCCGACAGCTACTGGCGCGCCAGGAAGGCGCTGGCGGTGCTGCAGCCGGTGTGGGACCTGAAGCAGGCGCCGCAACGCGATTCGATCGAGTACGATGCCGCGCTGCTGGCCGCCGCCACGGCCGGCGGCGGCGTGTTTGTCAGCCGCAAGGCCGGCAAGACCAGGGAGCAAATCGTCGCCGCCTACGAACACGCCGCCAAGGGCGCTGCGCGCAGCGTCGGCCAGGTTTATACCTTTCCCTTCCTGTCGCACGCCACGATGGAACCGATGAACGGCACCGCGCGGGTGGACGCCAAATCGGCCGAGCTGTGGCTGCCGACCCAATCGCAATCGGGCACGCGCGATTCCGTGGCCAAGGCGCTGGGACTGGCGCCGGAGGCGGTGACCATCCACACCACCTTGTCCGGCGGCGGTTTCGGCCGCCGCATCGAGTGCGATTTCGCCTTGCAGGCCGCCGCCATCGCCAAGGCCACCGGCGCCACGGTCAAGTTGATCTGGAGCCGCGAGGAAGACATGCGCCACGATTTCTATCGTCCCGCCGCCGCCGTGCATTTGCAGGCGGAACTGGACGCGCAAGGCATGCCGCTTGCCATGCGTTTTGACAGCGCGGCCGAATCCTTGCTGGATCATTCCAGCCTGTACGGACGGCCCAAGGAGAAGTTGACGGTGGACACCAGCGTCCTGACGCCGGTGCCTGCCTGCTATAACGTTGGCGCCACCATGCTGCGCGCCAGCACCATCGATGCCGGCGTGCCGGTCGGCTACTGGCGCGCGGTGGCGGCGTCGCAGAACATCTACGCCTATGAATCGTTCGTGGACGAACTGGCGGCGGCCGCCAAGGTGGACCCGCTGGCCTACCGGCGCCGCATGATGAAGCCCGAGGCGCGCGAGCGGCGCGTGATGGAGGCGGTGGCGAAGCATGCGGGATGGGACAGTCCGGCGCCTGGCCGCCATCGCGGCTTCGCCATCGATACCGCCAATGGCAGCGTGGTCGCGCATGTGGTGGAGCTGTCGGTCGATGGCGGCAAGGTCAAGCTGCACCGCATCGTGACGGCGGTCGATTGCGGCGTCGTGGTCAATCCCGGCAGCGTGCGGGCGCAGATTGAAGGCGGGATTGCGTTCGCGCTGTCGGCGGCGTTTTATGGCGAGATCACGCTGAGCAAGGGGGCGGTCGAACAGTCCAACTTCAACGACTATCGCCTGATCACGCTGGCCGACATGCCGCCGGTGCAGGTGATCCTGCTCGACAGCCAGGAAGCGCCGGGCGGCGTCGGGGAAGAGGCGGTGGGCCCGCTGGCGCCGGCGGTGGCCAACGCGCTGTTTGCGGCCGTCGGCAAGCGCGTGCGTACGCTGCCCTTGTCCAGGGCGGGATTAAGTTTGTGAGGCGTATCAGGGAGCGATAGCGTGCACCGCCGGCTGCAATCCCAGCAGCGAGGAAAACGCCGCTTCCAGTGCCGCTGCGTGGCCGGTGGTATAGCCGGTGACATGGGATGACGTATCGTTGGCGCCGGCGTCGGACGCGGCGCGCCGCAAGCCGGCGGCGTCCAGCAGGCGCACCAACTGGCGGGCCACGGCGTCGCCGGTATCGATCAGCGTGACGTCGGGGTGGCCGTGATCGTCCAGCACCCGTTCTATGCCCGCCTTGACGAAGGGGTAGTGGGTGCAGCCCAGCACCAGCGTATCGGCGCCCTGGTCCAGCAGCGGCGCCACGTATTGTTCCAGCAGCGCGGCGATGGCGGGGGTGTGCAAGTCGCCCAGTTCAATCTGGTCGACCAGGCCGACGCATGGTTGCAGCAGGAACTCCGCCTGGGTGGCGGCGCTGATTTGCTCGCGCAATAGCAGGAACTTTTCGCCCTTGAGCGTGCGCGCCGTCGCCAGCACGCCGACCTTGCCGCTGCGCGTGGCGGCGGCGGCCGGCTTCAGGCCGGGTTCGACGCCGACCACCGGCAGATCGGGATAGCGTGCCCGCACCGCCTTGATGGCGGCCACGGTCGCGGTGTTGCAGGCCACCACCAGCGCCTTGATGCCGCGTTCCAGCAGGAAGGCGGCCACCAGCAGCGCGCGGTCGACCACGTATTGTTCGGTTTTTTCGCCGTAGGGCGCATGGCCGGAATCGGCGAAGTAGATCAAGTCTTCAGCCGGCAGCTGCGCCCGGATGTGGCGCAGCACCGACAGCCCGCCCACGCCGGAGTCGTAGACACCGATGGGAGCACCGGGAGAGCGGGCGGCGTGCATCAGGCGGTAACGATCGGAACGTTCAGCGCTTCGATCTTGGCTTTCCATTCCTTCGGACCGGTTTCGTGCACCGACGTACCGGCGGCGTCGACCGCCACGGTCACTGGCATGTCCACCACGTCGAACTCATAGATCGCTTCCATGCCCATGTCGGCAAAGCCCAGCACCTTGGCGCCCTTGATCGCCTTCGACACCAGGTAGGCCGAGCCGCCGACCGCCATCAGGTAGGCCGACTTGTGCTTCTTGATCGATTCGATCGCCACCGGGCCGCGCTCGGCCTTGCCGATCATCGCGATCAGGCCGGTTTGTTCCAGCATCATGTCGGTGAACTTGTCCATGCGGGTGGCGGTGGTCGGGCCGGCCGGGCCGACCACTTCGTCGCGCACCGGATCGACCGGGCCGACGTAGTAGATCACGCGGTTCTTGAAGTCCACCGGCAGTTGCTCGCCCTTGGCCAGCATGTCCTGGATGCGCTTGTGCGCGGCGTCGCGGCCGGTCAGCATTTTGCCGTTCAGCAGCAGGGTCTGGCCCGGCGTCCACGAAGCGACTTCTTCCTTGGTCAGCGTGTTCAGGTCGACGCGCTTGGATTTTTCGGTGTCCGGCGCCCAGCTGACGTCAGGCCAGGTCGACAGCGGAGGCGGCGTCATGTAGGCGGGGCCGGAGCCGTCCAGCACGAAGTGGCCGTGGCGGGTGGCGGCGCAGTTCGGGATCATCGCGACCGGCTTCGATGCGGCGTGGGTCGGGTAGGTCAGGATCTTCACGTCCAGCACGGTGGTCAGGCCGCCCAGGCCCTGGGCGCCGATGCCCAGCGCGTTGATGCGATCGCACAGTTCGATGCGCAGTTCTTCCAGCTTGTTCTGCGGGCCGCGCTGTTTGAGCTCGTACATGTCGATGTCTTCCATCAGCACTTCCTTCGCCATCAGCATCGCCTTCTCGGCGGTGCCGCCGATGCCGATGCCCAGCATGCCAGGCGGGCACCAGCCGGCGCCCATGGTCGGCACGGTCTTGAGCACCCAGTCGATCAGCGAATCGGAAGGATTCATCATGACCATCTTGGATTTGTTTTCCGAGCCGCCGCCCTTGGCAGCGACCTTGACGTCGACGGTGTTGCCTTCGACCAGTTCCATGTGGACCACGGCCGGCGTGTTGTCCTTGGTGTTCTTGCGGTCGAAGTGCGGGTCGGCCACGATCGACGCGCGCAGCTTGTTGTCGTCGAAGTTGTAGGCGCGGCGCACGCCTTCGTTGACGGCGTCGGTGACAGTGCCGGAGAAGCCCTCGAAGCGCACGCCCATGCCGATCTTCAGGAAGACGTTGACGATGCCGGTATCCTGGCAGATCGGACGCTTGCCTTCCGCGCACATGCGCGAATTGGTCAGGATCTGCGCGATCGCATCCTTCGCGGCCGGGCTTTGCTCAGCGTCATAGGCGCGCGCCAGATGCTGGATATAGTCGGCAGGATGGTAGTAGCTGATGTACTGGAGCGCGGCGGCAACGGATTCAATCAGGTCTTCTTGCTTTATGATGGTCATGATGTTCTCGCGTGAGTGAGTGGACTGCTTAGTGGGAATCTTGGTGGGTCAGCGTGGTGATGCGGTCGGTGTACGAGATCGCCAGCGCCGACAGCAGGAAAACGACGTGGATCACGGTTTGCGCGATCAGCGTTTTCGGGTCGTAGACGGCTGCATTGATAAACGTTTTCAGCAAATGGATGGACGAGATGCCGATGATGGCCATCGCCAGCTTGGTCTTCAGCACGGAAGCGTTCACGTGCGACAGCCATTCCGGCTGGTCGGGGTGGCTGTCCAGGTTCATGCGCGAGATAAAGGTTTCATAGCCGCCGATGATGACCATCACCAGCAGGTTGGAGATCATGACCACGTCGATCAAGCCGAGCACCACCAGCATGATGGTGGTTTCGGTCAGCTTGGCCGGTGCATCGTGGGCTGCGGCGGCCGCGGCCACCGCTTCCGGCGTCGGGGCGTGCACGGCCACGGCGGCGAGGATGTGCTGCAAGGAGGCATCGTTGCCCATGATGGCGCCGATCAAGTCCTTCAGTTCTACCCAGAAATGGAACACATAAACGCACTGTGCCAGGATCAAGCCCAGGTACAGCGGCAACTGAAGCCAGCGCGTCATGAAGATAAAGGCGGGTAGCGGTCGCAGCTTCGGTGGTGGCTTGGTCATTACGGCGGGACTCCTTGAATTGGTGCATGCTAACGGGATAGCCGACATTTTACACGTGCTGCCCAGCAATCGCAGCGACGTGTGATGACTACGTATGGTTGATGAAATATTGGTAAAATTACATAGGGCATTACATCCTCCGCCGGGGATAATCAATCTGTAAGGGCTCAGTAAGCGATGAAGTTTATGTTTATGACAAACGACTACAAACTCTGGAGACAAGTATGAGCAGCACTACCACCCAACAAGGTCCACAGGAATCCCGCATCTTCACGCCCCCGGCGGCGTTTGTCGCGCAGGCCACCGTGGCCGGCATGGAAGCCTACAACGCGCTGTGCGCGGAGGCGGAGGCCGACTACGAAGGCTTCTGGGCACGCCTGGCGAAGGAAAACCTGGTCTGGCAAAAGCCGTTCACCAAAGTCCTGAACGAAGCCGACGCGCCGTTCTACAAATGGTTTGAAGACGGCCACCTGAACGTGTCGTACAACTGCCTGGACCGCAACCTGCAAAACGGCAACGCCGACAAGACCGCCATCATTTTCGAAGCGGACGACGGCAAGTCGGTCAACGTCAGCTACAAGGAATTGCACGAGAAAGTCTGCAAATTCGCCAACGGCCTGAAATCGCGCGGCATCAAGAAGGGCGACCGCGTGATCATCTACATGTCGATGTCGGTGGAAGGCGTGGCCGCGATGCAAGCTTGCGCACGCATCGGCGCCACGCACTCGGTGGTGTTTGGCGGCTTCTCCGCCAAATCGCTGCAAGAGCGCATCATCGACGCCGGCGCCGTGGCCGTGATCACCGCCGACGAGCAAATGCGCGGCGGCAAGAGCCTGCCATTGAAAGCCATCGTCGACGAAGCGCTGGCGCTGGGCGGCTGCGACACCATCAAGGACGTGATCGTCTACAAACGCACTGGCGGCAACATCAACTTCCAGGCCGGTCGCGATCTGTGGCTGCACGAGCTGGTGGCCAGCCAGCCGGCCGAATGCGAGCCGGAGTGGGTGGATGCCGAGCATCCGCTGTTCATCCTGTACACGTCCGGTTCGACCGGCACGCCCAAGGGTGTGCAGCATTCGAGCGGCGGCTACCTGCTGTGGGCCGCGCTGACGATGAAGTGGTCGTTCGACATCAAGCCGACCGATGTGTACTGGTGCACGGCCGATATCGGCTGGGTGACGGGCCACAGCTACATCGCCTACGGTCCGACGGCGGTGGGCGCGACGCAAGTGGTATTCGAAGGCGTGCCGACTTTCCCGAACGCCGGCCGCTTCTGGGACACCATCGCCAAGCACAAGGTCAGCATCTTCTACACCGCGCCGACGGCGATTCGTTCGTTGATCAAGGCGTCGGATGTGGATCCGAAAGTGCATCCGAAAAACTACGACCTGTCGTCGCTGCGTTTGCTGGGCACGGTGGGCGAGCCGATCAATCCGGAAGCGTGGATGTGGTACTACACGCAGGTGGGCGGCGAGAAGTGCCCGATCGTCGACACCTTCTGGCAGACCGAGACCGGCGGCCACATGATCACCCCGCTGCCGGGCGCGACGCCGATGGTGCCGGGTTCGTGCACCTTGCCGCTGCCGGGCATCATGGCGGCCATCGTGGACGAGGCTGGAGCGGATGTGGCGAACGGGCAGGGCGGTATCCTGGTCGTCAAGCGTCCTTGGCCTTCGATGATCCGTACCATCTGGAACAATCCTGAACGGTTCAAGTCGAGCTATTTCCCGGAGGAGTTGGGCGGCAAGATGTACCTGGCTGGCGATGGGGCGATCCGGAACAAGGATACGGGTTACTTCACCATCACCGGGCGTATCGATGATGTGCTGAACGTGTCGGGTCACCGCATGGGCACGATGGAGATTGAATCGGCGCTGGTGGCCAATCCGCTGGTGGCCGAGGCTGCGGTGGTGGGCAAGCCGGATGATACGACGGGCGAGTCGATCTGCGCGTTTGTGGTGCTGAAGCAGGCGCGTCCTACTGGGGATGAGGCCAAGAAGCTGGCGTTGGAGCTGCGCAATTGGGTGGCCAAGGAGATTGGGCCGATCGCCAAGCCGAAGGAGATTCGTTTTGGGGATAATCTGCCGAAGACGCGTTCGGGCAAGATCATGCGGCGCTTGTTGCGGGTGTTGGCCAAGGGCGAGGTGATTACGCAGGATGTGTCCACGCTGGAGAATCCGGCGATTCTGGAGCAGTTGAAGGAAGCTTCCTGAGGGTGGGGAAATAAACTTTGTACTCTCGGGAATGTTTGCTATAATTCGCGGCTTCTCCGGAAGGGGAAGATATGCAGGAGAGGTGGATGAGTGGTTGAAGTCGCACGCCTGGAAAGCGTGTATAGGTTCATAGCCTATCGGGGGTTCGAATCCCCCTCTCTCCGCCAAGGATATAGCTCAGGAAGTACACAGACGTCTAAACCGTCGCAAAAAAACCGCTTAAGATCTTGAATCTAAGCGGTTTTTTTGTTTCTGGGCGCTTCAGGACGTCTCCCGACGTCCACCTTAGGAAAGCGCATGTTTTAGGGCATAGCTCTGCAGGACGCGACTTGTCTACCCCAAAAACTTAAAAAACGGACTATATTGATCTTTACAGCACGCTGTATAGGAGGTCGCCATGCCCAAGATCATTAGTCCTCTGACTGACTTACTTGTCCGCAACGCCAAGCCGCGCGAGAAGCCTTACAAGATGTTCGACGGTGACGGGATGTACCTGGACGTCGCGCCCACCGGCTCCCGCATCTGGCGATTCAAGTTCCGCCAGACCAACGGCAAGGAAAACACGCTGACGTTTGGCCCTTATCCGGAAATCACCTTGCACGATGCGCGAGAAAAGCGCCTGGCGGCCCGCCGCCTGCTGCTGCAAGGGATAGACCCTGCCAAGCACCGCGATGACGCCAAGCGCCTGGAAAAGGAAAAGGCGTCCAACACGTTCGAGAAGATTGCTCGCGAGTGGCACGGCAATAAAGTGCCAACGTGGAGTGAGCGAACGGCCAAGAACACCATTCAGCGCTTGCAAGCGGACATCTTCCCGGCCATCGGCCGTATGCCTATCAATGAGATCAAGCATCGCGACCTGATTGCCGTGCTGCGCAAGATCGAAGATCGCGGCGCGAACGAAGTGGCGCACCGCATGAAAGCCGTGTGTTCGCAAATTTTCAGCTACGCGATCCAGTGCGGCTTTACCGACCGGAATCTTGTGGTCGATATGAAGGACGTGCTGAAAACTGCACGCACAGGCCATTTTGCCGCCATTGATGCCGATGAACTGCCTCAGTTCCTCGCCATCCTGGAGCGGAACGAGGCCCGTATGTTTGCGCCGACGCGGATCGCGCTCCGTTTGATGCTACTGATCTTCGTGCGTACCAGCGAGTTGATCGAGACGCCATGGAGCGAAATTGACCTGGAGCGCGGCGAATGGATCATTCCTTGGCAGCGCATGAAGCGTGGCAAGCTGACCGTCAATCCTGACATGACCAACCACCACGTTTGCCTGTCCCGGCAGGCGTTGGCGCTGTTGCGTGAGCTGCATGCCATCACGGGACGCAGCAAGCACCTGTTCCCGAACCAGCGCGATCCCAAAAAGCCGATCAGTAACAACACGATACTGGTGGCGCTCGGGCGCATGGGGTACAAGGGGAAGATGACTGGCCATGGGTTCCGGGCGTTAGCGATGAGCACAATCAAGGAGCGCCTGGGATACCGGCATGAGGTCGTGGACCGGCAACTGGCGCATGCGCCGAAGGACAAGGTCGCAAGCGCTTACGACCGCGCCCAGTTCCTCGCTGAGCGACGCAAGATGATGCAGGACTGGGCTGATTACATCGATGCGGTCAGCGGAAAGGGGGCGCCGCCGAAACGACCAAGGTTAAAGTTGGTCCAAAGCGAATTCACACGAGATGACGGAGCGGGAGACCAGCATGCCTAAGCGCATTGTGCCCCTCACCGAAACGCTCATAGCGCAAGCCGCGCCGAAAGAGAAGCCGTATAAGCTATTCGATGGTGGCGGTCTGTTCCTCGAGGTGCGATCCAACGGAAGCAAGATCTGGCGTATGAAGTATCGCGAAAGTGACGGCCGAGAAAATACGCTCACTTTCGGCTGGTATCCTGAAGTCGCCATCGACAAAGCGCGCGAACACAGGCTTACTGCGCACCAGATGCTGGAGCGGATGCAGGACCCTCGCGCGGAATTCAATCGGGAAAAAATGCATCAACCATCAAAGCCAATTCCACTGGACGAAATTTTTGACGAGCCTGAGTGGGGACATGTGCAGTCAAGCATTCTGGGCGCGACCCGATACGCTATTCGCCATCTCGAAACGACCTTATTCCCTTCACTGGCTCGCATCCCCATCGATGAAGCCCAACACAGCATCCAACGAGCCGCCATCCGAAAGATCGAGCAATCCGGGTTGCAGAAGATATCTCGGGAACTGGAAAGCGTAGCGACAGCACTTGCCGTTAGCTATTTGCGGAGTGGAATGAGCATGGAAGAATTGGTCACTGCTATGAGCGATATGAGGTGCAGGGCGCGTCGTGCTAACGATAAGGTGCGCTTGATCTGACGCCAACTGAATCGCTCCATTCAGCGGCCATAAACGTCCTTTCTTGAGAAGTAACTCATAACGGGTATCATAAGCGACACTTGCTGCAGCATGAAACATGCATCCTGCGTTATTTCGTTCTTTAGAGTGACGGAAATGACTTTAAAAACCAAATAGAGAGGACAACCAATTGACAGAAACCGGCGGGCCAACTACCCAGGCAGGCATCAGGTATCAAGACCGAGTAGTCGCACTTTATCTCGGGCGAATGATTGATGCGCGCCAGCGCCACGGCCGTGATCGTCCAATTGAGGTGCGAATCGAGTCACCCGACAAAGTAGACGACTTCGTCGTTCACTTTGATGATGGATCCCGCCAGTTTTTCCAGGTGAAGATGGCCTTGCAACGGACGGGAGATACCTGGGTCTCTCTTTGGGCGTCGATGCACAGCCAGCCGCTATCCCCAGACGACTCACTGTCGCTAGTTCTGGGCGAGCCGTCTGCTACAGCTACCGACCTGAGAGCATTAGGCGACCGTACTGATGGCGCTGATGCTAAAGAATGGTTTGCGAGGCTGACCAGTACACAGCAACACCTTGCGACATCCATTGCGCGTGCGATAAATGCTGGAGAGACGGAAGTATTTCAGCTTTTCAAACGGATTGAAATCACGGTTATGCCTGCGGCAGAAATCGACCGAGACTACGTTCCCATTTGGATACCAGAATCTTCTGTGACCGCAGCTCGGCTATATGAGGCACTGACCTTGATTGCATGGGAGGGCGCAGAGACGCGCAGTCGCTTTCACAGCGCAGGACTTCGAGATCGGCTAAATAACCAATTCGAAATTACCATTACAACGCCGTCGAGCTGGGGATTGGCATCGTATCTTTCTGCCGTAGGTTCGTTAGCGACCATCGAAGTGCCTGGGACAGATTTCCGACCAGCGCAAGGTACAGAGTTCCTCTGGCCACGCGGGCTACGATTCGACCGGAATAAGCGTGTCGACTTTGACGACGATCTGCCTCGGTGGCGCGATTTCATGGATAGTGAGGAAATCGATCTTCGGAACTTCCCAAGCAATGGGTTAAATGCAATGGTGGTAATCGCTGGACCCGGCTTTGGCAAGTCAACCTTAGTGAACGCAATCGCTCGTAAAATCTCCGCAGGTGGTCTTATACCTGCAATCATACAGGTCACCAGCTTTTCTGATTCAGGGCTTACGATTGGTGACTATCTCGAACAGAATGTGAATCGCGAATTCGGTGTCCAGATAGATTGGAAAGCGGCTGCAGCGACGGGAGCATTGGTTCTATTCGTTGATGGTCTTGATGAGGTTTCGAGCGAGAAGCGCACGGTCGTCATAGAGCGGCTAAAAGTATATTGTGCGGCACACCCAGGAATCCGATGGATGCTAACCGTGCGCGATGCCGCCGCCTTGCCTCCGTTTCACGGAGCAACGATGGTCGAGCTTTCTCCGTTGCGCGATGCCGAAATTCGACAGTATGTCGCATTTTATCGGCCAGGAGAGCCAACGCTGGTTGACACTATATTGAGGAGAATCGCTTCCCGGACCGATCTTGCACATTTAGTTCGTATCCCAATTTTCTTTGCCCTCATGCTGGTAATGCGACTCGAGTCCGAAAATTTGCGACGCAGCGACCTGCTGGAGTCGTACATCGAGACGCTTTTCAGGCCATTCGAATTCAAGCGCACGGAAAGCGACTCACTTGACGTCGAAACCCTAAGAAGAATTGTTGAACGGGCGGCGTTCAAGGCACTAGAAACAGACTCTGTTGGCGTATCGAAGCAGTTGTTTTCAATTTGTTCCAAGGATGTGGGACCTTCTATTTCGCCCGATGTCGCAAGAGAAGCCCTGATCCGGCGAGGTATACTGCGGCGCACAAGCCTAGTACGGCTATCATTTCCGTTCCCGATCGTTCAAGAGTATCTCGCCTCGAGAGAACTGATCGAGCTGCCAGGCGACCAACTAGCCCAACGACTCAAAATGATGTTTAAGCGGCCTTGGGCACAAGCACTTCAGTTCGCTCTCGAGCGGCATCCTGATTCCACGCCAATTGTTGCCCAGATACTTGCTCAGGACGACGATGCGTTCTATACAGGACTCCGGCTTACTGGGCGGTGTTTAGCCAATGGCATGCTTGTGACTCCTGCGCAATGGGAGGAAATTGGCCAACGTCTTGCAACCATTTGGGGAACTAACTCCTGGCAAACTAACAGGCTGGTCGACGGAATTATTGTGGATGTCTTTTCGAGGCCACTTCATAGCGCGATCCGCGCAAAACTCAGTAACCGCTCCCTGCTCCACAATGGAGCAGGCACTATAGTGGCGTTGAACCGGGACAGTACGCTTTCCATTTCGGTCCTTCGAGAACTCGTCGCTGGCAACATCAATGGACTGTTGAATATATCGGATCTTCAAGACGAGGTTGATCGCATCGGAACCGAAGTGTTTGTTCTGTATATCGAACGATATAAGTCCGGGTCAGGAGACGGAGAAGAGGCAGATGCGATCAGCTGCCTGATACGCCATATGAAATTCGGATGCATTGACGGCGATACTGCTTTTAGCGTCGCGGTGGACGATGCAATGCCATTGCAAATAAGACTCGCCGCCTGGAGCAAGTCAGGGCGTAATCTCGATAGCATGATAGAACGCCTTATTATCGAAGGCCTAACTGCAGAGGATTATCACCGTAAGTCAACCGCAGCTGGTGCCTTAGCATGCTCAACGGTTGACGCCAGCACAATAGTGCGTTTATTGAGTGATAAGGATTTGTCGGCCGCCGACGCACAGAAGGGACTCGAATATTTGATTTTCGACTGGTGCAAATCGAACAATCGTGATCGCATTCAAGACCTACTCGCCCTGGACCAGCTCACCGGACCACTTCGCAACATCGCGCTTCTCTATTCTATGAGTGTTGGAGACATAGGTGCGTTTGAGGAGCTACTTAGCCATTTCGACGTTCTCGAGACTGAATTTGTGTGTGCGACATTGACATTGCTCGGGCACTTTCCGGAGCGACGCCCGGTCGACAGAGTTGTCGCAGCAATTACAAACCGTCCCTGGACTGCGAAGGACAGGGTGGCCATTACTAGTGCGCTAGCGATCGGACTAACTCACCGTATATCGAGATTTAGTTTGACCACCGGGGGTGTACTGGATTCTGTGTAAACGGGTTTTCGTTTAAGTCTGCGGCACCCGGTCTTCAAACTGGATGGCGAAC
>NZ_JBXALQ010000017.1:0-143698 GCF_058799615.1 Duganella sp. GW822-FHT06D06
GCATCACGGCTTCATACATGCCTTCCCAATCCAGGCCGTCGGGCGACGGCGCCGAGGCTGGCGCGGCAACGGCTGCAGCCGGAGCAGCGACGGCGGCCGGGGCAGGCGCCGGCGCGGCGGCCTTGGCGGCCGGCGCATGCGCCGGCCCCGCGCTGGTCTTGCCCTCGATGGCGTCGGTCAGGATGACTTCCAGATCCTTGGGCATGGCCGACAGGCTGTCCGGCTCGGCGCCATTATTCAATTCGGCCAGCTGGTCGGCCACGAAGCCCGACGCCTGCAGCGCCGCCTCGATCGCGATCGGCGTCACCGGCGCGGCGCCGGTGCGCAGCGCGTCGAACAAGTTCTCGGTCAAGTGACATGCCGCCACCATCGCCGGCAGGCCCATGAAACCGGCGCCGCCCTTGATGGTGTGGAAGGAGCGGAACACCGCGTTCAATGTTTCTTTATTGTCCGGGTCGCGTTCGAGCCGCAGCAGATGCTCTTCAACGTTGACCGCAAGATCCATCGCCTCGACGACGAAATCCTTGAGCATATCGTCCATTAGAATCCCAGGTCAGCAAGCAGGTCGTCGACATTGTCCTGGTTCAGCGCTACGGCTGGAGCCGAAGGGCCGGACATCAGGGACACTTCTTTTTGCGCGATTTTCTCGCGTACCGCCGGTGGTGCATTGTCGCGCAGCAGTTCCGCCAGTTCGTGCTCCACCGTCTTGGTGATGGTCACCACTTTCTTGATCAGTTGGCCGGTGATGTCCTGGAAGTCCTGGGCCATCATGATTTCCAGCAGGCGGGCTTTTTCCGCCTCGGTGGCGATCGACACGGCGGCGGCGAACGCTTGCGAGTCGCCGGCCAGCTGCTTGAACTGGTCCAGGCTCAGCTTGCCTGCGAACAGGTCGGCCCAGCGGTTTTCCATTTCCTTGGATTTCTTCGACAGCACGTCCTGCTCCGGCATGCCTTCGTCCAGGGTGTTGAGCACCTTGTTGGCGGCTTGTTCGGTCAGGGTGGCGACGTATTCGAGGCGGTCCTGGGCGTCGTTGATCTGCGACGAGGCCTCGGTCAGCGCCTTGTCGTAGCCCAGTTCGCGCAGCGAATCGTGCAGCAGGCGCACGATGCCGCCCAGGCGTTCGAACATCGGCTTGTCTTCGCCTTCGGCGCCGGCTTCGGCCGGCGCCGCGGCGGGGGCGGCCACCGCAGCCGGGGCGGGAGCGGGAGCGGCGGGCGCTGCATCCGCAGGCCGCGCCGACGACACTTCGTCGAACAGGCTTTCCAGGTCATCCTCGGCGGAAGCAGGCGCTGGAGCGGGCGCTGCCGTCTTGCTTTGAGCGGACACTTCATCAAATAGTGCGTCGAAATCGTCAGCGGCGTTGGTCATAATCCCTGCTTCTCCATAATTTGTAAAATTGCTGCCCTAAACTTGCATGCTTGTGATGATGCTCGGCAATATAACGCTCTTGCCCGAGTGTAGCAGGGCGCAGCCAGATTATTCAATCCCAGAGTCGGGTCGCCTGCCCTGCGCTCCGGGTCCAAGCCAAGTTTCGTTGTATTTGGAGATACTAACATTGGTTAGATAGACAAAACACGCCTTGAGACACAAAAGTAGTGCTCTTGTGCAAAAAAAACAGGTAACAAGTATGAAAGCCAACACGGGTACCTTGGTGTAAAGCGCTTTCATTTGACAATCATCAAGTCTTTCCATAGCAACAATAATGTAAATCGGGGCTACAATTAAGAGCAGCCAGCTGGTTTTAAAAGGAGGTTCATCATGTACCGCAAAATCTTGATTACCACCGACGGTTCCGCCGTTTCCAGTAAAACCGCCTGCGCCGGGGTGGCCTTCGCCGAACAGATGAAGGCCGAAGTGCTGGTGCTGTTCGTGGCGCCCGAGTACCAATACCCGATTTATGTTGAAATCATCCCGCCCAGCTACCCCAGCGAGGACGAATACCGCAGCGCCATGTTGCGCGCCGGCAAGGAACATACGCAGGACGTGGTCGATTCCTGCGCCAGGCGCGGCGTGCCGTGCGAGGCATTGACTGCGTTTGCGGAAAGCGCGGCGCAAAAGATCGTCGATGTGGCGGAAAAACACCATTGCGACCTGATCTTCATGGGCTCGCATGGCCGCAGCGGCTGGGGCCAGCTGCTGCTGGGCAGCGTCACCAACAAGGTGTTGTCGCACGCGAAAACACCGGTGCTGGTGCACCGCCTGATCAAGGAGCCCGGCAGCAAATAAAACGCGGCCTGGGTACTTTTTGTAGTAAGATCATAAGATTATTTCTAACACAATAGTACTTACTTTTAATTACTTTTTCCTCCAAGCATCTCTATGATTCGAATTGTCATTGCCGACGACCACACCATCATGCGTGAAGGCCTCAAGCGCATCCTCGACGGCGCTCCCGACATCGACATCGTAGGCGAGGCCATCGACGGCTTCGAAGTGCTGGGCCATGTGCGCCAGGGCGGTTTCGACCTGCTGCTGCTGGACTTGTCCATGCCCGGCCGCAGCGGCGTCGACCTGATCCGCCAGATCAAGGCGGAGGCGCCCAAGCTCGCCATCCTGATCCTGACCATGCACGAGGAAGAACAGTACGCGGTGCGCGCCATCCGCGCCGGCGCCCAGGGCTACCTGACCAAGGAAAGCGCCGGCACCCAGCTGGTCGGCGCGATCCGCAAGGTCGCTTCCGGCCGCCCCTACATCAGCACCGAAGTCGCCGAGCAACTGGCGTTGAACATCATGATGCCCAACGAGAGCCTGTTGCATAAACAACTGTCGGACCGCGAATTCGAAGTCTTTTCGCTGTTGGTGGCCGGCAAGTCGATCACTGAAATCGCCAACAGCCTGCACCTGAGCGTCAAGACCGTCAGCACCCACAAGACCCGCATCATGCAGAAAATGGGCATGAGCTCGCTCTCAGAGATGGTGCAATATGCCGTAGCTCATCGTCTGTTGTCTCCCTTCAAGACCTGATTCCCCCGTCCGCCGTTAGGACAACTCCTACATTGCTGCGCTGGCTCCTACGTGCATATTCAGCCATTGCTGATATCTATCTCCCCCCCTCGTTGGCATACTGAAACCATACGATACATGCTGCACGGCTACAGAGTCGCAGCACGATGCCGTGCGACACCACAACAGGAAACCAAGCAGCGCGGCACAGCCCAGTTCCCGTCCTTTCAAAAAGCAATACCTGTACACAGGAGATCAACATGCTGTCTACGCAAACGTCTGAAATTCGCCCGGCCACCACTGCAACCATGCAGTCCTCGTCGATGGAGGCGGGCCGTCAGCGTCAGGGGCGGCTCTGGTCGAACCTGAAGGAAGTCTGCGATTTGTTGCACATCCCGGCGGCCTGTTCGGTCACCAACGAGGAATTGCTGTTCCAGCACGTGCAGTTCAAGACGGGCCAGCGCATCCACACCATCGGCCAGCCGTTCGACACGCTGTACATCGTCAACTCCGGTTTCCTGAAGACGGTGCTCATCGACGAGTTCGGCAACGAGCAGGTGCTCAGCTTCCCGATGAAGGGCGACATGCTGGGCGTGGACGGCATCCACACCCGCCACTATTCGTCCGAGGCGGTGGCCCTGTCCGACTGCGACCTGATACTGCTGCCGTTCAAGAAGCTGACGGCGCTGGGCCGGGTCCACCTGGAGCTGGAGAACATGATGTACGGCGTCATGAGCCGCGAGCTGGTGCGCGAGCAAGCGATGATCGGCATGCTGGGCGCGCTCAGCGCCGAGGCGCGCGTGGCGCGCTTCCTGGTGTCGCTGGCCGAGCGCTTCTCGCAGATGGGCTATTCCAGCAAGCTGTTCAACCTGCGCATGACGCGCCACGAGATCGGCAGCTACCTGGGCTTGACGCTGGAGACCGTCAGCCGCACGCTGTCGGCCTTCAACGAGATCGGCCTGATCAGCGTGGACCAGCGCACCATCGGCATCAAGGATCCGGAGGCGCTGAAAACCCTGCGCCGCCTGCCACCTTCGCGCACCCGCGCCAAGCAGCAGGCGGCCGCCAAGACCAAGGGCGCCGAGAGCGACGCCCCGGCGCAGTTGCTGGCGGCGCTGTGAGCTAAGCCGGCGCCCCGCCCGCCCGCGAACCCAGCTTGGGCCCGGTCACTCCTGCCGGGCTCTTTTTTTTATTCCCTCCACATGGCGACTGAATCACCCTTACATAACTCCTAAATAACACTTGCATTCCTTGCGTGCTTCCACAATAATGAATGCAAATACGAATCATTCTTATTTAAGGAGTTCCTGAGATGACCACCGCCCTGCCCGCCACCCCGCCCGCCATCACCATCCACGCCAAGACCGTCGCGACCGCGCCGGCGATCGCGCCGATCAAGCGCATCACCAGCGCCAGCCTGATGGAAGACGGCCGCGAAGTCGAGATCGAGCATTCGGGCCGCATCTACCGCCTGCGCATCACCCAGCTCAACAAGCTGATCCTGACCGCCTGAGGTCACCCTGGGCGCCGCCGCGCCCGCCCTGCCCGAGTAGCCAGCCGCAAGCCAGCCAGACTTCCTAACTGCAACCAGGAGCGTTTGATGGCCATAGACCGTAGCAATCCGATTTTTCTCGCCCCCTCCCATGGCGGACACAATCCAGAACTGATGCTGTCCGCCGTGCTGCATCTGATGTCGCACTACACCGCCGGCAGCGACGACGCCGGCGGCTGTGTCAAGCTGGCCTCGGTGATCGAACGCCACCTGAAGGCGCTGGCCAGCCTGCCGGACCTGGCGCCGGTGCTCAGCGCCACCTGCCAGCAATTGTCCGAGCAGTGGGCCGGCGTGGTCGAGCGCAATATGCACCTGCAGGAAAAGAGCAACTTCCTCAGCCGCATCATGGCGCGCGCGCGTAGCGCGCCGGCCACGGTCTAAGGAGAGCCTTGCCCATGTGCGACAAACACGATCCGCTGGCGGCCATCATCGCCGCCGCCATGCCGCAGGTGGCCGGCACGCTGGCGCCCGCCGCCAGCGCGCCGCCGCGCCGCGCCGAGCAGCAAGTGCTCAAGCCCGCCATCACCAGCGTCATGGAGGCGCTGCGGCCGCAGGACGACACGCACGCCTCGCGCCGCCGCCGGCTGTGGGAGCTGGGCCACGCCTGCCATTGTCCGCTGGTCGGCGTCGGCTTCCCGCTGGGCGTGTTGCGCAAGCTGGTGGACAAAGTCACGTCCGGCAAGGTGCTGGCCGACGACTATGAAGTGCACGTCGGCGCGGTCACCGAGTGCGGCAGCCGCAACCGTCTGTCGGAAGCGCTGCAAAAGGAACTGGAGCGCCGCTACGCCGCCGTGCTGCTGCGCTTCCGCGCCGCCAGGAGCTCCGCCCAGGTCGCCGAGCTGTGGAACACGGCGGTCGCCAACGGCGACGTCGCCGGCGCCTTCTGGGCCGGCCTGACGCATCCGCGCTGCAACGCCGAGCTGGAAGAGCAGATGTGCCGCGACCTGCACATGGTGCAGCACCAGGCCGGCGCCTGCGTGCGCGCCGACATCCACAAGTTCAACGCCGCGCTGGCCGACAACGCGCGCCTGGCGCACGACCTGGCCAAGGCCCAGCAACGCGCCGCCGCGCTGCTGGCCGACAAGAGCGCGGACGCCGAAAAGCACGCGGCCCAGCTGATGCAGCAACGCGCGCAGGCGGTCGGCAAGGACAGCATGATCGATTCGCTCAAGGCCGAGCTGGAGCAACTGCGCGAGTCCATTCCCGGCCTGGAGACCCGCGCCAAGCTGGCCGAGCGGCTGGTGCAGATGGATGAACGGGAACGCGCCATGCGCAACCAGATCACCGAGCTCAAGCTGGAACTGGCGAAGCTGCAGACGGCGGCCGAGCCGGCGCCGATACAGGAGGAAACGCGGCAGATCGTCGAGCACGTGATGCGGATGCCGCTCAGCCTGAACGACCGCGCGGTGCTGTGCGTGGGCGGACGCAGCGGCAACGTCGCCACCTACCGCGAACTGATCGAGCGCGAAGGCGCGCAGTTCGCCCACCACGACGGCGGCCTGGAGGACAACGCCAACCGCCTCGACGCCAGCCTGGCGGCGGCCGACCTGGTGATCTGCCAGACCGGCTGCATCAGCCACAGCGCCTACTGGCGGGTCAAGGACTACTGCAAGCGCACCGGCAAGCGCTGCGTGTTCATCGACAACCCCAGCATCTCCAGCCTGGCGCGCGGACTGGAGCAAGCGGGAGCAGAGTAACTACGCAAAAAAGCCCCATGTGGCTTTGCGGCGGCCTTGGCCGTCGCAAGCACACATGGGGCTTTTTGCGCTACCGGATCAACCGCTTAGAACGCCAACGTGCCGCTCATGTAGAAGGTGCGGCCCAGTTGGTCCGCGTAGCGTGGATCGAAGCCGACCTGGTGGCCCGACGAAGCGCGCAGCGACAGCGGCGGTTCGCGCCCCGCCAGGTTCTTCACACCCATGCGGATCGCCGCGGTCTTGGTCAGCGCCAGCTTGCCCTGCCAGTCGATCGTCAGGTACGACGGCACCCACAGGCGGATGCTCTCGTCCTTGCCGCTATCGACGTTGCGCACGGTCGCTTGCGCGTCCTGGTAGCCGTTGCGGTAGTTCGCGCTCAGCGTGTTGCTCACCTTGCCGGTATCGAGCGTCAGCGCGGCGCGCGCGATGTGACGGAAGGCCACCTTGTTGTCGACGCCGAAGAAGTTCAGGTCGCTGGTCCAGTCGCCGTCGGTGCCCGGACGGGTGTAGTCCGACTTCATCAGGTAGGTGCCGTTCAGGTTGGCCGTCAACTGGCCGAACGAGAACTTCCGGCGCCCCACCATGTCGTAGTCGATACCCTGGTTGTGGGTCTTGCCGATGTTGATCGACAGGCTCTTCATCGCCCAGTAGGTGTTGCCGGTCGACGGCTCGGTGAAGGTGCTGAACAGCTCGCGGAAGCGGGCCGGCGCGGCAAAGATCTGCTGCTCGCTGATCGACGACACGGCGTCGGTGATCTTCACATCCCACAGGTCGGCGCCGAACGAGAACGCGGCGCTAGGCTCGACGCGGAAACCGATCGAGTACTGCTTGGAACGCTCAGGCTTGAGGTTCTCGTTGCCGCCGGACAGCAGGTTGTACTGCACATTGCCGGTACGGCACAGATCGGTGCCGGGGAACGGGCAAGCATAGCTGTTGGACGTCACGCCGGCGCTGACCAGCGGCTGGCCGATGTCGAGCATGCTGGGCGCCTTGAAGCCGGTGCCGTAGGAAGCGCGCACCAGCATCGTCTTGACTGGCTGCCAGCGGGCCGACACCTTGTAGGTGCTGGCCGACTGGGTCTCGCCCATCTTGCGGTGCGCCAGCAGGTTGTCGATGCCGGCGATGCTGTCGTAGCGGCCGGCCACGGTCATTTCCAGCTCCTTGGTCAGCGGCGCCAGCAGCTCGCCGAACACGCCGTACGACGCGCGCTTCATGTCGTAGGCCGGCTGGGCGGTCAGGTTGTAGATCTTGCCGCCGGCCGCGTCTGCGGACGGGGTCTGCTGGTAGGCGTACTCGCGGTAGTCGGCGCCGATGCCCAGGTTGGCGGCGCCGCCCGGCAGCGCGAACACTTCACGCGAACCGTGCGCGTCCACACCCTTCAGGGTGGTCGACGCCTCGCGCACCGAGCCGCGGTAGATCGAGTTGGCGATCTGCGCCTTGGTGGCCTCGCTCTGGTTGCCGATCGGCGCGAACGGATTGAAGGCGTTGGTGGCCAACATGTCCTTGAATTCCCTGGTCATCGCATAGCCGCCGATATAGCGCTCGTCGAGCTTGTTGCGCGACCAGGTCAGGCCGGTGCCGAAGCTCCAGGCGCCGATCTCGCCGTCCGCGCCCAGCACCAGGTGCTGGGCGTCGGTCACGGTCTGGCTGTCGCGGGTGCCCCAGTCGTAGGTGCGGTAGCTGCCCGACACTTGCTTGACGTTGGCCGCTTGCGCGGCGCTCAGGTAAGGCAGCACGTAGCTGTTGTAGCGCTCCGAACCCGGCGCGATGGTGAACGGCGCGACGTTCTGCGCGATGCGCGCGGTCAGGTCCAGGCGCGACAGCGCCATTTCGGCGAACACGGTGACGTCGTCGCTGGCCTTGTACTGGGCCTTGGTGAAGAAGCTGTCACGCTTGTTCTGCGGCGAGATTTCCACCACCGGCGTGGAATCGAACGAGCAGTTGCGGGTGTCGTCCGTGTTGTTCAGGCTCAGATAGGTCTGCTTCGGGCAGCTGCCGTTCTGCAGCAGGTACGGGCTGAAGCCGATCGGCGCCAGGCCGTTGTTGAAGGTCACGCCGACGTTGGCCGGCGCGGCCGCCGGGCTGGTGCGGTCGTAGATGTAGTTGTGGCCGTTGTAGTTGAACGGGATGTAGGAGGTCGACGCGAACCAACGGTCGGTCGCCTTGACCGGGCTCTGCTCGTCGTGGCGGTAGGTCGCCAGGATGTTGTAGCGGTCTTCCTGCAGGTCGCCGAAGCCGTAGCTCAGGTTGGTGTTGTACGACTGGCCCGGACGGCCGCTGGTCGGCTGCGAGTACGTCGCGTCGATGGTGCCGCCGCGGGCGTTTTTCTTCAGGATGAAGTTGATCACGCCGGCGATCGCGTCCGAACCGTACAGGGCGGAAGCGCCGTCGGTCAGGATCTCGACCCGCTCAACCGCGCTCATCGGAATGGAGTTCAGGTTGATGGTGCTGCCCGAGCCGGTCGGCGCGATGCGGCGGCCGTCCAGCAGGACCAGGGTGTAGCTCTCGCCGATGTTGTGGATCGAGGCCGAGACGATGCCGCCCGAGTTCGAGCCGGCCGCGGTGGCGGCGATGCTGAAGCCCTGCATCGCCGGCAGCGATTGGATCAGGTCGGCTACGGTGGTGGCGCCGGTCTTGGCGATTTGTTCCTGCGACAGGCGCTGCACTGGCAGTGCGCCTTCCACGGCGATGCGCTTGATGCTCGAGCCGGTGATTTCGACCTTCTGCATGGCCTCGTCCGCAAAGGCCTGGCCGGCGATCAGTACGGTGCCGGTCAGCACGCTCAGGGCGATGCGCACGGAGCGTACGCCGATTTTTTCTTGCAATACCATTCAAACTCCCGAATAAAAACATAGAAATCGAGAGCAATACCAACAACGCTATCAGTCGAAGTGGCCAACATTGCTCTTCGATAAAGGAATTATCGGGCCTGACCGTGCAATATGGTACATAGTTGAAGCAAATTTAGAACAAACCTCACAAGTTCGCAATTCACGTCAATTTACAAAATTTTATTTCATTATTGTAAAATATTCCAATAAATAAAACGTAGTATTTTATTATCACCAGAACAATCGGATTTGCACCACATCGGTGCGTTGCAATAAAACATCAATAAACGTCGCGCCGATAGCGTCCGGCGGCGGCCAGCTGGTCCAGTGTTGCGCGGCCCAGCGCGGAGGCCAGCGCGGCGTCGACACCGGCCGCCATGCCCTCAAGGCTGCCGCACACATAGATGGCGCCGCCGGCCGCGATCCAGGCGCGCACCTCATCGGCCTGCTCGGCCAGCCGGTCCTGCACGTAGCGGCGCCCGGGCTGGTCGCGCGAGAACACCATGTCCAGTTTTTCCAGTTTGGCGTGCAGCTGCCAGCTCGCCAGGTCGTCGCGATAGTGGTAGTCGTGGGCTTCGTTGCGCTCGCCGAACAGCAGCCAGTTGCGGGGCCGCCCGCTCGCCGCGCGCGCCTTCAGGTGGCCGCGCAGGCCGGCGATGCCGCTGCCGTTGCCGATCAGGATCAGCGGCCGCTGCGCGTTGTCTTCCAGGCGGAAACGGCGGTGCTGGCGCAGGCGCAGCTGGATCGCCTGGCCCAGCCCGGCCTGCTGCGTCAGCCAGCCGGAGGCGGCGCCGTGGCTGCCGTCTGCGTGCGTGTGCAGGCGCACCAGCAAATGCACGCGGCCGTCGGCCGGTATCGAAGCGATCGAGTATTCGCGGGCGCGCTCGGGATCGGCCGGCGCCGATACCTGCACCAGGTCGCCCGACTCCCAGGCCGGCAGTGCGCCGTCCAGCGGTTCCAGTTCCAGGTGGTAGACCGGGGCGCCGGCGCTGCCCGGATTGAGCAAGGTGCGCGCGGCCAGGCGCCAGTCATCGAAAGCCGGCGCGCTCCAGTCCGGCGCATCGCTGGTGCCGGCCAGATGGCTGAGCTGCTGGCGCCAGGCGCCGATGGCCGCGGCCGAGCTGCGGTTGACCTCGATGCGCGGGAACAGGCTTTGCGCGCCCTGCGCCTGCAGCCACTGGTCCAGCGCGCGGCCGAAGCCGCAGAACTGGGCGTAGGCCTGGTCGCCCAGCGCCAGCACGGCGTAATGCAGTTGCGGCAGCGCCAGGCCGTTGATCATCAGGCGGCCGGCAAAGGCGGCGGCGGCGTCCGGCGCATCGCCCTCGCCGTAGGTGCTGACCAGGAACAGGATGCGCTCGGCGCGCTGCAAATCTTCGGCCTGCAGTTCGGACAGCTCGCTCATCTGCGCGGCAATGCCGGCCAGCCGCAGGGTCGCCAGCGTCTGCCCGGCCAGTTCTTCGGCGTTGCCGGTCTGGCTGGCGTAGGCGACGATCCAGCCGGGGGTGGCGGCCGCCTCGGCCCTGGCGCGCTGCGCGGCCGCGCGCTTGCGGCGGGTGCGCAGGTAGGGCGCCAGGCACACCAGCGCATAGCTCATGCCCAGGCTGGCTACCAGCATCAATCGGGTGGGGTCGTCGGTCCAGATCATTCGTCGAGCATGCTGCGTAAATGTGTACTCATGTGTTCGGTAAAACCGCCGTCGCGCCGGCGGACCAGGAAGCGCACCGCCAGCCCTTGCTGTTCGGCCAGGCGCAGGCCGGATTCGCAGCCCAGCACCGTCAGCGCGGTGGACCAGGCGTCGGCCGCCATGCATTGCGGATGGACCACGGTGACCGAGGCCAGGTCGTTGGCGATCGGCAGGCCGCTGCGCGGATCGATGGTGTGGGAATAGCGCTGGCCGTCCAGTTCGAAATAGCGGCGGTAGTCGCCCGAGGTCGCCACCGACAAGCCGTGCAGCGCCAGCACCAGTTCGTCCGGCTGCGGCGCGCCGTTACCGGCACTGGCCGCCACCTGCTCCAGCGCCACCCACCACGGCTGGCCGTCCGGCTTGACGCCGGCGCCGCGCAGCTCGCCGCCGACTTCGACCAGGCAGTGCGGGTAACCCTGGGTCTTCAGAAAATACGCCAGCCGGTCCACGCTGTAGCCCTTGGCCACGGCCGACAGGTCCAGCTGCACCCCGCCCGGCTGCCGGGCGCGGCGGCTTTCCCGCTCCAGCAGCACCGGCCGCGACGCCAGGACCGCGCCGATCTGCGCGGCCGACGGCGGCGTGAAATCCGGCTGATCGAACCTGCCGTGCGGGCCGAAGCCCCACAGGTTGACCAGCGCGCCGGCGCAGGGATCGTAGGCGCCGCCCGACTCGCGGGCGACGTCCAGCGCAAACGCCAGCACATCGAAAAACGCCGGCGGCAGTTGCCGCCAGCTGCCCGCCCCGGCGCGGTTGAAACGGCCGAGGTCGGAATCGCTTTCCCAGTGGCTCATCTCCGCCACCACCGCGTCCAGTTGCTGCTGCAGCCCTGGCTGCAGATGGGCGCACGCATCCTGCGGCGCGGCCACCAGCCGCACCGACCAGCTGGTGCCCATGCTGCGGCCGCCGAAATCGCGGATCACGCCGCCGGCGGGAGCCGGCTCGTCGGCGACGACATGGGGCAGCAAGACGCGACGCATAACGAGCTTATTGCGGCAGGATTTCCACGGTCGCCGCGTAGCTGACGCGACGTGGCGGCATCTGCGGCGGCTGGCCCGGCGCTTGCGGCACGGCGGCCGGCCAGGCGCTGCTGACCAGGTACATGCCCGCGGCCGGCAGCTCGAACGTCAGTTCGCCGTTGGCGTCGGTGTTCTTGCGCAGCTCGCCCAGCGTGCCGCGATGGCGCACGCCGCCCGGGATCAGGCTGAAGCCCTGGTTGGCGGCCGGTTTGCCGTCCAGCAGGAAACGCCAGGTGGCCTTCTCGCCCGCGCGCATATCGTTCGGATGCGTCACCGGCACCAGCTCCAGGCCGACGCCGGTCGGCTTGAACACCGCCAGGTCCGGCGTGCCGGTCGAGACGAAGGTCTCCAGGCGGCTGTTCATGCGGGTCAGCCTGACGTCGGTGGCATCGGCCGGCAGGTCCTTGACCAGCGTTTCCTCGGCGCCGCGGAAGCGTTTCAGCTCGCCTTCCTTGTTCTTGTAGCTGCCCATCACGCCCTGCGTCACCAGCGCGATCTTGTAGGTGCCGGACTTGGGCAGCTTGAGGTCGAAGGTGTTGCGCAGCTTGCCGTTGTTGACGTTTTCCATGGCCAGCTTGCCGCCGTCCGGGCCGGTGATGACGATGCCGTCCAGCTTGAGCGGCTGGTGGTCGATATCGAACAAGCCTTCGGAAATGGCGGCGTCCACGGTCAGCCAGGCTTCCTTGCCTTCGACCACGGTGGACGATGGCAGCAGCCACGGCTTGTGCGCCTGGGCGTTCAGCGAGACAGCCGACAGGCCGGCCAGCGCGACGGCGATAAACGATTTATACAGTTTCATGGACAGCCTTAAGGTTTGAGTTGTACCACCACGGCGCCCAGTTCTTCCTTGCCCTGGCCGCTCACGTTCTGCGCCGACTTCGGCGGCCATTGCAGCGGCACCTTGACGGCTTCGCGGCCGCCGGCTTCACGCGCCGCTTCCACCACCAGCGTGTACTGGCCGGCCGGCAGCTTGTCCAGCGCCGCTTTCGCGCCCGGGAAGGTCAGCGATTGTTCGCCCGGCGCCTTGGTCGCGCCGCTGACGCCGTCCATCGGCATTTCCACGTCGCGGCCGCTCTTGCGCCACCACTGGCGCACATCCTTGAGCCACTTGGTGCCGGCGTTGTCCTTCTTCTTGACGTCGTACAGCACGGCCAGGTTGGCGACCACCTTCTGGTCGGCGTTCTCCAGCCACGCGGCGATGTAGGGACGGTGGTATTCAGCCACGTTCAATTGCGGCACTTCGAGCTTGAGCGCCAGCTCGGCGCCCATGGCCGAGGCGCTGGCCAGCGGCAGACTGAGAGCGATGGAATAGCGTAGTTTCATGAGGGACCTGTCGTGAGTTTAATGAATGAACAGCAGTGCAATGACAAATGGAATCAAAATGCCCAGGCCCACCATCGGCCAGGTGAACGGCCGGTTGGCCGCGTGGAATTTCAAGATCAACAAGCCGGTGATGCAGAACACCAGGCAGGCGCCGGCAAAGATATCGATGAACCAGTTCCAGGCCGTGCCGGTGTTGCGGCCCTTGTGCACGTCGTTGAGCCAGGAGATCCAGCCGCGGTCGGTGTTTTCGAACTCGGCGGCGCCGTCTTCCAGCGCGATGCGCACCCAGGCGTCGCCGCCGGCCTTCGGCAGCGGCAGGTAGACTTCATCGGCGCTCCACTCGGCGATGCGGCCGCCGGCCTGCACCTTCCAGGTGGCGCGCAGCCATTGCTCGGCGGCGGCCGGCAGCGGCTCCCTGGCGCCGTCGTGCCCGGCGGCGTAGGCGCGCAGCTGCGCCGTCAGCGCGGCCGGCGCGGTGGCCTGCTGGCGCACGACGGCCGGCCTGGCCTCGATCTGCGTCGAATGGTTGAGCGTGATGCCGGTAATGCTGAACAGGAACATCCCCATCAAGCACATCGCCGAACTGATCCAATGCCATTGGTGCAGATGCTTGAGCCAAACGGCACGGCTGGCGTTGCGGGCGGAGGCTGCGGCTTGGGCGCTCAAGGGCTATCCTTAATTCGGTGAAAAGTAGATGATAATGATTATCATTTGCAAAGTCAATCGCCAGCATGTATCGCAAATGTAAAGCTACGTGCAGTTGCGCACGGTGCTCTCCCCGCGATACGGTTAAGGTGGGGCATAGCTCTGTCCACCAACCTCATGGAGGCGCATCATGCCGCTCTACAATCAGGAACAAATCGCCACGCTCACCGCCAAGATCAAGGATGTGCGCTTCGGCATGTTCACCACCTGCGACGACGAGAACATGCTCAGCAGCCGCCCGCTGGCGCCGCAGCAGATCGACAACGAAGGCAATCTGTGGTTTTTCACTGCGGACGATGCCGACTTTATCACCGCCATGCAGCAGCATCCCGGCGTCAACATCAGTTTTTGCGATCCGGCGGAGAAGCTGTACCTGTCGGTGAACGGCCAGGCCAGCCTGGTGAAGGATGGCGCCAAGGCGCGCGAGCTGTGGCGCCCGAAGCTGCGCAGCTGGTTTCCCGGCGGCCTGGACGACCCGCACCTGGCGCTGATACGGGTGCGCATCCAGACCGCCGAATATTGGGATGCCAGCGCCAGCAAGATGAAGCAGCTGTACGAGCTGGCCAGGGCCGCCATCGGCGGCCGCACGCCGCAGCAGACGGGGCCGCATACGACGATCTGCCTGTAACGCACACGACGAAAACCGCCCGCACGGAAACCTATGCGGGCGGCCAACTATCGCTCAGGGCTTAGGACTTGGAGCTGGAACCACCCGACGATCCCGAACGGCTGGAACCGCTGCGACCGCCTTTGCTATTGTCCTCCTGGTCGTCCTTGCCGCCGCTTTGCGCTGCGCTGCCCGGCGAGCTGCTCTGGCTGCTACGCGCATCGTTCTTGTGGCTCATGCTGCCGGCCCGGCGCGCTTCTTCGGACGTGAATTCGTGCGCCGTGCCTTTCTCGTGGGCCGCGCGGCCGCCTTCGGCCGCGATCTCACGCTGCTGTTGCGGGTCCATGGAAGCGAAGCCGCGCTTGCTGGTGTCCTTCTGCTGGCTGCCCGTCTTGTCGCCTTGCTTGCTGCCCTGGTCATTGCCCTGGTTCGAAGTCGCCATGATGCTCTCCTCGTGAAAACTACCGCTAACTGATCCTGCTTGCTACACAGGAGCAGTCATCGTAGTGCACGACCCAACCGCACAATATAGGACGCCTGCAGACAGCGACGTAGGACCATTCCGTGTACCAGTTGGTATGCCTAACCGAGTGTCCCTCACAACGCCGCCGCTTCAGACGGTGTCGATGAATTCCGTCATGAAGCACAGGTTGTCGTTCACCTCCTGATTGATGATGACCTGCTCGTCGCCCACCATCAGCATGGACTGGATCTCCGGCGACAGCCTTGGCGGCCCGTATGGCACTGCTCTTTCTCCGTTGCTCGATATTCTTTGTTTCCCCTGACGCGGTAGGACGGCGTTCTTTTTTCTGGTCGACATATATTATCCGTTTTCGATGGTCAACAAACGCGCGCGGCGCGCGGGCCGCGGCGCACTGACTCCAAGAGTAGCGCGAGCCGCGCGCACACGCCATCGGAGGCTGCCTACAACTTTCGTAGGACTGTCACGGAAAACGGCTAGGAGTCGCCAGTCAGGCGTTGAGTCCCTTCATGCCTTCCTGCGGATAGCGCGCGCCGGCGGCGATACCGGGCGGCAGCGCCGCGCCGATGCGGGCCAGCTCGTGCGCGTTGAGTTGCACGCGCAGCGCGCCCAGGTTCTCCAGCATGTAAGGGATGCGCTTGGTTCCCGGGATGGGGACGATGTCGTCGCCCTGCGCCAGCAGCCACGCCAGCGCCAGCTGGGCCGGCGTGCACCCCTTGCCGCCGGCGATCTCGCGCACGATGTCGACGATGCGCTGGTTGGCCGCCAGGTTTTCCCCGGCAAAGCGCGGGCTGAGCTTGCGGAAGTCACCCTCCTCCAGCGGCGCCACTTTGCCGGTCAGGAAGCCGCGGCCCAGCGGGCTGTAGGCGCAGAATACCGCGCCGACTTCGCGGCAGGCTTGCAGCACGCCGTCTTCCGGGTCGCGCGTCCACAGCGAGTATTCGCTTTGCACGGCGGCCACCGGATGCACGGCGGCGGCGCGGCGCAAGGTGGCGGGCGAGACTTCGCACAGGCCGATGCCGCCGATCTTGCCCTGGCGGACCAGTTGCGCCAAGGCTTCCATCGACGCTTCCAGCGGGGTTTCCGCCAGGTTCAAACGGTGTATATAGTATAAATCGATATGCTCGATATCGAGCCGGCGCAGCGAGGCCTCGCAGGCCGCGCGAATGTAGGCCGGCGAGTTGTCGACGCGACGCTCATAGTTGCCGGCCTTGCGCACCAGGCCGAACTTGGTGGCCAGCGTCACGTGCTCGCGCTTGCCGCGCAGGAAGCGGCCCAGCAGCTCTTCGTTGTGGCCGACGCCGTAGGTATCGGCCGTGTCGAACAGCGTGACGCCCGCCTCGTAGGCGGCCTCCAGCGTGGCCAGCGATTGCGCGTCGTCGGTGGCGCCATAGAACTCCGACATGCCCATGCAGCCCAAACCCAAACCCGATAATTTCTTCATGCTGAACTCCTTGTTGGTCGATGGAGACGAGTCTAGCCACTGTGCGCGCCGCACGGAATGTGCAAAATCGTGATACCTTTTTGGTATCATGAGAAAACTCGACACCAACGCACTACAGATGTTCGTCGCCGTGGCCCAGTGCCTGAACTTCCGCCAGGCCGCCGAGCAGTTGCACATGACGCAGCCGCCGCTGAGCCGCGCGGTGCGGCAGATGGAGGAGCGCCTCGGCGTCAAGCTGTTCGAGCGCGACACCCAGCATGTGGCGCCGACGCCGGCCGCCATCGAACTGCTGCCGCGCGCGCTGCGCATCCTGGCGCTGCTGGACCAGGCCGAACAGGCGCTGCAGACGCGCCAGCCCGCCATGCGGCTGCGGCTGGGCATGACATCGTCGATGGAGGCCGACCTGTACCGCGCCTTCACCGACGGCGTCTCGGCCGCGCTCGGCGACGGCGACGGGGCGGCGCTCGACACCGTGTTCGACGCCTCGCCGCGCCTGGTCGCCCGCCTGCGCGCGCGGCGGCTGGACGCGGCCATCATCGCGCTGCCGACCAAGACCTTCGAGCTGCCCGTGCTGCAACTGGGCAAACAGCCGATGCTGGTGGCGCTGTCGAGCCGCCATCCGCTGGCCAGGCGCCGCCGCCTGGCGCTGGCCGACCTGCAAGAGCAGCCGGTGTACTGGTTCGAACGGGCGCGCCAGCCGGCCTTCTTCGACCACTGCCACGCGGTGTTCCGCAAGCACGGCTTCGCCCCGCGCTTCCTGCTGGAGCCGCACGACCATCACGTGCTGCTGAGCGACGTGGCGGCCGGCAAGGGCATGGCGCTGTTGCCGGCCTCGTTCGCGGCGATCAGCCGCAGCGGCGTGGCCTACCGCAAGCTGAAGGAAGGCGACCAACTGGCCGCCGGGCTGGGCCTGATCGTCGCCGAAGGCCACCCGGCCGCCGCCCTGCTGCGCCGGCTGGCGAGCGAGACCCTGGGCTAGTCCTGGGCCGATAAGCAGCGCGTCGGCGCCGAAACGGCTACCATATCGTCCTGGAAAATTTTTCTTAAAAGATCATCATGACTTTCACCCTCAGCGACACCGCCTACGGCACCGATACGCCCGAAGCCAAACGCGCCATGTTCGACGACCTGCGCTCGCAGCTGACCGGCCTGGTGCACGGCGAAAGCGACCTGATCGCCAACACCGCCAACTTCAGCTCGCTGGTGTTCAACAGCATGCCGGGCCTGAACTGGGCCGGCTTCTACTTCCTCAAGGGCGACGAGCTGGTGCTGGGACCGTTCCAGGGCAAGCCGGCCTGCATCCGCATCAAGAAAGGCCGCGGCGTCTGCGGCACCACCGTAGTGGAAGGCAAGTCCATCGTCGTGGCGGACGTGCACGCCTTCCCCGGCCACATCGCCTGCGACGTCAACTCGCGTTCCGAGCTGGTGGTGCCGGTGCGCGGCGCCGGCGGCGAGATCGTCGGCGTGTTCGACCTCGACAGCCCGCTGCCGAACCGCTTCGACCAGACCGACGCCGACGGCATCGAAGCCCTGGTCAAGATCCTCGAAGCCACGCTGGCTTAAAAAGACATGGTCCTGGTGCGCCGGGACTATTTTTTCACTTGCCAACAGACCGACCGGTCTGTACAGTGGAACCATGACCACACTACCTACCCGAGACCGGCTGATCCGCGCCATGGGCAACGCCTTGCAGCACAAGGGCTTGCACGGCGTCGGCCTCAGCGAAATCCTTGCCCTCGCCGACACGCCCAAGGGCGGCTTGTACCACCACTTCCCCGGCGGCAAGACCGAGCTGGCGGTGGCGGCCATCGAACAGCAGGTGGCCGATCTGTGCGCCCTGCTCGACAAACTCTTGCCCGGCGCCGATCCGGTGGCGGCGCTGGAACTGTGGATCGCCCGCGCCCAACAAGGCCTGGCCGCCAGCGGCTTCCAGCGCGGCTGCCCGCTGGCCACGGTGGCGCTGGAATCGTCGGTGGAGGACGTCGCCATCCGCCAGGCGCTGGCCGCCGGCTTTGCCGCCATCCGCGCCCGGCTGGCGCTCGCTTTCGAAGCCTCGGGCAGGATCGCCGACGCCGCCGGGCTGGCCGCGCTGATCGTGGCCGCCTACGAAGGCGCGCTGCTGCAAGCGCGCGTGGCCGGCAGCGTGGCGCCGATGGAACTGGTCAGCGCCGCCCTGTTCCCCCTGCTGCGCGCTCAACTACAAGGACACCGCAATGACCAAGCAAACGACTGAGCAACTTACCCTCCACGCGGCCGACGGCTACCCCATCGTCGCCACGCTCTACCCCGCCGCCGGCGCGACGCTGGCCCATCTGGTCGTGGCCAGCGCCACCGGCGTGCCGCAGGGCTACTACCGCCGCTTCGCCGAGTTCGCCGCCACGCGCGGCTACCGCGTGCTGACCCTGGACTATCGCGGCATCGGCCTGTCCAGGCCGGCCACGCTGAAGGGCTTCGCAGTGGATTTCCTGGACTGGGGCCGGCTCGACCTGGCCGCCGCCGTCGAGCACATGGCCAGCGACGACGCGCCCTTGCTGCTGGTCGGCCATTCCTACGGCGGCCACGCGCTCGGGCTGCTGCCCAACCAGCACAGGATCGCCGCCAGCTATCTGTTCGGCACCAGCGCCGGCTGGCACGGCTGGATGCCGCCGCTGGAACGGGCCAAGGTCTGGTTCACCTGGAATTTTCTCGGTCCGCTGCTGACGCGCTGGCACGGCTATCTGGCGTGGAGCAAGCTGGGCATGGGCGAGGACTTGCCGCTCAGCGTCTACCGCCAATGGAAAGGCTGGTGCCGCTACCCGCACTACTTCTTCGACGATCCCAAGATGCACGGCATCCGCGGCAGCTACGACCGGGTGCGCACGCCGGTGCTGGCGATCAACTCGCTGGACGACCTGTGGGCCGGCCCGGCCTCGCGCGACGCCTTCATGGCCGGCTACCGCAACGCCCGCGTCACCCGCGTGACCATCGACCCGGCCCGCGCCGGCATCGGCGCGATCGGCCACATGGGCTACTTCAAGGCCAAGGCGCAACCGCTGTGGGAAGACGCGCTGGGCTGGTTTCAGACCGAGCTGAGCTCCGCCACGAAGTCGTAGGCATCGCCGCGGAAATACGAGCGGCAAAACTCCACCACCCGGCCGTCGGACAGGAAGCCCAAGCGTTCGACGGCCAGTCCCGCATCCGCCTCCCGCGCCTCCAGCAGGCGCGCCTGCTCCGCGCTCAACAGCAAGGCCGACAGCCGCTGCACGGCCCGCACCGGCCGGTTGCCGCTGCGGTTCAGCGCCTCGTACATCGATTTATCCACCGACTCCAGCGACGCCAGGCAGTCGCCCGGCACCGTCGCGTATTCCACGCACATCGGCGTCGCATCGGCAAAGCGGATGCGGTGAAAGCGGTACACCTGCTCGCCCGGAGCGAGGCGCAGCCGCGCCGCCTCTTCGCAGGTGGCGGCGCCGGCGCTGCGCTCCAGCCAGGTGCTGCTGGGCTGCCGGCCGCGTGCCCGCATGTCCTCGGAAAATGAACTGAGCTTGGAAAAATTCTGCTCGATGCGGGTGTGGTTGATGAAGTTGCCCGATCCGGGACGCCGCACCAGCAAGCCTTCCGCCACCAGACCGTCGAGCGCCTTGCGCACCGTTAGCCGCGACACATTCAAGTCGCTGGCCAGCTTGCGCTCCGGCGGCAGGGCGTCGTCCGGCAACAGCACGCGCTGGGCGATGGCCTCGCGCAAGGCCCGCTGCAACTGGTGATACAGCGGCAGGCTGCTGGTATCGCCGAGCACTTTCATGATGTTGGTCAATGTCACCATACGACTCCTTTTGCCCTACTCCAGTACCAATTAAGTACCAAAAATTGATGGTCGTCTTGAGTTATTTTTAACATTTCGCACCAAACAGGTGAATACTAAGCGATTTTTTGTCTAAAAAACACCACAAGCTTGTTATTTTTTACAACTGGTAGCGCTTTGGTATCATTGTTTACAGTATATTGGCATCGAACTGGTTTGGTTGTTTGGTTTGCAAGGGGGAATCTTGCGAAAGATTCATCATCACAAGAAGTGAACAGGCCCGTCCTGGGCCGCTAGGAGATTTGCAATGACGTTTCAACAGTACGCAGCAACGAACGCCACCTCGGCCCGCGCCGGCCTGACACCGATCGCCGCCGCAGTCGGCATGATGATCGCCGCCGCCTTCTACGCGACGCCGGCGCTGGCGCAACAGGCGACGCCGCCGGCCGACGCGCCCACCGCCGTCGTGACCGTTTCGGGCGTACGCGCCGCCCTGGAACAGTCGCTGAAGCAAAAACGCAATGCCGACTCGGTGGTCGAGGTGGTGACTGCGGAAGACATCGGCAAGATGCCCGACAAGAACGTCGCCGACGCCATCCAGCGCCTGCCCGGCGTGAACATCCAGTCGTCGGCCGGCGGCGAAGGCGGCTTCGGCGAGAACGATCGCGTCAGCCTGCGCGGCACCAGCCCATCCCTACAACAAACCCTGTTCAACGGCCACGCCATCAGCACCGGCGACTGGTTCGTACTGAACCAGTTCGGCGGCAACGTCGGCCGTTCCAGCAGCTTCTCGCTGCTGCCGTCCGAGCTGGTCAGCTCGATCGTGGTGCATAAATCGCAGACCGCCGACCTGGTCGAAGGCGGCGTGTCCGGCGCCATCAACGTCATCACCCGCCGTCCGCTGGAATTCAAGAAGGCGCTGACGCTGGAAGCGTCGGTGCAGGCGGTGTACAACGATCTGTCCAAGAAAACCGAACCGCAATTTTCCGGTCTGTTCGCCTGGAAAAACGACACCAACACCGCCGGCGTGCTGGTGCAGGCCTTCTCCGAAAAAACCACGGTGCGCCGCGATGGCCAGGAAGTACTGGGCTATGTGACGGTCGGCAAGAACAGCGCGGCCGCCAAGGCCAATCCGGCGCTGGCAGGCATGTACGTGCCGACCTTCATCGGCGCCTCGCTGTTCGAGCAAAAGAAAAAACGTGAAGGCGGCGCCTTCGACGTCGAGTTCAAGCCGTCGAAAGACCTGACGCTGGACTTGAACGGCTTCTACTCCAAGCTGGACGCACCGCACCAGAACACCAACTGGCTGGCGGCGCCGGGCAACTCCTTCAATCGCGACAACCGGGTGCCAACCAGCGTCACCACCAAGGGCAACACCATCACCGGCGCTTCCTTCGCCACCAACTCGGGCGAGGTCGACAACATCTACCGTCCGGACGCCGGCGGCGAAGCCTACTACGTCGATTTCAACTTCCGCTACCGCGCCACGCAGGACCTGACTCTCAGCGGCAAGGCCGGCATGACCCACGGCGAAGGCTGGGACCATGGCGACGTCTACTACCAGAACAATGTCAGCGGCGGCATGAGCTACCAGTTGAACGGCCTGAGCCCGGCCACCGTCTCGTATCCCGGCGGCGTGACCACTTCGCCGGGCAGCACCGCCTGGGGCGGCGGCGGCGAGTCGCAATCGATCGACAAGGAACACTACGCCCAGCTGGACGGCGAGCTGCGCATCAGCCAGGGCGTGCTCGATTCGATCAAGTTCGGCGTCCGCGCCACCGACCACAAACGCAGCGCCGAGCACCCGCTGGAATCCAGACTGGGCCCATTGGGCGAAACCAATCCCGGCCCGGCCTGGAGCGGCCAGCAGTATCCGAGCGACTTCGCCTCCAACCTGGGCGGCGGCCTGTCGTCGGCCTACTTCCGCTACGACGGCGCGGCGCTGGGCGCCTGGGGCGCGGTACCGGGCAACCGCGTGCTGGACTTCGTGGCCCGCCACAACTGGCAGGATGAATTCAAGGTCAACGAGAAGACCACCGCGCTGTACGGCATGGCCAACCTGGCCGGCGACAGCTGGAGCGGCAACGTCGGCCTGCGCGGCGTGCGCACCAAGCAGACCTCGATCGTCAACCTGTCCGGCGGCACCAAGCCGATCGTCGGTTCGGCCTTCGGCCCCTACACCCCGACGACTTTCGAACGCACCTACAACGACGTGCTGCCTAGCGCCAACGTCAAGGTCGACGTGAACCAGGACCTGGTGGTGCGCGGCGCGTTGGCACGGGCGATCTCGCGTCCCGACTACAGCGCGCTGGGTGGCTCGGTGTCGCTGAACGACGATGCGCTCAGCGCTTCCGGCGGCAACGTCAAGCTCGACCCGGTCCGCTCCAACAACGCGGAAGTCAGCGCCGAGTGGTACTTCGCGCCGAAATCCTCGCTGTCGGCAGGCTTGTTCTACATGGACCTGGTGTCGGTGGTGGCGCAGGGCGGCAGCGTGGGCACCTTCTTCAACAACAAGCAAAGCAAGATGACGGAGTACCAGATCACCTCGCCTTACACCACCAGCGGCAAGAACAAGGGCGTGGAGCTGAGCTACCAGCAGCCTTTGTTCAGCAGCTTCGGCGTGCTGGCCAACTACACCTACGCCGATGGCAAGCTGGCCGACGGCACCGCGCTGCTGAACTCCTCGAAGAGCACCTACAACATCACCGGCTTCTACGAGGATGCCAAGTTCAGCGCGCGTTTGGCTTACAACTATCGTTCCAGCTACAAGGCTGGCGTGGACCGTGGCGCCGCCCAGCACGTGAAGGGCGCGGGCAACCTGGCAGGCTCGTTGAACTACAAGATCAACGAGCAGCTGTCGATCACCTTCGACGCGCTGAACCTGACCAACACCACCATCAAGATGTACGCGGAAACGCCCGACCAGCCGCGCGCACTCTACTCGAACGGCCGCACCTTCTACCTGGGTCTGCGCGCCAAGCTGTAATCGCTGGGTTGTAACGAGCTTGTTGTACCAAGGTTTGCTGGCCCTCACTCCCGTGGGGCCAGCTTTTTTTATTGGGCGGCGGCGCGCGCCAGCAGCAAGGTGCGTTCGCACTCGTTGTGCGTCAGCTGCGCCGCGCGTTCGAACTCATGGCGCGCCTCGTCGTGGCGTCCCAGCTTGGACAGGAAGTCGCCGCGCACGCTGGGCAGCAGGTGGTAGTGCTTCAGCGCCGCCACATCCATCAGGCCGTCCACCACTTCCAGCCCGGCCGCCGGCCCGAAGGCCATCGCCAGCGCCACCGCGCGGTTCAGCTCCACCACCGGCGACGGCGTCAGCTGCGCCAGCGCGTCGTATAGCGCGGCGATGCGCTGCCAGTCGGTGTCTGCCGCCAGCCGCGCGCGCGCATGGCAGGCCGCGATGGCCGCCTGCACGCCGTAGGAGCCCAGTCCACGTCCGGTTTGCCCGGCGCGCGCCAGCGCCGCCAGGCCGCGCCGTATCAGCAGCTGGTCCCAGCGCGCGCGGTCCTGCTCCAGCAGCAGGATGGGCTCGCCCTTAGGCCCGACGCGGGCGCGGGCGCGCGAGGACTGGATCTCCATCAGCGCCACCAGGCCGTGCACCTCGGGCTCATCCGGCGCCAGCTCGGCCAGGATGCGCCCCAGCCGCAGCGCTTCCTCGCACAGCGCCGGCCGCATCCAGTCGGCGCCGGCGCTGGCGGAATAGCCTTCGTTGTAGATCAGGTAGATCACCTGCAGCACCGACGCCAGCCGCTCGACCAGCTCGTGCGCGCGCGGCGCTTCGAACGGCACCTTGGCCTCGGCCAGCGTGCGCTTGGCGCGCACGATGCGCTGCGCCACCGTCGCTTCCGGCACCAGGAAGGCGCGGGCGATCTCCTCGGTGCTCAGGCCGCCCAGCATGCGCAAGGTCAGCGCCACCCGGCCGTCGGTCGGCAGCACCGGGTGGCAGGCCACGAACAGCAGCCGCAGCAGGTCGTCGCCGATATCGTTTTCCAGCGCGTCGGCCACGGCCGAGTCGAGGTCGGGCGCGGCGTCCTGCAACATGCCTTCGATTTCGTAGGTGAGCTCGGCTTCCTTTTGCTGGTGCAGCTGGCGCCGCCGCAACAGGTCCAGCGCGCGGTTCTTGGCGACGGTGGTCAGCCACGCGGCCGGCTGGTCCGGCACGCCGCTTTCCGGCCAGCGCTCCAGCGCCATCACCAGCGCATCCTGCGCCAGCTCCTCGGCCTGGCCGACGTCGCGCAGCATGCGCGCCAGCACGGCGATGATCTTGGCGGACTCCATCCGCCACACCGCTTCGACGATCCTGGAAACGTCAACCGCCACGGGCTTTCTTCCTGAAGGCCTCGCGCAGGCCGCTCTCCAGCAGTTCGGCGCGCAGGCGTTCTTCGGCGGCGCGCATCTCCGGCGTAAATTCCTGGTGGGCGATGCGCTCGCAGGCTTCGCGGATTTCCAGCGTCAGGTCGCCCGGACTGGGATAGGGATAGGTCTTGGCCCAGGCGATGGCCTCGTCGAGCGAGGCCGCCTGCACCATCCAGTAGCCGGCGATCAGTTCCTTGACTTCGGCGAACGGGCCGTCGACCACCGAGGTTTTCGAATTGGCGAAGTGGACCCGGGTGGCGGAGGCGCTGGCCTTCAGGCCCTCGCCGGCCAGCAGCACGCCCTGCCGCACGCCCGCTTCGTTGTAGGCGTTCATCACGTCGATGATTTCCGGCGGCGGCACCAGGTCGGCCTCCAGGTCGGCATCGGAACGGATGAAGATCACATAGCGCGTCAAGGCTTCGTCGCGGCGCGGCAGCGTGCCCGCCGCCGTGCCGCGTTCGTCGAAGCCGAGGCAGTTGCCGGGGCAACCGGCGTCGCGGATTTCATAGACTGCGCCGCTGTCGAACAAGGGCCACCAGCGCACCTGTTCGATGGCGTCCTCTTTCGATTCGGCCTCGATCAGCGTGAAGCCGGCCACCAGTTCCCGGGGCGCGAACGGCCCGTGCAGCAGGCTCCATTCGCCGTCGCGCCGCAGCAGGCGCACCGCTTCCGTGCTGGGTTTGAGAAAGGTTCCCGGCTCCAGCGCGGGCGGCTGCTGGCCGCGTTCGGTGCTCTGGTTGGCGCGGCGCAGTATCATGAATTCCATCGCATACTCCTGGTTTTTCGCTAAGGTAGCAGCATCACATGCGGGCGCGCAAGGCTTCTTCCTGCGCGACCAGCTCCGGCGTGGCGGCCTCGCCGAAATCCTCCATCTCGAACACCTGGCGGATTTCGATTTCCGACGGCACGTCGAACGGATTCGGGCAACGCTTCATCCACTCGATGGCCTCCTCCTTGGACTTCACCTGTATCAGCCAGAAACCGGCGATCAGTTCCTTGGTCTCGGCGAACGGGCCGTCGATGACGGTGCGCTTGGGGCCGTCGTACAGGATGCGCGCGCCCTTGGAGCTGGGATGCACGCCCTCGCCGGCCAGCAGCACGCCGGCGTTGACCAGGTCTTCGTTGAACTTGCCCATCGCGGTCAGCAGCTCGACGCTCGGCATCTTGCCCGCTTCGGAATCTTCGGTGGCTTTAACGATAATCATGAAACGCATGGCACTCTCCGGTTAGCCGCAGTTGGGCATTTGCTGTTGCATCGCCGCGCCCATTTCCTCCGGCGTCACGTCCTTGGTGTGGGTGGCGATCGACCAGATGTGGCCGAACGGGTCGGTGACCTGGCCGTAACGGTCGCCCCAGAACATGTCGGCCGGCGCCATCTTCTCGCTGGCGCCGGCGGCGATCGCCTGGGCGTAGGTGGCGTCGACATCGGGCACGTAGATGTGCAGCGTGACCGGACTGCCATTGAGCTTCTTGGGGCTGACGCTGCCGCAGTCGGGGAACTCGTCCACCAGCATGACGGTGGAATCGCCGATGCGCACGGCGGCGTGTATCAGCTTGCCGTCCGGGCCGGGGATGCGCGCGGTCTCGGTGGCCTTGAACGCTTTGGTATAGAACGCGATGGCGTCCGCCGCGCCATCGACGACCAGGTGGGGGGTGACGCTGTGCATGCCTTCTGGAATCGGATCTACTTTTGCAGCCATGATGCTCTCCTTTATGTGGGGTTGGGACGAGTGAGAATGCTCACTCTACCTCCACGACGAAGCAGCACGCGTCAAATCGACAGAAATTTTTAAAATTTTTTTGAGATGGTGGCGACCGCCTCCGGCAGTGGATCATTGCGCTGCCGGCGTTCATGTTAGGCTCCAGCATGTTGGCTGGCCGCAGCCGCCGCATACTTCACAGATGTAATAATTCACATGCCATGAACTTGACGCGCCCATCGGCCTTCGCCCTCTTCCTGCTGACGCTGGTCGCCAACGCCCAAGGCTGCGCGCTGCGCATCGGCTACACCACGCAAAACGCGCCGCCCTATTTCATCGGCGCCGACAGCGTGCCGGCGGCGCCCGGCGCCAGCGTGGAACTGCTGGTGGAGATGGCGGCGCAAGCCGGCTGCAAAACCGAACTGCTGCGCCTGCCGACCGCGCGCCTGCTGCTGGCGCTGAACGCCGGCCAGATCGACGCCACCGCGCTGGCGACCCCGCCCGCCGGGCTGGCGTCGGTGGTCTATCCGCTCGATGCCCAGGGCCGGCCCGATCCCGCGCGCGGCTTGCAGCACACCACCGTGATCATCGTGCGCGCGGCGGACCGGGCGGCCGCAGGCGCGGACCTGAACGGCTACCTGCGCGGGCGCCGGGTCGGCGTGTCGCACGGCGTATCGTTCGCCGGCGAGCTGCGCGCGGCCGGCATGCAGGTGGACGACGGCGCCGCCGACGCCCGCCGCAATTTCGACAAGCTCAAGCGCCACCGTATCGATGCGGTGGCGATGTCGCTCAACCTGGCCGGCGATATGGACGAACTGCTGGCGCGCGAGCATGGCAAGGAGCTGGTGCGGCTGGAGCAGCCGCTCAGTTCGCACTCGCTGTGGTTGATGGTCAACAAGGACTACTATGGCGCGCACGGCGCCGCCGTGGACCAGATGTGGAACTGGCTGGGCGGCAAGGGCCGCAAGCGCCTGCCGCAACTACTGAAGAAGTATGAAGCGCTGCCGCCGCAAGGCGGCAGCGCGGTGAACCATTAGCCGACTTTACGGCGGCGCAGCGCCGCCAGGCCGACCAGGCCAACGCCCAGCATCAGGTAGGTCTGCGGTTCCGGCACGGCGGTGGTCACCAGCGTTTGCGTGGCCAGCTGCGTGTTGATGTCGACCAGGTTGGAATTCAGAAACAACGCATCGGTAAAGCTCAGCGTGCTGGTGCCGGCGCCGATCACGTTGAAGCTCAGGTGCGCCAGGCTGCCGCCGCCGCTGACGCCGGGCACGGCGCCGAACTTGAAGCCGTACACATAGGACGCCAGACCCGGCGTGCCGGCCACATCGGCCGCACCGAAATCGGTGGCGCCGCCGTCCGAACCCAGGAAGCCGCCTTCGCTGGCGCCGGTCGCTTGCAGGTAGGCCGGATTGAACACCAGCGAAAAGTTGTAGCCATACAGGTCGGTGATGCCGTCGATGCGGATGTCCAGCTCGATGGTCGAGCCCACCACGCCGCTCGATGGGCTGGCGACGATGCTCAACACCGGATCGGCCGCATAGGCCGACGGCGCGGCGAAAGCGGCGGCCAGCAACGCGGCGCCGGCCTGGAATTTCCATTTATTCAAACTCAACATATTCATTTTCCTTTGCCCATCAGGCTTAGATTCAGCATCGGCGCCGCGCCGGGTGTGCCCCGGCGGCGGCGCCGCTAGTGTGTGGCGGCTTACAGGCGGCAACCGCCCGGCAGGCGTTGCGACTCGGCTGCCAGGTCGCGCGCATCGACCACGCCATCCTTGTTCAGGTCGGCGCGCGCATCGTAGCCGGCCTGGCCCGTGCGTTTGCCGAGCGCGGCCTTGATGAGCGCCAGGTCGTCGCAGTTGACGCTGCCGTCGCCGTTGACATCGCCCACCAGGCGGATCGTGAAGTTGGCGTTCGACACATCGAAGAAGATGTTGTCGAGCGCTTCCACCTTGATGCGCGCCGTGCTGCTGGCCACCAGCGGCAAGGTGACGATCTTGCTGCCGTTGTTGGCCGTGCTGGCCGCCAGCGTGTGCGGATAGGTGTTGCCGCCGTCGGTGGACAGCGAGATCTTGACGTTGGCGGTGTTCACCGGCGCGACGTCGGTGTTGGCCACGCTCCAGGTCACGGTCTGGGTCGAGCCGCCATCCAGCGACACTGCGCTGTTGGGCGACGTCACCAGGAAGGGACCGGCGTTGGGCGCCAGCACCAGCTTGGTGCTGGCGTTGCCCACGCCGCCACGGCCGTCACGCGCCGTCAGGCGGAAGTTCAGCGCGGCCGGATTGGCGTTGGCGCTGTAGCCCACGTAGTCGACGGTCGGCAGGAACTCCGAGTAGCACTCGATGTTGGCCGCGGTCGGCGTCGCGCCGGCGACCGGGCAGGCGCCGGTTTCGGCGTTGGTGTTGTTGGCCAGGATCTGCGACAGGTCCGGGAACACGCGGGTCGGATTGGTGCTGACGTGGTTTTCACCCGGCGAACCGTACTTGATGGCGTCCTCTTCGCTGACCACGGCGCGCACGCCGAACTGGCGGAACAGCGGACCATTGGTCTTGGTGTTGCTGACCAAGCCGGTGCCGCTGCCGCTGGCGCGGTCGTTCTGCTCCCACAGGTAGGTCAGCGTGTCGGCTTCGCCGTCGGCGGCGCTGCCGGTCAGCGCGAACGGCGTGCGCACCGGGATGGTGTAGCCCGCCGCCACCGTCACCACCGGCGTGGTATTGCCGGTGAACGACAGCGAGCCACGCCGGGTGGTGCTGCCGCCGACGGCGATTTCGCCGACGTAGCCGGTGCAGGCGCCGCTGCAATCGACCAGCTGCAGCATCGGCACGTTGGTGCCGGCCAGCGCGCCGCCGAAGGTGATGGTCGCGGCGTTATTGCTGAGTGCGCTGACGTTGACGGTGCCGCCGGCAGGCCAGCCGCTGATGCCTTCGATCGCCGCCTTCACGCCGGCGGTGGTGAAGTTGCTGCCGTTGATGATGGCGGCCGACTTGTTGCCGTTGTAGCTCAGCTTGAACTGCTGGCCGCTGGCGAAGTTGGCCAGCACCAGGTTCTGCACTTCGTTGAGAATGGTTTCGGCGCCCGAGGTATAGGTGACGATTTCATCGAAGCTGCGCTGCGACCAATAGGCGTCACTGTGGTTTTGCAGGTTGTCGGTGCCGCAAATGCCGGCGTAGGCCATGATCGACGAGCCGCTGCCCGGTTCCACCGAGGTGCCGGCGTTGCGGTTGCCGCCCGAGCAACTGCCGATCACGCCGTTGAAGGTGTGGTTGCCGGAGAACTGGTGGCCCATTTCATGCGCCACATAGTCGACCGCGTAGAAGTCGCCGACCGGCGTTGGAATGCCGGTGCAACCCTGGGCCTTGCTGTTGCCGCCGACCACGCCGAGGCTGGCGATGCCGCCGCCGTTGAGGCCGAACGCGATGTGGCCGATGTCGTAGTTGCCGGCGCCGGCGAGCAGGCCGGCGACGATACGGTTGCGGCTCAGCGTCGAGCTGGCGCAGCCCGCGGCCTGGGTGGTGGTGTAGCAGGCGGCGCCGCCGCAAGGACCGTTGGTGCCGGTCATCTGCGCCGGCGTGTCCAGGTTCAGGGCGTCGGTATTGTTGATCAGGATCAGGCGGATCGCGGTCTCGTCTTCATAGACCTGGGTGACGCGGTTGATCAGCGTGACCTTGGCCGCCGTCACATTGGCCGAACCGCCGAAGTAGGTGGCGTAGGACGGATCGGTGACCAGCGCCAGGCGATAGGTGCGCAGCTGGTTGCCGGAAACCGGAGCGGCCACGGACTGGTCGTCCACCACGTGGTAGGCCACGGTGCTGGTCGACTTGCCGTCGGTGGCGCTGACTTCGAAGGCGCCGGTGTTGCGCGACGGATCGGCCACCAGCGTGGTGTTGATCACGCCTTCGGCATCGGCGGTGACGACCACGCTCTGGCGCGTGCCGCTGTCGCCCTCATTGCGCACCGACACGGTGACCGAGGCGCCCGGCGTGAAGCCGGCGCCGCGCACTTCGACCTTGTCATCGGCGTGATAGAAGCCCTGCGACAAGGCGATCTGCGCCTCGGTCAGCGGTGCTTCGCGCAGCGCGCCGTGGCGGTTGGCCAGGTCGCGGCTGTGATAGCTGTTATAGACGCTGTCGTCCAGCGCGGTTTGCGGATCGACATACCAGGCGCCGGCCGGCGTGCGCACCGAAGCGTGCAGGCCCAGCGGGGTGATGTCCATGCGCAGGCTGGCGTTCGGATCGTCGATGCCTTTGCCGGCATAGGTCTTGATTTCAGGGTGCTTGGCGGCCAGGCCGGCTTCCATGATCGGCGAGTCGACGATGGCGAAGCGCTGGTAGCCGCCGTCCGGGTGTGGCAGGGAAATGATCAGCGGGCTGACGGCGGCGGCCTCGGTGCGTTCCAGTGGCGCCGACTTGGCCAGTTGCTTCAGGCCGTTGCGGTTCAGGCTGGCGGCGTGGAAGCGGCGCGGGCCGGTGCTGCTGGCGGACTGCGAGGTCCTGCCGTTGGCGGCGCCCACGTCCTGCCAGAAGTCGCCGGTAGGCTGGCTCGCGGTCGGTCCATCCTGGGCGATGACGGCGGCGGAACTGGAGATGGTCCAGCCCAATGCCATGAAGGCGATTAACATGCGTCCAGCGGTAGGACGCAGCTTTGCCCCGGCCTTTTTGAGGCGGGGAGTCGGTGACGGGTTCACTGAAAGTTTCATGCCTGCTATACCCTTAATTTTATCGTTGATCCGAAAAGTCTGTTTTCCCTGTGCGGCCAGCCAAATTCCACCCCGAACATATTCATTTCCAAGAAAAAATATGCCCAGTGAAACTTTCATGTGTTGCGAACAAGACATGCAAAAGTTTCAACTTAAGTATTGCTTAATTAATTTTTCGTCACAATAGTTGTCGGATATTTTTTTTGTACAGGACCGGAAACATGAGCGTTTCAGGCGCAAACACTGAAAATCGCTGTTGTCTTTAATACACAGTTCCGCCTGGATCGCCGCCGGGGTGGGTTCATGTATTATTGCTGTGTAGATAAATCACGAAGCAGGCACATGAAAAGACTCCGCATTACCTTACCGTTGGCGCTGGGCGCGCTGGCAGTGTGGCTGGGCCTGACCTTGGGCGTCGCCAGACTGCTCAACGGCGGGCGGCAGCTATCGTTGTTTGAATCGGTGGCCGGCGGCATCGGTCCGGCGTGGGTGCTGGCGGTCCTGTTTTCCCTGTTGGTGGCGCTGGCCTCCAGCGAACGCCGCGCCGCCGGCCTGCGCGCTCCCGAATCGTGGAAATCGCTGGCGCTGGTCTGGCCGCCGCTGCTGTATTCGCTGCTGATGCTGCTGGTGGCGTGGGCGGCCGGCTGGCCGCCGTCGCAGGTGCTGCTGATCGTCGGCTGCAATACGGCGCTGGTGGCGGTGTCGGAAGAGCTGATGTTCCGCTCGGTGCTGCTGCAAAGCCTGCTGGACCGGCATGCGATCTGGCCGGCCGTGCTGATCTCGTCGTTGCTGTTCGGCGTGGTGCACACGCTCAATGGCATGGCGACCGGCGACTTCGGCAGCGCGCTGTGGCAGGCGGTGACGGCCTCCCTGCAGGGCGTGGGCTATGCCGCCATCCGCCTGCGCACGCGCTCGGTGTGGCCGATGGTGGTGGTGCACGGCCTGTGGGACTTTGCGCTGGTGACGTCGGCGCTGACGGCGGCCAGCACCGGCGAGGGTTCGGTGCTGCCGTTGGCCGCCGTGCTGGCGGTGCTGCCGCTGTGCCTGTATGGCGTGTTCCTGCTGCGCGGCAGCCAGCGGGCGCTGCTGCTCCCGCTGGCGCCTCGAGAAAACTCAGTCTCAAACTGAAGCGCGTCAAACCAACTGTCCCCAGTGGCACTTCAAGACTTTGGTCGCGCAGTTGATCAACACGAGTCCGGCATCACGCCCGACCTTGCCCACTTGGCAATCGAGGAGCGTCGGCTGGAGCAACCTCACCTTGAGCTGCACGATATCCTTAACACCGAACAAGGAAGCAATGTAGAGCGCCGCGCGCGGCTGGGGTCGCCGACCGCACGCTGACGTCGTTCCATAAGAAAGTCTTACCTGCGCCCCACTTGCCCGATAGGGCCAAGACGCTGTTGTTCTTGTCCGCTATCAGCTCATTCAGCCTGGACTTGAACTTTTCAAGAGACATACGCCCACGTCATGCGACTGGTATAGCTTGAGCGCGCGTCGAAGGCTTAGAAAGCATACAACTTAATTCGCCTATCCTAGCCTTTGCTGCCGGCGTCGCCTCAGGGGGGCTCCATAACGCAACCTCGGTAAAATTGACGAACCTCGGGCTCGCCGTCTCTACATCCACCAGCGACGAAGCTGACACTAGCACGCCGTCGCAACGGCCATCTGCAATATACTTAGCCATGCTCCTCTGGTGCCGCAAAATAAACTGCGCATTAAGCGTGGCCAAAATATCCCCAGCCTCCTGCCGTGAGCGACTGTTGAGGATGCTGTCCTCGACGATCAGGTCATCGATGTTGAAGGCTACGATGCCACCAAGACCGAGCTTGCCAAGCTGCCTAGCCCCCTTTTGCATCTGACCCTGAACACCTTTTTCAGAGTAAATCTTTTTGCAGGCGATCGGATAGTCTCCGCCGCCCAGCGCGAGCATTAGATCCGGCGGATCTTGAAGCCGAACCGTCATGCCGCGTCGGCGCAGGAAGATAAGCAATTCAAGTTCCCACAAATGGTCCTTGCCCATGGACGGCTGCCGGCCCGACAGATTGACATCGTTCCCGGCAATGCGCCGCAAGCACTGTTCAACGTCTGGATCAAATTGAGTTGGCAAAATAGCTTCGGCGAGCCGGTAGGCGTGCATCGCATTCACGAACTGTCGCATCTCCACATTGGACTTTCCTGCAGCCCGACCAGCAGCGTAGCTCTCCGCGTCCCGCAGCAAAACTCCAAGCGTGCCGTCGCGGTGAAAAACAATGCCGCGACCTGCCAAGAGACGCCGCAATTCACGCGAGCGTTCAGCAATGACATCAAAGTTGGCGCGATCCGTAAGCTGCGGCTCGAACGTTCCAGCTGGTCCAGGCATTTGAATGAGCATTGTGGTGGGTGTCGTCGCAGTCATTTAGAGAGAGGTCTAGTTTTCAAATGGCGTTCATCATAGCCCAAGGGCAACGCTCCGGGATCGATGTGAAAAATAGCGTTGATGTAGGCTAGGCCGCTTATCCGAGCGACATATGCAGCCAAGGCGACGAGCGAAAGACATGCATAGCGAAGCCCATAGAACCGCTGAAAAGGAACACGAAGCACGCTACCGACAGCGCCAACGAGAACGAGCGCGCCTAGCACAGCAGCCAAGCCGAAAAGCACGGCCACTCGCACAGGCGAGCCAAAAGTTGATCTGGCGATAAAGAAGGCCAGCAAAAGCAGGATAGTCGCCAACGCAGCCAGCGCGTTTATCGCCTTGGCATCTTCCTCGTTCGGCTCGCCTTGGGAATCCATTCGTTCCTGATTTTTACCGCAGGCCATGAGTGCCTTCCTTGCGTTTAAGAGTTTTCCACTTGCTCCCTCTTGATCGATTCCGCCTTGAATGCCGCGCTGGCCCTAAATTCCGCGCGCTGCTCCTCCTCACTCAGCGAGCCACACGGCTTCGCCCAAGATCGGCCGGAAGCGGGTTGCATGTTGCTATTGAATGCAAATTATTAATAAAAATTTCCTAATGCGAATACTATAAACTACTATTAATAAAGTGAGTATATACACCACCAACACCAGAGGCCATGTCGTGATCGAATCCATTGAGCTGGCCAACGCGGCCACCTACTCCGCTCAGCCGGAAATCTTGGGCGCTCTGCGCAAACTCAATTTTATTTTCGGCTCGAACGGTGCTGGCAAAACCACGATCAGCCGGGTAATCCAGAATCCCGGTTCCTTCGGTTCCTGCAAAGTAAACTGGGCTCGAGGAGCGCCGCTGGAAACGCTGGTATATAACCGTGATTTCGTGGCCAAGAATTTCACTCCCTCCTCACGAGTGAAGGGCATCTTCACATTGGGCGAGACAGATGCGGAAAACGAGCGTGCAATCGATGAGCAGAAAAAGACGATCGCCGCGATCGACGAGGAGGTCATAAAATTGTCCGATGTGCTTTTAGGCGCGGACAGGCTGTCAGGCAAAAAGGGCGAATTGGCGGCGCTGGATGCGGAGCTTATCAAGACGTGCTGGAAACAAAAACTCGCGCACGACGACGCGTTCAAGACGGCCTTCGAAGGAGTCCGCAGCTCAAAAGACGAGTTCAAGGATCGAGTGCTCAGCGAGAAAGGCGCCAACATCTCGACGCTGACCACGCTGGAAGATCTTACAACCAGGGCAAAGACCATCTATGGCCCGCAGCCAGCGGTGGCAAGCTCTACGCCTGCGATCAACGCCGCCAAGATTCTCGGGTATGAGAGCGACGCCATCTTGGCCAAGAAGGTGTTGGGCAAACAGGATGTGAACATCGCGGCGATGATCCAACGGCTGGGAAACAGTGACTGGGTCAAGCAGGGCATGCCGTTTTACACCGTCAACGACGAGAATTGCCCGTTCTGTCAGCAAAAAGTGCTGGATGGCTTCGAGGCCAGCATCGCCGAGTATTTCGACGAAACGTTTGTGACCGACACCGCCGCCATCACCACCCTGGTGAGCGACTACGAGGCGGACGCCAAGGCGCTGCAAGAGCAACTGCGGTCCGTGGCGGAAAGCGTTTGCCAGTTCGTGGACCAAGAGCGGTTCGCTACGACTCGTTCGGCCATCGAAGCCAAGCTCGCCGCTAACGGCCTCCTGCTCGACCGGAAGAAAAAAGAACCCAGCCATAGCGTTGAGCTCCATTCGTTACACGATCTCGTCGCAGAAGCGAACAAGATCGTCGCCGACGCCAACGCCCAGGTCATCAAGCACAACGCGATCGTCGCGAACTTCGCACAAGAGAAACGAGCCCTGTCCTCGCAAGTCTGGAAATACATCGTTGAAGCCGAGCTCGGGCAAACTCTCACCGCTTTCGCAAAAAACTCCGACGGCATCTCCAAGGCGATCACCAACCTCGCGGAGCAAATTAGAAAGAAAACGGAGGAGAAGGAAAAAGTGACGCTAGCATTAAAAATCGTGGAGAAGCGCGCGACCAGCATCCAGCCGACAATCAACGCGATCAATAGCCTGCTCAAGTCCTTCGGTTTTCATACCTTCACGCTATCCCAAGCCGAAGGCACTCAATACAAGCTGGTCCGTGCCAACGGCGAGAACGCCCAGGAAACGCTAAGCGAAGGCGAGAAGTCCTTCGTCACCTTCTTGTATTTCTACCACTTATTAAAAGGTAGCGAGACCGAAAGCGGTATCTCCGCGAACCGCGTGGTGGTATTCGACGATCCCGTGTCGAGCCTGGACAGCGACATTTTGTTCATCGTCAGCAGCTTGATAAAAGCGATTTTTGACGAGGTCCGCGCCGGCGGCCAGATCAAACAAGTATTCGTACTGACCCACAATGTCTACTTCCACAAAGAGATCACGTTCAACCCTGACCGGCGCGGAAAAGCAATGAACGAAGAAACCTTCTGGATGGTTCGCAAGACGCCCAATGGGTCCCGTGTCGAGTCCAAACCCGACAACCCCATAAAGACCTCCTACGAGCTGCTCTGGGCGGAATTGAAGCGCGATGATAAGAACAACTTCACAATACAGAACACCTTGCGACGGATCGTTGAAAACTACTTCAAGGTCTTCGGCGGCATCGATCCGAAAGCGATCTGCGAGAAATTCGAGGGCAGGGAGCGATTGATCTGCAACGCGCTGTTTTCCTGGGTAAATGACGGCTCCCATTACGCGATGGATGACCTATTCATTTCCCTAGAGCCTGGCGCCATCGACGCCTACATGGCGGTGTTCGAGCAAGTTTTCGAGAAGATGGGCCACGGCCCGCACTACAAAATGATGATGGGACGCACGTAGAAGGATGGCGCACCTGAGGAAATGGAGCAATTAAGCGCGCCATACGATGCTCGACGGGCGCTTTGTCTCTTTAGGTAATTTTCCGACAGAGGGCGATACTGAGACCGACATCACCCCGTTCAAGTCGAACTGTCCGGGTACACGCCCCTATCGACACTACGGCTGCCGTGACTTGTGTCGTTGCGAAGCGACGAAATCGTCAAGGACTTGCCAAGCTACCTCATGCAGAACCTTGCCATTTTCGACCTCAACATGCCATGTAGGACTGGTAGAGATGTATTCTTTCGCCTCGCCTAGCGAGTAGAATCCCGAGTTTCGCAGCGCCAGTATTGCATCGGTAATAGACAGCCCTCGCTGCTTCAGCTCCAACAAGACCTGTTCCCGTTCGACATCGTTGGCCTGTTGCCATTTCGATTTTATGAGTTCGACACCGATTTCAGATTTATTCATTTCTTCCTCCTACGTCTGATATCTACAAGCTTTCCCACATTTGCAGAACTACTACCGGCAGTGCGCTTTCCTTGCACAGTCATTGCATCATATCCAAGCGCATTACCAACTTTCAGCAAGGCGCGTAATTCAGCAAGCAACTCTTTTGCAATTGTCGATTTTTTTATGCCTGGCGGGTCGGATGCCGCATAGACGCAGAGGTTTCTGCAAATGATCGTATCATTTTCCAGAACGACATCTGCCAAAACCCGCACCTCGCCTTCCGGCGTATTAAACGCATAGTCCAAGAGGCCGTCCCGCCCCGTGCGGGCTTGCTCAACTGCCGTTCTCAACGAGTCTTCGACACTCATTTGGGTTAGTCCAGTGTACGCCACGAACGACGGCTGCGCGAATTCACCAGTGGCACGGCCGAAAGCGGTAAAATGACAGGTTACGCGCGCGGGCCGGTTGAGCCTACGCAAAACCAGACTCACGCATCGCCGAAAAAGAACCAATGACCACCGTCCCGAACGAAATCAACGCCGCCGCCGTCAAGAACAGCCCCACCGAAAAAGTCACTCCGATGATGCAGCAGTACCTGAGCATCAAGGCCGAATACCCGGACATGTTGGTGTTCTACCGCATGGGCGATTTCTATGAGCTGTTCCACTCGGATGCGGAAAAGGCGTCGCGCGTGTTGGGCATCACGCTGACCGCGCGCGGCAGCTCGGGCGGCCAGCCGATCAAGATGTGCGGCGTGCCTTTCCATTCGCTCGAAGGCTATCTGGCCAAGCTGGTCAAGATCGGCGAATCCTGCGCGATCTGCGAACAGATCGGCGACCCGGCCACCAGCAAGGGACCGGTCGAACGCAAGGTGCTGCGCGTGGTCACGCCGGGCACGCTGACCGACGCCGACCTGCTGCCGGAAAAGGCCGAACGCCCGCTGCTGGCGATGTGCATCATCAGCCAGCGCAAGGTCGCCACGGCCGGCCTGGCGTGGCTGTCGCTGGCCAGCGGCGCGCTGAAGCTGATGGAGTTCTCCGGCGACAGCCGCACCGTCACCGCCCGCATGCAGCAGGAGTTGGAGCGCATCGCGCCGGCCGAGGTGCTGCGCGGCGATAACGCCGACCTGTTCGACGAAACGATGAGCGGCCACCTCAGTTTCCACACCAGCCGCGTGCCGGACTGGCACTTCGACGTGGTCGGCGGCCACAAGGCGTTGCTCGACCAACTGAGCGTGGCCACGCTGACCGGCTTCGGCGCCGACGGCCTGGGCGCGGCGTTCGGCGCCGCCGGCGCGCTGCTGCGCTACGCCCAGTCGACCCAGGGACGCGGCCTGCAGCACGTGCGCACGCTGACCACCGAAACCGAAAACGAATTCATCGGCCTCGATGCGGCCACCCGCCGCAACCTGGAACTGACCGAGACCATCCGCGGCCAGGAATCCCCTACCCTGTTCTCGCTGCTGGACCACTGCCGCACCGCGATGGGTTCGCGCCTGCTGCGCCACTGGCTGCACCATGCGCGCCGCGACCAGGCCATCGCCCGTTCGCGCCACCAGGCCATCGCCGCGCTGGGCCAGGCCGACGCCACCGGCACGCTGTCGCACACGCTGGCGCAGGTGCCGGATATCGAACGCATCACCACCCGCATCGCGCTGCTGTCGGCGCGTCCGCGCGACCTGGCCAGCCTGCGCGACGGCGTGCAGCAACTGCCGGCGCTGCGCCATGCGATGCAACGCGCGCTGACCGATAACGACGGCCTGCTGGCCGCGATCCACGCCGACATGGCCACGCCCGAAGCCTGCCTCGATCTGCTGCAACGCGCGGTGGCATTGGAGCCGGCGGCGATGGTGCGCGACGGCGGCGTGTTCGCGCGCGGTTTCGACGCCGAGCTGGATGAACTGCGCGCGCTGTCCGAAAACGCCGGCCAGTTCCTGGTCGACCTGGAGACGCGCGAACGGGCCCGCACCGGCATCGCCAACCTGCGCGTGGAGTACAACAAGGTGCACGGCTTCTACATCGAAGTCACGCACGGCCAGACCACCAAGGTGCCGGACGACTACCGCCGCCGCCAGACCTTGAAGAACGCCGAGCGTTACATCACGCCGGAACTGAAGGCCTTCGAAGACAAGGCCTTGTCGGCGCAGGACAAGGCGCTGGCGCGCGAGAAGATGCTGTACGACCAGTTGCTGGGCGACCTGGCGCCGTTCATCGGTTGCCTGCAAACGATCTCGAAGGCGCTGGCGCAGCTCGACGCCCTGACCTCGCTGACCGACCACGCGCTGCGCCACAACTGGTGCGCGCCGCAGCTGGTGGACACGCCGTGCATCAACATCGCCGAAGGCCGCCACCCGGTGGTGGAGAACCAAATCGAACGCTTCATCGCCAACGATTGCCGCTTCGTCGAAGACCGCCGCCTGCTGCTGATCACCGGCCCCAACATGGGCGGTAAATCGACCTTCATGCGCCAGGTGGCCTTGATCACGCTGCTGGCCTACGTGGGCAGCTACGTGCCGGCCACCAGCGCCACCATCGGCCCGATCGACCGCATCTTCACCCGCATCGGCGCCACCGACGACCTGGCCGGCGGCCGCTCGACCTTCATGGTGGAGATGACCGAATCGGCGGCGATCCTGAACGGCGCCACCGAGCACTCGCTGGTGCTGATGGATGAAGTGGGCCGCGGCACCTCGACCTTCGACGGCCTGGCGCTGGCGTGGGCGATCGCGCGCCACCTGATCGACACCAGCCGCAGCTTCTCGCTGTTCGCCACCCACTACTTCGAACTGACGCAGCTGCCGGAGAACCATCCGACGGCGGCCAACGTGCACCTGTCGGCGGTCGAGCACAAGGACAGCATCGTGTTCCTGCACGCGGTGCAGGACGGCCCGGCGTCGCAGAGCTACGGCTTGCAGGTGGCGCAGCTGGCCGGCGTGCCGCAGCCGGTGATCAAGGCCGCGCGCAAGCACCTGGCGCGCCTGGAAGCGCAGGCGCTGGACGCCACGCCGCAGCTGGACCTGTTCGCCGCGCCGACCACCGACGCCGACGACGAGGAACTCGATGCGCCGGCGCACAGCGCGCCCGCAGCCGCCAGCCCGGCGATGCGCGAGCTGCTGGAAGCGCTCGACGATCTCGATCCCGATGCGCTGACCCCGCGCGAAGCGCTGGAGCGCCTGTATCAGCTCAAGCGCCTGACGGAGACGGCGCAGGCATGATGCCGGCGCGCGTCCGCATGCTGAGCGCGGCGCTGGCCGGCCTGGCCGCGCTGGCGGCAGGCCAGGCGCTGGCCGTGCAACCGGTCGCCATGCGCGGCTTCCAGTTCGGCGTGATCGGCCATTCGTTCAAGAGCGGACCGGATGAATCGCTGCTCAAGCGCGCCATCGCCGACGCCACCCTGATCGCGCCCGCCTTCATCGTCACCACCGGCATCAAGTCCAGCACCGAGCCTTGCAGCGACAAGCTGTATGCCCAGCGCCGCGCGCTGCTGAGCGAGGCGGCGCCGCCGATGATCGTCTCGCTGGCCGGCAGCGACTGGAGCGCTTGCGTCAACTCGATCGGCCGCTCGAACGCCATCGAGCGCCTGAACCGCCTGCGCGAACTGTTCTACGCCGACGGCGAATCGCTGGGCGAACGCCGCCTGCCGCTGACGCGCTTGTCGTCCAGCGCCAAGTTCCGCAGCTACGCCGAGAACGCGCACTGGGAATACGGCAAGGTGCTGTTCGCCACCATCAACCTGCCGGCCAATAACAACCACTTCCGCGCCGAGGCTGGCCGCAACAGCGAGTATGAGGACCGGCTGGTGGCCAACCGCGCCTGGCTGCACCGCTTGTTCGCGCTGGCGGCGCGGCAGAAGATGCAGGGCCTGGTGCTGTTCTCCGACGGCGACGTCGGCGTGCAGGTCGAGCAAGGCTTCTCGCTGCTGCCGAGTTTTCAGTCGAAACAGGATGGCTTCGCCGAACCGCGCCGGCAGATACGGGCGATGGCGGAAAAATTCAAAGGGAAGGTGCTGCTGGTCGATACCCAGGGCGGCGCCGGGACCGAGCCGTCCATCGCCTGGCGCGGCAATGTGGGGCATATGAGCCTGGCCGCGGAATGGGCCGAGGTGCGCGTCGCCCCCGGCACCGCCGCCCTGTTCACGCTCAAGGGCGGCAGCGCCGAGACGACGCCGTAACTTACACCACTTAGTGGATCGGGTGGATGGCGACGTGGTCGCCCTCTTCGCCTTCGTCGTCCTCGTCACCGTGGTGGTGGCCGTGGGCGCCGTGCACGTGGCCGTGGGCGATTTCTTCGTCCGATGCTTCACGCACGTCGGCGACGCTCAGCGCGAAACGCAGCGCCATGCCGGCCAGCGGGTGATTGCCGTCCAGGACCACTTTGTCGTCAGCGATTTCGGTGACGGTGAAGATCATCGCTTCTTCGCCATCGTCGCCATCCGGCATGCCTTCGAACTGCATGCCCACTTCCAGCGGCTCCGGCAGGCGGTTGCGCGGCTCGACCTTGACCAGCGCGGCGTCGTAGTCGCCGAACGCATCTTCCGGCTCGATCTGGATGATGGAGGAATAACCGACTTCCTTGCCGTCCAGTTCTTCTTCAATTTTTGGCAGGGTGTTCTCGTAGCCACCGTGCAGGTAAACCATAGGCTGACGGCCGTCTTCGATCAGATTGTCCTGGGCATCGGACAGCTTGTAATTCACAGTCACGACCGTGTTCTTGGCAATCTTCATTTTGTAATTCCTTTCTGTATATAAGCCCCGGAATTATACCTTGGATCGCCGGGCCGACCGCCGCCAGCCCGACAATCGCCGCCGCCATGGTTATAATGAGCGCATGAAAAAATTACCTCTCCTCGGCGATATCACGCCGGCGCAGTTCTTGCGCGACTACTGGCACAAGAAGCCCCTGCTGATCCGCAACGCCATCCCCGGCTTCAAGCCTTTGCTGAACATGGAGGCGCTGACCAAGCTGGCCTCGACCAACCACGCCGAATCGCGCCTGGTGACCAATCTCGACGGCCAGTGGAATATGCAGCACGGCCCGCTGGAAAGCCTGCCGCCGATGGACCAGAAGGAATGGACCATGCTGGTCCAGGGCGTCAACCTGTTCGACGCCAAGGCCGACGCGCTGCTGCGCCAGTTCCGCTTCATTCCCGATGCCCGCCTGGACGACCTGATGGTCAGCTTCGCCACCGACGGCGGCGGCGTCGGCCCGCACTTCGATTCCTACGACGTGTTCCTGCTGCAGGCCCAGGGCCAGCGCCGCTGGAGCATCGGTCCGCAGAAGGACCTGACCCTGGTCGAAGGCCTGCCGCTGAAGATCCTGGCCAATTTCAAGCCGAACGAGGAGTTCGTGCTCAATCCGGGCGACATGCTGTACCTGCCGCCGCACTACGCGCACGACGGCATCGCCATCGGCGACTGCCAGACCTATTCGATCGGCTTCCGCGCGCCGTCCTACCAGGAGCTGGGCGAAGCCTTCCTGCAGTTCATGGCCGATTCGATCGACCTGCCGGGCATCTACGCCGATCCGGAGCTGGAGGCGACCTCCAAGCCGGCGGAAATCCCGCGCCACATGCTGAGCACGATCGTCGAGGAAATGAACAAGGTCCGCTTCACCGAGGAAGACATCACCATCTTCCTGGGCGAATACATGTCCGAGCCCAAGCACAATGTGTTCTTCACCGGCCCGGCCAAGCCGCTTACGGTCGGCAAGTTCGCCGAAAGTGCAGCGAAAAAAGGCCTGGTGCTGTCGCGCAAGACGCAAATGCTGTACCGCGGCAAAAATGTCTTCATCAACGGCGAATCGTTCGGCGTCGGCCGGGCCGACAAGGTCACGCTGGAGCTGCTGGCCAACACCCGCGCACTGGACGGCGCGGCGCTGGCCGAGGCGTCGGACGACGTCATGGACGCCCTGTACACCTGGTACACGGACGGCTGGATCGAGTTGGGCTAAAAACTGGCAAAGGGAGGCAGCATGGAACGGCAGAGTTTTCCATTCACCACGAAGGCGGAGTTTCTCCAGCACCTGACCAGCTGCATCACCCGCGCCGAACGCAAGCTGACCATGTTCGACCCGGACTTCGCCATCTGGGAGCTGGGCAGCAGCGCCACCGACGCCCTGCTGCGCCACTTCCTGCGGGCCGGCGGGCATTTGCAGCTGCTGGCGCACGATGGCCATGCCGTCGAGCGCGACGCGCCCCGCTTCCTGCGCGTGATCAAGGACTACGGCCATCTGATTGAGGTGCGCCGCAGCAGCCAGCAACTGCGCCAGCTGACGGACTCCTTCTGCATCGCCGACGACCGCGACATCGTGCGCCGTTTTCATGCAGATCATTTCCGTGGCGAAGCAGTTTTTGACGGGCCGGAAGATACCCAGACCAGTAACGACCGTTTTATTACAATCTGGTTGGAATCTACCCCCGGTTTGTTCGCAAACTCAACTGGATTATGAGTCAGTTCAAGGTAAAATGCCGGTGTTCGATGCGAACGCTGGTATTTTGTGCGGATTCTGCTAAAGTAGAGTCGAAACCGAAATGTTGCGATATCGCAAAATAGTTGTGCTTACAGCTGTTTGTCCTATTGCGACGCACTAAAAATCGCTATAATATTCGGTTAGGAAGTTTCCGTTGTCTGGCAGGCACCCTTTCAGGTTACGAAAGCCTTCGAAGACGACCTAATGAGCGATAATTACCGGTAATTATTAATCGCAACAATTGTGTTTAATTTTGAATTAATTAAGGAAAACCCCATGAAAAAATCCCTGCTGATCGTTTCCCTGCTGGCTGTTGCTCTGGCTGCTTGCTCGAAAAAAGAAGAAGCTCCTGCTGCTCCAGCTCCAGTAGCTGCTCCAGAAGCCGCTGCTCCAGCTGCTGCTCCAGCACCAGCACCAGCTGCTGACGCTGCTGCTCCTGCTGCTGCTGCTCCTGCTGCTTCGGACGCTGCTGCTGCTCCAGCCGCTTCGGCTGCTGCCGCTCCTGCTGCTTCGAAGTAATCAGCCGCGGAAAAAACCCGCTAGCCTGAACGCGATCAAGATCGCGCTCAGTGCAAGCGGGTTTTTTTTCGCCTGAAACTTTTGCATAGGCATAAAAAAACCGGCTAAAAGCCGGTTTTTTTTATTGTGAAACGCTTTACTTCAATTGCTCGTGCAGCAGCGTCAGGATCTTGTCGGCGACCGGCGTGGCTTCCGCTTTGCCGGCATTGCTCAACACGGTAACGGTGCTGCTGTTGCCCGCGCCGGCTTTCACCGAAATGCGATAGCGCTGCGCTTCCTTGTCGGCTTCCGACGCCGAACCCCAGCTGAACAGCTTGCCGAAGAAGCCCTTGGTTTCGGTCGCATCGTCGACGTAACGCACGAAGTAAGTACCCTGGGTGCGGTCGCGGTCTTCGACGGTGAAGCCGGCGCGGTCCAGCGCCAGGCCCACGCGGCGCCAGGCGCGGTCGAAGCCCTCGTCCACCTGCACCGCGCGGCTGGCGCCGGCGCCCACCAGCGACGCATGCTGCGGTTGCACAATGGCGGTATCGATCGCGGTCTTGGCTTGCGCCACTTCCGTGCCGTTGCCCAGCTTGGTCATCAGACGCGCCAGGAATTCGGCTTCCAGGCCCGGATCGTTGGGACGCGGAGTCCAGGTGGTCGAATCCTTCTGGGCGCCGGTCACCACTTCCTGGGCGCCGCGATGGCTGACGTAGATCTCGCTGGCGCCGTCGGCGCGGCGTTCGATGCGGGTGCGGAACTTGTCGCGCTCGCCGCTCGAATAGACCGAGTCGAAGACCTTGCCGATGGTGTTGCGGATGAAATCTTGCGGGATCTTCGCGCGGTTTTCATTCCATTCGGTTTCCATGGTGCCGGCGGTGGCGTTTTCCTTGCCCAACACAAAGCCCGAATCTTCCCAGAACTGCTTCAGCTGCGGCCACAGTTGCTCAGGCGTCTGCTTGATCACCAGCCAACGCTGGTTGCCGTCGCGCTCGACCTTGATATCGTTGATGCTGGTCGGCACCACGGTACCGGCGGCAGGCGTGCCCGGCATGATGGCGGCAGGACCGCCGACGATACCCTTGGAAGCGTTGTAGCCGGAAGCGGTGGCGACGCCATTGTTCGAATCCGGCAGCGAGTAGCGGTTATCTTTCTGCAATTGCGTCAGATCCGGCGGCACGTCCAGCGTGCTGGCCTTCTTGGCGGACTTGTAGTCCACTTTATCATTACCGACTACGGAGCTGATCATGCCGCAACCGGTCAAACTGGCCATCAATGCGCCAACTACGACGGCGCGCTGCGAGGAAATAGAAGCTGTCTTGCGAATAGTCATGTCGTTACTGTTTAAGAAGCTGAAAAGCAGCAAATCAGGGATGATCCGAACCGAAGTCGGGGCTTGTTGCTAAGGTTTTTACAGTACGCCGGCTTCTCGCAGGGCCGCGCGTACCGCTTCGTGGCATTCGGCCGCCAGCGGCACCAGCGGCAGACGGATGCCGGCCGGCATTTTGCCCATTTCCGCCAGCGCCCATTTGACCGGCACCGGATTCGGCTCGATGAACAGTTTCTGGTGCAGCGGGAACATTTTATTGTTCAGCTCCACGGCCTTGGCGATGTTGCCGGCGATCGCCGCTTCGCACATGTCGGCCATGTCGCGCGGGGCGACGTTGGCGGTGACGGAGATGTTGCCGGCGCCGCCGGCCAGCATCAGCGCCATCGCGGTCGGATCGTCGCCGGAATACACGGCGAACGATTTCGGCGCCAGGCGCAGCAGGTCGTAGCCGCGGCCGATGTTGCCGGTCGCGTCTTTCACGCCGACGATGTTCGGGATTTGCGCCAGGCGCAGGATGGTCTCGTTGCTCATGTCGGCGACGGTACGGCCCGGCACGTTGTACAGGATCACCGGCAGGTCCACCGCTTCAGCGATGGCCTTGAAGTGCTGGTACATGCCTTCCTGGGTAGGACGGTTGTAGTATGGAACCACTTGCAGCGTGGCGTCCGCACCGGCTTCCTTGGCGAAACGGGTCAGCTTGATCGCCTCGGCGGTCGAGTTGGCGCCGGCGCCGGCGATGATCGGAATGCGGCCCCTGGCGTGGGCGACGGTCGCCTTGATCAGCGCGCAGTGCTCATCCACGCTCACGGTGGCCGATTCGCCGGTCGTACCGGCGATGACGATGCTGTCCGTACCTTCGGCGATGTGCCAGTCGATCAGCTGATTCAGACCCTCGAAGTCCAGACTGCCGTCTGCGTTCATCGGGGTGACGATTGCTACTATGCTGCCCTTAATCATAGGAAACCACTGCATAAAGTATTAAAACAACGATTGTAGACGATAGGCCGCTCATGTGGTGCATTCAGGGCGACAAATCGGCCGTCAAAATGGCGGTAAAAGTGCCGCCACGCGCGGGAAATCAGGCTTCACGGCGCACAGACGTTGCACCATGGCAGCTTTTGGCGTATCGATGACGCCGTCTTCGAAAGCGACCACCCGCAAACCGTGGGTGCGCGCCCATTCCAGCAGTTCGCCGGCCTGCAGCAAAAAGGCCGGATTCGATGGCTTGCCGAACTGCGCATTGCCGTCCGCGAAGGTCTCGTAGATCAGCACGCCATTCGGCGCCAGGCTGGCCAGCATATCGGCGATTAGCGGGCGATGCAGGTAGTTTGTGACCACGATGCCGGCAAATCGATCGGGACCGAAAGGCCAGGCGGCGCCCGCCTCTTCCAGGTCGATGGCGCTGGTGATGATTTCCGGGCCGGCCGCGGCGGCCAGCGCCTCGGCGTCGCGGTCCACCGCCACGACGGCGTGCCCCAGCGCGGCCAGGTGGCGCGCATGACGGCCGCTGCCGCAGGCGAGGTCCAGCACTTCGCCGCCCGGTATCAGCGGCGCGTAACGTTGTACCCAAGGGGAGACGGGGTTGTTCAGGAGGTCGCTCATGAGTAGGCCAGGCCCATCGCTTCGCGCACGTCGCGCATGGTTTCCAGCGCCAGCTTGCGGGCCGCGTCATTGCCGTCGGCGACGATGGCGCGCACCAGCGACGGGTCGTCCAAATACTGCTGGGCGCGCTCGTGCATCGGCTCCTGCTCCTTGACGATGGCGTCGATCACCGGCTGCTTGCATTCGATGCAGCCGATGCCGGCGGATTTACATCCTTTTACCACCCATTCCTGGGTATCGTTGTTGGAATACACCTGATGGAACTGCCAGACCGGGCAACGGGCCGGATCGCCGGCGTCGGTGCGGCGCACGCGCGCCGGGTCGGTCGGCATGGTGCGGATCTTCTTTTCCACCGAGGCTTGGTCTTCGCGCAGCGCGATGGCGTTGCCGTAGCTCTTGGACATCTTGCGGCCATCCAGCCCCGGCAGGCGCGAGGCGACCGACAGGCGGGCTTGCGGCTCGACCAGGATCAGCTTGCGGCTGCCTTCCAGATAGCCGAACAGGCGCTCGCGGTCGCCCATCGACAGGCTCTGGGCGTCGTCCAGCATGGCCTTGGCCTGTTCCAGCGCCTCGTCCTTGCCGTCCTGCTGGTACTCGGTGCGCAGTTCGTTGTAGAGCTTGGCGCGTTTGCTGCCCAGCTTCTTGACGGCGTCCTGCGCCTTTTCCTCGAAGCCTTTTTCCTTGCCGTACAAGTGATTAAAACGGCGCGCAATTTCGCGCATCATCTCGATATGCGGCACCTGGTCGTCGCCCACCGGCACCTGGCTGGCGCGGTAGATCAGCACGTCGGCCGCCTGCAACAGCGGGTAGCCGAGGAAGCCATAGGTGGCCAGGTCCTTGCTGGACAGGTTTTCGATCTGGTCCTTGTAGGTCGGCACGCGCTCCAGCCAGCCCAGCGGCGTGGCCATCGACAGCAACAGGTGCAGCTCGGCGTGTTCCGGCACGCGCGACTGGATGAACAGCGTCGATTGCGACGGATCGACGCCGGCCGCCAGCCAGTCGACCAGCATCTCCCAGGTACTGCGCTCGATGATGGAAGGGTCGTCGTAATGCGTGGTCAGCGCGTGCCAGTCGGCCACGAAGAACAGGCACGGCAGCTCGGACTGCATCTTGATCCAGTTCTTCAAGGCGCCGTGGTAATGGCCCAGGTGCATGGCGCCAGTGGGGCGCATGCCGGATACAACACGATCGGGATACATATTCAGGCTCAGCTAAGAAGGAAAATAAGGGGGTACAACAGCACGTGGAAAATGCTCTGCAAAATGTGCATGCCGCCAATCAGGAAACCGGTCAGCATACCAAACTGCATCATCAGGATCAGACCGATGAACACATACATGCCATAACGCTCGATCTGCGCGTATTTGCGGGCCAGCGGCAACGGCAGGATGCCGGTGACGATACGGCCGCCGTCCAACGGCGGCAAAGGGATCAGGTTGAAAATGCACATGGCCGAATTGACGCCGATGCCGGCCTTGCTCATCTCGATGAAGAAGTCGTCCTGCGGCACGCTCAGCGCGTAGCTCAGCACCACCCACAGCGCCATCCATGCCAGGCCCATGGCGAAGTTGGCCGCCGGACCGGCCGCCGCCACCAGCGCCATCTGCTTCTTGGGATTGCGCAGGCGGCTGTAGTCGACCGGCACCGGCTTGGCATAGCCGAGCGCGGGCAGGTGCAGCAGGCTGAGGATCAACGGCAGGATCACCGTGCCGAAGGGGTCGATGTGGCGCAGCGGGTTGAGGCTCAGACGGCCTTCATTGGCGGCGGTGGGGTCGCCGAAATAGCGGGCGACGTATCCGTGTGCGGCTTCATGCAGGGAAATTGCAAAAAGAACAGGGATCAGGTAGACCGCGATGGTCTGGATAATACTGTCGGTTTCGTTCATGGGGGGAATTTTACCAGAGGCTACGGAGTGCTCTTGCTGCGCCGTCAAGGGCCGGCGCACGTGCCCAATTGAAAGCCTGACAATGACAGCCCAGGCTTAGGCCAGGCTTACAGCCCGAACATGGCTGCGTCGCCCCGGCCCTGGCGCACCAGCTCGGCGCCCGCCCCGCTGAGGTCGATCACCGTGGTCGGCTCCAGGCTACAGGCGCCGCCGTCGATGATCAGCTCGATCTGCTTGCCGAGCCGCTCGCAGATGGTGTCGGCGTCGTTCAGCGCGTCTTCCTCGCCCGGCATGATCAGCGTCGTGCCCAGCAGCGGCTGCTGCAATTCCTCCAGCAGCGCGTGGACGATGGCGTCCTCCGGCACCCGCAGGCCGATGGTCTTGCGCGACGGATGGCTGAGCCGGCGCGGCACGCACTTGGTCGCTTCCAGGATGAAGGTGAACGGCCCCGGCGTGGCCGCCTTGAGCAGGCGGAACTGCCGGTTGTCGACCCGCGCGTAGACGCCGATCTCGCTCAGGTCGCGGCACAGCAGGGTCAGGTGGTGTTTTTCATCGATGCCGCGGATGCGCCGCAGCCGCTCGACCGCCGCTTTATCGTCCAGATGGCAAACCAGCGCGTAACAGGAATCCGTCGGCACGGCGACGATGCCGCCGTCGTGCACAATCTGCGCCGCCTGCTTGATCAGGCGCGGCTGCGGATTGACGGGGTGGACCTGAAAAAATTGACTCATATGGCCGCTGCCGGGGCAAGCTGCCGGCCGCTGTTAATAACGGTTAGGATTGTACGCTACGCAAGGCGGCAATACGTTGCTCAAACGGCGGATGGGTCGAAAACAATGCCGTCCAGCCACTACCGCCGGTGATGCCGGCCGCCGCGATCGACTGCGGCAAGGCGCCCGGCTGCATGCCGTTCAGGCGCGCCAGCGCGTGCTGCATCGGCACGCTGCTGCCCAGCAGCCTGGCGGAACCGGCGTCGGCGCGGAATTCGCGCTGGCGCGAGAACCAGGCCACGATCAGCGAGGCGGCCAGGCCGAAGATGAGTTCGCAAACGAACACCGTCACCATGTAGCCGATGCCGGGGCCACGGCGTTCGTTGTCGTTATTTTTCAGCAACATGTTGTCGACGAAGAAGCCGACCACGCGCGCCAGGAACACCACGAAAGTGTTCACCACGCCCTGGATCAGGGTCATGGTCACCATGTCGCCGTTGGCGATGTGGGCGACTTCGTGACCCAGCACGGCCTCCACCTCGTCGCGGTTCATGTTTTCCAGCAGGCCGGTGGAGACGGCCACCAGCGCCGAATTCTTGAACGCGCCGGTGGCGAAGGCGTTCGGCTCGCCTTCGTAGACCGCCACTTCCGGCATGCCGATGCCGGCGCGCTCGGACAGCGCCTTGACGGTGTTGACCAGCCACAGCTCGGTCGACGACGACGGCGCGGCGATCACGCGGGCGCCGGTCGACCACTTGGCCATCGGTTTGCTGATCAGCAGCGAGAAGATGGCGCCGGTAAAGCCGACCACCAGCGAAAACGCCAGCAGGCTGCCCAGTTGCAGCGTGTTGCCAGATCCCGGACGGCCGATGCCCAGCAGCGACAGGACGATGGACAGCACCAGCATCACGGCGAGGTTGGTGGCGATAAACAGGATGATGCGTTTCATTGGAGGTCTCCGGTGCGGACAAAGGTTTGTCCAAATAATAAGGTATGACCGTGCGAACGCAAATTCAAGATGCAAGCTATGACAACGCGCCGGTAATCGACGCGCTAATCTACCGTTTAGAACCAGTCGTGCCAGACCGGAGTGACATTGGCCGGCAGCGGCGGCAACTTCGCGAAATCGACGCGGGATTCGCCCGGCGCATGGAAGTCGGTGCCGCGCGAGGCCAGGAAGCCGTAGCTGTTGGCCAGTTGCGCGTACACCGCATATTGCTCCGGCGTATGGCTGCCGGTGACCACCTCGATCGCCGTGCCACCCAGCTGCTTGAACTCGTCGAACAACTGCCCCTGGGCCAATTGGCTGAACTTGTAGCGGCCCGGATGGGCGATCACGGCCACGCCGCCGGCGCCGCGTATCCAGTTGACCGAATCGGCCAGGCTGGCCCAGCAATGAGGCACATAGCCCGGCTTGCCTTCGGACAGGTACTTCTTGAACACGTCGGGAATATTGGCGCAGGCGCCGATTTCCACCAGGTAGCGGGCAAAATGGGTGCGCGACATCAGGTCCGGATTGCCGACATACTTGAGCGCGCCCTCATAGGCGCCGACGATGCCGACCTTGGCCAGCTGGTTGGCGATCTCGCGGCCGCGGTTGTCGCGGCCGGAGCGGGTGCGGGCCAGGCCGTTGACCAGCCCGGCATTGTTTTCATCGATCTGCAGGCCGACGATGTGCACGGTGTCGTTGGCCCAGGTGATCGAGATCTCGACCCCGGTCACGAAGCGCATGCCCTGCTCCTGCGCGGCGACGCGGGCGGCGGGAATGCCGCCCACTTCGTCATGGTCGGTCAGCGCCCACACGTCCACCCCCGCCTGGCGCGCGTGTTGCGCCACGGCGGCCGGCGCGAGGACGCCGTCGGAAACGTTGGAATGGCAGTGCAGATCGACTTTCAACATATGGCTCTATGGTTACGGCAATGAAGTGATCATTGTACGCTGCCTGCGCAAAAGCCATCCATCGCCACATCAAGGCCGGCGCTACGAAGCCGGGCGCCGCGCGCCAGCAGCTCGGCAAAGCGCACCGGATCGATGTTGGAGCCGCACACCAGCAGCGCCACGCGCTTGCCCGCCAGCCGCTCGCGCAGCGGTCCGAACAGCGCGGCCGTCGCCACCGCGGCGGCCGGTTCCGCCACCAGCTTGGCGTCGCGGAACAGATGCAGCATGGCCAGGCAGATCTCGTCGTCGGTCACCCGCACCACCTCGTTGACGAAGCGCCGGCACACGCCGAAGCTGTAGTCCATCGCATACGGCGCGCCCAGGCTGTCGGCCACGGTGTCGACCCGCTCCAGCGCTTCCGGCCGGCCGGAGGCGAAGCTGCGGTACAGCGCGTCGGCGCCGAACGGCTCCACGCCGTACACCGCGCAGGCCGGATTGATCTGCTTGACGGCGGCGGCGATGCCGGCGCACAGGCCGCCGCCGCCCACCGGCACCACCACCGCGTCGAGGTGCGGCACTTGCGCCATCAGCTCCAGCCCGACCGTTGCCGTGCCCTGCGCCGTCAGCGGCCCCTCGTAGGGATGCAACATGGTGCGCGCCTCGTCGCGTTCGATTTCGCGGCCGCGCGCGAACGCCTGGTGTACGTCCGGCATCAGCAGCACTTCCGCGCCCAAGTCGCGGCAGGCGGCGATGCGGGCCGGGCTGGCGTGCTGCGGCATCACCACCTTGGCGCTGCACCCGGCCAGCCTGGCGGCGTAGGCGGCGGCGATCGCATGGTTGCCGGCGCTGACGGCGACGATGCCGCGCCGGCGCGCCGCTTCATCCAGCGCTTCGATGCAATTGATGGCGCCGCGCAGCTTGAAGGTGCCGGTCTTTTGAAACAGTTCCAGCTTGAGCCAGACTTCGCCCCCGGCAAACTGCTGCTCGACGACGCCGGTCTGCCAGCGCCACACGGGCGTCTCAAGGATTTTGCCGTCCAGGCGACGGGCGGTGGCGCGGATCTCGGCCAGCGAGGGATAGAGTTGGGTCATGGTGCTGCTCCATAGAATATTCGAGGGAATGCGGCTCAGCCGCGTGAGGGGCTGGGGGCGCCGAGCACCGGCGCAGCCGCAGCTCAGCGACCCTGAATAATTCGAATAATGGAGACGGCGGACAGGCTCCGACCGGCAAACGCGGCAGCACCAGCGTCGGAAGCGACGTGGCGGCGGGTTGGCAAGATGGTCGGATAGGAGGTCATGCGATCAATCATGCCAAATACGCAAAGCCTTGGCAAGCGTTTCCTGCCGATTGTCGCTAGCGCGCCAGGAATGCTTCGATCAGGTGCGCCAGTTCCTCCGGCTGGTCGTGGTGCAGCATATGGCCCGCATCGGCCAGCACTTTGCACTCAACGTCGCGCAAATGGCCGAGACGACGCTCCAGCTCGGCACGCCCTTCCTGCTCCCCTCCCATCCAGGTCCACATATTGGTCTGCTCGGCCTCCACCCACAGCGTCGGCGCCGTAATGGCGCTCCAGCAAGCCATGATGTCCTCCACGTGGTAAGGCAACGGGCCGGGCTGCTTGTGCGCCGGATCGCCGAGGATTTCCCATTCGCCCGCATCGTTCTGCGCCGACCAGTGCTGCGCCAGGAAGGCGGCGCGCTCGTCGCTGAGGCGCGGATTGGTCTTTTGCAGGCGCGCGGCGACGGCGGCCTGCGACGGATAGTTGCGCATTTCCTGCTGCTCCAGCAGCGCGTCCATCCACTTGGCGTAGCGGCCCGGCGCCTGCTCCGGCTTGCTGGAGCGCAGGCCGCCGCCTTCCAGGTTGATCAGCTTGCGGATGCGCTCCGGCCGCGCGCCGGCGTAGATGCCGACCACGTTGCCGCCCATGCTGTGGCCCAGCAGGTTGACCGCCTCGTCCGGCGAGTAGTGGCGCAGGATGGCGTCGAGATCGGCCAGGTAGTCGGGGAACCAGTAGGTGTCGGTGCCGCAGCGCTGCGACAGCCCGAAGCCGCGCCAGTCCGGCGCGATCACGTGCCAGTCGCCCTGCAAGGCGTCGACCACGAATTGGAACGAGGCGCCCACGTCCATCCAGCCGTGCAGCATGAAGATCTTGGGCGCGCCTTCCCGGCCCCAGTGGCGCAGGTGGCAGCGCAGGCCGCGGATGGTCAGGAATTCGGAACGGGACGAAGTGAAGGTCATGATGGTCCTTGAAAAAGCGTAAGCCGGCGCAATATCAGTTGCTTGCTGGCGATGAAGTAAAATAATAGCACGACCGTTCGATAGCCGCTCAAGCGTAAAATAGCGCCATCCCACCGCTCATCAGCGCCGAATTCAGCACTTTCAGCTCAACTAAGCAAGGTCTCCAATGTCTATATATCAACTGGGCGAACATGCGCCCGAAATCGATGCATCGTCATTTGTTGCCGACACTGCCACAGTGATCGGCAAGGTCAGCCTGCACGCCAACACTTCGGTGTGGTTCGGTGCGACGCTGCGCGGCGATAACGAACGCATCACCATCGGCGAAAACAGCAATGTACAGGAAGGCACGGTCATGCACACCGACATGGGCTACCCGCTCACGGTGGGCAAGAACGTCACCATCGGCCACCAGGCCATGCTGCACGGCTGCAGCATCGGCGACGGCGCCCTGATCGGCATCCAGGCCGTGATCCTCAACGGCGCCAAGATCGGCAAGGGCTGCCTGGTCGGGGCCGGCGCGCTGGTCACCGAAGGCAAGGAATTCCCGGATCACTCGCTGATTATCGGCTCGCCGGCCAAGGCCGTGCGCACGCTGAGCGACGAAGACACAGCGCGCCTGCTGGCCAGCGCCGACAGCTACGTCAAACGCGGCCAACTGTTCAAGACGCAACTCAAAAAGATTGGATAAAAAATGAGCATCACCCCCATCATCGGCCAGGACACCCTGCAAAAATTCATCTTCGATAACGCCTCCGTACGTGGCGAGTTCATCGACATTTCCGCCACCTGGCGCGAGGTGCTGTCGCGCCACGCCTACCCGGCCCCGGTCAAGAAACTGCTGGGCGAGATGGTGGCCGCCGCCGCGCTGCTGTCGGCCAACCTGAAGTTCAACGGCACCATCATCATGCAGATCCACGGCGACGGTCCGGTGAACCTGCTGGTGGTCGAGTGCGACGCCGAGCTGCATCTGCGCGCCACCGCCAAGCTCGCTCCCGACGCCGTGATCGCCGACGACGCCACCTTGCCGTCGTTGTTGAACGCGAGCGGCAAGGGCCGTTTCGTCATCACGCTCGATCCGGCCGACAAGATGCCTGGCCAGCAACCATACCAGGGCATCGTGCCGCTGGACGGCGACGATGTCAGCACCGTCATTGAAAACTACATGCTGCGTTCGGAACAGCTGGACACCAAGCTGTGGCTGGCGGCCGACGACAACGTCTCGCGCGGCCTGCTGCTGCAAAAGCTGCCTTACCACGGCGGCACGACCGCCGTCGAGAGCACGCCGCTGACCGAAGACGAAGCGCTGGAAACCTGGAACCGCGCCGTGATCCTGGGCTCGACCTTGAAGCAGGAAGAGATGCTGTCGACCACCATCGACGTGCTGATGCAGCGCCTGTTCTGGGAAGAGACCATCCGCGTGTTCGATCCGCTGCATCCGTCCTTCCACTGCACCTGCACCCGCGAGAAGGTCGGCAACATGCTGAAGATGCTGGGCCGCCCGGAAGTCGACAGCGTGCTGGAAGAGCTGGGCCACGTCGGCGTCAACTGCGATTTCTGCGGCCAGCACTACGACTACGACAAGGTCGATTGCGCCCAGCTGTTCGCCACCGACGCGCCGGTCGAAGCGCTGATCCCGGCGGGCGAAGTGAAGCACTAAGCCGAAAAGCCGCACTCAAGAAAAACGCGCCCGACGAAACCGTCCGGCGCGTTTTTTAACATTGAGGGTCAAGTCTGACATTCGGACACGAAGTCATCCATTTCGGATCTACAGTTAAGCTCGTGTCCGAATGTCAGACTTGACCCCATTGTGCTTTTTACATCGCCCCCTGCTCATCTCACGTCTTGGTGCAACGGGTTTCCATCACTTCGACCGCGCCCAGTGTTTGCGTGGACGTGGCGCTGCGCATCAGGTCGACCCGCTCGACGCAGGAACCGCGCAGGAAGCGCTCCTGGTTGCGGGTGCAGATCGTCACCGAGCCGGCGGTGCTGGTGCTGCAGTAAAAATCCTCGGCGCGCATGCGCACCAGCGCCTGCTCCAGCGGCATGCCCGGCTGTACCGTCTGCGTGACGAAGTTGCCCAGCCCCGCCTGGTTCACCGTGTAGCAGCCGGCCAGTTGGACCAGCCCCCCCAGCAGCGCCAGCATCAAAAGTTTGCGCATCGCGATCCTCTCATTATTTCCAGCCAGCAGTGTATCGCACCAGCGTCATGATCCGGTAACACTCGGTGCCTATCATGCGCAAAGTTTCCATTTCCTCCAACTGGTATCCAAGGCAAATCTGATGAACAAGAAATTATCCGCAGTGTGCTTCGCCGCGCTGAGCTTCCCTATGCTGGCGATGGCCGCCAACGTCGCCGCCGCCGTGGCCGACATGGCCGCCGATGCGCCCGCAGCGGCCGCGCAAGGCCAGGCTACGGAACTCGCAGCGGCGGTCGCCGCGCCGGTCGCCACGGTGGAAGTGTCTACCCGCAGAACCCGCTCCTCGGTGGCGCTGACCAAGGGCGATATGCAGAAAATCCTGCCGGGGATTAATCCTTTGAAGGCCTTGCAAACCTTGCCAGGCGTGAGCTTCCAGACCGCCGATCCATGGGGCAACAACGAGCAGAACCTGTCGCTGTTCGTGCACGGCTTCAGCGGCCCGCAACTGGGCTACACCATGGACGGCGTGCCGCTGGGCGACCAGCAGTACGGCAACTACAACGGCCTGTCGCCGCAGCGCGCCGTCATCAGCGAGAACGTCGGCAGCGTGATCCTGTCGTCCGGCGCCGGCGACCTGTCGACCGCGTCGACCAGCAACCTGGGCGGCACCATCGAGACCTTCTCCAGCGATCCGCAGCGCAGCCGCAACCTGGCCGTGCAGCAGACCGTCGGCAGCTACAACACCTCGCGCACCTTCGTGCGCTACGACACCGGCGACTTCGGCAACGGCAACAGCGCCTACCTCTCGGCCGTGCACCACGAACAGAAGGCCTGGGACTTCAACGGCCGCCAGGGCGGCAACCAGGTCAACGCCAAGTACATCAACCAAGGCAACGCCGGCAAGCTGACCCTGTACTTCAACTATTCGGACAAGATCGAACCGAACGAGGACGCCACCGTGCGCTCGGCCGCCGAGAAGTACCAGCCCTACACCCGTCCATTCATGTACCCGAACTTCCAGACCGCGCTGGCCTACCTGTCGCCGACCGGCGCCACGCCCGCGGCCGAAGGCAACAACTACCGCAACTACTACAGCGACGCCCAGCGCAAGGACTACTTGACCTACGCCAAGTACGACATGAGCGTCGGCGACTCGAGCACCTGGTCCAACCAGGTCTACTACCACAACGACGACGGCGTCGGCGTGGTGGCCGGTCCGATCGGCGTGGCCGGCCTGCCTGGCCTGTTCGCGGTCTACTTCCCCGGCCAGAACCTGAAGCAGGTGTTCGGCAACTCCGGCTACGCCACCCGCACCACCGAATACGCGATCAACCGCAACGGCTGGCTGTCGACCCTGACCAGCGAGTTCGGCAACCACAAGCTGCAGGCCGGCCTGTGGCTGGAGCATAACCGCTCGTCGGCCTACCGCCGCTGGTACGCGCTGGATGTGAACCACCCCAGCTCGCCATACGACCGTCCAGGCAATCCGCTGATCACCCAGTACGGCAGCGAGATCAACAACAAGGTCGTCCAGCTCCACCTGCAGGACGAATGGCGCGTGCGCGACGACCTGGCTCTGCAGGCGGGCTTCAAGTCCAGCCTGCAGTTTGCCGATGGCCAGTACCCGGTGCAGCCGGCCAAGGGCGCGATCGCCAACGGTTCGCTGGCGCTGCCGGTGGGCGAGATCATCACCAAGAAATGGTTCCTGCCGCAGGTCGGCGCGCGCTGGGACATCACGCCGCAAGACCAGATGTTCGTCAACGTGCAAAAAAACATGCGCCAGTTCGTCACCTACGGCGGCGGCGGCGCTTCGCCGTGGAGCCTGGCGAGCCAGGCCGCGTTCGACCTGTTCAAGAGCAGCGCCAGGCCTGAAACCTCGATCACCTACGAACTGGGCATGCGCACCAGCCACCAGCTGGACCTGGGCCCGCTGAAGGCCATCGACGGCCAGGTCAACCTGTACCACGTCGACTTCAAGGACCGCCTGCTGACCATCAGCCCGACCCCGGTGATCACTTCCATCATCGGCGGCAATCCGGTGCTGGCCAACGTCGGCAGCGTCAAGACCGACGGTATCGACATCTCCGGCACGCTGCATTTCGGCCGCATGTTCTCGTTCTACGATGCGCTGTCGTTCAACCGTTCGACCTACTCGGACAACTACAGCAACGGCAAGGACATCGTGCAGACCGCCGGCAAGGCCGTGCCGGGCAGCCCGGAGTGGATGAACAAATTCGTCGCCACGATGACCGTGGCCGACACCGAGTTCCAGCTGATCGGCGACTACGTCGGCAAGCGCTACGCCACCTACACCAACGACCTGGACGTATCGAGCTACTTCCTGATGAGCCTGGGCGTATCGGGCAAGCTGCCGTTCCTGAACAACAGCTGGGTGAAGAATGCGCGCTATCGTCTGAACGTCAGCAACCTGGCCAATCGCGAAGGCAACCTGAACGTGGTGGTCGGCGCGGCCAGCGGGACTTACAATACCTTCCCGATCGCACCACGCCAGGGTTTCCTGACTTTGATGGCTGACTTCTGATGAACCATCTTTATTTGCCCAAGCGCCTGTCGCGGCGCGGCTTCATCCAGGCGGCGGCGCTGACCGCCGCTACCACCGCTTCGTCTCTGATCCTGCCGGGTTCGGTGCTGGCCGCGACCACGCCGGACCTGTCCGGCATGCCGGGCGTCGGCCCGGTCGGCGCCGGCGCCAAGACCCCGCTGGTGTTCGGCCACCGCGGCGCCAGCGCGCTGCGTCCCGAGCACACGCTGGCCTCGTACGCCAAGGCCATCGCCGACGGCGCCGACTACATCGAGCCGGACCTGTGCAGCACCAGGGACGGCGTGCTGGTCGCGCGCCACGAGGCCTTCCTCAGCGAGACCACCGACGTCGCCAGCCATCCAGAATTTGCCAGCCGCAAGACCCGCAAGACCATCGACGGCGAAACCCACGAAGGCTGGTTCGTCGACGACTTCACGCTGGCCGAACTGAAGACGCTGCGCGCGGTGGAACGCCTGCCGCAATACCGCCCGGCCAGCGCGCAGTACAACGGCATGTTCCAGGTGCTGACGTTTGAAGAGATCATCGATTTCACCGCGGCGGAAGCGGCGGCGCGCGGCCGCATCATCGGCCTGGTGCCGGAGCTGAAGCATTCGACCTACTTCGCCAGCGTCGGCCTGCCGCTGGAGGACCGCTTCCTGTCCATCCTGGCGGCGCACGACTACACGCGCCGCAATCCGGTCGAGATCCAGTCGTTCGAAGTGGCCAACCTGAAATACATGCGCGGCAAGCTGGGGCAGCGCGCCAATTTGCGCCTGATGCAATTGGTAATCGGCGAGAACGTGCGGCCGATGGACGTGGCCAAGGCCGGCGGCACGCTGACCTTCTCGCAGATGTGCACGCCGGCCGGCCTGCGCGACATCGCGCAGTACGCCGACGTGGTGGCGCCGCCGACCCGTTCGCTGATTCCGTTGAAGAAGGATGGCAGCCTGGGCCAGCCAAGCGCGCTGGTGGACGATGCGCACAAGGCCGGCTTGCGGGTGGAGCCGTGGACCTTCCGTCCGGAGAATCATTTCCTGGCGGCGGACTTCCGCAACAACGCCGGCGACGCCGCGCGCAACGAGGCCGGTTCGATCGCCGAAATCAAGCGCTACATCGCCACCGGCCTGGATGGTTTCTTCACCGACGATCCGGCACTGGGCCGCGCCGCCCTCGCCTAAAGGCCGGGGGTCAAGTCTGACATTCAGGCCGGGGGTCAAGTCTGACATTCGGACACGAGCTCTACCGCTGTTGCGGTAGAGCTCGTGTCCGAATGTCAGACTTGACCCCCGCACAGCGGCAACTGGACCGTTGCCAACAGGCCGCCGCCCTGCGCGTCGCTCAGTTCGATGCGGCCACCGTGGCTGGCCGCCGCCGTGGCCGCGATCGCCAAGCCCAGTCCGCTGCCGCTCTTGGTCTGCTGCGGATCGCGGAAAAAGCGATCGAACACCCTTACCCGCAGTTCCGGCGCGATGCCCGGCCCCTGGTCCTCCACCGTCAACACCGCCTGCCCACCCGCGCAGGCCAGGCCGACCCGCACCACCCCATGCGGCGGACTGTACTTGATCGCGTTCTCCACCAGATTGTCCACCAGCGACACCAGGCTCTCGCGCTGCCCCAGGATGCTGGCCGGCGCCGCCACTGCCAGCTCCAGCTCCACACCCTCGCGCGACGCCAGCCCCGACAGCGCCGCCAACCGGTCCTGCAACAAGGCATCCAGCGCCAGCCGCACCTGCGGTTCGCTGCCGGTGGCGTCGCTGCGCATCAGTTGCAGCAACTGGCCGACCAGCCGCCCGGCGCGGTTGCCGCTGCTGAGTATGCCGTTCAACAATTCACGCTGCACCGGGCCGTTGGCCTGCCCCTGCATGGCTTCCGCGTTGACCCGCATGGCCGCCAGCGGCGTGCGCAGCTCATGCGCGGCATCGGCGATGAAGCTGCGTTCGCGCAGCGCGCTCTGGCTGACCCGCAGCAGCAGGGCATTGACGCTGTCGACCATCGCCGCCAGCTCGCGGTGCGGCGGCTTGAACGTCAGCGGCGTCAAGTCCTGCGGGCCGCGCGCCGCCACTTCCTGCGCCACCCGCCGCCACGGCCGCATGGCGATCCGGATCGACCACCACGCCGGCAAGGGCAGCAACGGCAGGCTGATCAACAAAGGCAGCAGGAAATAGCCGCGCGAATTGATCGTCATGAACACATTCAGGATGCCGACCGGCGCCGCCACCATCACCTGGGTGTCCGACGTCGGCGAGCGCACGGTGCGCGTGCGATAGCGCTCACCCTGCAGATGCACGGTATGGATACCCTCCGCATCGCCGCGTCGCAGGCCCGGCGGCATGGCTTGCGTATGGTAGACCAACCGTTCGCCTTGCCACACCAGCAGCAGCGGACCGAGCGATTCCAGTTTGCTGTCATCGAACTCCTCGCGCAGCGCGCCGTCGATCGCGGCCAGGCTCTGTTGCTGCCGGGCCGGCTGGCTGGCCAGGCTATCGGCCACGCTGACGATCGCATCGAAGGTCCTGAACGAGTTCAGGTAGCTGGGGCTGTCGCCGCCGTTGTGGACCACGATGGCGACCACGCCGCCCCACATCACCAGCACCAGCACCACCTGCACCAGCATCAAGCGCCGCACCAGGGTCGGCTCGGCGACCACCCGCCACAGGCGCCGCAGCCAACTCATGCCGCACCGCCCGGCGCCTGCTGGTCGATCACATAGCCGATGCCGCGCACGGTGCGGATATAGCCCTCGCCTATCTTGCGCCGCAGGTTGGCCATGTGGACGTCCAGCGTATTGCTGGCATTGGTCTGGCTGCCGGGCAGGGTTTGCTCCTCCAGCACGCGCCGGGTCAGCACGCGGTCGGTGCGCATCATCAGCATCTTGAGCAGCGAGTACTCGCTGGCCGTCAGCTCCACCGCGCGGCCGGCCACGCTGACGCGCCGGGTCGGCGCATGCAGCACCAGGCCGCGCACGTCGATGGTCTCGCCGTCGTAGCCGTAGCTGCGGCGCGCCAGCGCGCGCACCCGCGACAGCAGCTCGGCCAGCACGAAGGGCTTGACCAGGTAGTCGTCGGCGCCGCCGTCCAGGCCGGCCAAGCGATCGTCCAGCGTGTCGCGCGCGCTGAGGATCAGCACCGGCAGGCCGCCGCTGCTGTCGCCCTGCGCCTTGTTGCGGCGCAGCTGTCCGAGCAGGGTCAGGCCGTCGCCGTCGGGCAGGCCGAGGTCGAGCAGCACCAGGTCGCAACCGTCGCGCGCCAGGCTGCGCGCGGCGTCGTCCAGGGTGCGCACCCACACCACCTCCATGCCCTGCTCCGACAGCGCGATGCGCACGCCGTTGCCCAGGTCCAGGTCGTCTTCTATCAACAGGATTTTCATAGGCCGTATTAGACCATCCGAATCTGAAGATGAGCTAAAGAAGTCGTCTTCATGTTTCCTTCATCAAAGGCTCAGATTACCTTCATGGCAGCTGGCCATACTGCACCCAGTTGACCGGGCCATCGTGGCGCCGGTACTACTTCCGAATGGATGCAACCATGAACTTACGCCTGATCTCCACCGCAGCGGCTTGCCTGCTGCTTCCCTCCCTGGCCACGGCGGCCGACGACAGCCAGTTCGTGCTCGGCGGCGGCGTTGCGGCCGGCGCCCGTTACTCCGGCTCCAAGCAGAACACCGTCGCGCCGCTGATCCTGCTGGACTACAGCCATGCCAGCGGCTTCTTCGCCAGCACCATGCGCGGCGTCGGCTACGGCGGCCAGGGCGGCCCGCTGAGCTACAGCGCGGCCTTGGGCTATCGCGGCGAACGCAAGGAAAAGAACGAGAAGGGAGCCTTCGGCAACACCGGCAGCGCGGAACTGAAAGGCATGGGCGACATCAAGGGCAGCGCCAGCGCCATGCTGAGCCTGGGCTACAAGCCGGTGTCCATGCTGGAGCTGAACGTCAGCGCGGACATTCCGCTGTCGCAGCGCGAGAACGGCAAGAACTTCCACGCCGGCGTGAGCGCCCAGCTGCTCGACGCACCCAACGACCAGCTGTCGCTGAGCGCGGCGGCGGGCTTTGCGGACAGCAAGTACGCGCAGACCTACTACGGCGTGACGGCCAAGCAGGCGTCAACGTCGAAGTTCAAGGCCTACCAGGCCAAGTCCGGCCTGTACGAAGCGAACCTGATGCTGAGCTGGCAGCACAAGATCGACCAGAAATGGAGCGTCACCACCATGCTGGGCGCCAACCACCTGCTGCGTGTAGCGTCGCGCAGCCCGCTCACCCAGCGCAAGACCAGCCCCACCGGCGCGGTCTACGTCAGCTACGCCTACTGAGGTTCCAGCAGCAGGGTCTGGATGTCGCGGTAGATCAGCTCGGGCTGCAGGAAGGCCGGGCTATAGATCTCGCGCACCCGCCCCTGCCGGTCGAGCAGGAACAGCTTGACCTGGTGGTAGTACAGCCGCGTCGGCTTGCCCTCGTTGTCGAGCTGGACCGAGGTGCTCTGCCCCAGCTCGTCGAGGATGGGTTGCAGTTGTCCCACCGAGCGCGAGGTCAGGAAGTGCCAGCGCAGCTGCTGGCCGGGCAGCGCCAGCGCGCCGCCATAGTTTTTCATGGCTTCCGGCGTGTCGTTGACCGGGTCGAAGGAAATGCTGACGAACTGCACCCCGCGCGCCAGCCCTGGCGCGGCCAGCAGGCGCCCGCGCAGGTCATGCAGCGCGGACAACAGCGCCGGGCAGCCGACCGGGTCGCTGCAATAGGTGTACATGAAGTTGAGCAGCGTCACGCGGCCACTGGTGTAGCGCTCCAGCGGCACGTCGCGGGCCTCGCTGTCGAGCACCACGCCGTGCGGCCCCGGCTGGATCACCGGCAGGCTGTAGCTGCCGGCCGCCGGCACCATCAGTTGCGGCGGCGCGGCCGCCGGCCGCTGCGCCGCATCGGTTCCACTCAACAACAGCAGCACCAACACCAGCGGCCAGAAATCAACGCGACGACGCCACATTCGGGGCCGGCCTGGCGCTGAACTTCATGTGGTGCGGACGACCCAGTTTCTCCTTGTAGAAATCGATCTTCCATTGCTGGGCCAGCTCCTTGCCGTCCCAGTGGAACAGCTTGATGAAATGGTCGTCGTTGTCCAGGTCCCAGTGTTCCAGCAGGCTGGTGGTGATGTACAGGCGCTTGCCGTCCCAGCTCTGGCTGACCATGTTGACGTGCTTGCCGGTGACTTTTTCATAGACCTGGCGCGGCGCTTCCGGATTGCTCAGGTCGAACAAGCGGGTCTTGCCGTCCATGAAGGTGTTGACCCACAGGCCCTTGCCGTCGGCCGTGATCGACATATCGACCGGCAGCGGAATCTTGGCCGGGTCGCCGATCGGTCCGACGTCGCGCGCCTGCCAGCGGCCGCTGGCGTCGGGCTTGACCAGCCACAGCTTGGAGGTCAGCGCGGTGGCGGTGATCGCCCAGTTGTCGCCGCTGGCCTGCGACCAGCGCACTTCCAGCGGCGCGCCGGGGGTGCTGAAGATCTGCAGCGGCTTCATGGCCTTGAAGTCCCACAGCACCATGGTGTTGCCGAATTTTTGCATGGCCGCCGGGTCCTTGATCAGCTTGCCCAGGTCGGTGCGGTAGTTGTGGTAGCCGGTGAAGCTGGAGCTCAGCATGGCGTTGCGGGCGGGGTTGATCGCCAGGTCGTAGCCGTAGCCGTCGCCCTGCACGTCGCCGATCTTGCCGGTCGGGTTGGGATAGCTGGCCACCACGTCGCCCTTGTTGTTGTACACCGCCATGCCGGTGGCGCCGCCCATGTCGCGCGGGTTCGACAGGAAGCCGACCAGCATCCGGCCCGGCAGCGCATAGAAGGTGTGCGGGCCGACGAAACCGCTCTTGTCGACCACGTCATTGATGGTCTTCACCAGCTTAGGGTGGGCCGGGTCGGTGCCGACGTCGAACACGAAGATCTTGCTGTCCTGCAGACGCCCGGCCCACAGGTATTTGCGGTCTTCGGTGAAGCCGACGTGGTGGGCGTCGCCACGGCCCGCCACCGACAGCTTGTTGATCACCTTGCCGTATTGCGGCGAGGCCGGGTTGGCGTCGATGGTGACCAGCTTGTCGTTGCCGTCGCCGATGCCCTTGATGCCCAGCGTCCAGACGTGGACGTAGTCTTCCTGGCCCTTGATCAGGTTGGACATGTAGGGGGAGTTGCAGGTTTCGTCGGCGCCGGCCGGGCCGGACAACAATGCGGCAACGAGCAAACTGGCGATAGGCAGCGATTTCATTCCGGACTCCGTATATGTTTATTAATATATACAATTTGACATCGTCCGATTGAAAAATCAACCGTTACTTTTGTCTAGAGCGAAAAGCAACACGTCGCTATCGGTATGCAAGTTCCGCCAAAGTTTGCTCATTTTGCGAGATCTGCCGCGCCTGCTACACCACCGCGCTGCTGTGAACCACCGCCAACTGCCACTGGCCCTTGTCCGCTTGCCGCCAGATGCGGGTGAAGCGCAGCAAGGCTTCGAAATTCTGTCCGCCGTAGGAGCCGTCGAGCTTGACGCAGATCGAGGTCATCGGCAGGGCCGCATTGCCCAGCACTTGCAACTCGACCGTTTCAACGCTGCGGAAGCGCAGCGTGCCGGAGCGGTGCAGCGCCAGGTCCTGCGCCTTGTCGATGACCTGCCCCATGTGGTTGGTGAACAGCAGGTCGTCGGCCAGGATCTGGTCCAGCTCCTTGACGTCCGAGGCCAGCATGGCCAGCCGCAGGCGCTCTTCGGCCGCGCGGATTTCCACGTGCCGCTTCAACGCGCCCAATACCTCGGGGAAGTCGCCCACCACCATCGGCCCGAACGCGGCTTCCTGCGGTCCGCTGATCTCGGTGCTGTAGCTGATGCGCGTCTGGCCCGATGGCAGCGCCTCGATGCGGTGGAACACCAGCACCCGGTTGCCGTCGACGACGGTCTCGTCGTTGAACTCCTGGTTCTCGCGCACCGCCCGCAGGGTGCTGGTGAAGATGGCGTCGCCTGGCACCTGCATGGTGAAACCGGTGCCTTCCGCGAACGGGCCGTGCAGTTCGATGTTAACGATGCCGGCGTTCCAGCGCTTCCAGCCGGCGACGTCCGAGAACAGCGCCCAGACCTGCGCCGGCGTGGCGCTGGTTTCTATGCTTGCTACGTGGGTCCACATGGAATTCTCCTTGATTCGATGGAGGCCCAGCATAGCGAAGCATTAACAATAAAGCGATCAGCGACTGGCCTGGCGCGCCACGGCGTCCGGTTTGGGCAGCGCGGCCGTCATGTCGACCCAGCTTTGCGGCTGCGGCTTGTTACGCTCGCGCACGCCGAAGAAGCTCACCACCAGCTCGCCGTTCTTGTCGAAGAATTCCACCGACGTCACGCCGGCGCGCTTGATCACGTAGCCGCTGTTGAAGGCGTTGTCGCGCAGGTGCAGATTGAATTCCGGGTCCAGCACGTTGAACCAGCCGCCCGCCTCCTGCACCTTGTTGACCTTGCCGCTGAAGATCTGGATCGTCGACTCATTGCCGAGGAAGGCCATGATGTCCAGCTTCTGCTTGGCCGATTCTTCCAGCAACTGGCGCACCGCCAGCGGCGTGACGCGTTGCACCGCGCTGGCCGGCGCCAGCCGCATCGCCTGCTCGCGCGAGACGCCGAACTCGGCCAGCAGACGGTTGAACTGGTGCACATCGGTCAGTTCGTTCCACGCCAACTGGAATTCCTTGGCGTCGACCGCGCTGTCCGGTTTCTCGGCCACCTTGGCTGGCGCGGCAACGACCTTCAGCTCAGCGCTCTGCACCGGGTTGCGGAACTCGGCCACCAGCTTGTCGAACACCGGCACGCCGGCCTCGCTCTTCACATAGATCTTGTGCGCGGCGTTGCCGTGCGTGTCGAAGAATTGCAGACTGCGCGTGAGCGCGCCATCCTTGCCCGGCTGGACCACGGCGAACGCGTACTTCCAGTTCTTGAAGGTGAAGCGCAGGTCGATCTCGCCGCCCAGGTAGCCGCCGGCGATGTTGCGCAGGCGGGCTTCGCGTTCTTTTTCCTTGTCGGCGTCGAGGCCGACGATTTCTTCCTGCGGCTTGAGGCGGGTGGCGACGCCGGTGCGTTCCAGCACGCCGTTGTCGTTGCGCGTCAGCGCCATGACGGTGCCCAGGTCCAGCGCCCGGCGCATGATTTCGCGCGGCACGTTATCGCCTTCCCGCAAGCGGGTGACGGTCTTGCCGATGCCGACCGCCAGCAGCTCGGCCTCGGAGACGTTGAGCGTCTTGGCGGCGTCGCGCAGTTGCAGCTTCGGTTGTTCGGCGCGCAGCGCGTCGTAGCGCTCGGCCAGGCTGGTGGCGTTGGCCGTCAGGTTGGTGAGCAGCAAGGCGCCGGTCAGCGCCAGGGCAAAACGGTGATGAGCTTTCATGTGGACTCCTTAGTAGATCACTTTGAGGTTGACCGCGTAGTTGCGGCCCGGACGGACGTTACGTTCGATATCGGCCAGCGTCGCGGCGGTGGTGCCGGCCGGCAGGCCGCGCGCCGACGCATAGTCCCAGTACTTCTTGTCGCCGAGGTTGTAGACGCCGGCGTTGATGACGGCGTGCTTGCCGATGTTCCAGTAGGCGGTCAGATCCATCACCGTCGAACCGGGCACGGCAAAGCGCGTGACGGCGGCGTCGGCGATGATGTCGTCGCCGGCTTTCTTGCCGCGCACGGTGCTGACCACCAAGGCCGCGCCGCCGCGCAGCGCCGGATCGTCGTAGGCGAAGGTGGCGTTGGCCTTGTACGGCTGGATCGACGACAGCTCGCCTTTCTTGCCGGTCAGGCGGTTCTCAGCCGTGCCGCGCGATACGCCGCCTGCCAATGCCACGCTATAGCCCTTCATCTGCTCGATCCACTGGCCCAGCAGGAACCGGCTGCTCACCTCGCCGCCCCAGGTGGTGGCCTTGCCGACGTTTTCCGGACGGAACAGGCCGGATGTAATGGTCGGGTAGTTGACCGGATCGGGCGCCTGCGCGGCGTATTCGATCAGGTTGCTGTAGCGGGTGTAGAACACCGAAGTGCTCAGTTCCACGCCGCTGCTTGGCCCACCTTTCAGGCCCAGCTCGAAGGCGTTGCTGGTTTCCTTTTTCAGGTTCGGATTGCCCAACACCGCGTAGCCGTTGCCGGCGCCGGTGTAGCTGAACGAATCGTAGGTGCCGGTGCGTTCGGCCGCAGTCGGCAGGCGGGTGCCGCGGCTGTACTGACCGTAGGCACTGAAGCCCGGCGCCAGTTCGACTGACAGGTTCAAGCTGGGCGTGAAGAAGGAATCGGTGCTCTCCTTGATTTCCTTGGCCGCGCTCGGCACGGCGATCAGGTAGGCCGCCAGGTTCTTCGGCGTCAGCTTGCGCTGCTCGCCGCGCAGGCCGGGCGTCAGCGTGGCCTGCCGGCCCAGCAGCGTGAAGCCGAACTCGCCCCGCACATAGGCGGCCAGCTTGTCGGTGTCCATGTCGGCCATGCGGTTCTTCATGGTGACCTGGTGCGCGCCGGTCTTGATGACGGTGCGGTCCTCCAGCCACGGACGGCGCGACTCCTGCTGCTCGTAGCTGACGCCGTAGCTCAGCAGGCTCAGCGGATCGAGCTGCCTGGTGGCGTCCAGCGCCAGGCCCTTGCTGTTGTTGTAGAAGCCGGTCGAGATATTGCGCAGGTAGGGTTGGCCGCCGGTGAGGTAGCTGGCGCGGGTCAGGTCCACCACCGACGAGTTCTGCGTGTAGGCGCGGGTGTCCAGCGTGTCGAACAGCAGACCGGAACCCGGCGTGTAGCGATGCTCGACGCTGTAGCGGGTGCGCTCGGTGCGCGAGTCCTGGGTCGTGCCTTCCGGATAGGTCGGGCCCAGCTTGTTGGAGAAGATACGGTCGTGCTGGGCCTTGTAGTTGTCGACGGTGAAGTTCAGTTGCTGGTCGCGCGCCAGCTTCCAGTTCAGCTTGGCCAACACGGCGTCGGAGCTCCAGTCGTCCGGGTTTTGCGGCGCGCTGCCCTTGCTCTTGCCTTGCTCGCCTTCGCGGTGCACGCCGACGATCAGGCCTTTCAGGTTTTCGCTGAGCTTGGCGGCGGCGGTCACCGCGTGCATGCGCTGCGCGTGGTCGGAGGTGTAGCCGAACTTGTAGTCGGCGTAGAGGTTGCGCGTGCTCAGGTAGTCTTCCGGCGCCTTGGTGATGAACGAGACCGAGCCGCCGATGCCGGGCGTGCCGGCGCCGGCCGGGCTGGTGCCGGAACCGATGCGCACTTCGCGGAAGGTCTCGGGATCGAAGTAGTCGCGGCCGATGCCGAAGGCGTTGGTGCTGGTGCCGTCCGGTTTGGGCGCGGCCTCGGGCAGCGCGACGCCGTCCAGTTCCAGGCTGACGCGGTTGCCTTCGACGCCGCGGATATTGAAGCCGGTATTGCCGGCGCCATCCCAGATATTGCCGGATCCGCTGGCGGCGGCGGGGACGCTGACCAGCGGCGAATAGCGGGCGATGTTGGCCATGTCGATGGCGTTGTTCTGGCTGATCTGCTCGGCGGTGACGACGACGGCGGCGCCGCTGCGGGTGTTGCCGCTGTCGTCGCGCTTGGCTTTGACGACGATCTCGCCCAGCGCGGTCGCGACGGGCGCGTCGGCGGTTTCGGCGGCATGGGCGGGCAGCAGCGCGGCGCCCAGCAGGGTCAGCAAGGCGGATTGCACCGCCAGCGTGACGGCGTGGAGGGACAAAGGCGCGGCCGGATGCCGGGCGCCCGAAATGATAGCGGCCATAGAGTTCCAAGAGTGGGGTGACGGCTGGCTCTCGGACCTACGGCGATTGCTGGCAAAAACACATCTTAACAATAATGATTCTCATTTACAAGCATCGATTGATTCTACGCGTATCTTGATGGGGATCAACAACCTTCCATGGGGCGGCCCGCAGAATACCGCTTCTACGCGATGACTTAACCCCACCGGAGGTCCACGATGGTTGCAAATGCAAACGGGAAAATTGTACAACTCGGATCGTACCAGGCGTCGAAGCAGAACAACTCCGTCTCCGGCCTGTCGTCCGGGGCCTTCATGACGGTGCAGCTGCACTTGGCGCGCTCGGCCAGCTTTGCCGGCGCCGGCATCATCGCCGGCGGGCCGTTCCGCTGCGCCGAGACCTACCAGCCGAGCGGGCTGGTGACGCCGGAGGATGCCCGCATCGAGAACTCGCTGTACATCTGCATGAATCCGCTGACCGCGCAAACCGGCCCGGATGCGCGCCGTCTGGTCGCCATGGCCAGGAACACCGCCGAGGCGGGCCTGATCGACGACATCGCCAACCTCGCCGACGACCGGCTCTACATCTTCACCGGCAGCAAGGATGACAAGGTGTCTTCCGACGTCGTTGAAAAAACCCGGCAGTTCTACGAAATGCTGGGCGTACCGCAGCAAAATATCAGCTACCGCGACGACGTGCCCGCAGGCCACAGCATCATCACCGACAACCCGGAAGATTCGGCGCTGGAGCTCAACCAGCCGCCCTACATCAACAACGGCGGCTTCATGCAATCGCACGACATCCTGCGCCATATTTACGGCGACCTGAAGGACCCGGTCGAGCAGCTCGCCGGCAAGTTGCTGTGTTTCGACCAGCGGGAATTTGTTGGCGACGATGCGCCGTGGGCCAGCATGAGCCACTTCGGCTACGCCTATATCCCGTCCAAGGTGCTGGCCGGCAGCGTGAAGCAACCGCGCGTGCATATCGCCCTGCACGGCTGCAAGCAAGGCTACAACTACACCGACTTCGTCAACGGCCGCGCCGACACCGCCAACCAGCCGCCGTATGGCAACCGCTACATTACGACCACCGGCTACAACCACATCGCCGAAAGCAACGACATCATCGTGCTGTATCCGCAGGCCGAAGGCACGGACAACGGCCAGATCCAGAATCCGGACGGCTGCTGGGACTGGTGGGGCTATAGCAACAAGAATGAAAACTCACCCTACTATTCGCGCGATGCGGTCCAGATCAAAGCGATCCACGCCATGCTCGACCGCCTTTGCGCTTGAGCGAACCAGGAGTATGCAATGAGCAAATTTCCCATTTCCATGCCAAAAGACGGCGTCGTCGCCGAAACCGTGGCGCTGGCGACGAACACGATGGCGCCGCTGGCGCATGCGATGACCGCGCAACGACTGGTGCAGAAAGACGCCACCCACCTGCTCAACAACGGCACCATGACCCTGGCGCTGGCGGCGAAGCTGTGGGATCCGGTCGTCTGGAGCGAGTGGACCCAGTTGCAGGCCGCCATCGTGCAGCGCCTGTACACCCAGCACCAGGACTGGCACAAGGGCTGCGCGATCCTGGTCGATGACTACGGGCAGCTACGGCAGGCCAACACCATGTCCAAGCTGCTGGAAAAGCAGGGCAATCTCATCTCGCAATCGACCGCGTTGCTGACCAGCCAGGCCACCAATTTCATGGTGCTGCTGGAAACCATCGACGTCGATTTTGGCTACTGGGCCAGCCAGAAACTCCAAGGGGGTCAAGTCTGACATTCGGACACGAGCCCAGCTGTAGAAGGTTAAGCGGCCGAGCTTGTGTCCGAATGTCAGATCTGACCCCCGGCGTTTTTTTAGCCGGCGAGGTAGTTATTTTTCACGCGCACGTAGTGCTCGGCCGAGTACTTCAGGTAGGCGATCTCCTCGTCGGTGAGCGCCCTCACCTTCAGCGCCGGGCGGCCAACGTACAGATGGCCGCTCTCCAGCACCTTGCCGGGCGAGACTAGGCTGCCGGCGCCGACCATCACGTGGTCCTGCACGACGACGTCGTCCATGATGATGGAGCCCATGCCGATCAGGCACTCGTTGCCGATGGTGCAGCCGTGCAGCAGCACCGAGTGGCCGATGGTGACGTAGTCGCCGATGATCAGCGGCGAGCCGTCCGGCTTGGCGGCGTTCTTGTGCGAGACGTGGCCCATGGCGAAATCCTGCACGTTGCTGCACGCGCCGATGACGATGCGGTTGACGTCGCCGCGCAGCACGGTGTTGCACCAGACCGAGCTGTCGCGGCCGATGCGCACGTCGCCGATCACTTGCGCCGAGGCGTGCAGATAGATGTCCTCGCCGAGGACGGGGCTGGTGTTCAGATAGTTCGATACAGGCATGGCGTTAAGCGACATAAGTGCTGTCGCCGTGCGGCGCAGCTTGGAAGGCAGGCAACGCTTCAGCCTGGCGCGAGAATTCAACTTGCAGCGGATAGCGCGACGCATCGACCACTTCCGGCAGCATCTGCTGCATGAAGTGCCAGGTCACGGCGGTCATCACGCCGGCATGGTCCAACTGCGCCACCGACAGCGGATGCGCGCGCAGCTCGGCTTCCAGCGCATCGAAGGCCGCCAGCATCTGCACGGTCACGCGCTCGGCCCACGGCTGGTGCACGGTCGGACGCACCATGCGCTCGTACACCAGCTGCACACCCTTGTCGCAGGCGGCCAGCGCCAGGCCCAGCACGCGCAGCGAGCGCAGCAGCTCGGTCGGCATCGACGGCGTCAGGCGGCTGGCCGGCATGGCCAGCGCTTCCGCGTACTGCACGATCAAGGTCGAGTCCATCAGCACGGTGCCGTCGTCGGCCACCAGGGTCGGCGCCTTGACCACCGGATTGAGCTGGCGGAACTGCTCGAAGGTGCTGAACACCGACAGCGACTGGTGCTCGAAGCGCAGGCCCATCAACTGCAAGGTCACCGCCACGCGGCGGACGTAAGGGGAATCGAGCATGCCGATTAGTTTCATATTTTTCTCCAGTAGTTATGTCAGCAACTAAGCCAGCGCCCACTCGGCGGCCTTGCGCGCATGAATGGCGGTGGTGTCGAACAGCGGCACGTCGGCGTCCGGCTGCGCGACCAGCAGCGAGATCTCGGTGCAGCCCAGGATGATAGCCTGTGCGCCCTGCGACACCAAGCCGGCGATGATGCGGCGGTACTCGTCGCGCGAGGCGTCGACGATGCGGCCCAGGCACAGCTCTTCGTAGATGATGCGGTGGACGATGTCGCGGTCGTGCTGGTCCGGCACGATCACGTCGAGGCCGTGACGCTCGCGCAGGCGGTCCTTGTAGAACGCCTGCTCCATCGTGAAGCGGGTGCCCAGCAGGCCGACCTTGCCGTAGCCGGCGTGCTTGATTTCAATGGCGGTGGGATCGGCGATGTGGAACAGCGGAATGTCCACCGCCGCCTCGATGGCGTGCGCCACCTTGTGCATGGTGTTGGTACACAGCACCAGGAAATCGGCGCCGGCGGCGCGCAGCGAGCGCGCGGCGTCGGCCAGCAAGGCGCCGGCCGCGTCCCAGTCGCCGGCATGCTGCAAGCGCTCGACTTCGTGGAAGTCCACGCTGTACAGCACCACCTTGGCCGAATGCAGCCCGCCCAGATGCTGCTTGACCGTCTCGTTGACCTGACGGTAGTAAGGCACCGTCGATTCCCAGCTCATGCCGCCTATCAGTCCGATTGTTTTCAATTGCGCTCCTCCAGAAATCCGGCCTCGCGATCCGCAGCCTCTGGACGCAAGCATACACGGCGCGGCGTTTTTCCGCTGCGGACGCGCTCGCTTCAGGCTTCTGGTCGAGCGTAGCTGACGGTCAGGATTTCCCACTGGTGGCCGCCCGGCTCGTTCCAGTAGACGATGCTGCCGCCGTGGTAGCTGCCAACCTGATGATCGACCTCGGCATGCACCGAGCTGCGATAAGGAATGCCGGCGGCCCTGATGCGGCCAAGGATGGCGTCGAAGTCGGCCTGTTCCACGCGGAAGCAATAGTGCTGCAGCGGGATGGGTTCCGGCCACTGGTCGAAGTCGATGGTCAGGCCGTCGTTGACGAACACCGGCGCGAACGGACCGACGCCGGTGGGCGACCACGGCACGTCCAGCAATTCCGCCAGCTGCTTTGCCGCCACGAGCTTGTCGCGCACCGGCACCAATAAATGATCAAGATGAATAGTCATAAGCACCTCCACCGCCATTTTAAAACAGCCCGGCGGCGGCAGGCGCGAGTCAGGACTGCCGGCTGGAAGCCTGTTGCGGCGCGGCCTGTTGGCGCGGACGATAGTTCGGCGCCAGCAGCTTGTATTGCTGGCGGCGTTTGAATTCCGCGTCGCGCTGCTGCCAGGTCGGGCCGTTGGCTGGCGGCGCCGGCAGCACGGTCGGCTCGCCGTTCATTTTCAACTCGGCGATGGGCGCGTCGCCGGCATCGTCCTTGTTGTCGGTGTAGTGGATGCGGCCTTGGGCGTCGGCCCATTTGTAGATTTGCGCGTGGCTGCCGGCGCTGGCGCACAGCAAGGTGAAAGTCAGTAGTGTGCGGAACATGGAGGATTGTTCTCATGAAGAATCGACCCGCCGATTGTACAAAAAATTTCCATATAGAAATCTATTGAAATGTCACCACTATTGCAACAGCACCACCGCACCGCGCACGATCGAGCGCACCACGGCCATCACGTCCCAGTTGGTCAGGCGGATGCAGCCGTGCGATTGGGTCTTGCCGATCTTGCCCGGCTCGGGCGTGCCGTGGATGCCGTAGTGTTCCTTGCTCAGCTCTATCCACGCCAAGCCGACCGGGTTGTTGGGACCGGCCGCGAGGCGGGCCTTGGCGTCGCCGGCCTTGGCGTCCCAGAACAGCTTGGGGTTGTAGCGGTATTCGGGATTGGTGGCGACGCCGCGCACCTGCCAGCGGCCTTCGGGCAGCGGATCGTGCTTGCTGCCGGTGCTGGCGGGGAACTGCGCGAACGGCATGCCGCCGGCGTCGAGCAGGGTCAACGTGCCTTCGCGCGCGTCGACCAGGATGGAGCTGGCTTTCGGCAGCGGCTTGGCGGCGGCCACGTTGGGCACCGTCAACTGGGTGCCGGCGCGGGTCAGCGACTTGCCGGGATTGAGGCGGCGCAACAGATCGGGGCTGCAATGGAAACGTTCGCCCAGCGCTTCTACCAGGCTGGCGTAGCCCAGCGCGGGCAGCTTGGCCTTGGCCATCATGCCGGCCGGCACCGGCGCGTACGGACCGGCGACGTCCTGCGCGGTGATGGTGTAGCTGTCCAGCACCGGCGCCTGGTCGCGCTCCAGCTCGGTCCAGGTGGCGGCATCGAGCACGCCGGTCAGCGGCAGCTGGTGCAGCTTCTGGAAGCCGCGTATGGCCTGGCGCATATTGCTGCCGTAGGCGCCGTCCATTTCGCCCGACGAAAAGTGCGCGCGGTCCAACAGCACCTGTGCCCGCAGCACCTGGGCGCCCTTCGCGGGCGGCCCGGCGGTGGCGGCGTTGGCGATGCCGGACAGCGCCAGCACTGCCGCAAAAAATAAGACTCTCAAACCAAAACTCGCAGAACGAAGGGGGCGCCTATTCTAGCTTAAGCGTGCTCGCCGCGGCGCTTGCAAGTCAGGCGGCGGCGTCGTTGATAACCGCCTCGATACGATGGCCATCCGGGTCGACCAGGAAGGCGGCGTAGTAATGGTCGCCGTAGTCGGAGCGCAGGCCGGGGGCGCCGTTGTCGCTGCCGCCGACGCGCAGCGCGTCGGCGTGGAAGGCGTCCACGGCGGCGCGGCTCGGCGCGGCGAAGGCCATGTGGAAGCCGGCGCCCGGCGCTGCGGCGGCGTCGCGCTGCTTCAGGCACAGCAGGTCCTTGTCTTCTTCCAGGCCGTAGCCGATGGCTTCATCGTCCTCGAATACGCGGCGAAAGCCGAGCGCGCCCAAGGCGGCGTCGTAGAAAGCGCCGGCTAGCGCAAGATCGCGCACGCCAAATGAAATGTGATGCAGCATATTAGGAATCCAGTTTTTGATTGATGGCGCCGGGATGGATTGCTACTCCGGCTTGCGGTATTTTTGCATCACGTCGCCGAGGCGGCCGCGGTGCGCGTCCAGCCAGCTCCACAGCGCTTCGACCTGCTCGCGATGGGCGCGGTAGTAGTTGGCGTTGAAGGCCAGCCACAGCCGTGTGTTGATCAGCGGCTGCGGCAGTTGCACCACCGCGCCGCGATAGCGCTTCAGCGTGGCCGCCAGGTGCTCGGGCTTGACCAGGTTGACCACCACGCCGTCCACCCGGCCCAGCTTGAGCTTCTCGATATTGCGCTCCAGGTCGCGGGCGCCGTCGTCCAGCGTCAGGCCGGACTCGCGCAGGCGCGCGTTGTAGCCATTGCCCTGCGCCGAACCCAGCACCCTGCCGCGGAAGTAGTCGTTGGGATTGGTAGCGGCCGGGATCTTGTCCTTGGCGCGCACCAGCACCACCAGCGTGTTGTGCAGCGCGCGGTTGCGGTCGACGTTGCCGTCCCTGTCGCGCGGCAGCGCGATCTCGGCCGCGTAGCTCGGTTGTTCGCCGAGCGGCGTCATGTCGATGTCGCCCGATTCCAGCGCCACCCGCAGGCGCGCCACCGGCAGGCGCACCAGCGTCGGCAGGCAGTTGAAGCCGGAACCCATCACCGCATTGCGGATCAGGTCGACCGCCGCGCCCGGCGGTTCAGGCACTTGCTCACCCTCGCCTATCCAGTACGGCGGCCGGTTCTGATCCATATAGCCGACCCGCAATGGCGTGCAGACGCCCGCGCCATGCGCAACCGGGACAAGCGTGGCCAACATCAGCAGTATGCCAGCACGGATCGTCATGGAGGACTCAGTGTTCGGGAGGTTTGGGCGCCAGCGGCGGCGGCGCTGCGGCCTGGCCCTTGCCGACGATCTGGATGAAGATTTCGTTTTGCTTGATCATGCTGAGCTCGTAGCGAGCACGCTCCTCCACTGCGCCGGTGCCGTCCTTGAGGTCGCGCACTTCGGAGTCGAGCTTGGCGTTGCGGGCGATCAGTTCCGCGTTTTTCTTGTGGGAGGCGTCGACCTGGCCCTCGAAGTCCTTCACGCGCAGCCAGCCCCCCTTCCCCAGCCAGAGCGGGTACTGTATCAGCAGCAGCAGGGCTGCCAGTGCGAGGGTGATCAGACGCATGGAATCGACAGCGGCCGGAGCTGGTCCGGCCGCGCTTGCTTAATTACTTCAGATTATAGAACGCGTCGCGGCCCGGGTAGGAAGCGATATCGCCCAGATCTTCTTCGATACGCAGCAGCTGGTTGTACTTGGCCATGCGGTCCGAACGCGACATCGAGCCGGTCTTGATCTGCAGGGCGTTCATGCCAACGGCGATATCGGCGATGGTCGAATCTTCGGTTTCGCCCGAACGGTGCGAGATCACGGCGGTGTAGCCGGCGCGCTTGGCCATCTCGATGGCGGCGAAGGTTTCGGTCAGGGTGCCGATCTGGTTGATCTTGATCAGGATCGAGTTGGCGATGCCCTTCTGGATGCCTTCTTTCAGGATCTTGGTGTTGGTGACGTACAGGTCGTCGCCCACCAGTTGGATCTTCTTGCCCAGTTCCTTGGTCAAAATCGCCCAGCCGTCCCAGTCGCCTTCGTGCATCGCGTCTTCGATCGAGATGATCGGGTACTTGTCGCACCAGGTCGCCAGCAGGTTGGTGAACTCGGTCGAGGTCAGGCTCAGGCCTTCGCCTTCCAGCTCGTACTTGCCGTCCTTGTAGAACTCGGACGCCGCGCAGTCCAGGCCGATGGCGATCTGGGTGCCTGGCTCGTAGCCGGCTTCTTCGATCGCCTGGATGATCAGCTTGATCGCTTCTTCATGGTTGGCCAGCGATGGCGCGAAACCGCCTTCGTCGCCCACCGAGGTGCTCAGACCCTTCTTGTGCAGGATCTTCTTCAGCGTGTGGAACACTTCGGCACCGTAGCGGACCGCTTCCTTGAAGGAAGGTGCACCGACTGGAATGATCATGAATTCCTGGATGTCCAGGTTGTTGTCGGCGTGCGCGCCGCCGTTGATGACGTTCATCATCGGTACCGGCAGTTGCATCGCGCCCGAACCGCCGAAGTAGCGGTACAGCGGCAGGCCGGCTTCTTCAGCGGCGGCCTTGGCCACGGCCATCGACACGGCCAGCATGGCGTTGGCGCCCAGGCGGCCCTTGTTCTCGGTACCGTCCAGGTCGATCAGAGTGCGGTCCAGGAAGGCTTGCTCATTGGCGTCCAGGCCCATGATGGCTTCCGAGATTTCGGTGTTGATGTTCTCGCAGGCTTGCAGCACGCCCTTGCCGAAGTAACGCTTCGGATCGCCGTCGCGCAGCTCGATCGCTTCGCGCGAACCGGTCGATGCACCCGACGGCACGGCGGCGCGGCCCATGACGCCCGATTCCAGCAGCACGTCGCATTCGACGGTAGGATTGCCGCGCGAGTCAATGATTTCACGTCCGATGATGTCAACAATAGCACTCATGTCATTCTCCAAAGTTAGGCGATGCGAAGTCGCTACGCGTACTGATGCGCGTTGCGGACGAAATAACGGGGATTGTACCCGGCGCAGGAGCGCCACTCATACGAAAACTCGTACGCCAGGTATGCTGCATTAGTTGAAGCTGTTTTCCAGGAAGCCAGCTTTCTTGGTGATGCGGTCCAGCTCGATCAGCGTGGACAGCAACTCCTTCATGCGACCCAGCGGCACGGCGTTCGGGCCGTCCGACAGGGCTTCTGCAGGGTTGGGATGGGTTTCCATGAACAAGCCGGCCACGCCGACCGCCACCGCCGCGCGCGACAGCACCGGCACCATTTCGCGCATGCCGCCCGAAGAGGTACCGTTACCGCCCGGCAGCTGCACCGAGTGGGTCGCATCGAACACCACAGGGCAGTTCGATTCGCGCATGATGGCCAGCGAACGCATGTCCGATACCAGGTTGTTGTAGCCGAAGGAAGCGCCGCGCTCGCAGGCCATGAAGTTGTCTTCGTTCAAACCCTTGGCCCTGGCGGCCAGGCGGGCTTTGTCGATGACGTTCTTCATGTCGTGCGGGGCGAGGAACTGGCCCTTCTTGATGTTGACCGGCAGGCCGGACTCGGCGCAGGCGACGATGAAATCGGTCTGGCGGCAGAGGAAGGCCGGGGTTTGCAGCACGTCGACCACCGCCGATACTTCGGCGATTTCGTCGATCGAGTGCACGTCGGTCAGCACCGGCACGCCCAGTTCGCGTTTGACGTCGCCCAGGATCTCCAGGCCCTTTTCGCGGCCGGGACCGCGGTAGGTGGTACCGGAGGAACGATTGGCTTTGTCGAACGAGGACTTGTAGATGAACGGGATGCCCAGCGCGGCCGTCATTTCCTTCAGCGCGCCGGCGGTGTCGAACGCCATCTGGCGCGATTCGATCACGCAGGTGCCGGCGATCAGGAAGAACGGCTGGTCGAGGCCAACGTCAAATCCGCACAGTTTCATGCCGCATCTCCTTGCAAAGAATCAGTCACAGCGTGCAGGCGGTTAGCGCCGGCGGCCTTGTGGGCCAGTGCTGCCTTGATGTAGGACGTGAACAGCGGGTGGCCGTCACGCGGGGTCGATTTGAATTCTGGGTGGTACTGCACGCCCATGTACCAAGGGTGCGAGTTCTCGCCGGTACGCGGCAGTTCCATGATTTCGCACAGGTCTTCGGTCGGGGTACGGGCCGCGACCACCAGGCCGGCCGCTTCCACGCGCGGCAGGTAATGGTTGTTGGCTTCGTAGCGGTGACGGTGACGCTCGGTGACCACCGCGCCGTAGATTTCCGACGCCAGGGTGCCCGGCTTGATGGCGCAGGTTTGCGCGCCCAGGCGCATGGTGCCGCCCATGTCGGAATTCTCGTCGCGTTTCTCGACCTTGCCGTCCTGGCCTTGCCATTCGTCGATCAGGGCGACCACCGGCTGCGAGGTTTCCAGGTCGAACTCGGTCGAGTTGGCGGTGGTCAGGCCGGCCTTGTGGCGGGCGTATTCGATCAGCGCCACCTGCATGCCGAGGCAGATGCCCAGGTAAGGGATCTTGTTTTCACGGGCGAACTGGGCGGCCATGATCTTACCTTCCACGCCGCGCTTGCCGAAGCCGCCCGGTACCAGGATGGCGTCGTACTTGCCCAGCGCGGCGCAGCCGGTGGTCTCGATCTCTTCCGAGTCGATGTACTCGATGTTGACCTTGGATTCGTTCTTGATGCCGGCGTGGCGCAGCGCCTCGGTCAGCGACTTGTACGATTCGGTCAGTTCCACATACTTGCCGACCATGCCGATCGACACTTCGGTCTTCGGATGTTCCAGCGTGTAGATCAGGCGGCTCCAGACCGACAGGTCGGCCGGGGCCGGGTTCAGGTCCAGCGCTTCGCAGATGATCGCGTCCAGGCCCTGGTCGTGCAGCATCTGCGGTACTTTGTAGATGGTGTCGACGTCCCACACGGAGATCACGGCCTGCTCTTCGATGTTCGAGAACAGCGAGATCTTGGCGCGTTCGTCGTCCGGGATCGGGCGGTCGGCGCGGCACAGCAGCGCGTTCGGCGAGATGCCGATTTCGCGCAGCTTCTGCACCGAGTGCTGGGTCGGCTTGGTTTTCAGTTCGCCGGCGGAGGCGATGAACGGCACCAGCGTCAGGTGGACGAAGGCGGTGTTCTTGCGGCCGGCGCGCAGGCTCAGCTGACGCGCCGCTTCCAGGAACGGCAGCGATTCGATGTCGCCCACGGTACCGCCGATTTCGCACAGGGCCACGTCGTAGCCTTCGGCGCCGCGACGGATGTAGTCCTGGATTTCGTTGGTGATGTGCGGGATCACCTGCACGGTCTTGCCCAGGTACTCGCCGCGGCGTTCCTTGCGGATCACCGATTCGTAGATTTGCCCGGTGGTGAAGTTGTTCACCTTTTTCATGCGGGTGGAGATGAAGCGCTCGTAGTGGCCGAGGTCGAGGTCGGTTTCGGCCCCGTCGTCGGTGACGAATACTTCACCGTGCTGCATAGGGCTCATCGTGCCAGGATCGACGTTGATATACGGGTCGAGCTTGAGCATGGTGACTTTGAGGCCGCGCGATTCGAGGATCGCGGCGAGAGAGGCGGCGGCAATCCCTTTACCAAGGGAAGACACGACGCCGCCGGTGACGAAGACAAATTTGGTCATTGCAGATGGTGCCGAACGGCACGTGCGGGAAATTGAAATTATACCCTAAAACGTCCGATTCTTCACCTTCCTGCCCGGAAAAATCCGCAACCGGCCGGGAAAGTCCTATGAAAGAAAGTGCAAAAATAGCCAGTTTGCCTATCCGCCAGCACTGTGTTGCACCGTACAGACCGGCGCCTTCAACAAGGCAAAAATGACAACTCACTCAATCAGGGAGGTCATGATGAACTATGAAGAACTCGATGCCTTGGGCATGTATGTCGACCACGGCCACAAAGGCCCCGGTCCGGAACTGATGGGCGCCGATACGCTGATCGGCAATCACGTCCACAACCTGCAGGACGAACACCTGGGCGAGATCAAGGAAATAATGCTCGACATGCGCACCGGCAACATCGCCTATGCGGTGATGTCGTTCGGCGGCGTGTTCACGCTGGGCGAAAAGCTGTTCGCCGTGCCGTGGGAAGCGCTGACGCTGGACACCGTCAACAAACGCTTCTCGCTGAACCTGGACAAGGAACGCATCGAAGCGGCGCCCGGCTTCAATAGCGACGAATGGCCGAATATGGCCAACCAGACCTGGGCCAGCCAGATCCATACCTATTACGGCACCAGCGGCAACCGCAGCGCCGGCCTGCGCTAACAGAAATCGCGGCTGATGGTCGGCAGCCGTCCCAGCAGGTGGGACATGTCGACCAGCCGCTTGGCGACCAGGTGGCGCACGATGCCCTCCTGCTGCCAGACGCCATACACCCCGAGCAGCGGCGCCCCCAGCACTTCGCGCCGCTGCTGCTCCACCAGCGCCGGCCAGATGATGACGTTGACGTTGCCGGTCTCGTCCTCGATGGTGACGAACAGCACGCCCTTGGCCGTGCTGGGACGTTGCCGCACCGTCACCATGCCGCAGGCCCGCGCCAGCATGCCGTTGGTGTAGGTGTTGAGCGTGGACGCCGGCAGGAAGCGGTGCTCCAGCAGCTTGGGGCGCAGCAGCGCCAGCGGATGCCGGCCCAGCGTCAGTCCCTGCGAGCGGTAGTCGCCCAGTATTTCCTCCCCTTCCGTCGGCGGTTTCAGCAGCGGGATCTCCTCGTCCGGCGTGGTCGGCCGCAGCAGGTCCTTGTCCGGCGTGGCGCCGACCGCCTGCCACAAGGCTTGCCGCCGGTTGCCGGCCAGCGCTTGCAGCGCGTTGCCGCCGGCCAGCACTTGCAGGTCGTGGCGGTCGAGGTCGGCCCGGCGCGCCAGGTCGGCCACGCTGGCGAACGGTTGCGCGGCGCGTGCCTGCTCGATGCGCTCGGCCGCCTCGGCGCGCATGCCCTTCAGCAGCGACAGGCCCAGCCGCACCGCCGGCTGATTGCGCCGCCCCACCCGCTCTTCCAGCGATGAATCCCAGCCGCTGACGGTGACGTCGATCTCGCGCACCTGCACGCCGTGCCGTTTGGCGTCCTGCACCAGTTGCGACGGGCTGTAGAAGCCCATCGGTTGGCTATTCAGCAGCGCGCACAGGAAGGCGGCCGGCTCGTGGCACTTGAGCCAGGAACTGGCATAGGTCAGCAGCGCGAAGCTGGCGGCGTGCGATTCGGGAAAGCCGTATTCGCCGAAGCCCTGGATCTGGCTGCAAATGGCGGCCGCGAACGCTTCGTCGTAGCCGCGCTCGCGCATGCCGTCCATGATGCGCTGCTGGTATTTGTCGACCCCGCCCTTGCGCTTCCATGCGGCCATCGCCCGCCGCAGCTGGTCGGCCTCGCCCTCGGTGAAGCCGGCGGCGATGACGGCGATCTGCATCACCTGCTCCTGGAAGATCGGCACGCCCAAGGTGCGGCCCAGCGCTTCCTCCAGCCGCGGCGGGAAGTGGACGTCCTCGCGCCGCATGCGCCGTTGCAGATAGGGATGGACCATGCCGCCCTGGATCGGTCCCGGCCGCACCAGCGCGACCTCGATCACCAGGTCGTAAAACACCCTTGGCCGCAGGCGCGGCAGCATGCTCATCTGCGCCCGCGATTCGATCTGGAACACGCCGATGGTGTCGGCCTCGCACATCATGTCGTAGGTGGCCGGGTCCTCGACGGGAATGTCCTGCATGCGGAACGGCGCGCCGCGCTGCGCGCCCACCAGCGCCAGCGCGCGCCGCAGCGCGGTCAGCATGCCCAGCGCCAGCACGTCCACCTTCATCAGGCCCAGCTCTTCAAGATCGTCCTTGTCCCACTGGATCACGCAGCGCCCTTCCATGGTCGCCGCCTCGATCGGCACCAGCCGCGACAGCTTTTCGTGCGAGATGACGAAGCCGCCGGGATGCTGCGACAGGTGACGCGGGAAGCCCAGCAAGGTCACCGCCAACGCGGCCCATTGCTGCGCCAGTTGCGATTCCGGGTCCAGCCCGCACTCGGCGAGCCGGCCCAGCAGGTCGTTGCGGCCGTCGAACCAGTGGTGCGCCTTGGCCACCTTCTCGACGATGGCCAGGTCCACGCCCAGCGCCTTGCCGCTGTCGCGCAGCGCGCTCTTGGGCCGATAGCTGATGACGACGGCCGCCAGCGCGGCCCGGTCCGCGCCGTATTTCTTGTAGATGTACTGGATCACTTCCTCGCGCCGCTGGTGTTCGAAGTCGACGTCGATGTCGGGCGGCTCGTCGCGCTCGCGCGAGATAAAACGCCCGGTCAGCATATTGCTGCGCTCGGGATCGACCTCGGTCACGCCGAGGCAATAGCAGACCACCGAGTTGGCCGCCGAGCCGCGCCCCTGGCACAGGATGTCCTGCGAACGGGCAAAGCGGACGATGTCGTAGACCGTCAGGAAATAAGGCTCGTATTTCAGCTCGCGGATCAGCGCCAGCTCCTTCTCGATCTGCCCGCACACCTTGTCGGACACGCCGGCCGGAAAGCGCCGCTGCGCGCCGGCATACACTTCCTGCCGCAGATAGCTGCCCGGCGTGTGGCCCGGCGGCACCAGCTCATGCGGATATTCGTAGCGCAGCTGGCTCAGGTTGAAGCAGCACTGCCGCATGATGTTCAACGTTTCCGCCAGCGCCTGCGGCGGATACAGGTTCGCCAGCCGCAGCCGCGAACGCAGGTGCTGCTCGGCGTTCTGCGCCAGCGCGTAGCCGCACTCGGCCACCGGCTTGCCGACCCGCACCGCGCACAAGGTGTCCAGCAAGGGCTTGCGCGAACGCACATGCATGCAGACATGTCCCAGCGCCACCACCGGCATGCCATGCTGCAGCGCCACCTCGTCGATGCTGAGGCGGTGCGCCTCGTCCAGCGCGCGCTGCAACAGGTTCAGGCCCATCCAGCTACGGCCGGGAAACGTCACCTCCATCCACGCCGCCTGCGCGTGCAGGCGGTCGACGTCGTCCGGCTGGAACGCCGGGTAATGCGGCAGCAGGATCATCAGGCAGCCGGGCAAGCCTTTCAAGTGGGCATAGGCCGGCGGCGGCGCGGCCAGGTCGGTCGGCGTGAGCAGGTAGCTGCCCTTGGCGACCCGGTTGCGCCCTATCGTGATGAGTTCGCAGAGATTGCCGTAGCCCTCGCGGTCCTGCGCCAGCGCGATCAGCGACAGGGCCGGGCTGCCGTCGGGATGCTTCAGATGGAAATGGCTGCCGATCAGCAGCGGCAGGCCGGCCTCCCTGGCCTGGGCGTGAGCGCGCACTACGCCGGCCAGCGAGCATTCGTCGGTGATGGCCAGCGCGGCGTAGTCCAGCTGCACGGCGCGCGCGACCAGCTCCTCGGCGCTGGAGGCGCCTTGCAGGAAGGAGAAATTGGTCAGGCAGAACAGCTCGGCATAGGCCGGCAAGCCCTGCATGGTCGGGGTAATGACAGACGCCATGATTTTACGCTGTGTTTTTATACAGCATAGTACACCCTGCGCCGCTTGCTACCAGATAGATGAAGCAATAATTGACTAAAACTATGGCACTACGTAGCACTACGTAGTGCCGACACCACTCTGGCGCAGCAAAACAACAGTAAATAAAGTTTGGATGCAAAATTATCAAAAAAGTCATGCCCTGATGAGCTATTTGACTAGAATCAGTTTTTTCACGGGAGAGAAAACTTGTTCGCCAACACACCATTACGTCATGCAGTACTGCTCAGCCTTTACGGCGCAGCCGCCCTCAGCCTCGCACCATCCGCTTTCGCGCAGACCGCGCAGGAAGCCAAACCAGACACCCCGCTGCAATCGGTCAGCATCGTCGGCTCACGCCGCGCGACCACTTCGTCCACCGACACCGTGGTGCCGGTCGATATCATTCCGATGAGCAAGTCCACCGAACAAGGCGGCCAGTTCGACCTGGCGCAAACGCTGACTTACATCTCGCCATCGTTCAATTCGACCCGCCAGAGCGGCTCCGACGGCGCCGATCTGGTCGACTCCGCCGCGCTGCGCGGCCTCGGCTCCGACCAGACCCTGGTGCTGGTCAACGGCAAGCGCCGCCACACCACCGCGCTGGTCAACCTGTTCGGCGCCCGCAACCGCGGCAACACCGGCACCGACATGAACACCATCCCGCTGCTGGCGATCAAGGACGTGCAGGTGCTGCGCGACGGCGCCGCCGCCCAGTACGGCTCGGACGCCATCGCCGGCGTGATCGACATCGGCCTGAAGAAAAGCAAGGGTTGCGAAGCCATCGCCGGCTTCAGCGAATACTCCAAGCGCGACGGCAAGAACTACATGACCTCGGCCTACTGCGGCTTTGAGATCGGCAACGGCGGCACGCTCGGCATCACCGGCGAATACCTGGACCGCGGCCGTTCCAACCGCGCCGAAGCCGACAATCCGCGCATCATCGGCGACACCAAGACCAAGAACCAGACCATCTACCTGAACGGCGACCTGCCGACCACCGGCGCCGGCAAGCTGTACTTCACCGCCGGCGGCCAGACCCGCAACGCCTCCAGCGCCGCCTTCGCGCGCGGCGGCATCGGTTCCGACGACATCCCGAGCCGCAACTCGGCGGCCATGTACCCGAACGGCTTCGTGCCGTTCATCAACGCCGACATCGACGACCAGTACGCCATCGTCGGCCATCGCAACACGGTGGGCGACTGGAACCTGGATGTGTCGCAGACCTATGGCTACAACAAGATGCGCTACAACATCAGCCATACGATCAACGCCTCGATCGCCAACAAGGACTTGCTGGCCGGCGGCAAGGGCATCAGCCCGGACCGCTTCGACGCGGGCGGCTTCTCGTTCCAGCAGCTGACCACCAACCTCGACCTGAACCACTACTACGACGGCCTGGTCGGTGACGGCCTGAACGTCGCCTTCGGCGGCGAGTACCGCAGCGAGTCCTACAAGATCTTCGCCGGCGAACCCGGTTCGTACAACGACGTCGACGGCATCGGCTTCGGCGGCAACGCCGGCAGCCAGGGCTTCCCCGGCTTCCAGCCGGCCGACCAGGTCAACGCCAAGCGCCACAGCACCGCCGCCTACCTCGACCTGGAAGCGGACCTGAGCCGCACCGTCAAGCTGCAAGGCGCGCTGCGCTACGAGAAGTTCAGCGACTTCGGCTCCACCGTCACCGGCAAGCTGGCCGGCAGCGTGCGCGTGGCCGACAGCGTGCTGCTGCGCGGTTCGGGCAGCACCGGCTTCCGCGCACCGTCGCTGCAACAAGTTTATTTCTCGTCGACCTTCACCGACTTCATCGGCGGCGTCGCCACCGACGTGGTGCTGGCGCCGAACGGCGGCACCGTCGCCAACGCGGCCGGCATCCCGAAACTGAAGGAAGAAAAGTCGACCAGCTTCACGCTGGGCACCACCTGGACGCCGAACGCCGCCGTCTCGGTGACCGCCGACCTGTACAACATCAAGATCAAGGACCGCATCGTGCTGTCGGGCCGCTTCAACGCCGACACCTATCCTGACCTGGCCGAGCGCCTGGCCAAGCTGGGCGTGGGCGAAGCGCAGTTCTTCGTCAACTCGGTCGACACCAAGACCCAGGGCCTGGACCTGACCGCGTCGCACAAGACCAACTTCGGCTCCAACAAGCTGACCACCTTCCTGGCGCTCAACGTCAGCAAGACGGAAGTGACCGGCATCCACGCGCCGGCTTCGCTGAAAGGCTTCGAGGACGTGCTGCTGTCGGAGAAGGAACGCCTGTACATCGAGCAAGGCGCGCCGCGCTCCAAGGCCACGCTGGGCTTCGACTACGTGACCGGCCCGTGGGAAAGCGACCTGAAGATCATCCACTTCGGTCCGCAGACCCTGGGCACCTTCGACGGTACGGCCGGCGGCGTGCCCAACCAGCACTACGAGTCGAAGACCTCGGCCGACCTGAGCTTCACCTACAGCATCAACAAGAACATGAAGTTCACCTTCGGCGGCAACAACATCTTCAACGTCAAGCCGACGTCGCAGAACGTCGACCAGACCGACAACGGTTTCAAGTATGAAAGCGTGCAGTTCGGTTTGAACGGCGCTTCGTACTTCGGCCGCCTGTACGTCAAGTTCTAAGCTCACTGTCCTTTGCATCGACGGCGCCTGCGGGCGCCGTTTTTCGTTGGCCGCAATCGTAACGTTTGCTTACATATCGCTAACGCTATCCAACCCGCTGTCGTTCTACACTGCCTACATCTCAGGCACAGGAGCGTTTCATGCGCCGCGCATTCTTACTCATGTTGGTCCTCTCCCTGCTGCAAGGCGCGCTGGCCTATGCCGCGCTGGGCAGCGCCCCGTCCAATTTCGGCACCACGCCGGTCAGGCAGGGCGCGCGCAGCCTCGCGGCGGCCAACGCCGACAGCACGGCGGTCTACACCGTCAGCCAGAGCACGCTCGACAGCGGCACCGTCGTGCGCGAATATGTGAACACGCAGGGCACGGTGTTCGCCGTCAGCTGGAGCGGCCCGGCCCTGCCCGATCTGCGCACCCTGCTGGGCGACAAGTTCGCGGTGCTGACCAGCACTGCCGGCAAGCGCCCCAAGGCGGGACACTCGCAGCTGGCGGTCGAGCAATCGGACCTGGTGATCGTCTCCGGCGGCCATATGCGCGCCTATGCCGGCCATGCGTGGATACCGAGCGCGCTGCCGGCGGGCTTCGATACTTCCACCATCGAATAGGGAGTCGCGCATGGTCCGCTTCCTCCCCATCGACCGGCTGCTGCATCGCGCCGGCGCGGCCTTGCCGGCCGCGTCCGGTTCGACCTGGTTCCTCTACCTCGCCAGCCTGACGCTCGCACTGATACTCGGCGGCTGCGGCGGCGGTGGCGGCGACAGCACCGCCGCGACCACCAGCACGACCCAGGCCGTCGCCGCCGTCACGCCGGTGGTCAGCATCAGCGCCACGCCGACCGCCGCCACCGTCGGCCAGGTCGTCACGCTGAGCTGGAGCGTCAGCAATCCCGGCGCGACCGGCTGCACCGCCTCGGGCGCGTGGAGCGGCGCGCTGGACAACAGCGGCTCGCAAACCGTCACGGCCGGTGCGGCCGGCACCGCCTTCTACACCGTCACCTGCAGCGGCGTCAGCAAGACCACCAGCGTCGTCGTCAGCACGCCGCCGCCCTCGCCCACCGTCAACCTGACGCTGGCGCCGGCCAGCATCAGCACCGCGCAGACTTCGGTGCTGAGCTGGTCGTCGGCCAACGCCGGCAGTTGCACCGCCAGCGGCGCCTGGAGCGGCGCCAGGGCCAGCTCGGGCTCGATCAGCATCGCGCCCAATGCGGCGGGCAACTTTGTCTACACCCTGTCCTGCACCGGCGACGGCGGCAACGTCAACGCCAGCGCCGCGCTCAGCGTGACTGCGCCACTGAGCAACAGCACCGCCATCGTGGTCGACAGCGGCCCCACCGGCATTAACGGCGCGATCAATATTCCGTACGTCAGCGTGACGGTGTGCCAGCCCGGCACCAGCACCTGCCAGACCATCGACCACGTGCTGCTCGACACCGGCTCCTACGGCCTGCGCCTGCTGGCGCCGCTCGACGCGGCGCTGAACCTGCCGACCGTGAAAACGCCGTCCGGCGCCGACGCCGGCGCATGCGCCAAGTTCATCAGCGGCTACACCTGGGGCGCGGTGCGCCAGGCCGACGTCAAGCTGGCGGACGAAAAGGCGGCCGGCATTTCGATCCAGGTGATCGCCGACAGAGGCGCCAACTACGCCGCCATCCCGTCCAGTTGCAGCAGCGCCGGCAACAACCTCGGCACGCTGGCGGCGTTGGGCGCCAAGGGCGTGCTCGGCGTCGGCCTGTTCAAGCAGGACTGCGGCGACAGCTGCGCCAGGTCGGCGGTCAGCGGCGCCTACTACGCCTGCACCAGCAACGGCTGTACCGCCAGCAGCATGGCGCTGGCGGCGCAGGTCAGCAATCCGGTGGCTTCGTTCGCGGTCAACAACAACGGCGTGCTGGTGGTGCTGCCCAGCGTCGGCACGGCCGGCCTGACCTCGGTCAGCGGCACGTTGATCTTCGGCGTCAACACCCAGGGCAACAACAGCATCGCCGGCGAGACGCTGTACAAGACCAACAGCAGCGGCGACTTCAGCACCACTTACAAAGGCAAGACCTACGGCGCCAGCTTCATCGACAGCGGCTCCAACGGCTACTTCTTCAGCGACAGCACGATACGCACGTGCTCGGGAGGGGATTTCTATTGCCCGGCTGCGACGCTCGCGCTCAGCGCCACCAACGCGGCCGCCGACGGCAGCGCCAGCGGCGTGGTCAACTTCAACGTCGCCAACCTGGTGCAACTAGCGTCGACCATCTCGGCGGCGCAAGTCGGCGGCACAGTGGGCAGCAGCACCAGTGCGGGCAATTACTTTGATTGGGGATTGCCCTTCTTCTACGGCCGCCGCGTGTTCGTCGTATTTGAAGGAGGCGCCGCCAACGGCAAGACCGGGCCGCTGTGGGCCTATTAGGATCGCACAACGCCCGCCGTTGCCGGCAGCGCCCGATAAGCGCTGCCGTCAGAGCCGCTGTTGTGGTCCATCTTTTGGGTAGTTGCCTACCTTCTCTCCGTGGGTGTCTGGTCGAAGGATGATGCATCTCTGCGCGCACCGGCGGTTTGTGACCCCGGTACGACTTGCCAGCATAGCGGGCGACGCCTGAGCGGTATCGCGAAATCACGACAAATCCCTGTTAAATCGCGCCACGGCTCGCCAGGCCCGGCGATAGCGGTCCGCCAAGCAATTGTTTGCGTTTTGTCACGGCCATGTCATGTGCATTGGGTACAGTCGCCACCTTGAATTTTCTTAATTTGAGGGTGCAATGAAAACAAATCTGGTGATGTTGGCTGCGTTGACGGCAGCGGGTCTGGTTGGCTGCGGCGGCGACTACACGGCGCCCCCGGCGATCGCGGAAGGCACGACCGTCACGCTGGCGCTGATGGAAACCACCGACATCCATGCCAACGTGATGAGCTACAACTACTACTCGTTGGCGGAAGACACCAGCCTGGGCCTGGAACGCACCTCGACCCTGGTCAGCGCGGCCCGCGCGGAAAACCCGAACAACCTGCTGCTGGACGACGGCGACGTGATCCAGGGCACGCTGCTGGGCGACCTGCAAGCGGTCACCAAGCCGATCGCCTGCACCGACACCCTGGCCGTGCACAAAGTCATGAACGCCATGAAATACGACGGCGGCGGCTTCGGCAACCACGAGTTCAACTACGGCCTGCCGCTGCTGAGCCAGATCACCAATACCGACTTCGGCATTCCCGGCGTGGCCAAGCCGACCGGCAGCTGCGGCGCGCCGGCCTTCCCGCTGGTGCTGACCAACGTCACCGGCGTCGCCAGCAACAAGCCCATCGTGCAGCCCTACACGCTGCTGCCGCGCACCTTCAGCGCCACCAAGCTGGACGGCACCAAGGTCGACGTCAAGCTCAACATCGGCATCATGAGCTTCGTACCGCCGCAGATCCTGGACTGGGACCAGAAGAACCTGGCCGGCAAAGTCGCCGTGACCGGCGTGCAGGAAGCGGCCAAGCAGTACGTGCCGGAAATGCGCGCCAAGGGCGCCGACCTGGTGGTGGCGCTGTCGCACGGCGGCCTCGACCCAAGCGCCTACAGCCCGAAAATGGAGAACGGCAGCTACCACCTGACCAGCACCGGCATCGACGCGCTGCTGATCGGCCACTCGCACCTTATCTTCCCGAAAGGTAAAGAGACCGGCGCGGCCGCGCTGGATCCATCGTTCGCCGCCTTCCCGGCCAGCGCCAAGATCGACGCCGTCAACGGCTTCGTCAACGGCGTGCCGACCGTGATGGCGCAAAGCTGGGGCCGCCGTCTGGGCATCATCAAGCTGACCTTGGTCTTCACCGGCGGCAAGTGGGTGGTGCAGCAGGACAAGACCAGCGTGGAATCGCGCGGCTTCAAGTACGCCGACGGCGTCACCAACGTCAAGGTCGATCCGGCCATCGCGCCCCTGGTCGCCAGCGAGCACGCGGCCACCATCGCCTATGCCAAGCAGCCGCTGGGCGTGACCACCGACTTTGAAATGTCGGCCTACTTCTCGCTGGTCGGCGACGTCAGCGCGATCCAGCTGGTCAACCAGGCGCAGCTGGACTACGTGAGAAAATTCATCGCCGCCAGCACCGATGCCACCCTCGCCAGCTACAAGAACATTCCGGTGATCTCGTGCAGCGCGCCGTTCAAGGCCGGCCGCAACGGCCCCTCGGACTTCACCGACGTCGCGCCGGGCGCCAGCGCCGCCGCGCCGGTCGGCCTGCAAGTGCGCAATCCGGGCGACCTCTACCTGTACAGCAACAACAACCTGCAGGCGGTGAAAATCAAGGGTTCGGACCTGAAGGCCTGGCTGGAAACGGCGGCCAAGCAGTTCGGCCAGATCGACCCGGCCAAGACCGCCGAGCAGGACCTGGTGCCGTCGTATGGCACGATCTACAACTACGACGTGTTCTACGCCGAGAACAACGCGCTGACCTACCAGATCGACGTGACCAAGCCGGTCGGCAGCCGCATCGTCAACCTGAGCTACCTGGGCAAGGCCGTGGCCGCCGGTGACGACTTCATCGTCGCCACCAACGACTACCGCGCGGGCGGCGGCGGCGCCGTGCCTGGCATCGACGGCAGCAAGACCATCATCAAGTCGCCGGACGCCAACCAGACCGTGGTCAGCAACTACCTGACGGCACAGGGCGCGGCCAGCGGCAAGGTCACGCTGGCCGGCAACGGCAGCGCGCGCAGCTGGAGCTTCGTCAAGGTGGCGACCGCCGGTCCGGTGATCCTGCGTTCGGCGCCTGGCCATCTGGCATTGGCGAAGAGCAGCGGCATCACCGCCGTGACGGCCGAAGGCGCGCTGGACGCCAGCGGCTTCGCCAAGTACTCGGTGGATCTGAGCAAGTAAATGTAAGCGTGGTGCGCGGGGCCGGTGAACGCCGGCTCCGCCTATCGTGAGGTTCTTATCATGCAAGCTAAAAATTATCCTGGTGTCGTCCTGGTCGGTCTGCTGGTCGGCGTGTTCCTGTTCGGCTGCCAGCTGCAACAGGAGAAGCCGAACTCGGCGCAAATCGAAACTGTGGGCATGAAAGCCATGCAGCAGGCCGACGCCGGCGCCGAGCGCAAGCTGATGTCATGGTCGGCGCAGAACATGCCGGTGGCGCAGCGCGAACTGGGGTTGCTGTATCAGACCCGTCCGGAACAGCGGGCGGCATCGCTGAAGCTGTTCGAGCAGGCCGCGCGCGGCGGCGACGTCGACGCCGCCTACCAGCTGGGCGAGATGTTGCGCGTGGGCGTGGCCGGCGTGCCGGCGGCGCCCGCAGCGGCGGCGCCGTGGTACGCCATGGCGGCCAAACAGCATCACGCCCGTGCGGCGCTGATGCTGGGCCTGCTCCACAAAAACGGTGACGGCGTCGCGCGCGATGACGCGCAGGCCGCGCACTGGCTGAACGTCGCCAGCGAGCTAGGCAATCCACACGCCATGTTCCTGCTCTCCTACATCTACCGCGAAGGCCGCGGCGTCGCGCAGGACGGCGCCTTGGCCCGCCACCTGCTGGAAGAAGCCGCCGAGCATGAATATCCACCGGCGATCCAGGAACTGGCGCTGACGATGCAACTGGGCGACGCCCTCAGTCCCAAAGACGAACGCCGCGCCGGCCACCTGCTCAAGGAAGCCGCCGAACACCGCCACAACAACTGGAATCGTTTCTGACGCGCGTTTGATTACGCCGCAAGTCAACCATGCCTGCAGTGCTAGAATTATTTCTCACTGCGGGAGGATGCCATGCCTAAGTTCACCATCGAATTACCGTCAGCACTCAGCTTAAGACTCAAAGCGATAACCGATAGCGACAAGGTAAAAACGCAAGAATTCATTCTGGAGTCTATTGCGGAAAAAATTGCCCTGCTGACCGAGAGAGAAGATGTCTGCGCGATCGCCGACGATCGGTTCGAAGAATTTTTGAAAGATAGGCAATCCGTTCCTTGGGCAGAGGTCAGCAGCTATCTGGAACGGCGCGCTGCCGGCGAAACAATGCCGCCGCCAGTGCCTAAAAAATTCATCCCCTGATCATGGCACGTGTTGAACTGATGCCTAAGGCGATCGATGATCTCGACCGTATTCTGGATTTTTTAGTTCAAAACAAGACGCCGAACGCTCCCACCAAAATCCTGGAAATTCAGCAATCTATCAATGTTCTACAGCTTACACCTTTGATTGGCCATGCCCTGCGCGACAACAAGTGTGAGCTCGTCATTGGGAAACGGAGGCATGGCTATATCGCCATATACCGGTATCTGGCCGACATCGACACGGTGTTTGTACTCGCCATCCAAAGCCAACGACAACAACGAATCCGTTGAACAACGCACAGACCGTCTTTGATCGCGCTCCTAGACTGGGTAAGCAGTTCCCCCATTCATTCGCCACGCAAGGAGCCGATATGAGAACCACCGCCCATCCGCACAATAAAATCCCCAAGCCGATTCCAACTGAAACCGATCCGCAGGATGCGATCACGCTGCTGACGGAAGACCATGAGCACGTCAAGTCGCTGTTCGAACAATACGAGGGACTGGGCGACCGTGCTCGTGTCAGCAAGCAAAAGTTGGCCTTGCAGATCTGCACCGAACTGACCAAGCACGCCACCGCCGAAGAGGAGATCTTCTACCCCGCCGTGCGCGCCGCCACCAAGGATGACGACTTGCTCGACGAGGCCGTCGTCGAGCACGCCTCGGCCAAGGACTTGATCGCACAGATCATCGCGATGGAACCCACCGACGATCTGTACGACGCCAAGGTCAAGGTATTATCCGAGCTGATCGACCATCACGTCCAGGAAGAAGAGACCGAGATGTTCCCCAAGGCCCGCAAGGCCAAGCTCGACCTCGATGCGCTGGGCACCCAGATCGCCGCGCGCAAGGAGCAGGTCGAGCTGCCGCCGCACTAACACCGGTTCAGCGCAACATCACTTCGCCGCCAGCCGTTCCATCTCGCGCTGCATGTTGTCGATGGCGCGCTCGTTGTACTGGTCGGCAAAGTAGTCGTTGCCGAACAACTGGCCCGCATCGGCTTTGCGGCACAAGTGGGCCAGCGCGCCGCCGCGCTGTTCGCGGTACTTGGCGTCCGGCAGGTGGATATATTCCTTGCGGATGGCGCGCGCATAGTTCTGGTAGACCTCGTCGTCCTGCCCCAGGATGGCCAGGTCGACGCTGAGCAGGGTGTCCTTCAGGCGATGCGTGATCGAGGCTTCCTGGAAATGGTCGGTGGCGCGTATCAGTTCGGCGGCGTCGCTCATCTCCTGGCCCAGGTGGCTGCCCAGCCACAGTTGCGCGCTGGCTTCCTCGTTGGTCAGCGCGCCCGGCTCGCCGCTGTGGCCGTACTCGGCGTCATGGAACCAGAACGCCTGCTTGACGATGTCGACGTCGGCCGGATCGGGCCGGGTGTTGGCGGCCCACACGCGGATCTCGCACAGGCCGTGCACCAGGTGGTCGAGGTTGTGATAGTGGCGCGCCGGGCCGCCGTAGGCCGTGGCCCCGGTCAGCTGCACGAACCACTGGTCGGCGTGGGCGATGGCGGTGGCGTCGCGGTGCTCGTAGTCCCACAGCGTTTCCCATTCCTTGCGCAGCCAGCTCAGCACCCAGGCGTGGTAGGCCGGGCCGGGCACGAATTTCTTCATGATCCAGTTCCAGCCGATCGGCCCTTCCAGCGCCTTGACGAAGCTGGAGCTGACCGAACCGAGGTCGCGCGGCGGCATCACGAAGATGGTCTTGGCGCCCTGCAGCACGTCGACGTTGGTTTGCTGGATCAGGTTTTCGTAGTCGAAATCGGCGGTGGTGCGGATGCCGCGTATCAGGCAGTGCACGCCCTGCTTCTTGGCGGCGCGCGCCGTGTAGTCGCCCTTGACGATGACCACCTGCACATTGTCCCAGCCCTGCTCGGCGCAGCTGAGGGCGATGATGCTCTTGCGCTCCTCGGCCGAGAACTTGGGCTTCTTAGCCGGATTTTCGGACAGGAAGACCACCACCTCGTCCGCCAGCGAACGGGCTTCGTTCATCACCCACATGTGACCGTTGGTGATCGGGTCCAGGGTGCCCGAAAAGCCGATTTTCTTCATACGCCACTCCAACGCCATGTCAAAGTGGCATTTTAGACTGGAGTGGCCCTTGCAGTCTCAGGAAAATCGAGTTTGATCAGCAGCCCGCCCAGGCGCTCGGACTCGCCCAGGGTCAGCGCGGCGCCGTGGCGTTCGGCGATCGACTTGATGATCGCCAGCCCCAGCCCGCTGCCGCCGGCCGGGCTGCCCGGCACGCGGTAGAAGCGGCTGAACACGCGCTCGCGCTCTTCCGGCGGGATGCCGGGGCCGGAATCCTCGACCGTGAGGACGACGCGGCCCGGCGCGGCCTTTGTGGCGCCGGCGCTACGGCGCAGCTCGATATCGACGGTGCCGCCGGCCGGCGTGTACTTGGTGGCGTTGTCGATCAGGTTGCGCAGCAGGATGATCAGCGCGTCCGGCTGGCCGTCGACCGAGGCTTCGTCGGCGTGATGCAGGCCGAGGTCGATCTGGCGCGTTTGCGCCAGCCCGGCCATGTCGCCCAGCGAACGCTTGACCAGCTCGCTCAGGTTGACCGGCTCCAGCTTGACATCGTTGACCGAGCCTTCCTGCCTTGCCAGCACCAGCAGCTGCTCCACCAGCCGCGTGGCGCGTTCGATGCCGGCCGTGACGCGGCCGACGGCGACGCTGCGCGCCGCCTCGTCCTGCGCGCGCTCCAGGCTCAGCACCTGCAATTTGAGCGCCGCCAGCGGCGAGCGCAGTTCGTGCGCGGCGTCGGCGACGAAGTGCTGCTGGGCCTCGAAGGCGGTGCGCACGCGGCCGAACAGCAGGTTCAGTTCGTGCACCAGCGGCAGCACCTCGTCGGGTAAATCGTTTTCGGAGACGGGCGACAGATCGTCCGCCTGGCGCGCCGCCACCTGGCGCTTGACACGCGACACCGGCGCCAGCGAGCCGCTGACCACCCACCACACCACCAGCATCAGCACCGGCGCCATGACGGCGATCGGGCCGACCGTGCGCAGCGCCAGGGTGCCGGCCATGCGCTGGCGCACCGCCATGTCTTGCGCCACCTGCACCGTCTGGTTGCTGGTCTGCACCGAGAAAATCCGGTAGGTGGTCTTGTTGACCTTGACCGTGTCGAAGCCCAGCACGGCGCGCTGCGGCAGCGCCGCGCGCGACAGCGAACGGAACACTTGCGCGCCGTCCGGCGTCCATACCTGCACCACCAGGTCGTCGTTCTCGGGATCGGCCGCCGTGTCGGCGGCCTTGTTGGTCAGCGTGGCGCTGGAACGCAGCGACATCGCCATTTGCTGCATGTGATAGTCGAAGATCTGGTCGGCGTCGTTGAGCGCGCTGCGGTAGGCGATCATCGCCTGTGCAATGGCCGCCATCGTGATGGCGGCCAGCAGGAACCACAGCAAACGTCCACGCAGCGAGTGCGTCACCACGGGCACCCGCGGCAGCGACGGCATCTTCACTTTCATAACTTGGGCACCATGTATCCCAGGCCGCGCACGTTCTGGATCAGTTCCGCGCCGAGTTTCTTGCGCAGGCCGTGGATGTAGACTTCGACCGCGTTGCTGTTGACTTCATCCTTCCAGCTGTACAGTTTTTCTTCCAGCTGATGCCGCGACAGCACGATGCCCGGCCGCGCGATCAGCGCTTCCAGCACCGCCCATTCGCGCGCCGACAGGCTGACCGCCTTGCCGTCGGCCAGCACTTCGCGGGTTTGCGGATTGACGCTGACGCCGCCGTGCTCGAAGACCGGCTCGGCGCGGCCGGCCGAACGGCGCAGCAAGGCGCGGATGCGCGCCAGCAATTCGTCGAGGTCGTAGGGTTTGAGGACATAGTCATCGGCACCGGCGTCGAGGCCGGCGATGCGCTGTTCCTTGGCGTCGCGCGCCGTGGCCACCAGCACGGGAGTGAGCTCCTTGCGCGCGCGCATCGAGCGCAGCACTTCAAGGCCGTCCTTGCGCGGCAGGCCCAGGTCCAGCAGCACCAGATCATAGGTCTGGGTTTGCAGCGCGGTGTCGGCCATCGCGCCATCCTTGACCCAGTCGACCGCGTAGTGCTCGGCCCTCAGCAGGTCGAGCACCACCTCGCCGATCATCGTATCGTCTTCCACCAGCAGAAGTCGCATATTATTTCCTTTCTATTTTTGTGTTGCGTTCTGCCGGCCCGACTTAACCTAGTCGCACCGGTATGAAGATTTTATCGTCGCCGCGCTGTATCAGCAACGCCACCGACTTGCCGGACTTGTCGACCACTTCGCGTACCTGGTCCACCGTGTTGACCGGACGGCCGTTCACCGACAGCAGCACATCGCCCGGCTGCACGCCGGCATCGGCCGCCGCGCCGCGCGCATCCTCGATCAGCAAGCCATTGGCGATGCCGGACTGGCGTTTCTCCATGTTTTCCAGCGGACGCAGCGACAAGCCCAGCTTCAGCTTGGCGCTGGCCGGTCCGCCGCGCTCGCCGTCGGCCGCCGCCGCGACTTTGTCGTTGGCATTGCCCAGCGTGGCGCTCAATTGTACCGGCTTACCCTGGCGCCAGACTTCCATCGTCACTTTATCACCGGGCGTGGCCAGGCTGACGATCGCCGGCAAATCGCCGGAACTGACGATCTTGTTGCCGTTGAGCGTGCGGATCACGTCGCCCAGCTTCAGGCCGGCCTTGTCGCCGGGACCGCCCTTCTCGACGTTGGACACCAGCGCGCCTTCCGGCGTGGCCAGGTTGAACGAGTCGGCGAAGCCCTGGTTGATCTCCTGCACCGTCACGCCCAGCTTGGCGTGGGTGACCTTGCCGGTCGAGACGATCTGGTCCTTGATCTTGCCGGCCACGTCGATCGGGATCGCGAACGACAAGCCCTGGTAGCCGCCGGTCTGGCTGTAGATCTGCGAGTTGATGCCGACCACTTCGCCGCGCGTGTTGAACAGCGGGCCGCCCGAGTTGCCGGGGTTGACGGCGACGTCGGTCTGGATGAAAGGCACGTTGCCGTCCGGTAGCGAGCGGCCCTTGGCGCTGACCACGCCGGCGGTGACGGTGTTGTCGAGGCCGTATGGCGAGCCGATCGCCAGCACCCATTCGCCCACTTTCAGGTCGTTGCCCTTGGCCAGCGGCACCACCGGCAGGTTCTTGGCGTCGATCTTCAGCACGGCGACGTCGCTTTTCGGATCCGAGCCCAGCACCTTGGCGCGGAACTCGCGACGGTCGGTCAGCTTGACCACCACTTCGCTGGCGTCGCGCACCACGTGGGCGTTGGTCAGGATGATGCCGTCGGCGCTGATGATGAAGCCGGAGCCGAGGCCGTGGGTCGGCACGTTGCGCTGGCCGCCGCGCTGCTGCGGCCCCTGGAAGCGGCGGAAGAATTCGTAGAACGGATCGTCGGCGAACGGATCGGCGCGGCCGGCCTGCTCGGCGCCCTCGTAGGCGGTCTTGGTGCTGCCGGTGACGCTGATGTTGACCACCGCCGGGCCGTTGTGGGCGGCGATGACGCTGAAGTCGGGCAGCGCCATCATGGGCGCAGGCACGGCGACTGGGGCGGCCTGGGACGGTGCCGCGGCTTGCAGCACAACGGGGGCGGCGGCAACGGCATTGCCTTGTTTGACGGCGACGGCGCCGCCGACGCCTATCACGCCCAGCACTGCCACGGCGAGGGCTGCACGTTTGAGGGTAGATTCGGACATAGCTGCACTCCTGAATTGACTGAGGTTTGTAGATGTATCCAATATGAGGGTAAAAACTTAGACCCGTCTTAACTACACAATTGCTTACAATCAAGACGGGTGGACGTAGAACTGGCCGGATATACCGGCCAGTCAGTCACTACTCAGCTACAGCGGATCAGGCGGCCTGGCGCTGCTCCAGGGCGGTGACCTTGTCGCTGCCGTCGATGACGATCTTGCGTGGCTTGAGCGCCTCGGGCACTTCGCGCACCAGTTCGATGTTCAGCATGCCGTTGTCGAAAGTGGCGCCGGTCACTTTGACGTGGTTGGCCAGCTGGAAGCGCTGCTCGAAATCGCGGGCGGCGATGCCGCGGTGCAGATAAGTGCGCTCGGTGGCGTCCTTCTGCTTGCGGCCGACGATGTGCAGCGAATCGCGTTCGAAGGTGATGTCGATTTCCGAACGGTCGAAGCCGGCCAGCGCCATCACGATGCGGTATTGGTCGTCCGACACCAGTTCGATGTTGTACGGTGGGTAGCTCGGGGTGGAGTCGCCGCGCTGGGCGTCGTTCAGCAGTTGTGCCAGACGATCAAAGCCGATGGCGGAACGATACAGTGGGGTCAGGTCAAAAGTACGCATGATGAATATCCTTTTAAAGTTAAGCGATATGGGTGGGGAAGGTTCCCCTCGGTGGTCCCCATCTGGGCAACCACTGAGTCCGATATAGTTTGGTTTTCCGGCCTTTCAAGGCCTTGAAAAACGGCCACAAGATCCCCAGAGCCGCAAATTTTTTAAAAATATTTTCGCTGCAGCGCGCCATCGTTTTGCCAGATTTACAAGTTGCCTGCGTGCTACACTCGCCCTCTTGTCCAACCTCGTTATCGACCACATGTCCATGTCCCGTGCCGCCCTCGCCGTCCTGTTGGCTACCGCCTTCAGCGCCCAGGCAGAAGCCATCTCCGAACAGCCTTACCCAGGCACCATCGTCTTGAAAGTGGACGCCACCAACACGGCGCAGCAGATCTTCCGCGTGCGCGAGAACATCCCCGCCAAGCCGGGCAAGCTGACGCTGCTCTATCCGCAGTGGATACCGGCCAACCACGGCCCCAGCGGCGCGCTGAACCAGTTCGCCGGCCTCAAGGTCAGCGCCAACGGCAAGCCGCTGGACTGGAAGCGCGACACGGTCAACGTCTACGCCTTCCACATCGAGGTGCCGAAGGATGCGTCGTCGGTGGACGTGGAATTCCAGTACCTGTCGCCGATGGAGGCGAGCCAGGGCCGCACCACGATGACCAACGACATCGTCGGCGTGCAATGGCAATCGCTGACCCTGTACCCGGCCGGCTACAACAGCCGCCGCATCACCATGCAGCCCAACCTGACGGTGCCGGCCGGCTGGCAGTACGGCACCGCGCTGGAGACGGCCGCGCGCAACGGCGACGAGATCGCCTTCAAGCCGCTGGACCTGGAAACGATGATGGATTCGCCGCTGTTCGCCGGCCGCCATTTCCGCCGCATCGACCTCGATCCGGGCGCGAAAGTGCCGGTGCACCTGAACGTCGTGGCCGACTCGGCCGAGCAGCTGGAAGCGACGCCGGAACAGATCGCGCCGCACCGCGCGATGGTGCAGCAAGCCTACAAGCTGTTCAACTCGCGGCACTACCAGCACTACGATTTCCTGTTCGCCATCAGCGACGAGTTCGGCGGCATCGGCCGCGAGCACCACCAGTCGAGCGAGAACGGCGTCAAGCTGGGCTACTTCGCCGAGTGGGCCAAGCACGAGGCGCGGCGCGAACTGCTGCCGCATGAATTCACCCATTCGTGGAACGGCAAGTTCCGCCGTCCGGCCGACCAGAACGTCCCCAACTTCAACACGCCGCTGCAGAACTCGCTGCTGTGGGTGTACGAAGGCCAGACCCAGTACTGGGGCGCGGTGATCGCCGCCCGCTCCGGCCTGATCAAGCAAGAGCACACGCGCGACCTGCTGGCCGCCACCGCCGCCCGCTACGACAACACCCGCGGCCGCGAATGGCGCGCGGTGCAGGACACCACCAACGATCCGATCGTCAACGCCCGCCGTCCGCAAGGCTGGAACAACTGGCAGCGCGCCGAGGATTACTACTTGGAAGGCGAATTGATCTGGCTGGACGCCGACACGCTGATCCGCGAAAAATCCGGCGACAAGCGCTCGCTGAACGACTTCGCCCGCAGCTTCTTCGGCGTCGACGACGGCGTCTACGTCGCCAAGCACTACACGTTTGACGACGTGGTGAAGGCGCTCAACGCGATCCAGCCTTACGACTGGGCCGGCTTCCTGCGCACCCGCCTCGACGGCCACGGCCCCGGCGCGCCGCTGGACGGTCTGGCGCGCGCCGGCTGGAAACTGGTCTACACCGAAAAGCCGACCGACTTCCTCAAGGCCCAGGAAGAGCTCAACAAATCGGCCAACTTCCAGTATTCGCTGGGCTTCTCGGTCGGTGCGGATGGCAAGCTGGAAGCGTTCCAGTGGGAAGGCGTGGGCTTCAAGGCCGGCCTGTCGGGCGGCAGCACGCTGCTGGCCGTCAACGGCCGCGCCTACAAGGCCGAGGTGCTGCGCGCCGCCGTCACCGCCGCCAAGACCGGCATGGAGCCGATCAGCCTGCTGGTCAAAAAGGGCAATTTGTACCAGACCTATGCGCTCGACTACCACGGCGGCCTGAAGTATCCGCGCCTGGAGCGCATCGACGGCACGCCGGACCGTCTTGATGCAATTTTGCAACCATTGAAGTAATTAACACGCAGGAGGGAGCCGGTTGATGGTGCCGGCTCGCCATCGGGTTATACTGGCCCCATGCCAGATCGGACCGACACCAGCCCTCCACCGCGCACTGAGCTGGATGAACTGCGCGCGTCCGAGCGCATCTTCCACGCCCTGCTCGACAATGCGCCGATCCTGATTTCGACCAAGGATTTGCAAGGCAATATCACGATGGCCAACCGCCATTTCGATATCCTCGACGGCTATAACGCCGCCACCTTTGTCGGCTCCAATGTCTTCGAACTCTTCCCGCGCGAGATCGCCGAACAGCTGTGGCGCAACGACCGCACGGCGGCCTTGGAACGGCGCGCCATCAACGAGGAAGAATCGGTCTACCACCGCGACAAGACGCTGCACACCTACATGACCGTGAAGTTCCCGCTGCTCGACGACGACGGCCGGGTCTACGCCACCTGCGCCGTCTCCACCGACATCACCGAAGCCAAGGCCGCGCAGAACGACAGCGTGACCGACGAGCTGACCGGGCTGAAAAACCGGCGCTACTTCAACATCCGCTTCAGCGAAGAACAAAAGCGCGCGCGCCGCGACCAGCGCCTGCTGACCTTGCTGTTGATCGACGTCGACCGCTTCAAGGAATACAACGACAGCTACGGCCACCCGCAAGGCGACCAGGTGTTGAAGGCGGTGGCCGACGCCATGCGCCAGGCGTTGAGCCGCCCGGGCGACCTGAGCTTCCGCATCGGCGGCGACGAGTTCGCTTGCCTGTTTTCCAGCAACAGCGCCGACGAAAGCGTCACGCTGGCCGAGCAGATCCGCGCCGACCTGGCGGCCCGCCTGATCCCGCACCAGGGCAACCCGCCCTGCGGCCACGTGACCTTGTCGCTGGGCCTGGCCTTCATCGCGCCGGACGCCGCGCCGAGCCAGGAAGAGATCTACGAGCAGGCCGACCAGGCCTTGTACCGGGCCAAGCACCAGGGCCGCAACACCGTCTCGCGCTAACCTGCCGGGCCGGGCGTGGCCTTGGCGTTTTGCTGTTTTGGTGTATGCTAATCGCTATGAACAAAGACACCGACATCCAACTCAGCGGCCCCTTCAAGGCCTCCGACGGCTCCGGCCGTGCCCACGACGCCAAAGCGATCCGTATCTTCGACGAAGGTTACGGCGCGATTGACGTGTATGTGGACTTTTCCGCTTCGATCAGCGGCCTGCACAAGGACAAATCGCTGATCGACGCCGTGGTCGCGCAACTGCGCACCGTCGGCTACAAGGGCCCGGCCCTGACCGCCGGCGATTCCGTGCTGCAGGAAAGCAAACTGCTGGTGCTGGAAGCGCCGGACGAATTCAACACCTTCGCCGCCGGCAAGGGCTGGAAAGACCTCGCCGAAGAATTCGACGACGAGTAATCCCAGGCCTTAGTTAAACAACTTCTTCAACGCATCTTTCACGTCTATCTTGATTTTCTTCGGCGACTCGCCTGCCTGCGCGGCAGCGGGTTGCTGCGGGTCGTTGGCATTGTCCGCCGCCGCGACCAGCCACAGCGGCTGCTTGGCCGCCGCCAGCTTGGGCATGCCATCGCTGCCGAAATTCTTCTTCATATACGACAAGTCCATATCGGGCTTGTTGTTCAAGATAGAGCCATCTTCACGCAGGATGGTGGGCGTGCCGCCGACGCGGCTGCCCACCGCCGCCAGCACCTGCTCCAGTTGGCGCGCCGACTGCTCGGCATTCTTCGGATCGAATTCGCACGTGCTGCCCGGCGCCGCCTCCAGCGTGTTCCAGTATTTTCTCCACGCGGCGGTGCTGTTGTCGGCGCACCAGATGCGCGACACGGTCTGCCACTTCGCCATGCCGGCGCCGCTATAAGCCTGCAGCGACATCGGCACCACGTAGAAGGTGGTGTTCACGCCGCCGCCTTTCTTCATCAGGTCCTGCTCGAAGCGCTGGCAGAAGCCGCAATCGACCGCCGAGAACAGCACCATCTTGCGGCCGCCGCCATCGCCGTAGCTGACCTTGATCAGCTTGTCGTACTCGATGGCCGCGATCACCTCCTGCTGCAAATCGCCCAGTTCTTCCTTGGTCATCTTGCGTGGCGGGGCGCTGGTGGTGCTCAGTACCTGGAAGCCGTTGACGTCGCCGTAGATGGTGCCCGCTTCGTTGATCAGGCCGATGAACGCGCCCTTATTGTCGTTCAACACGTACATGCCGCGCACCAGCGTCGGTATGGCGCGGCTATTGTTTTCCGTGATGCCCAGACTGCGGTTGGCGCGCGCCATATTGGCCAGCAGGTTGTGCGTCGCGCTGCGACCATCCGCCTGCGCCGGCGGCGCCAGCAGCGCGCCGGCCATGCCGACGACGGCGCCCAGTGTACGCCACTGCCCGAAGCTCTGTTTGAATACGTTCATCGCTAACCCTTCCTGATTTGCCGGCGCCGCCAAGCATTAAATAAAAAAAAATATTATATAACAACGTTGTTCAGATATAGCGATCGCTCCAGGCCGCGATCAGATTGGCCACGTAGACGGCGTCGTCGCGCTCGGTCAGCAGGTGGTCGGCGCTGTCGAGCGAGATGAAGCTCTTCGGATGCTTGGCGGCGGTAAAGATCTCCATCGCATTGCTGATGCCGACCGTGTCGTCGCCCGGCGCGTGCATCACCAGCAAGGCCCGCTTCAGGCCCGCGATCTTCAGCTTCAAATTGTGTCCGCCCGCATCCTCGACAAATTGCTGCTTGATGCGGAAGGGCCGGCCAGCCAATTGCACCTGCGCCTCGCCCTCGCTGGCGATCTGGTCGAGATGCCGGCTGAACAAGCCGGTCACCCGCAGCGGATCGCTGGGCGCCGCCAAGGTCACCACCGCCTTGGCCTCCGGCACCTGCCCGGCCACCGCCAGCACCGCCGCGCCGCCCAGGCTGTGGCCGATCAGCAGACTGGGCGCCTTGTGGCCGGCGCGCAGGTAGGCGGCCGCCGCCAGCAAGTCCGCCAGATTCGACGAAAAATTGGTGTTGGCGAATTCGCCCTCGCTGGCGCCCAGGCCGGTGAAGTCGAAACGCAGCACGGCGAAGCCATGCTCGGTCAGCGCCTGCGCGATGCGGCTGGCGGCAAACACGTCCTTGCCGCAGGTGAAGCAATGGGCAAACAGGGCGTAGGCCCGGATGGCGCCGTCCGGCACATCCAGCCGGGATGCCAGCTTCTGGCCGTCGGCGCCGAGGAATTCCTGTCGTTGTGATCGCATGCGCTGTCCCGTTGATGTTGCCAGACGCTATTTAACCAAACAAACCGTGCAGATACCAGCGCGCCGACTGCTCGCCCTCGTGGCCGGTGCGTTCGCGGTACAGCCAGTAGTGGGCGTAGTCGTCGCCCTCGGCCATGAAATAGTCGCGGGTTTGCATGGCGCCCCACCAGCCGGCCTCGATGCGCTCGCCGGTCGACATGATCTTCAGCGGCGAGCCGTAGAACGGCCGGTGGTCGCGCATCAGCAAGGGGATCGGCTTGGCCAGCAGCCAGGCCGGACGCGGCAGGCCGGGCATGTCCGGCGGCAGCTGGGCGCGGGCGTCGGCGGGACGGATTTTTTCCTGCACGCTGACCCAGGCGTTGGCCTGCTCGGGGCGGTAGTCGGCACGCGGCGCCGCTTGCAGCACGTTGTCCGGCCCCAGCCGCGCGGTCAGCAGTTCCAGCAGGCGCTGCCAGTCCTCCTTGCTGCCGCCCGGCTCGGGGAACAATGAATCGCTGGGCGGCGCCATCGCCTGCACCTGCGGCGCTTCCAGGCACAGGCCGATCACCGGCGCATCCAGCACCTGCTTGGCCAGCCGCTCCTTGAGCAGGCGCACCAGATGCTCGTCGCGCCAGGTCGGCTCGGCCAGCACGATGTCGATCACCGTCGGCGGACCGGCCACCTTGCCGCGCTCATGCTCGAGCAGCAGCCGGATGCGCTCGACCGCGAACTGGCGCGCGCTGAGCCAGCCGGTGAGCTGCTGCAACAAACGGCGCGCGCCGAACAGCAACGCTTCGGCGTTTTCCACGCGGTCGAACAATTCCAGCTTGGCGCTGAAGCTGGCCGGCGCTTCCAGCCAGCTATGCATCTCGGCGCGCTCGCCGTAGGCATCGTCCAGCATGTCCAGCAAGGCCCGGCCGCAGCGGCGCTGCAAACCGGGGCGCGGTAGGCGGCGCATCTCGCCCAGCGTCAAGCACCCTATGCCTTCCAACCAGCTCAGGTAGGGCCGAGCCGGAGGCAGCAGGCTGCCGGGCAAGCGGTCCATGCGCCGCACTAACGCGTCCATCGTCAAGGCCCGCCCGGCGTGGCTGCGGGCCAGCAGCCAGGCGCCGCGCGCGGTGGGGGCGCAGCTGAGCGTGGCCGTGAAACCAAGCGCCTCCATGCTGGCCGCCACCTGCCGGCACAGCGCGCGGATGCCGCCGAACAGGCGCAGGCTGGCGCCGACGTCGAGCAGCAGCGTGGCCTCCTCCGCCTGCGCCAGCTGCGGCGTAAATTGCAGCAGCGCCATCGCCACCGCCTGTTGCGCGCCCACCTCGCGCTGCGGCGCGCGCTGCTGGAACTGCGACTGCGGCGCCAGCATCAGCGCGCCGCCGCGCCGCATGCCCACGGCTACGCCGGCCTGCCGCGCCAGCGCCGACATGGCCACTACCCGCTCCTGCTCCAGCACCACGGTGCAACCGTCAGCCGACCAGCGCGGGCAGAATACTTCGAGCGGGAGCCGTGGCAGGTGTAGTCCGATCCAGAGGCGCATGGCGTTGTAAGAGCGATGGGGTTAAGGGCAAAAATAATGGGGTGTCGCGCTGCGGTCCTCGTCGTTTGACAAAGCCGATGTTGATGCCGCCCGGCGCCGTGTGCAGCGACAGCCGCAGCGGCGCCGGCGAGGCATCCTGCGCGGCCGCCAAAGGCCGCAGCATGCAGAACAGCGTGTCCCCGCTTTGCGCCGCCAGATGCAGGCGGCGCAGCGTTTCGCCGCGCGCATGGTTTTGCCACAGCAGCAGCGCGCCGCAACAGCCGCTGCGCAGCACTTGTTCGGCGGCCCACAAGGCGTCGCCGCTCTTGGCGCCGCTGCGTATCCAGATCAGCTGCGACGGCTCCAGCCCCAGGGCCGCCAGCGCCAGCGCTTGCGGCGCATGCGGCGGTTGCAGCAGCACGATGGGCCGCTTGCCCAGGCCCAGCAAAGCCGGCCGCAACAGGCGCAGCTCGCCAATGCCGTGTTGCTGCACCAGCAGGTCGGTCAACACGCCCAGCGGCCAGCCGCCGCCCGGCAGCTGGGCCGACAAGGCGGCAAAACCGGTGTCGACGCAGCGGGTGGCGCTGTGCGCCAGTTGCGACGCCAGCCATAACGCTGGATGGACGGCTTCGGGCGCAAGCGGGGCGGAATGGGTGGCGGATCGGTTCATGATGTGGAACGGATTTTACCGCAAATACTGTATAAATACACAGTACTATTTGTTGGCGTTTTTGGCAAGGCCAATCTGTATCGTGCGGCTCATGCTGTACCATGTGGCTCAGGCAACTCAACAAGGACATCCTTTGCAAACCATCCAATTGGTCGGCGCCATCCTGTTCGGACTGGCGCTGCTGCACACCTTCGCAGCCAAATCCTTCGAGGTGCTGTCGCACCGCCACCCGCGCCACGCGGGCCTGTTCCATCTGTTGGGCGAAGTGGAAGTGGTGTTCGGCTTCTGGGCCTTTATCCTGATTATCGCAATGGCGCTGCTGAGCGGCGGCGGCGCCGCCATCCAATACGCCGAGTCGCGCCAGTACACCGAGCCGTTGTTCGTGTTCACCGTGATGGTGGTGGCGGCCTCGCGGCCGGTGCTCGACATCATGGAGCGCATGCTGCTGGTGCTGGCCAAGCTGCTGCCGATGCGCGCCGAACTGGCGCTGGTGTGGTTCGGCCTGGCGCTGGTGCCGCTGACCGGTTCGCTGATCACCGAGCCGGCCGCGATGACCCTGGCCGCGCTGATGCTGGCGCCGCTGATTTTCCGCGACGGCATGCCGGAGTGGCTGAAGTATGGCGCGCTGGGCGTGTTGTTCGTCAACGTCTCGATCGGCGGCACGCTGACCGCCTACGCCGCGCCGCCGGTGTTGATGGTGGCCAGCACCTGGCAATGGGACAGCGCTTTCATGGCCACGCATTTCGGCTGGAAGGCGGCCATCGCGGTGATGATCAACGCGACCGTGATCACCTTCGTGCTGCGCAAGCATTTGCGCGCGCCGGCCGCGCCGCCGGCTGACGTCGTGGCGGCGCCGGCGGTGCCGTTGACGGTCACCGCGATCCACCTGGTGTTCCTGGCGGCGGTGGTGGTGTTGGGCCATCACCCGGTGCTGTTCCTCGGCATCTTCATGCTGTTCCTGGGATTCACGCAGGCTTACCAGCGTTACCAGAATCCGCTGATCATCAAGGAAGGCTTGCTGGTTGGCTTCTTCCTGGCCGGGCTGGTGGTGTTGGGCGGCATGCAGCAATGGTGGTTGCAGCCCATCGTCGAGAGTTTGCCGCCGGTGGCGCTGTTCTTCAGTGCGCTGGGCCTGACGGCGATTACCGACAATGCCGCGCTGACCTATCTCGGTTCGCTGATCCAGGGGATTTCGGCCGAGTCGCAATACATGCTGGTGGCCGGCGCGGTGGCCGGCGGCGGCCTGACGGTGATCGCCAACGCGCCGAATCCGGCCGGCGTATCGCTGCTGCGGCGCGGCTTCCAGGACGAATCGATAGGCGCTATCGGCCTGCTGGCCGGCGCGCTGGCGCCGACGGCGGTGGCTGCGCTGGCTTTTCTGCTGTAGCCACTTCGACCTGGAATTTCAATCCAAGCGCGCGCATGACTTTCAGAATGGTCGCGAAGCTTGGATTGCCATCGGCGGAAAGGGCTTTGTATAAGCTTTCGCGGCCCATTCCCGTTTCGTTGGCAAGTTGCGTCATGCCGTATGCTCGGGCGATATTGCCCAGCGCCTTGGCAATGAACGCCACGTCATCTCCCGCCTCTTCAAGACAAACCTCGAAGTAGAGGGCCATGTCTTCTTTAGTCTGAAAATATTCGGCACTATCCCATTTTTTCAACTCAAGCATCGCGATAACCTCCTGCACCATGTCAATTCATGTGCGCTGGTGACGTGAGAAAAATTCTAACATCATTTTGCTGGCATCCGGTCCGGCCTTGGCGTTGAAGGCCAGCGCCGGATCGCCGCCGCTCCAGGCGTGCTCGAGGTCGGCGATCTGGGCGACGCGCAGCAGCAGTTTTCTTCCTTCGTAAAAATCGTGCAGCTGGTGGGCGTTGTGGCGGCCGCCGCGGCCTTGCGGATTGTGGGTGACCTTCGGCGCCGCCGACAGGCGGTTCAGCAGCCGGCTTTGGCGCGCCAGCTGCAGTTGGTTGATCGGGCGGACCACCTTGTCGCCCTCCCCCTGGATCAGGATCGCGGGCATGCCGGGGAATTGCGGATGGCGCAGCATTACCTCGTGCGCGGCGGCTTCGGTGCGCGTGGCGGCGCCGTGCTGCATCACGCCCAGTGCGCCGATGGTGTTGTGGCCGGCGCCGAACACCGGGCCTGAATGCAGCCCGACGGCGGCGAACAGCTGCGGGTGATTCAACGCGACGATGTTGGCCATGCCGGCGCCGGCCGAAATGCCGGCGATGTAGATGCGCGAACGGTCGATGGCGTATTGCGACATCACCTTGTTGATCATGCCGACGATGACGGGGACGTCGCCGCCACCCTCCTGCGTGGCGCGGTCGTACCATTTCCAGCAACGCTGCGCATGGACGCTGACCAGTTGCTGCGGATAGAGGACGGCGTAGCCCATCTGCTCGGCCCACTGGTTCATGCGCGTGCCTTGGGCGAACTGGGTCGCGGTCTGATGGCAGCCGTGCAGCATCACCAGTAGCGGCAGGCCTTTAAGTTGCGTGTCTTCAAGCGGATTGTTTGGCAGGTAAAGCCAGTAGCTCATGCGGCGTGCCGGCGTGCCGACGCCTGGCGGTGCGCTGAAGTGGGAGGCCAGCCATTTGCCCGGCGATGGGGGGACGTGTGTGGCGACGGACGTCGTGGCACGCACACGGGGTGCGGCCGGCTTGGCCGGCTTGACGGCGCTCGTGGCCTTGACGGCCGGCTTGCGTTTTCGTTTAGGCTTGGCGGCTGCGGGGGCGGCGAACAACGCCGTCACCAACTTGCTGACGGAACGGCTCTGCCGCTTCCCCGTGCGAACCAAAGTGCGTAACAAACTGCTGGCTGCTCTCTTCATGGCGACGATCTCCTGTTGCCATAAAGTCTACTACCAAACCCGTCCCAGCCTGCGTGCGCCAGCGCTCATAGCAACCAATCAGCGCTGCATCGACTCCCATACTTTCAGCAACCGCTTGGCCGATACCGGCATCGGCGTGCGCAGCTCCTGCGCGAACAGCGATACGCGCAATTCCTCCAGCATCCAGCGGAATTCCACCATCTTCGGATCGGTGTTCTTGCCGGCCGATTTGTCCTTGTTGGCGCGCTGGTACAACGTCGCCGCCTGCTGCCATTCGGCCATCAGCTTGGCGTCGCGCGCGGGGTCGCCGCGCAGCTTCTCGATGCGCACGTTCATCGCCTTCAAATAACGCGGAAAGTGCGACAGCTGGCTGTACTCGTTCTCCGACAGGAAGCGCTTGTTGACCAATCCCTGCAACTGCGACTGCATGTCTGCCGCCGCCTGCGCGGGCAAGCCTTGCAGGCGCTTGGGCAGGCCATGGAACTCGGTCAGCACCTGCGACAGCAAACGCGCGATCTCGTTCACCAGCAGCACCAGGCGCGATTTACCCTCGTCCTTGCGCTTGGCGAAACTGGCCGCATCCAGCGGCAACGGATCCTGCAGGCAGGCGATGTCCAACGCCTTGTTGATGATCTGCTCGCGCAGTTCCTCCTGTGTGCCCATGCTCATGAACTGCATGCCCATCTGCTGCAAGCCGGGGATGCCCTTTTCGATGAACTTGATCTGGTCCTTCATCTGCAAGGAGAACAGGCGACGCAGGCCGATGCGGTGCGTGCGCGCGGCCACGGTCGGATCGTCGAACACTTCCAGGTCGCAGTGCGTGCCCTTGTCGACCAGCGCCGGGAAGCCGATCAGCGTCAGCTTGCCCTGGGCGATTTCCAGCAGCTCCGGCAGCTCGCCGAAGGTCCACGAGGTCAGGCCGGTCAGCGTGATGCCGCTGGCGGCCGTCGACGCAACGGCGGCGGGTGCGCCCTTGCCTTGTGCGGCAGGTGCGCCGGCTTTCGCCGATATGGACGGTGCGGCGCTGCCGGCACTGCCACCGGTGCCCAGCGCGCGCAGGTTGACGCCCTGGCCGCCCGACGACTCGGCCATCTTCTGGAAACTCTCGCGCGCCTGCGTGCCGAATTCCGCTTGCAGCGTGGCCAGGTTGCGGCCCATCTCCAGCTGGCGTCCGTGCTCGTCGATCACCTTGAAGTTCATGAAGTGGTGAGCCGCCAGCGTTTCCGGCTTGAAGTCGCTGGTCAGCACCGAGATCGTGATCTGCTTGCGGATGTCGGCGATGATGGCGTCCACCAGATCGCCACGGCCGAACACACCCGCTTCATGCACACGCTCACAGAACTTGGCCGCGTAATCCGGCAGCGGCACGCAATGGCGACGCAGCTTTTGCGGCAGGGACTTGAGCAGCAGGTGCACCTTCTCCTTCAACATGCCCGGCACCAGCCACTCGCAACGTTCGCGCGGCAGCTGGTTCAAGGCATACAGCGGCACCGCCATGGTCACGCCATCGCGCACGCTGCCAGGTTCGAAGTGATAGGTCAGCTGCATCTCCAGTCCCGTCACCGACATCATCTTCGGGAACAGGTCGGTGGTGACGCCGGCCGCTTCGTGGCGCATCAATTCGTCGCGGTTCAGGTACAGCAGCTTGGGCTCGGCGGCCGTCGCGTCCTTGTGCCACTTCTCGAAGCCGGCGCCGTTGACCACGTCGGCCGGTATCAGCTTGTCGTAGAAGGCGGCGATCAGTTCATCGTCCACCAGCACGTCGAGACGGCGCGACTTGTGCTCAAGGTTTTCGATTTCCTTGATCAGCTTATGGTTGTGCGCGAAGAACGGCGCACGCGTTTCGTAGTCGCCGCCGACCAGCGCATCGCGAATGAAGATCTCGCGCGCCTCGGTCGGATTGAACAAGCCGTAGTTGATGCGGCGCTGGCTGTACACCACCAGCCCGTACAAGGTGGCCCGTTCGGACGCGCTGACCTGCGCCGATTTCTTCTCCCAGCGCGGCTCGCCCCAGGATTTCTTCAGCAGGTGGCCGCCGACCTTCTCCAGCCACTCCGGCTGGATCTGCGCCACGCAACGCGCGTACAGGCGCGTGGTGTCGACCAGTTCGGCCGCCATGATCCACTTGCCCGGCTTCTTCAGCAGCGAGGAGCCCGGCCAGATATTGAACTTGATGCCGCGCGCGCCCAGGTAGCCGGCGCCCGGTTCGTCCTCGCCCTTGAAACCGATGTTACCCAGCAGGCCAGTCAGCAGCGCCAGGTGCAGGTTCTCGTAGGTGGCCGGCGTTTCGTTGACGCGCCAGCCCTGCTCCTTGACGATGGTCAGCAGCTGCGAGTGCACGTCGCGCCACTCGCGCAGCCGCAGTTGCGACAGGAAGTTGGTGCGGCAGTTGTCCATCAGCTGGCGATTGGTCTTCTTGTGCTCGATCGCGTTTTCGAACCACTTCCAGATCTTGATGTAGCTGAGGAATTCGGACTTCTCGTCGGCGAACTTCTTGTGCGCTTCGTCGGCGGCCTGCTGGTGCTCCATCGGACGGTCGCGCGGATCCTGCACCGACAGCGCGGAGGCGATGATCAGCACTTCGTCCAGGCAGACGTTGTCCAGCGCGGCCAGGATCATGCGGCCTACGCGCGGATCCAGCGGCAGCTTGGAGAGCTTGTTGCCCAGTGGCGTCAGCTGGTTGTATTCGTCGACCGCGCCCAGTTCCTGCAGCAGCTGGTAGCCGTCGGCGATGGCGCGCGCCAGCGGCGGCTCGATGAACGGGAAGTTCTCCACGTCCGTCAGATGCAGGGACTTCATGCGCAGGATGACCGAGGCCAGCGACGAGCGCAGGATTTCCGGCTCGGTGAACTTCGGCCGCTGCAGGAAGTCCTGTTCTTCGTACAAACGGATGCAGACGCCGTCGGCCACGCGGCCGCAACGGCCGGCGCGCTGGTTGGCCGCCGATTGCGCGATCGGTTCGATCTGCAATTGTTCGACCTTGTTGCGGTAGCTGTAGCGCTTCACGCGCGCCAGGCCGGCGTCGACCACGTAGCGGATGCCGGGCACGGTCAGCGAGGTTTCGGCGACGTTGGTGGCCAGCACGATGCGACGGGCGTTGGTCAGCTTGAACACGCGTTCCTGCTCCTCGGCCGACAGGCGGGCGAACAGCGGCAGGATCTCCACGTGCGGCGGATGGTGCTTGCGCAGGGCTTCGGCGGCGTCGCGGATTTCGCGTTCGCCGGGCAGGAACACCAGCACGTCGCCGGAGCCGAGGCGCGACAGCTCGTCGACGCCGTCGATCACGGCGTCCATCAGGTCGCGCTTTTCGCGGGCGGCGGCGGTGCGCTGGCCTTTGCCTTCGGCGTTGGCCACGGCCGGATTGACGATGTCGCTTTCGATCGGGCGGTAGCGCACTTCCACCTTGTACAGGCGGCCGGAGACTTCGATCACCGGCGCCGGTTTCTCCGGCGTGCCGAAGTGGCGCGAGAAGCGGTCGGCGTCGATGGTCGCGGAGGTGATGATCACCTTCAGGTCCGGGCGGCGTGGCAGCAGCTGCTTCAGGTAGCCAAGCAGGAAGTCGATGTTCAGGCTGCGCTCGTGCGCTTCATCGATGATGATGGTGTCGTAGTTGCGCAGCAGCGGGTCGGTTTGCGTTTCGGCCAGCAGGATACCGTCGGTCATCAGCTTGACCGAGGCGCCCTTGGTCAGCGTGTCGGCGAAGCGGACTTTGAAGCCCACCGTGACGCCCAGCGGCGTGCCCAGCTCCTGCGCGATGCGCTTGGCGGTGGACGAGGCGGCGATACGGCGCGGCTGCGTGTGGCCGATCAGGCCTTTCTGGCCGCGGCCCAGTTCCAGGCAGATCTTCGGCAGCTGCGTGGTCTTGCCGGAGCCGGTTTCGCCGGAGACGATGATGACCTGGCTGTTTTGCAGCGCTTCGGCGATTTCGTGGCGACGGCCGGAGACCGGCAGGTCTTCAGGGTAGGTAATCGGCGGCAGCGGGTTGCGGAAGGCGCGTTCGGCAGCGCGGGCGGCCTGTTCTTCCGGCGTCAGGCGCGGCCGGGGCTCGCGCCGTGGCGGCGGGACCAGCCCACCTTCGCCATCCGGCAGCGCCGCGCGGGGCGGACGCGGCGGACGGGACTGCTCGCCGGCGGGACGCGGGCCACGGCCTGGCTGCGCCGGCGCGCCATCGACACGCGGCGGGCGCGGCTTCGGCGGGCGCGGCTGGCCGCCCTGCTGGCCGCCTTCCGGCCGCGGGCCGCGTTGCTGGCCGGCCGGGCGCGGTTCGCCGCTGCGCGGGCGCGCCTCCCCTTGCTGGCGTGGCTGGCCCTGCCCTGGCCGGGCGTTGGGCGCTTGCGGAGTGCGGGAGGGGGCGTTCTGCGTGCTGGCGGGCGTGCTGGACGCGCCTTTAGACTTGTTGCTGGCTTCTGACATTGTTTTTTACAAAGGTTTTGGCGCGGAAGTCGCGCACCGAATTATAATGCGGCTAATGGAAAACCCTACCCAATTCGTCCAATGGCTGCGCTCAGTCGCGCCGTACATCCACGCCTTCCGTGGCAAGACCTTCGTGGTCGCCTTCCCTGGTGAACTCGTCAGCGCCGGCGCGCTGCAAGTGCTGGCGCACGATTTGTCGCTGCTGCACGCGCTCGATATCAACGTCACCGTGGTCTACGGCTCGCGCCCGCAGGTGGCCGAACAGCTGGCCCTGCGTAACGTCGAAGGCCGCTTCCACAACGGCCTGCGCATCACCGACATCGCCGCCATGGAGTGCGCCAAGGAGGCCGCCGGCGAGCTGCGCCTCGATATCGAAGCCGCCTTCAGCCAGGGGCTGCCCAACACACCGATGTCGCACGCGGCCATCCGTATCATTTCCGGCAACTTCATCACCGCCCGTCCGCTGGGCGTGATCGACGGCGTCGACCTCGAGCTGACCGGCATCACCCGCAAGGTCGATGCCGAGACCATCCACTCCATCCTCGGCTCGGACGGCCTGGTGCTGCTGTCGCCGCTGGGCTTCTCGCCGACCGGCGAGGCGTTCAACCTGACCATGGAGGACGTGGCGTGCAGCGCCGCCATCGCCCTGCACGCCGACAAGCTGATCTTCATCACCGAAACGCCGATGATGACCGACGCCGGCGGCACCGAAATCCACGAACTGTCGTCGCACCAGGCCGAAGCCGTGCTGCAGGCCGGCTTCCTGCCGGACGCCACCGCCTTCTACCTGAAGCACTGCGTCAAGGCCTGCGACAACGGCGTCGAGCGCTCGCACATCGTGCCGTTCGCGATGGACGGCTCGGCCCTGCTGGAACTGTTCACCCACGATGGCGTGGGCACCATGATCGCGCACGAGAACCTGGAATCGCTGCGCCAGGCCACCATCGAGGACGTCGGCGGCATCATCAAGCTGATCGAGCCACTCGAGGCCGACGGCACGCTGGTCAAGCGCGGCCGCGAGCTGATCGAACGCGAGATCGATTACTTCTCCGTCATCGACCACGATGGCGTGATCTTCGGTTGCGCCGCGCTATACCCGTTCCCGGAACAGAAGATGGCCGAAATGGCCTGCCTGACCGTCAACCCGGAAGTCCAGGCCCAGGGCGACGGCGAGCGCATCCTCAAGCACATGGAAAACCGCGCGCGCGCCATCGGCGTGCAAAAACTGTTCGTGCTGACCACCCGCACCTCGCACTGGTTCCAGAAGCGCGGCTTCGTGCCGTCCACCGTGGACGCCCTGCCGAAGGACCGCCAGCGCATGTATAACTGGCAGCGCAAATCCCAGGTTTTGATTAAGACCTTATAATCTCGTTTTACCTACCGCTTTAGGAGCAACACAGATGGCCCGCACCGTTCAATGCATCAAACTCAACAAGGAAGCCGAGGGCTTGGACTTTCCACCATATCCGGGTGAACTGGGTAAGAAGATCTATGAATCGGTTTCGAAGGAAGCCTGGGCGGCCTGGCTGAAGCACCAGACCATGCTGGTCAACGAAAACCGTCTGAACCTGGCCGATCAGCGCGCCCGCAAATACCTGGCGACGCAGATGGAGAAACACTTCTTCGGCGACGGCGCCGACGCCGCCATGGGCTACGTGCCGCCAACCGAGTAAGTTTGCCGGAACCGCCGGCGGCGCCCGCCGCCGGCGTGTCGTGCCTACATCGCCTTACACTGCTTCAGTTCGCATTTCGCCATGAAAACTTTGCCGTTTTCGCAAGTCATGCGATACACCTCGACCGGTCCCGGTTCGCTCACCAAACCCGCGCCCCAGCCGCCCGTGCAGCCCCGCTGCTTGGCCAGGCTTTCCACCGTCGCCGACGAAACGCCGGCGCGGAACGGTACTTTCTGGATTTCGACGCCGTCCACATAGCCCAGCGGCGTGCCGTCGTCGGCCGTGGTGCGCGGCGCCGGCTTGCGCGGCGGCGGTTGCTCGTCGCGCGACTTGCCAAACGACGGCATCATCGAGCAGGCGCTCAGCAGCGAGGCGCCCAACAGCGCGCCCGCGCACACCAGCAGGACCAGCGGACGGCCGCGCATCAGAATTTCAGCGTCTGGACGCCGTCCGCCATGCCCAGCAGGCAGACGTTGGCGCCGCGCGCGGCGAACAGGCCGACCGCGATCACGCCGACGATCTGGTTGATCTGCTGCTCCAGCGCCACCGGATCGGCGATCGCCAGGCCGGCCACGTCGATGATCATGCCGCCGTTGTCGGTGATGAAAGCTTCTTCGGTGCCCGGCTTCAGGCGCAGCTTGGGCGTGCCGCCCAGCTTGGCCAGCGCGCGGGTGACCGCGGCGCGCGCCATCGGCAGCACTTCCACCGGCAGCGGGAACTTGCCCATCACCTCGACCAGCTTGGAGCCGTCGGCGATGCAGACGAACTGCTTCGACACCGAGGCGACGATCTTCTCGCGCGTCAGCGCCGCGCCGCCGCCCTTGATCATGGCGCCGGCCTTGGTGATCTCGTCGGCGCCGTCGATGTAGACGGCGATTTCCGGCACGTCGTTGAGGTCGAACACCTCGATGCCGTGGCCGCGCAGGCGCGCCGCGGTCGCTTCGGACGAGGCCACCGCGCCCTTGATGCGGTGCTTGATCTTGGCCAGTTCGTCGATGAAGAAGTTGGCGGTCGAGCCGGTGCCGACGCCGATGATCTCGTTTTCCACCACGTATTCGATGGCGGCGCGGGCTACGGCTTGTTTCAGTTCGTCTTGGGTCATGATGTTTCTATAAGAGAGGGGAAATTCAATCCCGCTATTTTAACGGATCGCCCCCGCCCGCCACCGTTTTCGGCAAAAAATTGCGCGCAGACAACATCCATCCGGCGCCGGTGTCGCAGACTGGCACAAGCGCCGCGGCGACGCAACGATGGTTGCCAGCGACGGCGCGGGATATGCGAGAATGGTCGGCACGCAGGTCCAATTTCGATCGCCGGGGATGACACATGACGCCTACCAAAACAGTCTTGATAGTCGATGACAGCCGCGTCTCGCGCCTGATGGCGCGCCAGTACATCACCGGCCTGCACGCCGACTGGATCGTCGAGGAAGCGGGCACCGGCGAGGAGTCGCTGCTCAAGGCGCGCGCCACGCCGCCGGACCTGATCCTGATGGACGTCAACATGCCCGGCATGGGCGGCATCGCCGCCGCCGAGCTGCTGCGCCAGGAGTTCCCCGCGATACCGATCTCGCTGCTGACGGCCAATGTGCAATCGGCCACGCGCGAGCGCGCCACCCAGCTCGGCATCGGCTTCATGGAAAAGCCGATCACCGAAGCGCGCATCGCCCAGCTGCTGTCCGCCTTGGAAGCGGCCTGACCATGTTCACCCTGTCCGAGCTGGAAAACGACGCGCTGATCGAGATCTTCAACATCGGCGTCGGCCAGGCGGCGGCCTCGATGAGCGCCATCGTCAACGAGGCGGTGCGCATGTCGGTGCCGTCGGTGAGCTTCATCAACCGCGCCGAGGCCGCGCGCCTGCTCGACGGCAAGTCGCCCGAGGCCGGGAGCATCTGCGGCGTCAGCCAGCACTACGAGGGCGCGTTCGCCACCGAGGCCATCCTCATGTTCCCCGAGGACAAAAGCCTGGAGATCGTCCGCCTGATGGTGGGCGAATCGGTGCCGCTCAATGAGCTGACCGAGATGGAGCAGGAGGCCATGTGCGAGATCGGCAACATCATCCTCAACTCCTGCGTCGGCACCTTGGCCAACATCTTCCAGCGCGAGCTGCACGGCTCGCTGCCGCAATACCACGTCGGCACCAGCGATGAAATCCTGATCGCCTCCGGCAGCCAGCCCGACACCGTGGTGCTGATGCTGCACATCGACTTCCTGCTGGAAAAGCACCAGATCCACGGCTACGTCGCCTTCGTGCTCGACATCTCGGCGCTGCACGACCTGAAGGAGCAGATCAACCTGTACATCGCCCGCGCCATGGGCCAGGCATGATGAGTCCGTTGACCGAAGCCCACCGGCTGCACCTGCTGCACAGCGTGCTGTGCGCGGTGAACCTGGGCGCGATCGTACTCGACAACGAACGCCGCATCGTGCTGTGGAACTCGTGGATGATCAAGTATTCCGGCCTGGGGCATGAGAAAGTGATCGGCGCCGATTTCTTCACCGTCTGCCCCGGCCTGCGCGGCGGCCGGGTCGAGGCGGCGATCCAGCAGGCGCTGTACAACAACTTCCCCTCGCTGCTGTCGCAGACGCTCAACAAGGCGCCGTTCGCGCTGCACGCCAGCCCGGTGGCGGCCGCCCGCAACGAGCGCATCCAGCAGGCGGTGGAGATCACGCCGATCGAGGTCGAAGGCGCGCCGCGCCACTGCCTGATCCAGGTGAACGACGTCAGCATCGCCGTCGGCCGCGAGAAGCTGCTGCGCGAGCAGGCCATGGTGCTGCGCTCGCAGACCTTCGCCGACGGCCTGACCGGCATCGCCAACCGCCGCCACTTCGACGTCGCCATGGAAAAGGAACACCGGCGCGCCAAGCGCGGCGGCACGCCGCTGTCGCTGCTGATGATAGACATCGACCACTTCAAGGCCTACAACGACCACTACGGCCACCAGAAGGGCGACCAGTGCCTGATCCAGGTGGCGGCCGCGCTGGCGGCCATGCTCAAGCGCCCGTGCGACCTGATGGCGCGCTACGGCGGCGAGGAGTTCGCCATGATCCTGCCCGAGACCGACGTCGAGCAGGCCACCATGATGGCCGAGGCGATCCGCGCCCGCGCCCAGGAGCTGGCCATCCCGCACGAGCGCAACAGCGGCGCCGCGCGGCAAGTCACGATCAGCATCGGCATCGCCACGCAAAAGGTCGATGCGGCGGTCGAGATCGAAGCGCTGATCGGCGCCGCCGACCGCGCGCTCTACCTGGCCAAGCGCAACGGCCGCAACCGCACCGAAGCCTTGCTGCCGGCCTGATCCCCCCCTGTACCAGCAGCATCTTTCACCGAGGACCAGCATGCGCAACGTCATCGTCTTATTGGCAGCCTGTAGCGCGATCATGTCCGTCCACGCGGCGCCGCTGGAGCAGTTGTCCTGGCTGAGCGGCTGCTGGGTCGACCCGGGCGGCGAGGCCGGCTCCGGCGAGCAGTGGAGCACGCTGGCCGGCGGTTCCATGCTGGGCATGGGCCGCACCGTCAAGGGCGGCAAGCTGGTCACGTATGAATTCATGCGCATCGCCGACGGCGGCGACGGCAAGGCCGTGTTCCATGCTCAGCCGGCCGGCAAGCCGGCGGCCAGCTTCGGCGCCATCCGGCTGAGCGCCACGGAAGTAGTGTTCGAAAACCTGGAGCACGATTTTCCGCAACGCGTGAGCTACCGCTACGAAGCGCCGGCGACCTTGCGCGCCAGCATCGAAGGCATGCGCAACGGCGCGCTCAAGCGCATCGAATTCCCGCTGGTGCGCGGCGCCTGCGGCGGCACCCTATGACGCAGCTGGCGGCCAACCGTTCGATCCAGGACGTGATGGTGATCCCGGTGCTGCACTACCAGGACGTGGCGGTGGCGGCGCAATGGCTGTGCGAGGCGTTCGGTTTCAGCGAGCGGCTGCGCATCGGCGACGTCGACCCGGCCGCCTGGGGCGGCACGCTCTGCTAACCCGGGGGTCAAGTCTGACATTCGGACACGAGCCCTGCTGTAGGCGCGCCTACAGCAGGGCTCGTGTCCGAATGTCAGACTTGACCCCCGGGGTTTTTAAGTCCAGATGCGGTAGATCCAGTAGCTTTCGTCTTCGGATTTCATGATGCGCGCCAGTTCGTGCGGGCTGTGGCCGGTGATCTCGCGCGCTTCGCGGCAGAGGTGGGACTGGTCGGAATAGCCGCCGCGCGCGGCCACGTCGGACCACACTACCCGCCCCGCCAGGAACTCGTCGCGGGCGTCGAAGAACGACTGTTCGGCGCGCTGCAGGCGCAGCAGCTTGCGCAGCGGCTGGCCGGCGCGCGCCTTGATGTGGCGCTCGATGCTGCGCACGCCCCGGCCCAGCGCGGTATCGGCCACCTGCCACGCCAGGTGGCGCACCCAGTCGCCCGCCGTCGCGCCAGGGCCGCCGGGACGCGCGGCCTGCCAGCGCGGCGTGAGGAAGGCTTCCAGCACCGCCATCCGGCCGGCATCGTCGGCCGCCGCCAGCAGCGCCGCCGACATCGCGCCCCACTCCGGCCCCAGCGCGCGGTCCACCGCGTCCCAGCGGTCGACCCACGACGGCACGTCGATGCCGCTCAGCGCGTGCATGGCCTGCGGATAGAACATCACCATGAAGATGCGCACCGGTCCCGGATTGTAGGTCGCCATCGGCCGCGTCTGCGGGCCGACGAAGACGGCGCGTATCTCGGTCTTCGGCATGCCCGGCGGCTGCACCACTTCGGCCTCGCCCTCGATGAACCAGGTGATCGAGCAATGCGGCGTGGCGGGGAAATGATTGAAGCGCTCTGCCGGGTCGGTCAGCGGCTGCTCCACCGTGCTGCGCGTGATGTAGGCGCGCACGCAGGAAGCCAGCGCGAAAGGCGGCACGATCAGCCGCGTCAGGGAAGGTTCGGTGTTGGACATTTGCAAAGTTTATACCAAAGCTGTCGCAAACGTTCAATACGCGCTGGCGGCGCCCCGGCATAGTGAGGCATCATCACGAGAGGAAGCCGACATGGAGAACACGATCACCGCCCCCGCCACCACCCGCCTGCGCACCATCGCCAGCCTGCCCGGCCCGCGCCCCTGGCCGCTGATGGGCAACCTGCCGAACATGCAGCTGGACCAGATCCACCGCAATGTCGAGGACTGGAGCAAGCGCTACGGGCCGATGTTCAAGATCAACATCGGCTCGGTACCGATGCTGGTGCTGGCCGGTCACGAACTGGTCAGCGCCGCGCTGCGCGACCGGCCGGACGGCTTCCGCCGCCCTTCCATCACCGCCCAGGTATCGGAGGAGATGGGCGGACGCGCCGGCCTGTTCCTGACCGAAGGCGCGATCTGGCGCAACCAGCGCCGCATGGTGATGAGCGCGCTGGCGCCGCACGCGGTGAAGGCCTACTTCCCTTCGCTGGTGAAGGTCGGCATGCGGCTGCAACAGCGCTGGCGCCGGGCGGCGCGCGACGGCAGCTCGATCGACCTGACCGAGGACCTGAAACGCTTCAGCGTCGACGTGATCGCCGGCCTGGCCTTCGGCACCGACGTCAACACCATCGACGGCGGCGAGGACGTGATCCAGCGCCACATGGACGTCATCCTGCCGGAAGTATCGCGCCGCTCGTTCGCACTGTTCCCCTACTGGCGCTACGTCAAGCTGGCGCGCGACCGCAAGCTGGACGACAGCGTGCTTCAACTGAGCAAGGCGGTCGATGACTTGGTCGCCGCCTCGCGCGCCCGGCTGGCCGCCGAGCCGCACCGGCGCGAACGTCCCGCCAACCTGCTGGAAGCGATGATCTGCGCGGCCGACGAAGGCGACAGCGGCGTCGACGACGTCGCCGTGGCGGGCAACGTCACCACCCTGCTGCTGGCCGGCGAAGATACCACCAGCAACACGCTGGCCTGGATGCTGTACCTGCTGCAACAGAACCCGGCCGCGCTGCGCAAGGCGCGCGAGGAAGTGCTGCGCATCGCGCCCGACACGGCCGCCTTCACCATCGAGCAGATGGATGCGCTGGACTACCTGGACGCCTGCGCCCAGGAAGCCATGCGCCTGAAACCGGTGGCGCCCTTCCTGCCGCTGGAAGCCCTGCGCGACAGCGTGATCGGCGACGTGCAGATCCCCAAGGGCGGCCTGGTATGGTGCGTGATGCGCAACGACAGCGTCAGCGAAAGCCACGTGCCGCAGGCCGACCGGTTCGATCCCGACCGCTGGCTGAAAAAAGGCGACGGCGCGATGGACAAGCATGTGTCGATGCCGTTCGGCGCCGGCGTGCGCACCTGCCCCGGGCGCTATCTGGCGCTGCTGGAAATCAAACTGGCCGGCGCCATGCTGCTCAACAGCTTCGACATCGCCTCGCTCGATACGGTGGATGGCAAGGAGCCGGACGAGTTGATGGCCTTTACGATGTCGCCGGTCGGCCTGCGCATGCAGTTGCGCGACCGCGTCGCGTAAGGCCTATGCTGCACAAGGTCCATCGCATCGGCGCCTGCGTACTCGGCGCCTTCTTGACGCTGCATCTGTTCAACCACCTGCTGGCGACAGTCGGCGCGGAGGCGCACATCCAGTTCATGGAAGCGTTCCGCGCGGTGTACCGCAACCGGCTGGTCGAAATCATTCTGCTGCTGTGCGTCGCCAGCCAGCTCGCCAGCGGCTTGACCTTCGTCCGCCGCCGCTGGCGCGACCGGCATGAAGGACTCGACCTGTTGCAGCTTGGTTCAGGGCTGTACCTGGCGTTCTTCCTGCTGGTGCATGTGGGTGCGGTGCTGGCCGGGCGCATGCAGTTCGATCTCGATACGAACTACTACTATGCCGCCGCCGGCATGCACGTGCTGCCGTATCGTTACTTCTTCATGCCCTACTACTTCCTTGCCGTGCTGGCGATCACGGTCCATCTGGCGCGGGCGCTGCACTGGCTGGCGCATGATCGCCTGAGTGCAGGGGCGTTGCGGGTCGCCACGACGCTGTTGATGGTCTCCGGCTTCACGGTCGCCACGCTGATCGTCGCGGCCTTTTCCGGTGGCCTGTATGACGTGACGGTGCCGGCGAAATACCTCGCCACGTTCCAGTAGCGCAGGCGGGGATTGGTGTGTTGGGTGGCCGAGCGTATATACTTCGGCGCTGAAGGCCCAGTCACCAATCAAGGATGTATATGAAGATGCTGTCTCGCGTTGACGCGAACGTCGCTGCCGAAATCAATCGGCAGTTTCCGCAATTGAAGCAAATCAGGGAGCTGGACTCGGACGGCGGCATGGGGCGCCTGGCGGTTTCCGTGTTCGACCACTGGCTCGACGACGAGAGCGAATGGCATCTGCTGGATTGTTTCGAAGGCCAGGAGCGCGTACTGCGCAACAAGAAGTTCGAGCAGCACTGGGCGGCGCTGTTCGACCTGACGCCGGTCTACACGCTGCGCTACCGCGGCCGCTGGCCGGCCAAAGCCAAGCTGGTACTGAAGCGCTACACCGACCGCGAAGGCTTCCTGCGCCAGTCGCGCTTCAACGACTACGGCGTGCCGTCGCAATTCATCATCCTGCCGGAACTGGGCTGCATCTACGCGGCGGGCTGGGATGACACCAATATCCTGTATTTCAAAAACAAGGAACTGGCCGCGCCGGTGCTGGAACTTGCTACAAAAGCAGCTCTGTTCTGCCTGAATCCAAACCGTTGAACACAGCAATGTAGCGTCGAAAACCACTGGGTACAGCAACCATTCAAACAGCCAGGCCGAACGGATCAAACCACTCAACTACTCGCCGCGCTAAGCTCATGAGACGCAATATCTCAGGAGCCCATGATGACGATAGCAGTTTCTCCCGCAACCTCGCTGTTCGGCGTAGAATTTCGTCATGCGGACCGTGGCTGAAACTCCTGTTTTCGTCCGCTACGCCGCTGACGTCTGGAGCGATGACGAACGCACGGAGTTCATTTCGTGGATCGCCAACCACCCGGATGCCGGTGATGTTATTCCCGGTAGCGGTGGCTGCCAAAAAGTACGCTGGTCAAGGCGGGGACAGGGCAAGCGAGGCGGGGCAAGAGTAGTATATTTTTGTGGTGCAGACGAAGTTATCTGGCTCCTTATCGTCTATGCAAAGTCCAAACTCGACAAGCTGCCGACGAAATTTCTGGCTCAACTGAAAGAAGGAATTGAAGATGCCATCTGAGAAAGAAGACTTCCAACGCGATTTGCTGGAATCGGTAAAGCAGATGCGCTCAGGGCATGCAACTCGCGTGACACAGGTGGAAACATCAGTGGCGGTAGAGGTATCGCTGCGCCTTCCGGTTGACGTTATCGAACGCTGGAAAGCCACCGGCCCTGGGTGGCAGCAACGCATGAGCGACATGCTCAGTAAAACGGCGCCCTAGGCGCCGTTGTTTCATCTTACCGCAGGCCGCTGGCCGCCTTGGCCAGATCCGTGATGCGCTGCCAATCGCCTGCGGCGATGGCGTCCTTCGGCGTCAACCAAGAGCCGCCCACGCAAGCGACGTTCTTCAGCGACAGGAACTGCGACGCGGTCTCTTGCGAGATGCCGCCGGTCGGGCAGAACATCACGTCCGGCAGCGGACCGCCAATCGCGTTCAGCATGCCGATGCCACCGGCCGGCACCGCCGGGAACAGCTTCAACTGACGGAAACCATGCTCGCGCGCCGCCATCACTTCCGACGGCGTCATCACGCCCGGCAGCAACGGCAGGCCGCTGCTCTTGGCGGCGGCGATCAGCGCCGACGTCAAGCCCGGCGACACGCCGAACACCGCACCCGCATCGCGCGCGGCGGCGAATTCTTCCGGCTGCGTCAAGGTGCCGACGCCGACGATCGCGCCTTCCACTTCCGACATGGCCTTGATCGCGGCCAGGCCGTGCTTGGTGCGCAGCGTTACTTCCAGCACGCGGATGCCGCCGGCCACCAGCGCGCGCGCCAGCGGTACTGCATGTTCAGGTTCATCTATCGCGATCACTGGGATCACGGCCGAGGTACGCATAATGTCGAGCAGAGTCATGGTCATGATTTACGCATCTTTCTTCATCGAGTAATCTTCATCGGAACCTGGCATGGTGTTGCCGACCGGGTCTTTGTCATGCAGGCCTACCGTGGTAGGGATAGGCGACGGCAGCCCGAAGGTGGTCGCGCCCTTCTCCGCTTCGCACACGCTGTTGCGGAACATGGCGAACAGCTCGCGGCCCATGCCGACGCCGTTCGGCGTCAAATCGGCCGTGGCCAGCGAGCGCGAATGCCATACGCTCGATTCAACCAGCGCTTCCAGCGTGCCGGTGCGGGCGCAGACGCGGATGATGTCGCCATCGCGCACCAGGCCCAGCGGACCGCCGGCCAGGATCTCCGGCGACACATGGATCGCCGCCGGCACCTTGCCCGACGCGCCCGACATGCGGCCGTCGGTGACCAGCGCCACGTGGCGGCCGGCGTCCTGCAGGTTGGCCAGCGCCGGCGTCAGCGCGTGCAGTTCCGGCATGCCGTTGGCGCGCGGGCCCTGGAAGCGCAGCACGGCGACGAAGTCGCGGTCCAGCGTGCCGGCCTTGTAAGCGTCCATGAAATCTTCCTGCGAGTTGAACACCAGCGCCGGCGCTTCCACCGTCTGATGCTCGGGCTTGACGGCCGATACCTTCATCACGGCGCGGCCCAGGTTGCCCTGTACCAGCACGGTGCCGCCGTCCGGCGAGAACGGCGCGGTGATCTTGCGCAGCACCGCTTCGTCGCCCGACTCGGTCGGCGAATCCTTCCAGACCACGCCCTTGCCGCCCTCGCCCAGGAACGGCTCGGCGCAGTGCGCGCGCAGGCCCTTGCCCAGGATGGTGGTGACGTCGTCGTGCAGCAGGCCGCCATCGAGCAGTTCGCGGATGACGAAGCCGGTGCCGCCGGCGGCGTGGAAGTGGTTCACGTCGGCGTTGCCGTTCGGGTAGATGCGCGTCAGCAGCGGTACCACTTTCGACAGTTCGTCGAAGTCGTTCCAGTCGATGACGATGCCGGCCGCCTTGGCGATGGCCACCAGGTGCAGCGTGTGGTTGGTCGAACCACCGGTGGTCAGCAGCGCGACAATCGCGTTGACGATGGACTTCTCATCGACCACATGGCCGACCGGCAGGTATTCGCTCGATTGCGCGGTGATGACGGCGGCGCGCTTGGCGGCGGCCTTGGTCAGTTCGTCGCGCAGCGGGGTGTTCGGGGTGATGAAGGCGGCGCCCGGCAGGTGCAGGCCCATCACTTCCATCAGCATCTGGTTGCTGTTGGCGGTGCCGTAGAAGGTGCAGGTGCCGGCGCTGTGATAGGACTGCGATTCGCCTTCCAGCAGCTCGGCGCGGCCGACTTTGCCCTGCGCGTACAGCTGGCGGATCTTGGCTTTTTCGGTATTCGACAGGCCGGTGGTCATCGGGCCGGCCGGCACGAACACTGCGGGCAAATGGCCGAAGTGCAGCGCGCCGATCAGCAGGCCGGGTACAATCTTGTCGCACACGCCCAGATAGACGGCGGAGTCGAACATATTGTGCGACAGCGCGACGGCGGTCGCCATGGCGATGGCGTCGCGCGAGAACAGCGACAATTCCATGCCCGGCTGGCCCTGGGTGACACCGTCGCACATGGCGGGCGTGCCGCCGGCGTATTGGGCCACCGCGCCGACTTCGCGCACGGCATCCTTGATCAATGCCGGGAAGCCTTCGAACGGCTGGTGGGCCGACAGCATGTCGTTGTAAGCCGAGACGATCGCCACCGATGGCTTCTTGAGTTCCTTCAGCGACAGCTTGTCGTTGGCGGGGAAAGCGGCAAAGCCGTGGGCCAGATTGGTGCAGGCCAGGGCGCCGCGCTGGACGCCTTTGACGCGCGCGGCTTCAAGATGAGCCAGGTAGGCGCCGCGCGATGGTTTGCTGCGCTGGATAATGCGTGCGGTGACGGTTTCTAGGACTGGATGCAACGCCATGATCGTTCCTTATGAATGAATTCCGTGAAATTTTACTACAAAATTTCGAATTCAAGCTACTTTTATTCTCCCCGCACGTTGCCGTCCTGATCAAAACAACGCCTCGCAGGCGGGCGCAACGCCCCTTCGGTAGATAGTTTTCAACGAACCGTAGTGAATTTACCGGATTTTCCTGTATCATTCACGCATCCCCTCCCTCAGACTTAACGACGCCACTCAATTATGCGCCAGCCAGCACTGACCTCTACTTCCAGCTTCCAAGCCCTTGAATCCCATGCCACCGACGCGAAAGACTGGCAACTGCGCCAATTGTTCGCCGCCGACGCGCAGCGCTTCCCCAAATTGACGGTGGACGCGGCCGGCCTGTTCCTCGATTATTCGAAGAACCGCCTGGACGCCAACACCATCGGCCTGCTGCTGGACCTTGCCCGCGAACGCGGCGTGGAGCGCCAGCGCGACGCCATGCTGAGTGGTGAGAAGATCAATCTTACCGAACATCGCGCGGTGCTGCACACGGCCCTGCGTATGCCGCGCGGCAAGGCGCTGACGGTCGACGGCCAGGACATCGCGCACGACGTGCACGCGGTGCTGGACCACATCAAGGACTTCACCGACCGCGTGCGCAGCGGCGCCTGGCTGGGCCACACCGGCAAGCCGATCACCGATGTCGTCAACATCGGCATCGGCGGCTCGGACCTGGGCCCGAAGATGGCCGTGCTGGCATTGCGCTCGTATGCGCATCCGCGCCTGAAGATGCACTTCGTCTCCAACGTCGATGGCCATGACATGGACGCCGCGCTGGCGCTGGTCAATCCCGAGACCACGCTGTTCATCATCGCCTCCAAGACCTTCGTCACCGCCGAGACCATGCTCAACGCCGGTACCGCCCGCAGCTGGTTCCTGCAGTCGGCCAAGGAAGAAGACCTGGCGCGCCACTTCGTCGCCGTCTCCACCAACACCGAGGCGGTGACAGCCTTCGGCATCGATCCGGCCAATATGTTCCCGTTCTGGGACTGGGTCGGCGGCCGTTATTCGGTCTGGTCGGCGATCGGCCTGGCGGTGGCGCTGGCGGTGGGCTTCGGCTACTTCAGCGCCTTCCTGGGCGGCGCACATGCGATGGACGAACACTTCCGCGAAGCGCCGCTGGAGCAGAACATGCCGGTACTGCTGGCGATGATCGGCTTCTGGAACCGCCAGTTCCTGAACGCCGCTTCGCTGTCGATCGCGCCGTACCACCAGGACCTGAGCCGCTTCCCGGCCTACCTGCAACAGCTGGACATGGAGAGCAACGGCAAGCGCGTCACGCGCGGCGGCGCCGAAGTCGATACGCCGACCTGCCCGGTGGTGTGGGGCGAGTGCGGCACCAATGCGCAACACGCTTACTTCCAGCTGCTGCACCAGGGTACCGACGTCACGCCGATCGACTTCATCGCCGCGCTGCGCGCCACGCACGATCTGGCGGGACATCACGATTCGCTGCTGGCCAACTGCTTCGCGCAATCGGAAGCCTTCATGACCGGCAAGACCGCAGGCGAAGTGCGCGCCGACCTGACCGCGCAAAAACTGAGCGAAACCGAAATCGACGAACTGGTGCCGCACAAGACCTTCCCCGGCAACCGTCCGTCGAACACCATCCTGATGGACCAGCTGACGCCGTCCACGCTGGGCGCGCTGATCGCGCTGTACGAGCACAAGACCTTTGTGCAGGGCGTGATCTGGGACGTCAACAGCTTCGACCAGTGGGGCGTGGAGCTGGGCAAGGTCCTCGCCAAAAACATCCACGCGGAGCTGACCGGCGACATCAAGCCGGAACGCCACGACAGCTCCACCAATGGCCTGATCATCATGGCCAAGGCCGCACAACATATCTGATCGCGATGAATACTCCACACATCGAAATAGCCTACGACGCCGTCATGCAAACCGGCGAGTGCCCGCTGTGGCACGCGCAGGAGCAGGCGCTGTACTGGGTCGACATCCCCGCCTTCACCGTGCACCGCCTCGATCCCGCCAGCGGCGCGCACCGTTCGTGGAAGCTCTCCAGCGAGCCGGCCACGCTGGCCGTCAGCGACCAGGGCGGCCTGGTGGTCGCCATGCGCAGCGGCTTCGCGCACCTGGACACCGGCAGCGATGAAGTGCGCCTGACCGAAATCGCCGCCGCGCCCTACGACACCGCCATCACCCGCTTCAACGACGGCCACGTCGACGGCGCCGGACGCTTCTGGGTCGGCACCATCTACGAACCGCGCGACAAGCCGGCCGCCGAGATGTTCGTGCTGGAACGCGGCGCGATCCGCAAGGCCTGGTCGGGCGGCATGACCAACTCGAATGGCCTGGGCTTCAGCCCGGACTACCGCGCCATGTACCACGCCGACACCAGCGCCCACCGCGTCACCAAGCTCGATTTCGACGTCGCCACCGGCCTCGCTTCCAACCAGCGCCTGCTGCACCAGTTCTCGATGGACAAGGAGCACAACTACGGCGGCCGTCCCGACGGCGCCGCGATCGATAGCGAGGGCAACTACTGGGTCGCGATGTTCGAAGGCGCGCGCCTGGCCAAGCTGTCGCCCGGCGGCGAATTGATCGGCGAGATCGCGCTGCCGGTGCGCTGCCCGACCATGCCGGCCTTCGGCGGCGCCGACCTGCGCACGCTGTACGTCACCAGCGCCGGCGCCCGTCCGGCGCCGGAACTGGCGCAGTTCCCGCTCAGCGGCAAGCTGCTGGCCATCCGCGTCGACGTGGCCGGCCGCACGGAGCCGGCCTATATCGAATAAACTATATGCTGCGGTCGCAGCATATGTAGTAAATTTTCTTGCAAAACGACAAATCGTGTAGTAAATTTACAGTCACGACTAGTAATCCCTCTTCTCTTTCAGCACTCTACATACTGCGAATAATTATGGCTCTTACCGATTTTGACCTGGTTCTGTTTGGCGGCAGCGGCGATCTGGCGATGCGCAAATTGCTGCCCGCGATGTACGCCCGCGATGTCGCCAACGACTTGCCCGCCACCGCCCGCATCATCTGCGTCGGCCGCGCCGACGCCAGCCAGCAGGACTTCCTGCACACGGTAGAGACCACGTCCAAGCCGCACATCAAGTCGCCGGCGGTGACGCCGGCCGCCTGGGCCAAGTTCACCGCCCGCATCGTGTATGTGTCGCTCAACGCCACCGATTCCGACAGCTACAAGTCGCTGGTCGAGGCGCTGCGCAAGGACGACGCCATCACCAAGGTCTACTACCTGGCGACGCCGCCGGCGATCTTCTCGCAGATCTGCGAGAACCTGAAAGCCAACGGCCTGGTGACGGCCAATTCGCGCGTGGTGCTGGAAAAGCCGCTGGGCCGCGACCTGGCCTCGGCCAAGCAGATCAACGCCGAAGTGGGCAAGGTCTTCGAGGAATCGCAGATCTACCGGATCGACCACTACCTGGGCAAGGAGACCGTGCAGAACCTGCTGGCGCTGCGCTTCGGTAACATCCTGTTCGAGCCGCTGTGGCGCCGCGAGTGGATCTCCGACGTGCAGATCACCATCGCCGAGAAGCTGGGCGTGGGCAACCGCATGGGCTACTACGACACCTCGGGCGCGCTGCGCGACATGCTGCAAAACCACCTGCTGCAACTGCTGTGCATTGTCGCCATGGAACCGCCGACCTCGATCGCGCCGGACGCCGTGCGCGACGCCAAGTTGCAGGTGCTGCGTTCGCTGAAAAAATTCACCCCGACCACGCTGGCGCAAAACATCGTGCGCGGCCAGTACCGCGCCGGCCATGTCGACGGCAAGGCCGTGCCGAGCTACCGCGACGAGCCGGATGCGCCGGAACATTCGCGCACCGAGACCTTCGTCGCGATGAAGGCCGAGATCGATACCTGGCGTTGGGCCGGCGTGCCGTTCTACCTGCGCACCGGCAAGCGCATGGCCGACGGCCTGGCCGAGATCGTGGTGCGCTTCAAGCCGATCCCGCATTCGATCTTCGCGCAACCGACCAACAGCTTCCAGCCCAACTCGCTGGTGATCCGTTTGCAGCCGGACGAAGGCCTGCGCATGAACCTGATGGCGAAGACGCCGGGCGACGGCATGCGCCTGAAACAGGCCGAGCTGGAGCTGGACTTCCGCGAATCGTTCAAATCGCCGCGCATGGACGCTTACGAGCGCCTGCTGCTCGACGTGCTGCGCGGCCAGCTGACGCTGTTCATGCGCGGCGACGAGCTGGAAGCGGCGTGGGAATGGGTCGAGCCTATCCTGAACAACTGGGAGGCGGACGACAGCTTCCCGATTCCTTACACCTCCGGCACCTGGGGTCCGGCCGCCGCGTCGGCCCTGATCGGCCGCGATGGTTTGCAATGGCGCGAAGAAGCGCTTCCCGAGGACTAAATGCTTTTAGATTCCATCCGCACCCAGCTCGACTCGCTCTCCAAATCGGAGCGCAAGGTCGCGCTGGCCGTGCTTGATCATCCGGGCCAGACGGTCAGCCAGAACATCACGGCGCTCGCCAAGAGCGCGCAGGTGTCCGAGCCGACCGTGGTGCGTTTCTGCCGCACGCTGGGCTACGACGGCTGGCATGAGTTCAAGCTCAAGCTGGCGCAGGGCCTGGCGCTGGCCCTGCCCGGCCTGAACGAACAGCCGACCCAGGACGACCTCGCGGCCGACCTGGTCAACAAGATCTGCAGCCGTTCGATCAACACCCTGCTGGACCTGCGCAACAACCTCGACCCGGAGGCGATCCAGCGGGCGCTGGACATCCTGTCCAAGGCCAACAAGATCGAGTTCTACGGCCAGGGCACCTCCGGCATCGTGGCGGCGGACGCGCAGCACAAGTTCTTCCGCTCCGGCGTGCCGACGGTGGCCTACGCCGACCCGCACATCCACAGCATCGCCGCCGCCCTGCTGCGCGCGGGCGACGCGGTGGTGGCCATTTCGCAGCGCGGCAACAGCCCGTCGCTGGTGCGCTCGATCAAGCTGGCGCGCCGCGGCGGCGCCGACGTCATCGTGCTGGCACCGTCCGGCACGCCGCTGGCCGACATGGCGACAGTGCTGATCCCGATCGACCTGATCTTCAACATCGATCCCTACACGCCGATCTCGGCGCGCCTGGCCTACCTGGTGGTGATCGACGTGCTGGCGGTCGGCCTGGCGCTGCAACGCGGCCCCGAGTTCCGCAAGAAGATGCAGAACGCCCAGAAGGCCCTGCAAGAGTTCGACCTGCAATTCGATTCCTTCATCGGCTGAGCCACCCGGATCGGCAAGGCGCTTGACGTCGTGCGACACATGTCACACAATACGTGACATCTGTCGCATACGGGCGTCGCATGGCCTTTTCCACCCTTCTCATTGTTCGTTTCCTGCTTGCCAGCCTGGGCTGCATGGCCGCCGGCCTGGCGGTGTGGGCGTTGACCGCGGCCTGCCGCCGCCACCTGCCCCAAGTCGCCGCGCAGCGTTCCACCTGGCTGTTGGGCCAGGCGACCATCATCGCGACCTTCCTGGCGCTGCTGCTGCCGCACAGCGAGCGGCTGCGCCTGCTTCCAGCGATCGAATTGCCCGAGACCATGCTGGCCGCCCCCGCCGCGCCGGACCATGGCGCCACGCCGGCACGGGGCGCCGCCATGGCCGCTGGCCGCGACGCGGCCGCGGACTACCACGCCTGGCTGAGCTACGGCGCCCAAGCCTGGCTATCGCTGTACTTGCTGGGTCTGGCATACACCACGGGCCGCGTGCTGCAGTCGCACCGCACACTGAACGGCCTGGCCGCCACCGGCGAGCGCCTGCTCCTGCCGGGCCGGCATCAAGGCCTGGATGCGGCGACGACGCCGCCATCGCTGGCCGTGATTGAAGTCGACGCGCCGATATCGCCGATGCTGTTCGGCTGGATCCGCCCGCGCCTGCTGCTGCCGCGCCATCTGCGCAGCTTCGAGCCCTTGCAGCAGCAGATGATCGTCGAACACGAACTCACGCATTTGCGCCGGCACGACCTGCAATGGATGAGCGCCGGCATCGTGCTGCAAACCCTGCTGTGGTTCAATCCCTTCATGCGCCTGCTGCGTCACAACCTGGCATGGGCGCAGGAGCTCGGTTGCGACCGCGAGGTGCTGCGCAACCGTCCGCCGGCGCTGCGCAAGGCGTATGCGGCGGCGCTGGTGGGGCAACTGCGGCTGCAGCCGCAGCCGGTCACGCATTCGGCCAAGACGGCGCTGGCCTTCGGCGGCGTCAGCGCGCGCACGCTGGCGACACGCATCCGCCTGATCCGCGAACCGGCCGCCGCCGCGCGCGGGCCGTGGGCCCGCGGCGCCGCCGTCGCCGGCCTGGCGGGGGTCTTCGCGGCCAGCCTGGCATTCCAGCCCGCCCTGGCCGATCGCGCGCCGGCGCGGGCAGCCACACCGGCCACCTTCAGCTGCACGGACATGGTCGATGCCGCCAGCGGCGCGCGGCTGGTCCATGACGGCCATTGCGACGAGCGGGTCACGCCGGCATCGACCTTCAACATCGCCGTCAGCCTGATGGGTTACGACAGTGGCATACTGCGCGACGCCCACTCGCCCAGCCTGCCGTTCAAGCCCGGCTATGCCGACTGGAACCCCGACTGGCGCGCCACCACCGACCCGGCCAGCTGGATGCGCAACTCGACCGTGTGGTATGCCCAGCAGGTGACAGCCAGCCTCGGCGCGCAGCGCTTCCAGCAGTATGTGCGCGGCTTCGGCTACGGCAACCTGGATGTCTCGGGCGACCCCGGCAAGGACAACGGCCTGGCGATGTCCTGGATCGCCTCCAGCCTGAAGATCTCGCCGGCCGAGCAAACCGCCTTCCTGCGCAAAATCGTCAACCGGCAACTGCCGCTGTCGGCCCACGCCTACGACATGACCGGCCGCCTCACCGCGCTCGGCGCCTTGCCGAACGGCTGGCAAATCCACGGCAAGACCGGCACCGCCTCGCCGGTGCTGGCCGACGGCAGCGACGACCGGCTGCACAGCTACGGCTGGTTCGTCGGCTGGGCCAGCAAGGGTGGGCGCACCGTGGTGTTTTCCCGCCTGGTGCTGGACGACACACGGGAAGGCGCCGCCGGCCCCAGGACCAGGGACGCGTTCCTGCGCGAGCTGCCGGCGCAACTGGACGCACTGTAAAGCACCGGCAACCACCATCAAAGGAGTTCTATGAATTTTCGCCACGTCATATTGGGAGCGCTGTATAGTCTGGTAGCGATTTCCGCCGCCCACGCCGCCGAAGTGTGCACGGCGCTGGCCGACAGCAACGGCCCGACGGTATTCCGCCGGGGCGACTGCCAGCGCCAAGTGACGCCGGCGTCGACCTTCAAGATCGCCATCAGCCTGATGGGCTACGACGCCGGCATCCTGACCGACCAGCATACGCCGGAAATGCCGTTCCGCGAAGGCTATGTCGATTGGCGTGCCGACTGGCGCCAGGCAACCGATCCCACCAAATGGATGAAGGACTCGGTGGTTTGGTATTCGCAACAGGTGACTCAGTCGCTGGGCATGCAGCGCTTCGCCGGCTACGCCAGCCAATTCCAGTATGGGAACGCCAACGTCGCGGGCGATGCCGAACATGACGGCCTGACCTTGTCATGGATCTCCTCTTCGCTGAAGATCTCGCCGCTGCAGCAGTTGGACTTCCTGAACAAGGTCGTCAACCGCCAACTAGGCGTCAGCGTCAACGCCTACCACATGACTGCGCGCCTGACCGAAGTCGATCAGCCGTTGGCGGGATGGCGCATCCATGGCAAGACCGGTTCCGCCTCCGGCTATGGCTGGTACGTGGGCTGGGCAACGAAAGACGCGCGCAGCTTCAGCTTCGCGCACCTGATGCAAAGGGATGACACGCAGCCGAAGGATGTCCCGGCCGGCGTACTGGCGCGCGAGGCGCTGCTCAGGGAATTGCCGCAGTTGCTGGGCCCGTTGGAGCGGGAGGCGCGGCTCAGCGCAACGGTGGACCGGACCATCGAGCCGCTGATGAAACAATACGATGTCCCAGGCATGGCACTGGCGCTCACCGAGCACGGCAAAAACTATGTCTTCAACTATGGCGTCGCCTCGCGTGAGAGCGGTCGGGCCGTCGACCGCGATACGCTGTTTGAGATCGGTTCAGTCAGCAAGACGCTGGTGGCCACGCTGGCCGCCTGCGCGCAGGCCGAGGGCCAGTTGGCGCTGTCCGACAACGTCAGCCAGCATATGCCGGCGCTGCGCGGCAGCAGCTTCGACCATATCAAGCTGATCCATCTGGCCACGCACACCGCCGCCGTCCCGATGCAGGTGCCCGACGACGTCCACGACGACTACCAACTGATGGACTACTACCGCCGCTAGCAACAGCCGGACGACGCCGCCTGCGCCCGCCGGACCTACTCCAACCTTGTGATCGACGTGCTGGCGGTCGGCCTGGTGCTGCAACGCGGCCCCGAGTTCCGCAAGAAGATGCAGAACGCCCAGAAGGCCCTGCAAGAGTTCGACCTGCAATTCGATTCCTTCATCGGCTAAGAAGAGCGGACGTCCACGACGTCTGCTTTGCTGCAAAGCGCAGTCATCAAGGCCACGCTACGCTGGCAGTTGTTCCAAACTCCGGCTCTCCCCTCTCAATATGGACCTCATCGGCGTCAGCGGCTTGGTCGTTTCCATCGCCGGGTTTGCCCTATCGCTATGGCAGATCGGCAAAGCGCGGACGGCTGCCGAGGCGGCACGAGCGGCGGCGCAGGAAGCCATCGCGGCGATGAGCATGGTTTATTCGGTTGCCAATATTCAGGAAATTTGCGGCCGCTCCCGCGATCTGCTGCATTTAGCCCGCGCAAACAATTTAGACGCCGCCGCGACTGCAGCTTTCGAACTTCGCGATCAAGTCGCACGATTCCAGGCAACAGACGCTGGACGCCGGCTGACAGATGCACAAACATGGCAGTAAATCTTCGTTGACCTGCGTTCGATACACGATAGATTTGAGTCCGCAGCTATGCTAAAAATACTGGACGGCGAGGAGTGCGAAACCTTGCTCCACAGAATATCCGAACTGCACATCCAATTGAGTGTTCTCGCAGCCATGACTGCGGACTCAGGAGCAAATTATGGCGATTCCTAGCGATTACAAAGATATTTTGGACACGCTCTCAAAGGCAACGACCGAAGGGCGCGTCCGATGGGCTGCCACCAAGTTCGACGTGGAAGTGGCGGTATCCGGTTCCAAATTTGTCCTCTGGTCAGGCAAAGACGTGAATAGCAAAAGGAACTTTGTAGCATTCGCGCTATCCGACCATGATGGGAAAACCCTGGACACCTGGCAGGTCGATGAGTGCAGCCCGGAATACGACTTCATGCACGACTTATACGCCGGCGCACGTCGCAAGGCGATGGAAATTCCTCAAAGACTAGCCAGTATCCGGGAGGAGTTCAGCAAGTCTGACATGATTGGCGACGCCACGTCACCACGTGAGCAGCGTTGACCGCCGCCTTGCCGAAACGGCAAACTGAGCTTTCTTGCGTGTCTATATGGAGACTGTTGGATTGCGCGTTCTTTAACAATTGTTCATGGTTGAGTACAATAAGGCAAGCCTCACTCCCCTTAACCGACTGGCAGCGCACATGAACCAACTCGAACAGCTCAAGAAATTCACCACCGTAGTCGCCGACACCGGCGATTTCCAGTCCATCCAGGCCTACACCCCGCGCGACGCCACCACCAATCCGTCGCTGATCCTGAAGGCGGTGCAGAAGGACGAATACAAGCCGCTGCTGGAAAAAGCCGTGCGCGACAACCTCGACAATTCGATCGCCGAGACCATCGACCACCTGCTGATCGCCTTCGGCAAGCAGATCCTGCGCATCATCCCGGGCCGCGTGTCGACCGAAATCGACGCCCGCCTGTCGTTCGACGTCGAAGGCTCGGTGGCCAAGGGCCGCGAGCTGATCAAGCTGTACCAGCAGGCCGGCATCGAACGCGAACGCGTGCTGATCAAGATGGCCGCCACCTGGGAAGGCATCCGCGCCGCCGAGATCCTGGAAAAAGAAGGCATCCACTGCAACATGACCTTGCTGTTCTCGCTGGGCCAGGCCATCGCCTGCGCCGAAGCGGGCGCGCAGCTGATCTCGCCGTTCGTCGGCCGCATCTACGACTGGTATAAAAAATCCACCGGCATCGACTACGTCGGCGCCGAAGATCCGGGCGTGCAGTCGGTCAAGCGCATCTACAACTACTACCGCAAGTTCGGCTACCAGACCGAAGTGATGGGCGCCAGCTTCCGCAACACCGGCCAGATCCTGGAACTGGCCGGCTGCGACCTGCTGACCATCAGCCCGGACCTGCTGCAAAAGCTGGCCGACACCGACGCCCCGGTGGAACGCAAGCTGAGCTCGGAGAGCGTGCCGGGCGCCGGCATCATCAAGCTGTCGCAGGACGAGAAGACTTTCCGCTTCCAGCTCAACGAAGACCAGATGGCGTCCGAAAAACTGGGCGAAGGCATCCGCGCCTTCTGCGCCGACTCGGGCAAGCTGAAGCAAATCATCTCGGGCATGCGCTGAACCAGCGCCGGCCAGCATGGAAAAAGCGGTAACGCGGCGCAGGCTGCGTTACCGCTTTTTTGTTTTATATCACTACAAAACGTTACACAACTAGCTGTATTACAATGTTGCAACCCTTGCCAGCCACCCCGCCTGGCCGATCAAGCGCTACACAGACATCTTTTTACGAGAACCATCCATGAGATTAGTACCTCGTTACACTGCCGTTGCATCCGCCGTTTTCACCTTGTCCCTGCTGGCCGCCTGCGGCGACAAAGCCGCCGCTCCCGGCGCCCCGCCGCCCGCCACTGTCGCCGTCATCACCGTCGCTCCCGCCGCCGTCACCCTGAGCACCGAACTGCCGGGCCGCACGGAAGCGTCGCGCATCGCGCAGGTGCGCGCGCGCACGGCCGGCATCGTGCTGCAGCGGGTGTTCAAGGAAGGCGGCGACGTCAAGGCCGGCGAGGTACTGTTCCGCATCGATCCCGCCAGCTTCCAGGCTTCCTACGACAGCGCCCAGGCCGCCGTCGCCAAGGCCGAGGCCAACCTGGCCCAGGCCGATTTAAAGGTAAAACGATATAAACCGTTGCTGGCGGCGCAGGCCGTCAGCCAGCAGGAGTACGACGACGCCGTCACCGCGCAGAAGCAGGCCGCCGCCGACCTGGCCACGGCCAGGGCGGCCCGCACCAACGCCGGCCTGACCCTGGGCTACGCCACCGTGACCGCGCCGATCTCCGGCCGCATCGGCCGCGCGCTGGTGACCGAGGGCGCGCTGGTGGGACAAGGCGAAGCGACGCCGATGGCCACCGTGCAGACGCTGGACCCGATCTACGTCACCATCAGCCAGTCCTCGACCGAGCTGCTGCGGCTGCAGCGCGCGCTGGCCAGCGGCAAGATCAAAGGCGCCGGCAAGAACCAGGCGCGCGTCACCCTGGTCACCGAGGACGGCCAGGCCTATCCGCAGGCGGGCAAGCTGCTGTTCTCGGACGTGTCGGTCGACGAGAGCACCGGCGCGGTATCGATGCGCGCCGAGTTCCCGAATCCCCAGCACGCCCTGCTGCCCGGCATGTACGTGCGCGCGCGGCTGGACCAGGGCGTCAGCGAGGCCGCCATCACCGTGCCGCAGCAGGCCGTGGTGCGCGGCCCCGAGGGCGCGTCGGTGCTGATCGTCGGCGCCGACAACAAGGTGCTGGCGCAGCCGGTCAGCGCCACCGCCAACGACGGCCAGAACTGGGTGGTCAGCGCCGGCCTCAAAGGCGGCGAGCGCATCGTGGTGGAAGGCTTCCAGAAGGCCAAGCCCGGCGCCACGGTCAATCCGCAGCCCTGGAAAGGCCCGGTGGGCGCGGCCAGCGCCGTCGCCACGCCTGCCGCCGCCGCAGCCAAATAATCCCCGGGAGCCCTGATGGCCAAGTTTTTCATCGATCGCCCCGTATTCGCGTGGGTGATCGCACTCTTCATACTGCTGGGCGGGATGCTGGCGATCACGGTCTTGCCGGTGTCGCAGTACCCGACCATCGCGCCGCCATCGATCGTGGTGACCGCCAACTACCCCGGCGCCACCGCGCAGGTGCTGGACGACGCCGTCACCAGCGTGATCGAACAGGAGATGAACGGCGCCGACGGTTTGCAGTACGTCGAATCGTCCAGCGAGGCCAGCGGCGCCGTCACCATCACCGTCACCTTCGTCCCCGGCACCAATCCGGACCTGGCGGCGGTCGATGTGCAGAACCGCATCAAGCGGGTGGAGTCGCGCCTGCCGGCCGCCGTCACGCAACAGGGCGTGCAGGTCAACAAGGCGCGTTCCAACATCCTGATGTTCGTCGGCCTGACCTCGACCGACGGCCGGCTCGACCCGACCGGACTGGGCGACTACCTGGCCCGCAACGTGGTCAATGAAATCAAGCGCATCCCCGGCGTCGGCCAGGCGCAGTTGTTCGGCACCGAACGGGCGATGCGCATCTGGGTCGATCCGGCCAGGCTGATCGGCCTGAAGCTGAACATGGCCGACGTCACCGCCGCCATCCGCGCGCAGAACGCGCAGGTCACCTCCGGCACGCTGGGCGACTTGCCCAGTCCCGCCAGCCAGACCTTCTCCGCCCCCATCGTGGTCACCGGCCAGCTGTCGTCGACCACCGAATTCGGCCAGATCGTGCTGCGCGCGAATCCCAACGGCTCGCTGGTGCGCCTGAAGGACGTGGCGCGCGTCGAAATGGGCGGCGCCAGCTTCAACATCAACGCCCGCCTGAACGGCGCGCCGTTCTCGGCGATCGCGGTGCAGCTGTCGCTGACCGGCAACGCGCTGCAAACGGCGAGCGCCGTGCGCGAGAAGATGGACCAGCTGGCCAAGTTCTTCCCCCCCGGCGTCAAGTACACTATCCCCTACGACACCTCGCTGTTCGTCAAGATCTCGATCGAGGAAGTGGTCAAGACGCTGCTCGAAGCGGTGCTGCTGGTGTTCCTGGTGATGTACCTGTTCCTGCAAAACTTCCGCTACACCTTGATCCCGACCATCGTGGTGCCGGTGGCGCTGATGGGCACCTTCGCGGCGATGCAGCTGTTCGGCTTCTCGATCAACGTGCTGACCATGTTCGGCATGGTGCTGGCGATCGGCATCCTGGTCGACGACGCCATCGTGGTGGTGGAGAACGTCGAACGCATCATGAGCGAGGAAGGCCTGTCGCCGCGCGACGCCACCCGCAAGGCGATGACCCAGATCACCGGCGCCATCATCGGCATCACGCTGGTGCTGATCGCGGTGTTCATTCCGATGGCCTTCTTCGGCGGCGCGGTCGGCGCGATCTACCGCCAGTTCTCGCTGGCGATGGTGTCGGCCATGCTGTTCTCGGCGCTGATGGCGCTGACGCTGACGCCGGCGCTGTGCGCCACCATCCTGAAACCGGTGCAAGCCGGCCATCATCATGAGAAGAAAGGCTTCTTCGGCTGGTTCAACCGCCAGTTCGCGCTGACCGCCACCGGCTACCAGGGCGTGATCGCCAAGATGATCCGGCGCACCGGCCGTTACCTGGTGGTGTTCGCGCTGATCTGCGGCGTGGTGGTCTGGCTGTATGCGCGCCTGCCGTCGTCGTTCCTGCCGAACGAAGACCAGGGTTATCTGATCGCCAACGTGCAGCTGCCGGCCGGCGCTTCGAGCAGCCGCACCCAGGCCGTGCTGGCCCAGGCCGACGCCTACTTCCGCAAGCAGCCGGGCGTGGCGCGCACCATCGCGGTGGCGGGCTTCAGCTTCTCCGGCAACGGCCAGAACGCCGGCCTGGTGTTCATTCCGCTGAAGGACTGGAAGGAACGCGGACCGCAAGACTCGGCGCAGGCGATCGCGCAGCGCGCGTTCGGCGCGCTGTCGAGCATCCCGGACGCGATCATCTTCCCGCTGTCGCCGCCGCCGATCCGCGAACTGGGCAACGCCACCGGCATCACCGCGCGCCTGCAGGACCGCAGCGCGCTCGGTCACGACGCGCTGATCGCGGCGCGCAACCAGCTGCTCGGCATGGCCGGCAAGAGCGCCATCCTCAAAGGCCTGCGTCCCGAAGGCCTGGAGGACGCGCCGCAGCTGCAGGTCGATATCGACCGCGAGAAGGCCAATGCGCTGGGCGTGACCTTCGCCGACATCAACTCGATGATGTCGTCCGCGCTCGGTTCGTCCTACGTCAACGACTTCGCCAGCAGCGGACGCCAGCAGCGCGTGATCGTGCAGGCCGACGCGCCGCGCCGCCTGCAGCCGGCCGACATCATGCAGCTCAACGTGCGCAGCGCGTCCGGCACCATGGTGCCGTTCTCCTCGTTCGCCAGCTCGCGCTGGATCCAGGGTCCGGTGCAGCTGGTGCGCTACAACGGCTACCCCGCCATCAAGCTGACCGGCGACGCCGCGCCGGGCCGCTCGACCGGCGAGGCGATGGACGAACTGGAACGCCTGGCGGCGCAGCTGCCGCCGGGCTTCAGCATCGAATGGACCGGCCAGTCGCTGGAAGAGAAGACTTCCGGCTCGCAGGCGCCGATGCTGTTCGCGCTGTCGCTGCTGGCCGCCTTCCTGGTGCTGGCGGCGCTGTATGAAAGCGAATCGATACCGGTGGCGGTGCTGCTGGTGGTGCCGCTGGGGATCCTGGGCGCGCTGCTGGGCGCCACCATGCGCGGGCTGCCCAACGATGTGTACTTCAAGGTCGGCCTGATCGCCATCATCGGCCTGTCGGCCAAGAACGCGATCCTGATCATCGAGTTCGCCAAGGACCTGCAGGCGCAGGGCAAGGGCCTGATCGAAGCGACGCTGGAGGCGGTGCACCTGCGCTTCCGGCCGATCATCATGACCTCGCTGGCCTTCATCCTCGGCGTGCTGCCGCTGGTGATCGCCACCGGCGCGGGATCGGCCAGCCAGCGCGCCATCGGCACCGGCGTGATGGGCGGCATGATCACGGCCACGGTGCTGGCGGTGTTCCTGGTGCCGGTGTTCTTCGTGGTGATCCGCAAGATCTTCAAGGGCAGCGAACGCCAGCGCAAACTGGCCGCACATGAACTGAACGACAAGAACCATGAAACCTATGACTAAGCCTGCCCGCAAGCCCGCCCTGCCCCTGGCCGCGCCGGCCACACTGCTGGCGGCGCTGCTGTCGGCCTGCTCGCTGGCGCCGACCTACCGGCGCCCCGAGGCGCCGGTGGCCGCCGCCTTCCCGGCCGACAGCGCCGGCGCCGCCGCGCGCACCAGCGTGCCGCTGCCGCTGGCGGCCGGCGCGCGCGACGCCGTCGATACCGGCTGGCGCGACTACTTCACCGAACCGCGCCTGCGGCAGCTGATCGGCGCCGCGCTGGAGCACAACCGCGACCTGCGCAGCGCCGCGCTGCGCATCGAGGAAGCGCGCGCGCAGTACGACATCCAGTCGGCCGACCGCCTGCCCGGCGTCAACGCCAACGCCTCCGCCAGCAGGGCCAAGACGCCGGCCTTCCTGTCGCCCAGCGGCCAAACCACGATCGGCAAGCGCTACGACGCCGGACTGGCGCTGTCGGCCTTCGAGCTGGATTTCTTCGGCCGCGTGAAAAGCCTGAACGACGCCGCGCTGGCGGCCTACCTGGCCACCGACGAAGCGCGCCAGGCGGCGCAAATCAGCCTGGTGGCGCAGGTGGCGCAGGCCTATTACACCGAGCGCGCCTACGCCGAGCAGTACGCGCTGGCGCAGCAGAGCTACGAGGCCCGCGCTCGCAGCTACAAGTTGACGCAGCAGCGCGCCGAAGTGGGCGCCTCGTCGCGGCTGGAGCTGCGCGCCAACGAGACGCTGATGGAAACCGCGCGCGCCGCCGCGCTGACGCTGGCGCGCCAGCGCGCGCAGGCGGGCAACGCGTTGACCTTGCTGGTCGGCCAGCCGGCCGGCGCTGCCGGCGCTACTGCCGTTACTGCCGGGGCCGCCGATACTGGCGCCGGTTCGCGCGCGGCCGCCGGCGCCATGCCGAGCGACCTGCAGATCGACATGCTGAGCGCGCTGCCGGCCGGCCTGCCGTCGGACCTGCTGGCGCGCCGTCCCGACATCCGCGCCGCCGAGCAGCGCTTGAAATCGGCCAACGCCAACATCGGCGCCGCGCGCGCCGCCTTCTTCCCGCGCATCAGCCTGACGGCCGCGCTGGGTAGCAGCAGCCCGTCGCTGAACGGCCTGTTCGACGGCGGCTCGGGCAGCTGGTCGTTCGCGCCGCAGCTGACCTTGCCGATCTTCGACGCCGGCCGCAACCGCGCCAACCTGGGCCTGGCCGAAGCGCGCCAGCAGCTCGCCGTGGCCGACTACGAAAAGGCGATCCAGACCGCCTTCCGCGAAGTGGCCGACGCGCTGGCCGCGCGCGACTACCTGGGCGAGCAGGTATCGGCCCAGCGCGCCGTGCAGGAGGCCCAGGCCGACCGCCTGAAGCTGCTGCAACTGCGCTTCGACAACGGCGTCGCCAGCTCGCTGGACGTGCTCGACGCGCAGCGCGAGCTGTTCAGCGCCCAGCAGACGCTGGTGCAAGCGCGCCTGCTGCGCACCACCAGCGCCATCGACCTCTACCGCGCCCTCGGCGGCGGCCTCAAATAACCCGGGGGTCAAGTCTGACATTCGGACACGAGCTCCACCGTAACGGCCACTACGGCAGCGTTCGTGTCCGAATGTCAGACTTGACCCCGGGTTTCTGTCTTCTAATTGTTTCGAAAAAGCAACGCACCTGTCTGAAGTTGCATGACCGGGGTGGCGCGACGGGCGCATACTTGTAGCCTGCCAGCCGTCCCCGGGCCACTTCGGAGCGTCCATCATGAATCTACTGTCTCAGCTGCGCATCGGCACCCGCCTCGCGCTCGGTTTCGCCATCGTCCTGCTGCTCGCCATCTGCGCCACCTCGGTGGCGCTGTACAACGCCCGCGTCAACGCCGAGGCCACCCGCCACATGATGGAAAAACCGCTGGCCAAGGAACGCCTGGCCTCCGACTGGTACGTGCTGATCTACTCGGCGGTGGCGCGCACCGCGCTGATCGCCCGCAGCAGCGACGATACGCTGTCGACCACCTTCGCCGACGTCATCGCCGACAGCAGCAAGAAGGGCGGCGAACTGATCGCCAAGCTCAAGGAGCTGATGGCCAGCGACGAGGAAAAGGCCGTGTTCGAGGCCTCCGGCGCGCTGCGCGCCACCTACCAGAAGGCCAAGACCGACATCATGAACGCCAAGCAGGCCGGCAACGCCGAGCAGGCGGAAAAACTCTACAAGGAGGTCTTCATGCCGGCGGCCACCGCCTACCAGGGCAAGGTGCAGGCGCTGCTGACCCTGCAGCGCAGGGCGATCGACGACACCGCCCGCGCGATCGACGCCGCCAACGACCGCAGCAACCTGCTGTTGATGGTGCTGGCGCTGCTGATGGTGAGCATCGGCGCGCTGGCGGCGTGGGTGATCTCGCGTTCGATCACCGTGCCCTTGCAGTCGGCGCTGGAGATCGCCGCCACCGTGGCCAACGGCGACCTCACCACCCGCTTCGACGCCGCCACCAGCAAGTGCGAGATCGGCGACCTGATGACCGCGCTCAAGGGCATGAACGATGCGCTGCGCAATGTCGTCAGCCAGGTGCAGAGCGGCACCACCACCATCGCCACCGCCTCCAACGAGATCGCGGCCGGCAATATGGACCTGTCGCAGCGCACCGAGGAACAGGCCAGCTCGCTGGAGGAAACCGCGTCGTCGATGGAGCAGCTGACCAGCACCGTGCGCCAGAACGCCGAGAACGCCAAGCAGGCCAACCAGCTGGCGCAGGCGGCCTCCGACGTGGCCGAGCGCGGCGGCGCCATCGTCGGCCAGGTGGTCGACACCATGGGCTCGATCGACGCCTCGTCGCGCAAGATCGTCGACATCATTTCCGTCATCGACGGCATCGCCTTCCAGACCAACATCCTGGCGCTGAACGCCGCCGTCGAGGCGGCGCGCGCCGGCGAGCAGGG
>NZ_JBXALQ010000018.1:0-138539 GCF_058799615.1 Duganella sp. GW822-FHT06D06
CCATTTTTGAGCTCCTTCAAAAATGGGTGGGGAAAATTCAATTCCCACAGGTGGGGATTATTGGGTTCCCACTGACACGCGGTCGCGCGGAAGCCATGCGCGGTCATCACCTCTTTCGAGAAACCCATAGCGCGCAAGGCGGCGTTGATGGTGTTCTCGCTCATGCACTCATGCTCGGTGCGCAGGCTCGGAAAGACGTACCTCCCGTGACCGGTCGCGCGATGCAGTTCACGCAGCAACTCCACCGATTGCGTGGACAACGGCACCATATGCTCAATCTTCATTTTCATCTTCGCCGCAGGGATGCGCCATTCGGCGGCATCGAGATCGAATTCCGCCCATTCTGCCGCGCGCAACTCGCCAGGACGTACAAACAGCAAGGGCGTGAGCTTTAACGCCGTCACAGCCACGATATGGCCCTCGTAGCCGTATATGGACCGTAGCAGCACCGCCAGCTCCTTTGGTTCGGTGATCGCCGCGAAGTTTTTTCTTGGTACGGCGATCAGCGCGCCCTTCAGGTCCGGCGTGACATCGCGCTCCACCCAGCCGATCGCCACGCCATAGCGCAGGATCTGGCCGCACATCTGCCTCATGCGGTGCGCCGAGTCGATGGCACCGCGCGCTTCGACACGCTGGATCACGCCGAGGATGTCGCGCGGCTTGATGGCCGCTGCCGGCATGCTGCCGATGTAGGGGAATAAATCATGCTCCAGCCAGGCGAGCACCTTCTCCTGGGTCGAGGCGCTGCGGCTGGCGTCCATCTTCGTCAGCCACTGGAGCGCCAGCGCCTCGAAGGTATTCGGGTCGGCCTCCTGCTCCTGCGCGTGCCTATCCTTCTTTTTCGACTTGGGGTCCACGCCGGCGCGCAGCAGCTTGCGCGCGTCGGCGCACAACTCGCGCGCCTCCGCCAGCGAGACTTCGGGATAGGTGCCGAAGGCCAGCGTCTTAAACTTGCCTTCGTAGCGGTAATTCATCCGCCAGTATTTGTTGGATTCCTTGACCAGGAGGTAGAGCGAACGGCCGTCGCCGTATTTGTCACCGCTGGGTTTGCCGGAAGCTTTGACTTTCCGGATAAAAAGGTCGGTAAGTGGCATGACTGCCTCCCTGGGACGGACCTGGCGCCGATTGAGGGACAAATTTTTCGAGTGAGGGACCTGACGCCATTTTGTCCCGCACAGATCGTGGATTTCACTGTACACCACTGAACATCTCGGGACAATAAAAAACCCGCTTCTCCTATGAGGAGAGCGGGTTTTGATACTTCTCGGTACAAACTAATGCTGAGTTCTGGTGCCGCTTGCCGGAATCGAACTGGCGACCTTTTCATTACGAATGAACTGCTCTACCAACTGAGCTAAAGCGGCGAAGTCGCACATTCTAACAAATATTTCCTGCTACACGCTAGTCCCTACACGATAAATTTTAGCCATGCTGCAAAAATGTCATTGCTTTGTGCGATTTTGAAGCTTCTCAGCCTGCGTGGTAACCCGTCACCACCGCCACTTCGTCGCGCGACCCCAGGAACACCGGCACGCGCTGGTGCAGCTTGTGCGGCTGAATCTCCATGATACGGTTCTGGCCGTCGGTGGCCGCGCCGCCGGCCTGTTCGACGATGAAGGCCATCGGATTCGCCTCATACATCAAACGCAGCTTGCCTGGCATCGACGTGTCGCGCGTGTCGGCCGGGTACATGAAGATGCCGCCGCGGTTCAGGATGCGGTGCACGTCGGCCACCATCGAGGCGATCCAGCGCATGTTGAAGTTGGTGCCGCGCGGGCCGGTGTCGCCGGCCAGCAGTTCGTTCACGTAACGCTGCACCGGCGCATGCCAGTGGCGCTGGTTCGACATATTGATCGCGAATTCCTTGGTCGTAGCCGGGATCTGCATGTTGCGCTGCGTGAGCACCCACGAACCCATCTCGCGGTCCAGGGTGAAGCAGTTGACGCCATTGCCGGTGGTGAGCACCAGCATGGTCTGCGGGCCGTACACGGCGTAGCCTGCGGCCACTTGCTTGGTGCCGGCTTGCATGAAGTCCGCTTCGGTCGGCTGGCCCATGCCTTCAGGCGCCTTCAGCACCGAGAAGATGGTGCCGATCGAGACGTTGACGTCGATGTTCGACGAGCCGTCCAATGGGTCGAACAGCAGCATGTATTCGCCTTTTGGATAGCGGTTCGGGATCGGGTGGATCGATTCCATCTCTTCCGACGCCATCGCCGCCAGGTGGCCGCCCCATTCGTTCGCTTCCAGCAGGATTTCGTTGGAGATGATGTCCAGCTTCTTCTGCACTTCGCCCTGGATGTTTTCCGTGTCGGCGGTGCCGAGCACTTCACCCAGCGCGCCTTTGCCTACCGAGTGGCTGATGGTTTTGCAGGCGCGTGCTACCACTTCGATCAACAGGCGCAGTTCGGCCGGGATCGTGTTGTTCTGGCGCTGTTCTTCCACCAAGTATTGTGTGAGGCTGATGCGTTTCATGGTTTCCCTTGAGGTGAAGATAAATCGTATAAATTATTATGCTTAATCGGCGAGCGCTTTGGTGACCACTTCCAGCACGTCGTTCGACAGTTTGGCGCGGCCGGCGACTTTCTCCAGCGCGCGCTTCATCTTTGCTTGCAGCGCCGGCGCGTAACGGCGCCAGCGGTCCATGCCGCGCGCCAGGCGTGCCGCTACCTGCGGGTTGATCGCGTCCAGCTTGATCACGAACTCGGCCCAGAATTCATACGCGCTGCCGTCGGCCGCGTGGAACTGCGACGGATTGGCGCTGATGAAACTGAAGATCAAGCTGCGCGCGCGGTTCGGATTCTTCAGCGTGAAGGCCGGATGCTGCATCAGCTTGCGCACGGCGGCGACGTTGGTGGTCGGCGCGGCGGCCTGCATGGCGAACCACTTGTCGATCACCAGCGCCTCGTTCTCGAAGTCCTGGTAGAACGCCTTCAGGTACGGGCCCGCTTCGGCGCCGCTGTGGATCATCGAGACCAGCGCGGCGGAACGGTCGGTCATGTTGCCGGCCTTTTCGAACTGCTGCTGCGCGAGCTTCAATTCCGCCATGTCCGGCGCCACCATCAGGTAGGACAGGCACAGATTCCTCAGCGCGCGCTTGCCGGCCGACAGCGCGTCCGGACTGTAGGGGCCGGGCGTCTGGTTGGCATGGTACTGCTCCAGCAGTTCGGTCTTCAGGGTCGCGCCGATGGTGCGGCGCATGAACTGGCGCGCCACGTGGATCGCCTGCGGATCGACCACGTCCATCTGCTCGGCGATGATGATTTCCGACGGCAGTATCAGCGCCAGTTCGCGGAAGGCCGGATCGAGCGTCTCGTCGGTCAGCACGGCGCGCTGGGCGTTGATGAAGGTGGCGTCCAGTTTCAGGCCGGTGTCGCTGCCGCCGGCCAGCGCCACTTGCGCGGTCAGCTTCAGCAGGCGCTCCATCGCCAGCCGCTGGCCCGCTTCCCAGCGGTTGACCGGGTCGCTGTCATGGCTGAACAGGTGCAGCAGTTCGTCGTCGGTGTAGTCGTATTCGAGTATCACCGGCGCCGAGAAGTCGCGCAGGATCGATGGCGTCGGGCGTTCGTCGACGTGGCGGAAGCGGAAGATCTGTTCCTGCTCGGTCAGCTCCAGCACCACCGTGGTGGTGCCCTTGGCGTGCTTGCCGCCTTCCAGCGTCAACGGCAAGTCCTTGCCGCTGGCGCTCAACAGGCCCACCGCCACCGGAATGTGGAACGGCTGCTTGTCGGCCTGGCCGGCGGAGGCCAGGCAGCGCTGGCTGAGGATGATGTCGAAGTTGCGCTTGACGGCGTCGTAGCGGGTGCGCGCGGTGACGATGGGCGTGCCGGCCTGCGAATACCAGCGCTCGAACTGGTGCAGGTCGCGGCCGTTGGCGTCGGCCATGGCGGCGCGGAAGTCGTCGCATTCAACGGCCTGGCCGTCGTGGCGCTTGAAGTACAGGTCCATGCCCTTGCGGAAGCCGTCGCGGCCCACCAGGGTCTGGTACATGCGCACCACTTCGGCGCCTTTTTCATACACGGTGACGGTGTAGAAGTTGTTGATCTCGACGAAGGAGTCGGGCCGCACCGGGTGCGACATCGGGCCGGCGTCCTCCGGGAACTGGGCCTGGCGCAAGGTGCGCACCTGGTCGATGCGGGTGACGGCGCGGCCGCTGTCGGTGCCGATCATGTCGGCACTGAATTCCTGGTCGCGGAACACGGTCAGGCCTTCCTTCAGCGACAGCTGGAACCAGTCGCGGCAAGTCACGCGGTTGCCGGTCCAGTTGTGGAAGTACTCGTGGCCGACCACCGCCTCGATGCCGGCGTAGTCGACGTCGGTCGCCACGCGCGGGTTGGCCAGCACGAACTTGGTGTTGAAGATGTTCAGGCCCTTGTTCTCCATCGCGCCCATGTTGAAGTCGCCCACGGCGACGATCATGAAGCGGTCCAGGTCCAGCTCCAGGCCGAAACGCTCCTCGTCCCAGCGGATCGAGTTCTTCAGCGACTGCATGGCGTAGTCGGTCTTGTCGAGGTTGCCCTCTTCCACCCACACTTGCAGCAGCACTTCGCGGCCGGACTGCAGCGTGTAGCGCTCTTCCTGGCAGACCAGGCGAGCGGCCACCAGCGCGAACAGGTAGGACGGCTTCTTGAACGGGTCTTCCCACTTGGCGTAGTGGCGGCCGTCGCCGAGGTCGCCCTGCTCGATCAGGTTGCCGTTCGACAGCAGCACCGGATAGGCGGCCTTGTCGGCGCGCAGCATCACGGTGTACTTGGCCATCACGTCCGGACGGTCCGGGAAGTAGGTGATGCGGCGGAAGCCTTCGGCCTCGCACTGCGTGAAGAAGTTGCCGTTCGAGACGTACAGGCCGGACAAGCTGGTGTTCTGCACCGGCGCGCACAGGGTTTCGATTTCCAGCACCACCTTGGCCGGGGCCTTGCGGATGATCAGCGTGCTGCCGTCCTGATGGTATTCCGTCGGCGCCAGCGGCTTGCCGTTCAGGCGCAGCGCCACCAGTTCGATCTCTTCGCCGTGCAGCACGATGTCGCGGCCCCGGCTGGCCGGGTTCTGTCGCATGGTGATGCGGTTGGCCACCACGGTGCGGTCGGGATCGAGGTCGAAGCCGAGTTCTACGGTATCAACCAGGTAGGCGGGAGCGGTGTAATCTTTGCGGAATATCGTCTTGGGACTGCTGTCTGTGCGCATTGGAGGACTCTGGTGACGTAAGCAAAAGCCTATTTTACCAATACCAGCAGCAGGAGGACGGGCGAATTACCTGCGGGGGCTGCAGATTAGCGCATATAAGTTGCTGGTTTCCACCTTGCCGTAACATTCTGTAATAATCGTGCAGGGTGCGGGCGACCGTCGTAGACTTAGTACTGGAAAATACCGTCTGAACAGAGAGGGCACCATCATGAAATATCTCGCCATGCTGGCGACGGCCGCCGTAGTACTGCTGAGCGGCTGCGCCACCACCATCCGCAGCGACGTCACGGCCTTCAACGCCTGGCCGGCCGACATCCAGGACAAATCCTATGCGTTCGAGGCCCCGCAGGGCGCAGACGACACGCTGGAATACCGCAGCTATCAAGTGCTGGTGGGCAACGAATTGGGCAAGCTGGGCTTCCACCAGGTCGCCGACAGCACGCAGCCGAAGTTGCTCATCGGCATGAAATTCAGCACCATCGACCATCCGGTGCGGGTGTTGGAGGCGGAAGATCCGTTCATGGGGCCGTATTGGGGTCCGGGCTACGGCCGTTACGGCTGGGGTTATTCGCGCTGGGGCTATCGTCCGTTTTTCCATGACCCGTACCGTTTCGGGCCGATGTATGTGGAAGAGCGCGTCAAACATGAATACCAGCGCCAGCTGCGCGTGACCATCAACAGCGTCGACGGCCGCAAGCTGTACGACGTCACGGTGCAGAACACCAGCCGCGTGCAGGCCACGCCACATGTAATGCCGGCCCTGGTGCAAAGCGCCTTCACCGGCTTCCCCGGCGTGAGCGGCGTGCCGCGCAGGGTCGACCTGACGATCGAGCCGAAGACCGAAACCGTGCAAGCCACGCCAGCCAAGGCCGGCTAAACCCCGGGGTCAAGTCTGACATTCGGACACGAGCTCTGCCGTAGCAGCTGCTACGGCAGAGCTCGTGTCCGAATGTCAGACTTGACCCCGGAGCAAAAAAAAATGCGCCGGCAAAACCGGCGCATTTTTCATTTCAGCCCGCCAATTACTTGGTGGCGATGTGCACGGCTTGCTTCAGGTCGCCGACTTTCTCTTGCAGCTTGCCTTCAGCCTGCTTTTGCAGGCCTTTGGCTTCCTGTTCAGGGCTGTCGATCAGATCGCCAACTTCTTCCTGGATTTTGCCGCCGATGTCTTTCAGTTTGCCTTCGACTTGGTCTTTGTTCATGTGATGCTCCGGTTGGGGCGCAAGCTGGAATAGCTTGGGCATGGAAACCAGCATAGCGCCCCGCGCGCCATCACTCAGTACGTTTGCGTACACAAAACCGTTACGGCAGCAGGATCGATGAGCCGGTGGTCTTGCGCGCTTCCAGTTCGGTGTGGGCCCGGCCCACGTCGGCCAGGGCGTAGCGCTGGCGGATATCGATCTTGACCTCGCCGCTGGCGACCACGCCAAACAGCGACTTGGCCGCCGCTTCCAGATCCTCGCGCCTGGCCATGTAGGCCATCAACGACGGCCGCGTGATGAACAAGGAGCCGCGGCTGGCCAGCTCGTTCAGGCTGAACGGCGGCACCGGCCCGGAAGCGTTGCCGAAACTGACCATCGTGCCCAGCGGCTGCAAGCAGTCCAGCGAGCCGATGAAGGTATCCTTGCCGATCGAGTCGTACACCGCCGCCACGCCCTTGCCGCCGGTGATCTCCTTGACCCGCTCGGTGAAGTTTTCCTTGTTGTAGTTGATGACGTGGTGCGCGCCATTCTCGGTGGCCAGCGCCGCCTTCTCTTCCGAACCCACCGTGCCGATCAGCGTCACGCCCAACACCTTGGCCCACTGGCAGGCGATCAGCCCGACGCCGCCGGCCGCCGCGTGGAACAGGACGGTGTCGCCGGCCTTCAGCGGCACCGTGCGGTGGAACAGGTACTGCACAGTCAGCCCTTGCAACATCATCGCGGCCGCCGTGTCGAAGCCGATCTTATCCGGCAGCACCAGCAGCTGCGAGGCCGGCATATTGCGCGCCTCGGCATAGGCGCCGATCGGACGACCGGCATAGGCCACGCGGTCGCCCACCTGCACTTCGGTCACGCCCTCGCCCACCGCCTCCACCACGCCGGCGCCCTCCATGCCCAGGCCGCCCGGCAGCGACTGCGGATACAGGCCGGTGCGGAAGTAGACGTCGATGAAGTTCAGGCCGATGGCCGCATGGCGCACCTGCGCTTCGCCGGGACCGGGCGGCCCCAGCTCCACGTCCACCAGCTCCATTACTTCCGGACCGCCGACGCGGTTGATGCGGATTGCCTTGGTCATGTCTGACTCCGTGGTGAGGGAATGCGAAGAGTGTAGTCCCGGTCAGGCAGTCGCGGCGCGCAGCTGCAACTGCGACAGCACCAGGTGCGCCGACGACAGGTTGGTGGCGCACGGCGTGTTGTGCACGTCGCAGGCGCGCACCAGGGCGTTGATGTCCGGTTCGTGCGGCTGCGGCGTCATCGGGTCGCGCAGGAAGATCACGCAGTCGATCTCGCCCTCGACCAGCATCGAGCCGATCTGCAAGTCGCCGCCGAACGGGCCCGAATGCTTGCGGTCCACCGTCAGCCCCAGCTCGTTGATCAGGCGGCCGCCGGTGGTGCCGGTGGCGGTCAGCGTGCAGGTGGAGAGGAAGTTCTTGTATTCGCCAGCCAGCGCGATCATGTCGTCTTTTTTCTTGTCGTGGGCAATCAGGGCAATGCGGGTTTTCATGACTCGATCCTATTTTTTTGACAGCAGATAAATCCCGGCCAGCACCAAGGTGGTGCCTCCCAACTGCCAGGACGTGACAGGCTCGCCCAGCAGCAGCGCGCCCAGGAACAGCGTTGAAACGGGGCCGATCATACCAGCCTGCGAGGCGGTGCCGGCGCCGATGCGCTGGACCGCGGTCATGGTCATGAACACCGGCATCACCGTGCAGACGATGCCGTTGATCAGCGACAGCCCATACACCGGCAGCGGCTGGATCAGCCCGGACGCCGGCCGCAGCAGGAAGAACTGGCCGATGCAGGCCGCGCTGGAGACGCACATCGCATACGACACCAGCCGCAACGCGCCCAGCCGCCGCACCATCTCGCCCGACAGCAGCAGGTAGACCGAATATGCGGCGGCCGAGCCGGTGACCAGCGTGGCGCCGAGGATGACGTTCTGGTTGCCGCTGTTGAGGTCGTGCAGGAAAACGAAGACAATGCCGCAATACGAGGCCAGCAGCGCCAGCCACTGCCGGCGGCTGATGTGCTGCTTGAGCACGGTGGAGGAGATCAGCAGCACGAAGGTCGGCGTCAGGAACAGGATCAGCCGTTCGAGGCCGACCGAGATGTATTGCAGGCCGAGGAAGTCGAGGAAACTGGAGAGGTAGTAGCCGACCAGGCCGAGGCCGACGATGCGCCAGCGGTCGGCGGTCGACAGCGGCGCTTCGGTGCGCATCTTCCACTGCGCCACGGCGGCGAACACCGGCAGCGAGAAGATCATGCGGAAGGCGATCAGCGTGACGGCGTCGATCTGATAGCGGTACAGCAGCTTGGCCACCACCGCCTTGGTCGAGAAAAGAACCGCCCCGCCGATGGCGATACCCAGGCCGCCCAGATAGGCGGCACGCGCCGGCGCGCTGTCCGTGATGCTTTTAGTCATGGGCAAATTGTAAGGCCAAACGCCCTCTGGCGCTTGACGCCGCCATTTTCCGCCCTGCCCGCGCCTCCGGTGAGCCGGATCAATCCAGCCGTGATAGGCTGTGCAAGTATCGACGGATGGCGATCAGCGTTAAAAAATATGTAAGAGCAGACCAGTCGATTCCATTCCAGAAATGGTTTGATCGTTTGGATGCACGCGCTGCAGCAAAAGTCGCAAGCGCACTATTTCGTATGCAGAGTGGGAATCTCTCCCGCATTAAATGGTTCAGCGGGATAGGCGAATATGTCATCGATTGGGGACCGGGCTACCGTATTTACCTGGCTCGCGACGGCGAAGAACTGATCATATTGTTCGGCGGCGGGACAAAGAAACAGCAGCAGGCGGACATCGCGCGCGCAAAGGCACTGCATGAGGAATTCAAGCTAAGAAAGAAAACGGCAGGAGCAACTCTATGGAACTGACTCGTGATTTTGAAAATGGGATAACGGAACGCATTGCCGCCGATCCGACCTTTGCCAACGCGGTATTGGATGAGATCGACGAATTGCTTCAGGCTGGCGACGACGCGACGGCGCGCGGCATGCTCCGCGTCCTGATTGCGGGAACCACCGGATTTGATGCGCTGTCCCGCCCGCTTGATACGACGAGCGAGACACTGCATCGGATACTTACAACGGAGGCCTCAACAGCCTGTCCCAGCTTGAGCGCCATCGTGAGCGCGCTCAAGCGGGAGCTTGGGGTTGCCGCTAGCTGATGGCGACGGCGGCCGAGCCGGCCGTCACGGTGGCGGTGGTCACGCGGGCCACCACGCTGGTCGGCGCGTTGCCGCCCACTAGCTTGTTGACCTGCTTGAACTGCGCCACCAGCTTGCCCGGCGTGAGCGTGACCAGCGTGTAACCCTGCGCATCGGTGTTCAGATGCTTGATCCACGGGTTGTTGCCCAGGCCGGCCAACTGCTGCGCCAGCGCCAGCAACGATACGCTGAAGTCGCTGCTCGCCTGCAGGCCCGCCAGCACCGCGCCGGTGGTCGCGTCCAGCTGCGCTTCCGGCAAGCCCTTGGCGCCCAGCGCGCCGCGCACCTGCACGCGGATCTGCTCCAGCAGGCTGGCCACGGTCGGCGCCGCCTTGCCCATGGTGTAGTCCAGCATGTTGATCGCGATGCTCACGGTGCCCAGGCCGGTGACCGGGATCGCCAGCGGGTACGACACCAGCGCGGCGATGTCGCCCAGCGCCGTCGCCGCGTCGCGCAGGTAGCTGAAGAACGAGTCCGAGCTGATGCCGGCCGACACCAGATCCACCATCACCGGCGTGCCGCCGCCGGTGGCGTCTAAATCGTCGTTGACGGTGCCGGCGAAGAAGGCGTGGATGTCGCCGGTGATCGCCACCACGTTGCTGATGCTGTTGCTCTTCAGGTGGCCCATCAGCGCCTTGCGCTCGCTGTTATAACCATCCCACTGGTCGCAGTTGAGCAGGAAGCGCGCGAAGAACGGCGCCAGCGCCGCCTTCTTGCCGGACGCCGCCACGAACGGCGAGTCGATCTTCTTGGCCTGGATGTCCGGCTTGATGTAGCCGAAGGCGATGGTCTGCGCGCCGAGGCCGGCCAACGTCGCCGCCCCCGCGCCGCTGCCGGCCAGGTAGACGCGGCTGTACGCGGCCGCCGCGATGGTCGCCTGCGCCACCGTCAGGCCGGCCTTGACGCCCGCCGCGACCTGCGTCTCCAGCGTGCCGCCGCCGGCGGGGCCGGTCTGGGCGATCGCGCCGCCGCCCTGTTGCGCCACGGCCGCCGCGGCGCCCGCGGTGGCCGCCGCCACGATCGCCGCGGCCAGCGGGAAGTTGCCGCCGGTGGCGGCGGCGGTGCTGCCGATCGATGCGGCGATGGTCGGCACCGCGTTCAGCGCCAGCAAGGTGGCGACGGCGTCCACGCCGTTCAGGCCCATGCGCAGCAGCGATACTTCATTGCCCCACAGTTTCCAGGTCGAGGTGGCGGCCTTCATCTTGTCCATCCACCACTGGCGCTGGGTGGTGCCCAGAATCGTGACGGTGGCCAGCGGCTCCAGGCCGATGGTGGTGGCGCCGGCCATCTTCTGCGCCTCGACCGTGCTGAGCACGTCCTGCGGCACCAGGTAGCGCGAACCGATACGGCCCAGCGGCAGGCCGGTGGCCGGATTGATCGACGATTCCGGTATCACGTGGTCGGCCCGGTACAGGCGCTCGTCGGTCATCACCAGCTGCATCAGCTTGCCGAACTGGAAGTCGCGGTAGATCTTGATGTTCTGGAAGCTGGTGGTGGCGGTGTCGAGGTTGACGTCGGCCGGCATGTATTCGAACCAGGCCTGGTTGGCGTTGCGGCGGCGGCCGGTCTGGTGCAGGTCCGAGCCGTCGGCGTTGAAGGTGCCGTCGTAGGTCTGGGCGTCGCCCCAGGCGTCGTCCGAGAACTCGTGGTCGTCCCAGATGGCGATGAAGGCGAAGCGCTCGTGCAGCGCCTGCAGGCGGGCGTCGGTGCGGTACTTCTTGTACAGGTAGCGGTAGTCGGCCAGCGTGGTGGCGTACTTGGCGCCCGAGGTGCCGCTCTTGAAGGCGCCGTCCGGCAGCTTCAATGCGTCGTGGCGCGACTCCACCGCGCCCAGCTGGAAGTCCTCGCCCACGGTTTCGTAGATGTAATCGCCCAGGTGGACGATGAAGTCCAGGTTTTCGCCGGCGATGCTGGTCATCGCGCCCCAGTGGTTGACGCTCCAGTCCTGGCAGGTCATGTAGGCGAACTGCAGCTGCGAGACGTCGGCGTCGGCGGCCGGCGCGGTCTTGCAGCGGCCGACGTTGGAGCGCGTGTCGCCGGCGACGAACTGGTAGTAGTACACGGTGTTGGGATTCAAGCCGGTCACCTTGTGGCGCACGGTGTTGTCGTACTGCGACTGCAACGGCAGCTTGATGTCGACCACGGTGGCGCCGCTGAGCGCGGTGCTGCCGCCCAGGGCCGCGCCGTTGTCGACGGCGGTCATCACCAGGCGGATCGCGCTGTCCGAGGCGCTCGGCGCGGGCGCCACGCCGTCGGCCGATGCCGGCACGGCGCGGGTCCACAGCATGATGCTGTCGCTGTGCGGGTCGCCGGAGGCCACGCTTTGCGGGAACTTCCAGGCGCCGCTGGCCAACGGCAGATCGGTGGCGCCATCGGCGGGCGCGGAACTGCTGCCGCCGCAGGCAACCAGGCCGGCGCCCGAGGCGACCGAAACCGTAATAAAGCTGCCGTATTTGAGAAACTGCCTTCTATCCATATCTGCTCCGCTGTTTTTATAATGTGAAAAAATAAATAGTAGCAGCAAGATATGACAGTATCTCTACAAAAAATGGAGGATCGCCTCTAGGCGCGACATTGTTATGCTGGCTTAGCAAAATTTGACCGGGGGCGCGGCAAGCCCCGTCCTTCAGGGCGGGGTCAAGAGCGCGGACGGCGCAGCCGTCCTTGGTCAGTCGAAACGTGTTGGCTCGTGGAGTAGGGCTGTATATAATCACAGTATGATTCGTTTGCAAGCCTTCAAGTTTGAACTGACGCCAAACGGCGAGCAAGCGCATGATATGCGCCGCTTCTCCGGGGCGTGCCGGTTCGTCTACAACAAAGCGCTGGCGATGCAGAAGGACAACCATGAGGCTGACAACAAGTTCATCGGCTACACCGGGATGTGCAAGGCGCTCACCGGCTGGCGCAATGGCGAGGCGACGCCGTGGCTGAAAGATGCGCCCTGTCACCCGTTGCAACAGGCGTTGAAGGACTTGGAGCGGGCGTACAAGAATTTCTTCGAGAAACGGGCAGACTTCCCCAGCTTCAAGCGCAAGGGCAGCGGCGACAGCTTTCGCTACCCAGACGCGAAGCAAATCAAACTCGACCAGCGCAACGACCGCATCTTTCTGCCCAAGCTCGGCTGGCTGCGTTACCGAAACAGCCGTGACGTGCTGGGCGAGGTGCGCAATGTCACCGTGAGCCAATCGGGCGGCAAGTGGTTCGCGTCGATTCAAACGCAACGTGAGGTCGAACAGCCACTGCCCACGGCGACGACAGCCATCGGCATCGATGTCGGCATCGCTCGGTTCGCCACCTTGAGCGACGGCGACTTCATCGCGCCGCTAAACAGCTTCAAGAAACACCAGCAGCGTCTTGCACGCTACCAGCGCCGCATGAGCCGCAAGGTCAAGTTCAGTAGCAATTGGAGGAAAGCGAAAGCTCGCGTTCAGAAGATTCACACCAGCATCGCCAATGCCCGCAAAGACTTCCTGCACAAAACCACAACGACGATCAGCAAAAGCCACGCGCTCGTATGTATTGAGGATTTACAGGTACGGAATATGTCCAGGTCTTCCAAAGGCACCATCGAACAGCCGGGCAAGAAGGTCGGCCGGAAGTCGGGGCTGAACCGCGCCATTCTCGATCAGGGATGGGGGGAGTTTCGCCGTCAGCTTGGCTATAAGGTTGCATGGAACGGCGGCATGTTGCTGGCCGTACCACCGCACCACACCAGCCAGACGTGCCCGGCTTGCGGCCACGTCTCGAAAGACAATCGGCAGACTCAGGCTCAATTCCTGTGCGTCGATTGTGGCTACGAAAATCATGCCGATGTGGTCGGAGCGATCAACATTTTAGCGCGAGGACATCGCGTTTTAGCCTGTGGAGAATCGGCGCAATCAGGCCGCTCGATGAAGCAGGAACCCACCGAAGCGACTTTCCGGGAGCTTGCTCATGGTTAGCGCCGCAGGAATCCCCTCCATTCATGGAGGGGGGGGATGTCAATTTCTTACACCTGTACAGCGCCGATAATTACTGGCAAGCTCCACAAATGAAACAACTGATCCCCCCGACACTGCTTGCCCAGGCAAAAAAGATCCTGATCGTCACCCACATGGCGATCGGCGACTTCACCTACATGCAAATGTGCTTCCGCGCCCTCAAGCGCGCCCATCCGCACCTGGAGATCCACCTGTGGGTCGACGAGCGCCGGCGTTCGGCCAATCCCGAGGACTGGCCGCACCTGAAGAACTACTCGCTGTACGACTGGCTGGCCGCCAGCCCCTACATCGACAAGACCTACGACCAGAACTACAGCCCCGCCCTGCACGCGCAATCGATCGCCGAGGCGCGCCGCGAGGACTATCCGATCGTGGCCTCGCTGACCCACATGGCCTGCCACCGCTACGCCAGGCTGACGCGCGAAATCTGCCCGCGCGGCTTCATCCTCGGACTGGCCAAGCAGAAATACCGCTTCTTCGAGCTGTCCAAAAAGCTCAGCATCCTGAAATTCAACGCCACCATTCCGCTCTACGAATCGCAGGAACGCGACGTGCCGCACGTCAGCGACATCTACGCGCAATGGTTCCACAAGGCCTTCGGCCTCGACATCCCCAAGCTGGACCGCTACCCGGTGATCCACATCCCGGACCAGTGGACGGCTTATGCGCGGGATCAATTTTCCACCTGGGGCCTGGGCTCGAAGATAGTGTTCATCAACACCTACTCCAAGGGCCCGGAACGCTGCTGGCCGCTGGAGCGCGCCTTCGAGCTGATCAGGGAAATGCGCAGCCATCCGCAATGGCGCGACGCCGGCTTCGTGGTCAACGTGGTGCCGGAAGACCTGCCGGCCGCGCGCGAGATTTACAACAATGCAGCCTTGCCTGATACGCATCTTTTCTCCGCGGTGGATAACTTCTTCCAGCTGCCCGCCATCCTCGCCCTGTGCAGCCTGATCGTCACGGTGGAAACCGCCGTGATGCACCTGGCCAACGCCGTGCACGTGCCGGTGATCGCCCTGATGCGTCAAAACAATCCGGAATGGGTGCCGATCGACGCGGAAAACAGCGCCGTCATCCTGGTCAAGGAGATGGACGCGTGGGTGACGAAAATCGAGTTGCCAGAGGTGATGGAAAAGGTTTTGAGTTGGCCCCTATGCTAGAATACCGCCCTCACCGCACACCAATGACATACCGCCGAAGGAAGACCGAACATGGCTGGACACAGCAAATGGGCCAATATCAAGCACAAAAAAGCAGCAACCGATGCTAAACGTGGCAAGATCTGGACCCGCCTCATCAAGGAAATCACCGTGGCTGCGCGCATGGGCGGCGGCGACCTGACCTCCAACCCGCGCCTGCGCCTGGCCGTGGACAAGGCGGCCGACGCCAATATGCCCAAGGATAACGTGCAACGCGCGATCACCCGCGGCACCGGCGGCGAGGACGGCGCGGCCTACGAAGAGGTCCGCTACGAAGGCTACGGCATCGGCGGCGCGGCCGTCATCGTCGACTGCATGACCGACAACCGCGTGCGCACCGTGGCTGAAGTGCGCAACGCCTTCAACAAAAACGGCGGCAACATGGGCAACGAAGGCTCGGTGGCCTTCATGTTCAAGCACTGCGGCCAGTTCCTGTTCGCACCGGGCACCAATGAAGACGCGCTGATGGAAGTGGCGCTGGAAGCCGGCGCCGAAGACGTGGTGGCCGACGACGAAGGCGGCTTCGAAGTGCTGTGCGGCCCGCACGACTTCGCGGCGGTCAAGGATGCGCTGGAAGCGGCGGGCTTCAAGGCCGAAGTGGCCGAGATCATCATGAAGCCGGCCACCGAAACCGTGTTCACCGGCGATAACGCCGTCAAGATGCAAAAACTGCTGGACGCGTTGGAAGCGCTGGACGATGTCCAGGAAGTCTATTCCAACACGCTGATCGAAGACTGAGGATTTATGAAAATATTGGTAGTCGGCTCCGGCGGCCGTGAACATGCGCTGGCTTGGAAATTGGCGCAATCGGAACGCATCCAGATGGTGTATGTCGCTCCTGGCAACGGCGGCACCGCGCGCGATTCGCGCCTGGTCAACGTCAACATCACGGACCTGCATGAACTGGCGACCTTCGTCGAGCAGGAGCACATCGGCCTGACCGTGGTCGGTCCCGAGACGCCGCTGGCCGGCGGCATCGTCAACCTGTTCCGCGCGCGCGGCCTGAAGGTGTTCGGCCCGACCAGGGAAGCGGCCCAGCTGGAGTCGTCGAAAGACTTCGCCAAGGCCTTCATGCAGCGCCACGGCATCCCGACCGCCAAGTACCAGACCTTCTCGGACGTCGCGCAGGCGCACGCCTACATAGCCGCCAACGGCGCGCCGATCGTCATCAAGGCCGACGGCCTGGCCGCCGGCAAGGGCGTGGTGGTGGCGATGTCGCTGGAAGAAGCGCACCAGGCGGTGGACGACATGCTGGCCGATAACCGCTTCGGCGACGCCGGCGCCCGCATCGTCATCGAGGAATTCCTGGCCGGCGAAGAAGCCAGCTTCATCGTCATGTGCGACGGCAAGAACATCCTGCCGCTGGCCACCAGCCAGGACCACAAGCGCCTCAAGGACAACGACGAAGGCCCGAACACCGGCGGCATGGGTGCGTATTCCCCTGCGCCTATCGTCACGCCGGCCATGCACGCCCGCGTGATGCGCGAGATCATCAACCCCACCATCGCCGGCATGGCGAAGGACGGCATCGTCTTCACCGGCTTCCTGTACGCCGGCCTGATGATCGACGCCCAGGGCAATCCGCGCACCTTGGAATTCAACTGCCGCATGGGCGATCCCGAGACGCAACCGATCATGTCGCGCCTGAAGACCGACCTGGTGGCGGTGATGGAACACGCCGTCAACGGCACGCTGGACCAGGTCGAACTGGAATGGGACCGCCGCACCGCCGTCGGCGTGGTGCTGGCAGCGGCCGGCTATCCGGACGCGCCGCTGAAAGGCGCCGTCATCGACGGCATCCCGGCCGAAACGCCGGAATCGGTGACCTTCCACGCCGGCACCGCCGAAGTGGGCGGCCAGCTGCAGGTGACCGGCGGCCGCGTGCTGTGCGTGGTCGGCCTGGGCGACAGCATCAAGATCGCCCAGAAGCAGGCTTACGAAGTGGTCGACCAGATTTCGTTCGACGGCATGCAGTGCCGCCGCGATATCGGCTGGCGCGGCCTCAAGCATTAGGATAAGATGTCGTCCTTTCCGAACCCTTCCGCCGTCAAGGCCTACCTGCTCGGCCTGCAAGATCGTATCGTGCAGGCGCTGGAGGCCGTCGACGGCAAGCCTTTCCTGCGCGACGCGTGGGACCGGCCCGAGGGTGGTGGCGGCATTTCGCGCCTGATCGAGGAAGGCAACGTCATCGAACGCGGCGGCGTCAACTTCTCGCACGTGATGGGCGCCAAGCTGCCGCCATCGGCGTCGGCGCACCGCCCCGACCTCGGCGGCCAGCCGTGGGAAGCGATGGGCGTGTCGCTGGTGATCCATCCGCGCAATCCCTACGCGCCGACGGTGCACATGAACGTGCGCTTCTTCACCACGACCACCGCCGACGGCGAACCGGCGTGGTGGTTCGGCGGCGGCATGGACCTGACGCCCTACTACGGCGACAAGCAGGACGTGAAGCACTTCCACCAGGCCTGCGCCGATGCGCTGCAACCGTTTGGCGCCGGGCTGCACCCGCGCTTCAAGCAATGGTGCGACGAGTATTTTTACCTGAAACACCGCCAGGAAGCGCGCGGCGTCGGCGGCATCTTCTTCGATGACTACAACGAAGCGGGCTTCGAGCAAAGCTTCGCCATGATGCAGAGCGTCGGCGACGCTTTCCTCAAGGCCTACCAGCCCATCCTGGAACGCCGCAAGGACACGCCGTACGGCGAACGCGAACGCGACTTCCAGGCCTATCGCCGCGGACGTTACGTCGAGTTCAACCTGGTGTTCGACCGCGGCACGCTGTTCGGCCTGCAATCGGGCGGCCGCACCGAGGCGATCCTGATGTCGATGCCGCCCATCGTCAAATGGCGCTATCGCTGGGAACCCGAGGCCGGCACGCCGGAAGCGGCGCTGTACAGCGATTTCCTGCCGCATCGCGACTGGCTCGCCGCGTGACGATGGCATGCTGATGGTATACCGAACCGCACTGCTGGGAGGCAGCTACGATCCGGTGCATCATGGTCACGTCGCACTCGGCGCGCTCTTTGCGCAGCTGCTGCAAGTAGACCAGTTGCGCGTGATCCCCGCCGGCCTGCCCTGGCAGAAGTCCACCCTGAAGGCGACGCCGCGCCAGCGCGCCGAGATGGTGGCGCTGGCCTTCGCCGGTTCGGAATACGACGTCGTGGTCGACCTGCAGGAGATCGAACGCGGCGAACAGGGACTGGCCACCTACACGATAGACACGCTGCGCCAGGTGCGCGCAGAGCTGGGCCCGTCGGCCTCCATCTCTTTTTTGATGGGCGCCGACCAGCTGCAACGGCTCGATACCTGGCATGAATGGCAGGCGCTGTTCGACTACGCCCATATCTGCGTAGCCGCCCGCCCCGGCTTCAACCTGGCCACCGCCGGCCTTCCGCCGGCAGTGGCCGAGGCGATTTCCCGCCGTCTGGGAACGCCTGAACAAATCCGCAACACGCCGCACGGTCTGACTTATCTGGCACAAGACTTCGCGGTGGATATCTCCGCCACCGAAATACGTGCGGCATTACAACGGGGGGAAAGCGCAAACTCGCTTATCCCGCCGCTAGTGCTAGACTATATTGAACAACATAATCTATACAAAAGCTAAATGGACATCAAAAAACTGCAATCCCTCGTCGTTGACGCCCTCGAAGACGTCAAGGCCCAAGATATCGCCCTGTTCGATACCACCCACCTGACCAGCCTGTTCGACCGGATCGCCATCGCCTCCGGCACCTCCAACCGCCAAACCAAGGCGCTGGCCGCCTCGGTGCGCGACAAGGTCAAGGCCGCCGGCGGCGACGTCTACGGCATGGAAGGCGAGGACACCGGTGAATGGGTGCTGGTCGACCTGGGCGACATGATCGTCCACATCATGCAGGCGCCGATCCGCGCCTACTACCGCCTGGAAGAGCTGTGGGGCGACAAGCCGGTCAAGGTCGGCGCCGCCAAGCGCAAGTCCACCGCCGAAGGCGAAGCCGCCGACGAGCCGAAGAAGATCAGCAGCCACATGGCCGCCGGTAAAGCCAAGGTCGACGTCAAGCCGGTGATCGAGAAGAAAACCCCGGCCCGCAAAGCCGCCGCCGCCAAACCGGCCACCGCCGCGAAGAAGCCGGCCGCCAAGAAAGCCGCCGCTGTCCCGGCCGGCAAGACCATCAAGGTCGGCAAGACCAAGTCCGCCGTCGCCGCCGCCGAAGTGCTGAAGTCCCTGCCGCCTAAGCGCAAGGTCGCCAAGCCCAAGGCCGACGAAGCGCCGGTCAAGACCGTCATCAAGCGTATCAAAAAAGTCGAAGAGTAAAGCTGTATGGGTAACTGCGCATGCAGCTGATCATCGCTGCGGTCGGTCACAAGATGCCGGCCTGGATAGAAACGGGCTTCGCCGAATACGCGAAGCGCATGCCGCCCGAACTGAAGATCGTGCTGAAGGAAATCAAGCCGGTCGACCGTTCGGGCAGCAAGACCGCCGCCACCGCGATGGCGCTCGAACGCGAGCGCATCGAGGCGGCGCTGCCCAAATCCGTCCGCATCATTGCGCTCGACGAGCGCGGCAAGGACCTGACTTCGGTCGGCCTGTCGCAGCAGCTGGAAGCCTGGCAGCAGGATGGCCGCGACACGGCCTTCCTGATCGGCGGCGCCGACGGCCTCGATCCCGAGCTGAAGGCCCGCGCCGAAGGCTTGATACGCATTTCCAGCATGACGCTGCCGCATGGTATGGTACGGGTACTGCTGGCGGAACAGCTGTACCGTGCATGGTCGATTACCCAGAACCACCCGTATCACCGCGTTTAAAATAAAATTATATGAAACCGGTCGACAAAAAGATCTACCTCGCTTCAAAGAGCCCGCGACGCCGCGAACTGCTGCGCCAGGTGGGCATCGATTTTGAATTGCTGCTGCTGCGCAGCGACGGCCCGCGCGGTCCCGACGTCACCGAAGAGGTGCTGCCCGGCGAAGCGCCGCTCGACTACGTGTCGCGCGTGGCGCGCGAAAAAGCCGCGTTCGCGGCCGACCTGGTGGTCAAGCGCCGCATGGCGCCGCGCGTGGTGCTGGCGGCCGACACCACCGTCACCATCGACGGCGCCATCCTCGGCAAGCCGGCCACGCCCAACGAAGCCATCGCCATGCTGCAGCAGCTGTCCGGCCGCACCCACCAGGTGCTGACCGCGATCGCGGTGCACTCGGCCGACTTCGCCGGCCAGATCACCCAGGTGTCGGACGTCACCTTCGGCGTGCTGTCGCCGGCCGCCATCACCGCCTATTGCGCCACCGCGGAACCCTACGACAAGGCCGGCGGCTACGGCATCCAGGGTCCGGCCGCGCAATTCATCGAACACATCACCGGCAGCCATTCCGGCATCATGGGCCTGCCGCTGTACGAGACCGCACAGCTGCTGCGGCAGGCGGGTTTGCCGCTACCCTGAGCGGCGTGTATGATCGTCGTTCAGCCACAGCGATTACAGAAGCCGCAGTTTTAACCAACCAGCGGCCTTTGAGACAAATGAACGAAGACATCCTGATCAACATCACCCCGCAGGAAACCCGGGTCGCCCTCATCTTGCAGGGCGCCGTGCAAGAGCTGCACATCGAACGCACGCTCACGCGCGGCCTGGCCGGGAATGTCTACTCCGGCAAGGTCGTGCGGGTGCTGCCCGGCATGCAGTCGGCCTTCATCGACATCGGCCTGGAACGCGCGGCCTTCCTGCACGTGGCCGACATCTGGGAAGCCCGTCCGCACGACGGCGGCCAGAACGCGGTGCCGACCCCGATCGAGAAGATCCTGTTCGACGGCCAGGTGCTGACGGTGCAGGTGATCAAGGACCCGATCGGCACCAAGGGCGCGCGCCTGTCGACCCAGATCTCGATCGCCGGCCGCATGCTGGTCTACCTGCCGCAGGACGCCCACATCGGCATCTCGCAGAAAATCGAAAAGGAATCGGAGCGCGAAGCGCTGCGCGTGCGGCTGCAAAGCCTGCTGCCGGCCGACGAAAAAGGCGGCTACATCGTGCGCACCCAGGCTGAGGACGCGTCCGACTCCGACATCGCGGCCGACGTCGAATACCTGCGCAAGACCTGGGGCGCGATCATGCTCGGCGCCAAGACCAAGCCCGCCACCACCCTGCTGCACCAGGACTTGAGCCTGGCCCAGCGCGTGCTGCGCGACTTCGTCCACGACGACACCGCCACCATCCAGGTCGACTCGCGCGAGAACCACCTGGCCTTGCAGGAATTCGGCAAGGCCTACACGCCGGGCGTGCTGCCGCGTTTGCAGCACTACACCGGCGAGCGTCCGCTGTTCGACCTGTACGGCGTGGAGGAAGAGATCCTGCGCGCGCTGGGCCGGCGCGTGGACCTGAAGTCCGGCGGCTACCTGATCGTCGACCAGACCGAGGCGATGACCACCATCGACGTCAACACCGGCGGCTTCGTCGGCGGCCGCAACTTTGCCGACACCATCTTCAAGACCAACCTGGAGGCGGCGCACGCGATCGCGCGCCAGCTGCGGCTGCGCAACCTGGGCGGCATCATCATCCTCGACTTCATCGACATGGAAAACACCGAGCACCGCAACGCCGTGCTGCAGGAGTTGAAGAAGACGCTGTCGCGCGACCGCACCAAGGTGTCGGTGTCGGGCTTCTCGGCGCTGGGGCTGGTGGAGATGACGCGCAAGCGCACCCGCGAATCGCTGGCGCACATCCTGTGCGAACCGTGCCCGGCGTGCAGCGGCAAGGGCCAGGTCAAGACCTCGCGCACCATCTGCTACGAAATCCTGCGCGAACTGCTGCGCGAAGCCAAGCAGTTCAATCCACGCGAATTCCGCATCCTCGCCTCGCAGGAAGTGGTGGACATGTTCCTGGAAGAGGAGTCGCAGCACCTGGCGATGCTGGGCGATTTCATCGGCAAGAAGATCTCGCTGCAGGTGGAGACCGCCTACCACCAGGAGCAGTATGACGTGATTTTGATGTAGTACCCTGCTATTATTGGCATTTTAGCAAACACATTTTTAGTGATGACTTCACCCCTCTGGCGCGCGCTCGCGCTTATCGCCTGTACGCTCGCTGCCAGCGAGGCGCTGGCAGCGGAACCCGCCCCTCTTCCGATCGAGGGTTTCTTCAAGCGGCCCGTGATGACGGGCGCCAGCATCTCCCCCGATGGTCACTTCGTGGCAATGCGCACGCAGTCGGCAAATGGCCGCAACATCCTGGTCGTCGTCAACACCGACACGCACGAGCAGAAAGTCCTGGCCAACTACGGCAACGCCGATATCGATATCTTCTATTGGCTGAGCGACAAGCGCCTGGCCTTTTCGGTCATCAACGTCGATCATGGTGGCGGCATCGGCGAACCGGGCCTGTATGCGGTTGACCGCGACGGCGGCGATTTTTCCGCACTGACGCTCACCATCAGGAAACCACGCTCCTTCGCCGATACCGATTTCTCCAACAACAGCACGCTGGCCGGCACGGCGCTGCACGGTTTCGCCGCGCGCAAGCAGGAGGCCATGTTCGCGATGGCGCGCTGGGAGGACCGGGAAGAACTGGTCCGCCTCAACACCCGCACTGCCGCCCGTACCGCCATGCGTACCCCCACCAGAACCTTCAACTGGCTGATCGACGCCGACGGCGATCCGCGCATCGCCGTATCGCGGCGCAAGGAAGAAAACGTTGTGTTTTACAAGGACGACGGCAGCTGGCGCCAGATCGCCGCCTTTAGCCCGCTGAGCCCGGACGCTTTCGAACCGCTGCTGTTCGTTGATGGCACGCTGTTCATACGCGCCTACAACGGCGCCAACGAATCGTCCATCTACCGCTACGACCTGAAAAAAAACGCCATCATTCCCGAGCCGGTCATCACGGCGCCGGGTTTCGACGCCGAGGGACACTTCCTGGTGGACGAAAAACGGATGCTGGGTTACCAGCTCAAGCTCGAAACCGACACCACGGTATGGTTCGACAAGGACATGAAGGCACTGCAGGCCGACATCGATGCGCTGTCGCCCGGCACGGTTAACAACATCTCGTGCGGCGATCGCAATGCAACGCCTTTCGTGCTCATCGACAGCTACTCGGATGTGCAAAGCCACACCTATCTGCTCTACAACCGGCAGACCAGGAAGCTGCTGAAGCTGGGCGCGGCCTATCCCGACCTCGACATCATGCGCATGGCGGCCACGAAGATGCTCCGTTATCCAGCACGCGACGGCATGCAGATACCGGCCTACGTCACCCTGCCCAACGAGGGACCGAAGAAGATGCTGCCGACCGTGGTGCTGATGGGCGAAACGCAGTGGACGCGCAACGGCTCCTGGGGCTGGGACGACGAGGTACAGTTCCTGGCGTCGCGCGGCTATCTTGTGCTGCGCCCCGATCCACGCGGCGTCGGCGGCTTTGGCCGCGCCCATAGGGAGGCTGGCGCCAGGCAATGGGGACGCGCCATCCAGGACGACATCGCCGACGCAGTCAAATGGTCGGTGCAGCAGGGCTATACCGATCCGGCGCGCGTCTGCATCGCGGGCTCGGGCTACGGCGGCTATGCGGCGATGATGGGACTGATCCGCGATCCGCAGGTATTCAAATGTGGCATCAGTTGGTCCGGCATCACCGATATCGGCATCATGTTCAAGAACGATTGGGATGGTCTTGCCGCCACACGCGCCACGACGGAGCTGCGCGCCATGGTGGGCGATTCCAAGCTGGACGCAGCACAGTTCAACGACGTTTCGCCGCTACAGAACGCAGCGCGCATACAGCAGCCGGTGCTGCTCGCCTACGGCAAGGAGGACAAGCGGGTGCAGTTCTCCGACGGCCTCAAGTTTTACGAAAAGCTCAGCGCCACCAATCCCCGCGTGGAATGGCTGACCTATGCGCCCAGCGTGAGTGACTGGAAAACCCAGGCTAACCGCATCGATCTGTGGAGGCACATCGAAGCCTTCCTGGGACGGAATATCGGCCCGTCCATGCCGGCCAAATAGGCAGCTTGATGTAGACCACGTTTTACCTGGTCGGCATCACGCTGATCACGCTGCGGCTCAGGTCGATGCCCTTGATCTGCACCGAACCGAAATTGCTGGTGTCGTTGACGCCGGCGCGGATGTTGTGCAGATCGAGTTCGCCTATGGTCGCCGGCAACGCCAGGTTGATCGAACCGTCCGCGTTCATGCGCGGCACGTTGCCGTTGGGGCCGTAGACCACATCCCTGGCCGTGACATCGGCGTTCAGCACGCCCAGCAACGGAAACAGGACCGATCCCATCCGGGCAGCCTTGCCGTCGGCCGCGCCGCCGGACAAACCATGCAGGGGAAACAGGCTCCGGTTCAGCGAGCGCGCCGGCAGGCGCGGCGCCGGCGCCGGGATCGGCGTCGACACGCCGCGCAATTCGGCATCGTTCAGGGCATGCAGCCTGGCTGCGGCCTCGTCGCCCCGGGCGACGGTGGCGGCGCCCAGCAGGGCGATGGCGGCGAACATCTGGACGACGGTCATTTCTGCACCTTGGAGTGAGTTTTCATGTCGGCATGCCGAGTGTGATGACATAATTATAATGCCAATCACCAAAGCCAGGGCAAGGTGCTACACTAGGAAAAGACCACCACCGCGACATCCGGGAGCTGACCACCTATGTGCGCCGACTGGCACTTGTGAGACCGCATGGACGACGCCGACAACCAGCCCGCGCCCTACAGTGACGGGCGGCTGCACGCCCGTCCCGCGCTGCTGCGCCGGCAAGCCACCGCCCTGCCCTTGCCGCTGCCGCCCGGCAGCCACCGGCTGGGCTTCCCCAACCATCGCCACGCCCGCCTGCATGTGCCGCCGCACGACGGCGTCACGCCGCTGCCCTTGCTGGTGCTGCTGCACGGCGCCGGCGGCCAGCACGGCGGCGGCGACGCCATCGCGCTGGCGCACGCCGCCCTGCACGGCTCGCTGCTGCTGATGCCGGAGGCGCTGTCGACCAGCTGGGATGTGCTGCGCGGCGGCTACGGCCCCGACCTGGCCTTCATCGACCGCCTGCTGGTGTGGACCATGCAGCGCTACCTGGTCGACGCCGACGCCGTCACCCTCGGCGGCTTTTCCGACGGCGCCTCGTATGCGCTGTCGGTCGGCCTGATGAACGGCGAACTGTTTTCCGACATCCTGGCGTTCTCGCCCGGCTTCATGGCGCCGCTGCGGCGCAGCGGAATGCCGCGCGTGTTCATCGCCCATGGCAAGGGCGACCAGGTGCTGTCGGTGGAACGGGGCAAGGCCATCGCCGTGCGCCTGGCCGGCGAAGGCTACGCCGTGCGCTATGCGGAATTCGACGGCGCCCACGTGGTGTCGGCGCCGGTGGCGCACGCCGCGCTGCGCCAGCTGACGGCGCGCTAGGCGGCGCCGTCCGGCGTCGTCTGCGGCGTGGTCTCCGGCGCTGCGGCTGGCGTGGCGGCCACGCCGACCTGGTTGCGGCCGGCCGACTTGGCCGCGTACAGCGCCTTGTCGGCCGCCGCCACCAGCTGGCCGGAGCTGTCGCCGCGGCGCGGCGCCATCGCCGCCACGCCGGCGCTGATGGTCACCCTGCCGAACGGGCTGCCGCGGTGCGCGGTCTGCAGCGCCTCGATCGCCAGCCGGATGCGCTCGGCCACCGCCCGGGCGCCATCGAGCTCGGTGTTCGGCAGCAGGATGGCGATTTCTTCGCCGCCGTAGCGCGCCACCACGTCGCCGGCGCGCTTGGGCGTCAACACGCGGATCAGCTTGCTCACGGCGCGCAGGCAATCGTCGCCGGCGCCGTGGCCGTACAAGTCGTTGTACTGCTTGAAGTAGTCGACGTCGATCATCACGAAGGCCAGCGTGTCGGCATGGCGCATGGCGCGGCTGAACTCATTGCCGAGCGTGACGTCGAGCTGGCGGCGGTTGGCCAGCCCGGTCAGGCCGTCCTGCATCGCCAGCCGCTCCAGCGTGCGGTTGGCGCCTTCCAGCGCGTCGCGCGCCTGCAACAGCTCGGCCTGGGCCTGCACCCGGAGATTGATCTGGGCCACCAGGCGCTTGCCGAAAAAGCCCAGCAGCGCGGCCAGCACGATCACGCCGATCGAGCGCATGAAGCTGTCGTGGCGCCAGTGCTCCAGCATCTCCTCCTGCGACAGCGCGGCCGTCACGAACAGCGGATAGTGCTCCAGCGCGCGGTAGCTGTTGTAGCGCACTTCGGCGTCGTTGGGCGAGACGAACAGGCCGTGGCCGTTGGGCCGGGCGCGGTAGGCCTGGACCAGCGGGCTGTCGCGCAGGTCGATGCCGATCCGCTGGTCGTCGAACGGCTGGCGCAGCATCAGTACGCCCTGGCTGGAGATCAGCGCCACCGCGCCGCGCGCGCCGATGTCGAAGCTCTGGTAGAAGCGGCGGAAGTAGTCGATGTCCAGCGTGGCCAGCGCCACGCCGCCGAAGCTGCCGTCGGCCCGGTCGATGCGGCGCGATACCGGTATGATCCACTTGCCGCTGCTGCGGCTGATCACCGGATGGCCGACATGCGGTCCGCGCCCGGCGTGGGTGCGGTGGTACATAAAGTATTCGCGGTCGGCGTTGTTGAGCGAGGCGCCCAGCACGGCGGGCGAGTTGACCAGCCACTGGCCGCCGGCGTCGTAGATGAACAGGCCGGCCAGCTGCGGCAGGTTGCTCACGTGTACCAGCATCTGCCGGCGCACCCGCGCCAGCTGCGGCGCGTCCACGCCGTCGGTCTCGATGCGCTCGACCAGATCGGCCAGCGCGGTGTCGGCGGCCTTGATGGTGTCGTCGGCGTGCTGCGCCATGGCGCGCGCCACGTTCGAGGTCAGCCGCTCCATCTCCAGCAGCTGGGCGTCGCGCGCGATCAGGCTGCGCCAGACGTCGACCGCCACCAGCGACAGGCAGACCACGCCGACAAACAGCGTCGCCCAGAACGTGATCGTATAGCGTTTAAACATGGCGGCGCATGGCTCAGCCCGCCGGCAGCATGGGCTGCAGGCTGCGCCACACCAGCTCCGGCGTCAGCTTGACCATGCAATCCTGGTGGCCCAGCGGGCACTCGCGCTGCTTGCACGGCGCGCAGGCCAGCCGCAGCGACAACGCCGCCGCCAGCTCGGAAAACGGCGGCGCGTGGTCGGGATCGGTGGGCCCGTACAGCGCCACCACCGGCCGGTTCAGCGCCGAGGCGATGTGCAGCAGGCCGGAATCGTTGGCGACCACGGCGGCGCTGGCGGCGATCAGGGCGATGGCCTCGGCCAGGCTGGTCGAACCGGCCAGGTTGAACGCGGCGCCGGCCGCCACGCCGGCCGCCACGTCGGCGCAGGCCGGCTGGTCCTTGGGCGAGCCCAGCAAGACGATCTGGGTGGCGCCGTCGCGCGCCAGGATGGCTTGCGCCAGGCCGGCGAAGTGCGCCGCCGGCCAGCGCTTGGCGCCGCCGAACTCGGCGCCCGGCGCGAACGCCACCAGCGGCCGCGCCGGGTCGAGGCCGTGGCGTTGCAGCACGGCGGCGATCTGCTCGGCGCCGACCGCCATGCGCGGCTTGGGCAAGGCGGCGCGCCGGGCAGCGTCCTGCAGCGCCAGCGGCGCCGTCGCCAGCGCGGCGTAGAACGCCACCATCGGCCGCGGCGGCGTTTCATCATGGTGCATCACGTTGATCAGGCCGTGCCGGCTCTCGCCCTTGTAGCCGACCCGGCGGCCGATGCCGGCCAGCCAGGGGATCAGCGCGTACTTGATGGTGTTGGGCAGCACGTAGGCGTCGGCATAGCCGCGCTGGCGCAGCAGGCGCGCATACTTCCAGCGCTCCTTCAGTTGCAGCGCGCCGTGGCGGAACGGGGTTTCCAGCACCTGGTCGACTTCGGCCATCTGCCGCCACACCGGCGACACCGCCGGCGGCGCCAGCACGTCGATCGGCCGCTCGGGATGGGCCGCGCGCAGCAGCTGCAGCAAGGGCTGGGCCATGACGGCGTCGCCGATCCAGTTGGGGGAAATGACCAGGGTGCGCGGGACGCTCCCGGCGGTGACGTTTTTATCTTGTAACACGGAGTCTTTCATCGTCAGGCCGGTGGCCCATGCCGGCTCGATTATCGCCCATCGCAGCCACAGCGACAAGCCGGAACCGCCCCGCCGACGCTGCTATAATCGGCCTTTTCGCTACGGCCGTACGGCCCTTCCCGCGTGACCATGAATCCAGCCAGCTCCTCGACGCCGCAAACCGAATATGGCGGACCGCTTTCCTCCACGATGATCTTCCTGCTGCCGGCGCTGGCGCTGTCGAGCAAGGTCGGCCTCGGCCTGGTCCAGCTGCTGATCCTGGTGCTGCTGTTCCGCCGCGGCCCGCTGATGCTGGCGCTGTACCGGCGCCACTGGAGCGACATCGGCGGCGTGGTGATGGCCTTCGGCGGCTACTTCCTGATATCGCTGCTGCGCCTGCTGCTGGACCACCAGAGCCTGCGCACCCTGGACGGGCCGTCGCGCCTGCTGTTCGGCCTCAGCTGCATCGGCGTGATGTACTACCTGCGCCCGCGCGCCCGCCATTTCTGGCTGGGCCTGGGCTTTGCCGCGGTGCTGTCGGCGCTGGTCGCGCTGTACCAGGTCACGCTGGGCGGCCTGGACCGGGCGATCGGCTTCACCCACCACGAAATCACCTTCGGCGACCTGGCGCTGGCCTGCGGCCTGATGTCGCTGTGCGGCCTGAGCGACCTGCGCAACACCCGCTTCTCCTGGCTGCCCGTGGCCGGCCTGCTGTGCGGCCTGGTGGCCTCGATGCTGTCGGCCTCGCGCGGCGGCTGGCTGGCGCTGCCGCTGGTGCTGATACCGGTCGCCCGCTACGGCGCGCGGCTGTACGGCCGCCGCCTGCTGGCCGTGGGCGCGGTCCTGCTGGCGCTGGTGGTGCTGGCGTTCGCCGTGCCGGCCACCGGCGTGGCGGTGCGGATCGGCCAGGCTTTCGCGGACATCAACAACTATCTGCTGCTGGGCGACGCCAACACCTCGGTCGGCATCCGCCTGGAGCTGTGGAAGGCTTCGTGGATGATGTTTGTCGAACATCCGTGGCTGGGCGTGGGGCGCGACCAGTTCGACGTCGCGCTGCACGCGCTGGCGGCCCAGGGCCGTCTGCAGCAGTCGGCGGCGCTGCTCTACAGCAGCAGCCACAACGACATGCTGAACTGCCTGGCCACCGGCGGCCTGCTCGACTTCAGCCTGCTGCTGACGATGTATATCGCGCCGCTGTGCTTCTTCGCCGGCCAGCTGCGCCGCCCGGACCAGGGCCAGCACCCGCTGGCGCTGGCCGGCCTGGTGGTGGTGGTGGCGTTCTTCGCGTTCGGCCTGACCGACGTGATGTTCTGGCTGATGATGCCGAAAGTGTTTTACGTGATGATGGTGTGCAGCCTGGTCGGCATGTGCCTGGCCGCGCAATACCCGGCGCCGGTGCCGCGCCGCATCCTGATCGCCCGCACCGACAACATCGGCGACGTGGTGCTGACCTTGCCGCTGGCGGGCTACCTGAAGCAGTTGTATCCGCAGGTCGAAGTGGTGTTCCTGTGCCGCCGCTACGCCGCCGCCGTGGTGGCGCAGTGCCGCCACGTCGACCGGGTGCTGACGCTGGAAGAGCTGGGCGACGACTGGGCGGACGGCCTGGCGCAGAGCGGCTGCGACACCATGATCTTCACCTTCCCGCAGCGCAAGCTGGCGGCGGCGGCGCGCCGCTCCGGCATCCAGCGCCGCATCGGCAGCAGCCACCGCATCCACCACTGGTACCACTGCAACCGCCTGGCGACCTTCAGCCGCGCCAATTCGCCGCTGCATGAGGCGCAGCTGAACTTCAAGCTGCTGCTGCCGCTGGGCGTGGACGTGGAGCCGCCGCTGGAACAGTTGAAGACCATGTACGGCCTGGACACGCCGCGCCATCCGGCCGCCGACGCCGTGCTGGCCGCTCCCGGCTTCAAGCTGATCCTGCATCCCAAGTCCAACGGCAACGGCCGCGAATGGCCGCTGCAGCACTACACGGCGCTGGCCCGCCTGCTGGGCGCGGCCGACGGCGTGCGCGTGCTGGTCACCGGCAGCGCGGCCGAGGGCGAGCTGCTGGCAAAACAGGCGCCGGAGTTGCTGGCCTTGCCGAACGTGGAGAATCTGTGCGGCCGCCTGGACCTGGACGGTTTCACCGCCCTGATCGGCGGCTGCGACGGCCTGATCGCCAGCGGCACCGGGCCGCTGCACCTGGCGTCCGCGCTGGGCCGGCCGGCGCTGGGCCTGTTCCCGCCGCTCAAGCCGATCGACATCGTGCGCTGGGGCGCGCTGGGCCCGCGCGCGCGCAGCCTGTGCACGCCGGTGGCCTGCGGCCATTGCGAAGACCCGGCGCGCTGCACCTGCATGCTGGCGATCACGCCGGAGCAGGTGTTGCAAGTGGTGGCAGCGTGGCGCGCCGAGGCGCTGGTGCCGGCCTGAAGTATCGTGGTCGTGGTCGCGATCTGATCTGACTATTACCCAGTTTCAGTCAGATCAGGTCACAATCACTACACTTCATCCCATAAGCCAGCAAATGGCGGATCAGGCTCAACAAGCCGCCATATCTTCTGACATTTCAAACATTGGTACCATTTCTCCGAAACTCCTACGTTGGAATAAGGTACTTTGACGGGGATTTGCATCCATTTCAGGTCATCGTTTAGCCTGGCTTCAAACGCATCAAAATCCGACCATCCAGAAAAATTCACCCACGTCCGAACTGTCATGCAATTGCAAGATAAATTGCTCAGTTCCATAATCGTGCCAATGATCCTTTTTCGGCTTTGCAAGTGATTTGTGTATCACCATCGAACAAACGCTGACTTTTATCACGGAACTAAGCACATCGGAATCGCATTGCCCCACCCAAGACTCTGATTTCCCTTGCCAACGCCGGGTTACTGCATTCAAGCAATCTGATATTTCCCACTATATCGCTTACCGATATTTGGCCATTGGGTTCATCAGCCACGATCTCCGCCCCAACAATCAATGCCTACTAATAGCCCTGGCATGAAGTAGATCTTCAACAAAATGATAGGGGGCCTGCCCTCTAAAGAGACTAGCAATCCAATTCATAGGTAAGGACGTTTCGCCATAATAAGCGCCCGCCAACTGGCCAAAAATCGCTCCAACCGTATCCGAATCACCTGCCAAATTAACTGCCTCCAATACTCCGCTATGAAAATCATCATTTCTATAAAATGCCCAGAGCGCCGCCTCCAGGGTATGTATCACATATCCAGTTGACATGATTTGGTCGCGTTCCTTGTTTTTATATGAACCTCTTGCTATTTCCGCGACTGACGCTATCAGAGGATATTTTTCCCAATAGCCTGAATAGGGAGCGTATAGGCCACTCAGTATTGTTTCTTTACATTCCCCATTCAATGCAGCATATAGCAAAGTGGAAAAATAGCGACAAGCATCAATTGACTCCCGCGCTTGATGAGTTAATTTCGAACTCTCAACAGAGAAATCAATAGATTTCATGAAATCATCAGCATAAAATATGATGATAGGTGCTAACCGCATAAGCGATCCATTACCTGCGCTGAGCGGATCAGAGCTGCCAGAAAATGGATTCCCCGTGATTAGATATTGTTCAATAGCCTGTTTTGTCGTATTTCCGATGTCAAAACACTCTCCAGTGGAACTGTATGCGCCAAATCTATACCAATACGAAAAACAATCCATGAGATGCTTCGGATTAAAGCCTCGGCATTTAATTAAACTATATGCGGTGCAACAGGCCATACTGGAATCATCCGTCCAGTGGCCTTTCTTTAAACAAAATGCCCCCCCAGGTTCCAGATCTGATACTGTTTTTTGATCTCTCTTCAAAAATTCTAACGGCATACCAAGAGCATCACCTAACATAAGCCCCAGCAAGGAACCTCGCGAACGGTCAGCTATCTGAGAGGAATCTGCACCGACCGACGACAAATAATCGATCAAATCACCTCGGTCCACATCGGAATTCAAACTTCTAAAATCCCAATACTCCTCCAGCCACGGAGTCTTCAGTGCTCCATCCTTATTACCTCGAATAGGAAAAAACCCCATATCAACAGGATATTTTCTTCTTTCTGCAACAACATCATCTACATCAGATAGAAATAACACATCAGAGTTTTTCATTACTCAACCTCTTTCAATTTTATCACATGTTTTTTATTGGAAATATCAACTTCCTTCTCAATAACTTGAAATTTTGTTCTTGGCTTAAATAACACTTCAGACTCAGCCTGATATCTCGACAATGAGCTCACATCAACACCTTTAGTGCTCTCAATATAAATTTCTGTATTTCCTGAGAATACGCCCTTTAAGTCACTAGTGGAAGATAAAAATGTTTTATCTTGAAATACTCCATTACTGGGAAATAATTTTCCTATTTCCTCTACAGTAAACTCTGCATCACGTCGCACCAACCCGACAACCTTATATCCGTTCTTTTCCATTTTAATCATTCCAGCCGTAGCTTCATCTACAACTGATTTCCACAAATTATCATTTCCTGCGCGGAGCACCGGATTCATCTCTCTATATAAGTTTGACGTATACCCTCGAATAGAAAGATATTCACTATCCGTCAACAGCGCATCTAAAATTGGGTCAGCTCGTTTGGTCGCTAATCCGACGTTCACAGGGCCAGTTCCCCACTTTTGCTCAAGCAGGCTCCGTGCACTTGCACTTCTCGCTACCGCACTTTGCCCTATCCGCACGCCGTCACCAGCAGGACCAGACAACGATGCGGCGGTGGCTTCGGCTCGGCTCATTGAACGCCCGCCAGCCACGCTTTCTACAATATTAGTACTTGTTTCAGCTGCTCGTAATTCTTTTGCCGTCGAAATGAGTGTTGCAGCCCCCTTGCCTCCCGCTTTCACAATTCCTATCCCGCCGACAAATATCTGCGCCGCCGTGGCGATTGCGTCGCCGCCCTGCTGCGCCGCGTTTTTCAATTCGAATTTTGGAAGGTCGATTCTTTCTGATTGACTACGAGACGCGGCGACGACCTTCGTCAACTCACTAGCCGCGGCCGTTTGGCCAAAAATATTCTGAAGATTCGCTGCCTCATCCAATTCTGATGCTCGTTGTTCAGCAACCGCCTTCAAGAATAGCTCGGCAAGATCAGATGGCATGTTGGCCATCCCTTTCGCAGCACCTACCATACCCTCAACGGGGTGTTTCACTGCCTCTCTGACATTAAAACTCACCCTTTCCAGCCAAGCTTTAATGTGATTTTTTATCTGTAGCGACGTACTCGGCGCAGGCGGATCGGAGGTAGCTATCGCATTCCTGGGGATGGCGTTACTTGCTGAGGGCGTCGTGACATATATCCCTGGATTATTCCCTCCGTTCATCGTGCAGGGATCGCCCTCACGAACAACTTTTTTTCCCTCTATGCGAACGGTGCCGCTTCCATCGACCGGCTTGACCTCACCACTGACCGTGCCGGACTTAACACCCTTTCCCGTACCAGGCTCGTCACCCGTGCAATGCGGTTGCTTGCTCCCATCCAGCACATAGGCAGGGCACCCGTTGAAGTTGACCGAACGCGCGGTGTTGACGCTGTTAGTCAGGTCTTGCACAACGGGATAAGGGATCGGCACCATCGAGGGCCCGATGGGTGTTTTGTTGATTGACGGCGCCGTACTGATAGCCTTAAAGGTTCCCTCCTTGCGAGCACCGATCTTATTGCTGCCCACAGTCGGCGCATTCTGAGTAATCTGTTTGTCCTTATCCGCCCGCGCCTGAAGAGCCGCGATGTTTTTCTCCAACTGTTTTATCCGCGCCGTGTGCTCCTTCATTTCCAACATATAGGCGATCCGATCCGCCGCGGCATCTCCATCTTGGTTCGAGAGCTTCAGGCGATCGCTCATTGGATCCCCGCTGCTTCAACGTTGTGCCGCGAGTATTCGTTGAGGTCACAACGGGCGCGATTCCGCGCTGCGAATGTCCTCATGCGGAACTCACTGGAGTGAACTGCACCGATCTCTTCACATGGAATTGCAACGCGCCAGACCAACGTAAGCGCCCCCTCCTCCGGTTCAACTAGAGCTGTATCAATCGCCAAAGGCCTCGTTGCTATTCTGCCGCCGCCTAGCTGCAAACGAACAAAACACTCATGCTCGGGCAATGTAAGCCGTAGAACCGAGTTCCCTAGGACATTGGTAAGCAACCCCGGTATCCCTTGCGGGCAAAGATTGAATAGCTCAATGACGTCGCCTCCGGTCAAAAACTCAGTCTGCTGATCCAACGGCGCGGCGTTCCAAAGGCTAAAGTCAAAATCTTCTGGCAGCGGACTGTCAGATCTCACGAAGTCATCATCAACCTCGCCGAGCATTGCCCGCCGTTTCGGATGCAACTTGCTACGCACGCCGAACCCCGCAGGATCGGTTTTCATCCAACTCTCATCCGGTGATCTTTGCGCACGCCAAAATTGTCCAGCAGATATCAACGAGTCCGGGTATTCAATCCGGGGCGCTGGCATGCAGGTTTTTCGGCTGGCCTGCAAATACCAATGTGGCGCAAAACCACTACCAACAGCATTCGATTCGAATACAGCATGCGCCACGGGCGCCGCCAAATTAGCTGCGCCCGCGTCTGGATGAGTTTCTAACTGCTGTGATGTGAGTCGATACTTCGAGGGCACCCTCTTAGCGGCCGGTTCGTCGCAGTCAATCCGGCACTCTCCGCCATACGCCAGTTCGTAACGCACGGGCAACGAGGTGAACAACTTCGGAGCGGTAAGTTTCCATGGATTGGGACGCAGCAGAAAAAGCGTTCCCATTCTGGCCAGCCAGTTTGTGAGCCGGATAAATTTTGATTTTTTTCTGAAGAGACGTTCGCCCGAAATTCTCAAAACCTTCTCAATCAAGCGAAGGTCGCCTCGTACGATTTTCAGGCCAGCAAAAAAATACTTGACGGGCTTGCCCTTGGGCGCATAGGCAGTCGCATTGACAATGACGTCGCACCTAGGTTTGTATGGACAGTAATCGGATTCCTGGCGAAGACTTCCAACGTAGTCATCGCCAAAGTAGCAGTCCCTGTCGCACAAAGGCGACTGCGTGTCCGCATACCTCAATACACCTGTGGAGAAGTCCAAAGTTTGCCGCAACACGAACACATAAAATTTCTGTTCATGCTGATCGATCGCCTCAAAAGCCTGTGCCGGAAACAGCGTGTGGTTGACTATGCTCATCGTAGAGACTTAGTTGATATCCACGTCTTTACCATTGATATGGACCGGACCGGACGCACTGATGTCAATACTGGTTCCGCTAATCTTGATGACGCCATTCGACGTTAACTTCAGGCTGGCACTGCCTACGATGACTTCAAACGAATCCGCCGCTACAACGGAGTATCCCTTGCCGACCAGAGTTCTTTTATCAGCGGCGATTTCCTCAAACTGTGAAAGCGCGACCAAGGTGTTCATCGCAGCGCCGACGGTCACTCCGTACGCACCACCCACTGTCAGCGCCTTCGCCAGCCCTATCGTTTCCTCCTTGGTCAAGCCCACCCGCTCGCTTTTTGTCTGGGCAATCGTGACGACTTCATTCCCACCCACCGCCTCGATCCGGTTGCCACCAATATCAACGTTTTCTTCGTGATCAACCCGCTCTTCTCGATTATTGTGGATGGTGATCTTCTCATCGTTACCAACCGTCTCAGTACGGTCATGCTTGACCGCCACCACCTCGTCACGACCAACGCTCTTCGTCCGATCATTACCCACCGAGTGCGATTCATCGTGTTCAACTTCAATGCGCTGGTCTTTCTCCGCGTGAAGCCACACCTCCTCGGAGCCCTTCAAATCTTCAAAGCGAAGCGCGTTGGCGTTCTCCGATTTTCCGCCAATACTCGACCGAGTGACCAAGCCGCTTTGCGTCTTGTTTGCCGGCAGCTCCCACGGCGGCATATTGGCTGAGTTATAGACGCTGCCGACGATCAATGGCCGGTCGCAATTCCCGTCCAAGAACTGCACCACCACCTCCTGGCCTATGCGCGGAACGCTGATCTGCCCGAAACCGGAACCCGCGGCACTGCTCATCACCCGCACCCATGGCGAGCTCTTCTCGTTGTATTCGCCCGTCCGGTCCCAGTGGAATTGCACCCTCACACGACCGTACTCATCCGTATAGATCTCTTCCCCTTTTGGCCCAACCACGATAGCTGTTTGGACGCCATAGATCCGGGTGTCGTTGCTGTGCATGCCTAACTGCGGCCGCCAGCGTATGGTTCTGCGCAGGCAGGTAAAGCGGTTGCTGTAGTGCGAAGCAGTGCCTTGTCCATCGTGATAATTATTACTGGCGGTGTGCCGCACGGACAGAATCAGATACTCACGTTCGGCCTTGTCGCTGCCGGCCATGGCACAATCACCGCTGTTGTTGTAGCCGCCGCTGAAATGGCCAGTCATGGTGAAGCACCGGCCCGGCTGCGCGGCGCGTTCGTTACTTTCGGCGATAAAGTCCTGCCCACGAGCGTCGATGATGTCCATCCTGCGATGCGCCAACGCCTCGCCGTCATCGTCATCCTTGAAACCATATGCACCGGCATCCAGGTAGACTTCATACGATTCGATGGCGCCTTGTTCGTTGAGCGATGGCCGCTCCATGCGATCGCTACGCGACTGCTTGAAGTTGTAACTGTTCACAGCCACTTTGCCCGACGACGCCAGCCGTACCGGCGTCCACCGGCTGATGCCGTCGTGCTCCCTTGATCCGGCCTGGCTTTGATATGCGACTTCGCCGCTGCCGGGTATGCCCTCCGCTTGCGTGCTGTCGTCACCGATGCAGAGTGTGTGCCCATCTTCGCTGTGCTCATACCAGTAATGCATTCCCGCCGCCTCCAGCCGGCGATGCAGGTGGTTATGATCGCTTTCGTTGTACTGCACCGCCATCGTCAGATCGGGCGTTGCCCCAATCAGGCGATATTCGTAATCGCGCTGAAGATAGTTCTCGAAGGTCTGATCGAACAACTCGGTCAGGCTAAGGTTCTGGAATACTTTGCAGTCGCCGCGCAAGCGCAGAAAGGCGAGCCATGGTTTCAACACCATCTGGTAAAAGGCGAAGCCACCGTCGGTCTTAATGAAACGGAACTCAAAAACATAACCGTTGAAGTAGCGCAGCGTGCCGTCATCGCGCACCAGCGAGATCGTGACCATCTTGCCGATGACCGATTTCAATGGAATCAGCGCATCGTCGGACAAGACTTCTACCTCGTAGTTAAAATCGCAGGACAGCGCCTCTTCGGCGACGATGGCATTGGCCAGCATGATGCTGTCCGGGCCGTCGCCTTGGGGAAAATCGAGACGCAGCAGACGCTGGCCCTGTGGGTCGTTACTGAAAGCCGCAAGTATCGCTGTGACGCCCTGAAGCAGGTTCATATTGACCAGTCCTTTGTGCGGGAGCTTGAGACGAGTGATCCACTTTAATGATCGCCAGCAGGACTGCCTTGCGGCCGATCATGTTATGGCGCAGCCCGCTTTCAGATCAGGTAGTACAAGTCGTCGCGCGCGACACATGCCTCACCGGACAATAAAAAAGAATCGATGCCCAGCCGCGCCGGTTGGGTGAAGGATGAGCCAGACAGTTGGATGCCGTGGACGTCCTCCGCCCGCAGTATTAGCTGGATCTTGTAAGTCAGCGTTGGCGTCTCGAACATCGAGAGCACCTGACGCAATGCAACGGCGCCGGCGCAGCCAGCGAGGAAATCGTCATACTGCGTTTTGTCCAATGGTCCGAGGCGGATGGTAACGGTCAGGTCACGGCGCCAAACACGCGATCCCAATGCCATGCCGGTATCCAGTTGGCAATTCGCCTGCCCCAGGCGATTCTCATGGCGCTCTTCCAGGCTATGCCATCGCCCCGTATTGGCCTGAACTGAAACCGGAATATTGAAGTAGTCCGCCAGCACGCGCTCGATCATCAGCGCCGAGACTGGGCGTTGGGAAAAGGCCGCCGCATAATAAGCGGCGACCGGATCGGGCAGCGACTGAGCTTTGCTGCCGGACAGCGACAACAGCAACGGCATCAAGGCATCAGGCTGTTCACGGCATGGAAGCTCCAGCCTGTGTTTCTTCCACGCCTGATAAAACAAGGCGACTAATCTGTTGGAAAAAATATCGAGAAAGGCATGCGCACCATCGTTGTTTTCGTTCTTCCGGTAGGCGGCGAGGCGCTCGCCATAATGGCCAGGCAGCGCGCCGTGATTGCCCAGTAACCCAAAGAAAGTAGGCGTGATGCAGATGCGATTGAACTGTCCCTGATTGAGTGCCGCTAAAAGCTCTCCCTCGTCACTGACGCTAGAACAGTCGGCAGCCACGTCCACATCCAACGCCTCGATTTGACTGGCTGGGAAGTTTTGCGAGCTACTATTTCTGAATTGCAGATAGTCCGTCAAGACAACGTGTGGCGGGACACCTTGCGAGACCAGGAGCCGCTCAAGAAGCCTGACCGCCTGGAAGAACTCAAATTGATGTGGCTCTTCAAGCAGCTGCCGGATTAATCCAACAGGACTGCGCCGCTTCGTGGTGGGCATCGTACAAGCTCCTCTCCGCTGCGATTGGAAATGACGATCAATTGGCTAAAAACGTTTATCTGGCAATACAGGCCGAAGAAATGATCCAGCGTTCGCGCGAAAGCGTAAATGCCGCTCCCAACAAAAGCCTCTTCGTCCAGCGTCATACGGATCTCGATACCCGGCATCAGGGAAGCAGTCGGCACGCCCCGTACCCAGGTTGTGACGGTTCGACATTGCAGGCCCGTCACGCCTTGTATCTGACGCAGCGTAAGACTGCTACGGGCAAGGTTATAGAGGGTCAGCATTTCGTGGAACTCATTCAGCCCAACGCTGCTGAGGGATCGATGATTGAGCGTGAGATGAGAGATCAGCCGCCAATGTGCGCCATTGCCGGACTCGAAGCGACGCACGGCACTGGGGCGACGCAGCAACCGCACCGGCGTACGCGCCAGCATGCCGTCCATCGTCAGGTCGCCATCGGGACCGCCGTAGATCAAGGATTCGGGCAGGTGGCGATTGCTGCATAGCAGTTCAACCGACAGCGTCTGAGCCTTCTCCGCAAGCGGCGCCATGTCGGCATCCACCAGACTGACGCGCATCTCGTGGCCTGGGCTGATTTCCGCCGTGATGCTATCGCGCCGCATGATCCAGTAACAAGCCGGTTGTTTCGCTTGCTGGCCGTGACGCATGCTGTAGAAGGGACGAACGCTTTGAATGCCGTCGCGACGCGAGACGTCCGTGATCAAATTGGCGGATTGGATGCCGAAGATCTCATACGCGTCCGGGTTGGCACTGTCCGCCAATAACGCGTAATTAACTGTCGTATGGCGGACGTCCACTGGCGCGGCGGTGCGCTTGAAAAGGTTGACGACAGGCGCGCAGTTCAAGAGCAGATTTCGTTCCGAGAGCTTGCTCAGCGTCTGCGCCAGGTAGCAGCCGTTCTGCACATTCTTGACGACCAGATGCAGCGTAAAGCGACGACATGCGGTTGGCATGGATCGGACAATCTCGCACCATGCCAAATCAAGAAAATTAAACTTCTCCGGGAAGGCAAAGTACTCAGTCAGCAGGCGATATGCCGGATGTGATCGTGCCGAAAACGGTATCAACGCCTGATCTTCGGCATAGCCGACGGTGGAGATGCATGGCTTGCTGATTTCCACCCAAGGTCCATCGTCAACAAACGAGATGTAGGTTGAACAAACGCGCATAAACAGCGTGTCATGCAGCGCGGCACACAGCGTAGGATCGGCGTCAATGAATAGCCGCATCTGCTCGAAGCCAAGCGCGTCCAACGTTGCTCGGCCCGCACTGTCGAATGTGAGCGCAATCGTCGAACTCGCATCCGCGTTCAACCGAATCGAAGCTGGGGCATTGATGATCGGGATATATCGCGCTTCGGCCAATCGAATCGGCGCGACCACGATGTCGGACGTCGTGGCGAATCTGCATTTCACTCCGCGCACCGGCGCGGATTTCAGTATCGTTCCGCGGGGAATGACGGTAACAATCTCGGGCAGTTCGCGCGTCTCGCGCCGGAAATCCAGTTGTATGATCGAACACGCTGGAAAGCTGCGCAGGTAGTGCGGATACAGCATCTCCAACAGCGATTCGGTGAACATTGGATAGTCGTCGTCCAATCGCTTGGAGACACGGGCCGCCAGCAGTGCCGATGCCTGTATCAGGCGCTCGACATGAGGATCCTTGCAGGTATCGCCAGACATCTGCAGGTTGCCTGCGATGCCAGGATATCGTTCAGCAAAACTGCGGCTAAGACGCCGCAACAGTGCCAGTTCGGCTTCGTAATGCGGCAATAGATCTTTCATCGTCCGCTCCCGCGTTTCATGACAGACCATGCTGCCATCAAAGCGGAGTAGCTTAATTGACGAAAAACAAGATTGCTATGGGCGCACGCCGCCCTAGTCCTGCATCGTAATCCGCACCAGGTCGGCGACGTTGTCGACCCCCAGCTTGGCCATCAGCCGCGCCTTGTGCACTTCCACCGTGCGCACGCTGATGCCCAGCGCCGGCCCGATCTCGCGGTTGTGGCGGCCCATGACCACCAATTGCATCACCTCGCGCTCGCGCGGCGTCAGCTCGCTCAGCAGGCTGACGCTGCGGCTGCGCCGCTGCTCTTCGCTGTGCACACTGCGCGCGCGCGCCAGCGCCTCGTCGATGGCGGCGAACAGCTTGACGTCGTCGAACGGTTTTTCCAGGAAGTCCACCGCATCCGCCTTGAACGCCGCGCGCGCCATGCTGACGTCGCCGTGGCCGCTCATGATGATCACCGGCAGCCCCCAGCCGCGCCGCAGCAATTCCATTTGCAGGCTCAGCCCGTCCATGCCGGACATGCGGATGTCGATCAGCATGCAGCCGCGCCAGGCCGGCTGCCACGATTGCAGGAACACTTCGCCGCTGGCGAACATCGCGGTGCGGTAGCCGCGCACGCCCAGCAACAGGCCCAGCGCGTCGCGCACGGACGGGTCGTCGTCGACGATGAATACGGTTAAATCACGCGGCATAGCTCACCTGCTCTCCATCCTGCTCCAACGGGCGCGCCAACGGCAGCGCCATCCTGAAAATTCCATGCTCGCCCACCTCGGCCCACAGCGATCCGCCGTGCGCCTCCATGATGGCGCGGCTCAGCACCAGCCCCAGTCCCAGGCCGCTGGCCTTGGACGACACAAACGGTTCGAACAGCCGCGCCGCCAGCGCCGCCGACACGCCCTTGCCGCTGTCCTCCACCGACAGCTGCAGGCAGCCGCCCCGCTGTTGCTTACCCTTGGCCTTGCGCTTGCCGTCCAGCCGCTGGCCCGACAAGGTGATGCGGCGCGCGCCGCGCGGCTGCTCCTGCACCGCCTCCAGCGCGTTGGCCATCAGGTTGCGCAGCACCAGCTCCAGCTGCAGGCGGTCGGCCAGGATCGCCAGCGGCGGGATCTCGCCCACCACCAGCTCGACGCCATGCTCGCGCAGCTGGGCAAAAAACTGCTGGCTGATGCCCGACACCAGCTGCCCGGCGTCGACCGGCTCCAGCTTCATCGCGCCGGTGCGGAAGAAATCGCGCAGCCGCCGCACCACGTCGGCGGCCCGGCCCGATTCGGCGATCATGCGCTGGATCGCGCCCTTGAGCACGTCCCCGCTCTCGCCCCGCTCCAGCAAATATTCGCACGCCTTGCCGTAGGCGCCCAGCGCCGTCAACGGCTGGTTCAATTCATGCGCCAGCGCGGCCGCCATCTCGCCGGCCGCCGCCAGCCGCATCGTCTGTTTGAGCTCGCTGGAGACCTTGCGCAGCTCGTCGACCGCGATGCCGATCGAAAAGCCCACCAGCGCCAGCACCGCGTCCAGCATCTGCAATTCGTGCACGGCGATATACACCGCGTGGTTCCATTTGACCAGCGCGCCTATGCCCGCCTGCAGCACAAACACCATCAGCGCCGTGCCGAACAGCCCCTGGCGGAACGCCGCCCAGATCACCGGCAAAAACAGGAAATAAAAATGCTTGAACTCCGAGGTGGCGATGCTGCCGAACACCATGTCCAGCACGCCGATCGCCAGCGCCAGGTAGGCCAGCGTCTCGGCCCGCCACACCGTCGCCCGCAGGCGCTGGCGGTCGCCGGCACTGGCCAGCATCCAGATCAGCGGCATCGACACCAGCACCCCGACCATGTCGCCGATGCCGAAGCGCAGCACCGCCTCGCCCCACTGCCCGGCCGGGATCAGCCCGGCCGCCGACAGCAGCGAGATGTAGCCGACATCGTTGACCATGGTGCCGACCACCACGATCAGCACCCACTGGAACAGGCGCTCGCGGCTGTCGAACACGCCGCCGTCGCCGAACCGGCGCCGCAACGCCGCGCCCAGCAGGCCGTAGCCGGCGCTCAGCCAAAGCGAACTCAGCAGGCTAACCGTCCAGCCGGCCGGCATGCCGCGCACCAGCAACTCGCCGCCCACCAGCGCCGCGAACCACGGCAGCGCCGCGCGCCAGCCGTGCCGCAGCCAGAACACCAGGCCCAGCGCCGGATCGGGATTCCACGGCGTGATGTTCAAGCCATACAAGGGGTCGATATAGGTCGCCCAGTCGAACAGCAGGTACAACGCGATGAAGGCGGGGAATTCCAGGTGACGCAGACGGGAGGGAGACATACGGGACGCTTTGTATCGTTATGTAGCATTATGCATTGCCAGAATTCATCGCGCATTGCTTTTCGCAACTACGCGTTCCCCTTACTTCCGCGCTTTTCCCCTATATGGCGATTACTTTTTGGTAAGTAGCAATTATTAAGGGAAAAGCGTAAGCCTTTACCCCAATTTACAATACGTTACACTGGATTTACGATACAGACACACGCCTCATGAGCGAGAAGACAGCAAAACAGCCACCCCTAGCAGCCCGATTCACATGAGAGACACCAGATGTCGCAGTTAATCACCCTCCGCTCCGGCGTGGCCGAGTTCAGCGGCCTGAAACAGCTACGCGAATCGTTCAAGCTGTCGCTGCGCGCCTCGCTGCAGCGCCGGGCCACCGGCGGCTGGCTGCAATTGCTCAACTCCCATCCGCTGTTCATGGACCTGGTCCAGGCCCGCCCGCGCCTGCTGTACAAGATTTACCGTCCCTACCTGAGCAACACGATGAGCTGCGCCCAGCGCGTCGAGCTGCTGCAACAGCACTACCGCTTCATCTTCCGCCAGGGCCTGGGGCCGCTGACGGTGCGCGCCGCGCGCGGCGGCGTGGAGCTGGGCAGCGTCGAGGGCAAGACCGGCCTGCGCTACCAACTGGAGCTGCGCGCCATCGAGCCGATGGAGCGTGAAGGCGAGCTGGTGCTGCAACTCAAGCAGGACGGCTTGCTGGTCTACAGCTGCGCGTTTTCCTTCCTGCAGGGGGTGCGCGGCATGGTGCTGGGCATAGGCTGCATGCAGGGCTCGAAGAGCGAACAGGGCCTGCAGGTGATCAAGGACGCCACCCGCGAGCTGCACGGCCTGCGGCCGAAGAATATGATGGTCAAGCTGCTGAGCCAGATCGGCCACGACTACGGCTGCGTCGAACTGCGCCTGGTCAGCAACGCCAACCGCGTGGTCTGCGGCGCCTCCCGCCAGGGCAAGGTGCTCGCCGATTACGACACGCTGTGGCAGGAGCTGGAAGCGAGCCGCCGCGCCGACGGCGACTGGCGCCTGCCGTGCGAGGCCATCGCGCCGCCGGACCTGGCGGCGATCGCCTCGAAGAAGCGCTCGGAAACGCGCAAGCGCCATGAGACGCTGGTCGACATCAGCGCCGCCATCCGCGCCGGCCTGAACGCGCCGCGCTTCGAGGCGGTGCCGACGCCGCCGGGCCAGAACTACAGCAGCCGCGCCACCGTCGCGCACGATGACGACGAATACGCATTGGCCTGAAAAATCCGGTACCATGGGTTTTTCGTCCAAGGAGAAATACCATGCGTGTGGATATTTATTACCGAGATGAAGCAAAAGGCAAACACAGCTATCTGGCTGTGCCGGAGGGCAAACCCATCCCCGAGGAAGCCACCAACACCGACTGGCATCCCGAGGCCAGCCAGGTCGAAGTCGACGACGGCCTCGACGATCTGTCCCGCTACCACATCGTTCACCCCCTGGAGCAGATAGGCGCCAAGGGGTATGCCATTACCAGCATCAGCGAACAGATGTAACTAGTACTCGATCGCGACATCCTTGGCGCCCAGCACCTGCTGGAGCGCCAGTTGCAGCTCGTCCGACGGCGCCACGCGCCACGCCTCGCCCAGTTGCACCACGCAACCCACGCCCTGCGGCGTGACGCGCGCCGACACCGGCAAGCCGTCCGCGTGGCGGTGCGGCGCCAGCACCTCGGCCATCTTGCGCACGTCCACCGAGGTCGGCAGCGCCATGCCCAGCTGCTTGCCGTAGTTGATGCGCGCCGTCACGATGTCGAACACCTTCTCGGCCGAGATCCGCAGGCCGCCGGAGAAGCGGTCTTCCGACACCTTGCCGACCACGGCCAGGAACTCGTCGTCCTTGAACATGCGCTTGTTCTCTTCGAACACTTCCGCATACACGGTGACCTCGACCACCGCCGTCTTGTCGTCCAGCGTGACGATCAGGATCTTGCCGCGCTGCGTCATCTGCGGGCGGATGCCGGTGATCACGCCGCACAGCATGCGCGGCTCGCGTGACGGCTCCAGCTCGGCCAGCTTGGTGCGGGCGAAGCGGCGCGCTTCCGGCGCGAACGAATCGAACATGTGGCCCGACAGGTAGAAGCCCAGCGCGATCTTTTCCTCGGCCAGCTTCTGGCGGTCGGTGAACGGCGCCGCCTTCACGTATTCGGGCGGCGCCACCAGGTCGGAATCGTCGCCGCCGAACAGGCTGACCTGGTTGGCCGCCTTGGCCTCCTGGTCGGCGCATTCCATCGCGAAGCTGACCGTGGCCAGCAGGATGGCGCGGTCGATCGCCAGGCAATCGAAGGCGCCCGCGCGTATCAGCGATTCGATGGTGCGGCGGTTGATCTGCTTCTTGTCGACCCGCTTGCAGAAATCGAACAGGCTGGTGAACGGACCGCCGGCGGTGCGGGCGGCGATGATGGCCTCGATCGCATTCTGGCCGGCGCCCTTGCAGGCGCCCAGGCCGTAGCGGATCTGCGTGACCTTCTTGCCGGTCACCGAAGGCGGCGGACCGTCCGGCATGAAGCGGAAGTCGGACTTGTTGATGTCCGGCGGCAGGATGGTCAGGCCGCAGATGTCGATCGAATCCTCGACCAGGATCTTGACCTTCTCGGTGTCCTCCATCGCCAGCGACATATTGGCCGCCATGAACGCGGCCGGATGGTGGGCCTTCAGGTAGGCCGTGTGGTAGGACAGCAGCGCGTAGGCGGCGGCGTGCGACTTGTTGAAGCCGTAGCCCGCGAACTTTTCCATCAAGTCGAAAATCTCGTCGGCCTTCTGCGCGGACAGGCCGTCCTTGGCGGCGCCGGCGCGGAAGATCTCGCGGTGCTCCGCCATCTCCTCGGCCTTCTTCTTGCCCATCGCGCGGCGCAACATGTCGGCGCCGCCCAGCGAGTAGCCGCCGACGATCTGCGCCATCTGCATCACCTGCTCCTGGTACACCATGATGCCGTAGGTTTCGGACAGAATCGACTCGGTGCGCGGATCGGGATAGTCGAATTTTTCGCCGTGCTTGCGCTTGCAGAAGTCCGGAATCAGGTCCATCGGGCCCGGACGGTACAGCGCCACCAGCGCGATAATGTCCTCGAAGCGGTCGGGACGGGCGTCTTTCAACATGCCCTGCATGCCGCGCGACTCCAGCTGGAACACGGCGACGGTTTTCGCCTTGGTCAGCAGCTCGTACGAAGGACGGTCGTTCAGCGGCAGGCGCGCCAGGTCGAACTCGGCCTCCTTCGGATCGAGCATCTTGATGTAGCGGACCGCGCGGTCCAGGATGGTCAAGGTGGTCAGGCCCAAGAAGTCGAACTTGACCAGGCCGACGGCTTCGACGTCGTCCTTGTCGTACTGCGACACCACGCCGCCGTCGCCGCCCTGGGTGTACAGCGGGCAGAAGTCGGTCAGCTTGCCCGGCGCGATCAGCACGCCACCGGCGTGCATGCCGATGTTGCGGGTGATGCCTTCGACCTGTTGCGCCAGGTCCAGCAGCTGCGCCACTTCTTCCTCGTTCTGCTGGCGCTCCTTGAGCATCGGCTCCTCCTCGATCGCCTCGGCGATCGACACCGGCTTGCCCGGCTTGAACGGAATCAGCTTGGAGACGCCGTCGCAGAAGTTGTAGCCGAAGTCCATCACGCGGCCGACGTCGCGGATCGCGCCCTTGGCCGCCATGGTACCGAAGGTGGCGATCTGCGACACCGCGTCGCGGCCGTACAGGTCCTTGACGTGCTGGATCACGAGGTCGCGCTTTTCCTGGCAGAAGTCGATGTCGAAGTCGGGCATCGAAACGCGTTCGGGATTGAGGAAACGTTCGAACAGCAGGTTGTACTTCAGCGGATCGAGGTCGGTGATCTTCAGCGCGTACGCCACCAGCGAGCCCGCGCCCGAACCCCGGCCCGGGCCGATCGGCACGTCGTTGTTCTTGCCCCACTGGATGAACTCGGCCACGATCAGGAAGTAGCCGGGGAACTTCATGTTGATGATGGTGTTGTTCTCGAACTCCAGCCGCGCCTCGTAGCGCTCCCGTTGCGCCTCGCGCTTGACCGGATCCGGATACAGCTGCTCCAGCCGTTCCTCCAGGCCCTTCTTGGTTTCCGCGCGCAGGAACTCGTCGATGGTCATGCCCGGGGTCGGGAAGTTCGGCAGTTGCGGCTTGCCCAGGGTCAGCGTCAGGTTGCAGCGCTTGGCGATCTCCACCGAGTTTTGCAGCGCGGCCGGCAGGTCGTGGAACAGCTCGCGCATCTCGGCCTGCGACATGAAACGCATCTGCTCGTTGAAGCGGCGCACCCGCTTGTTATTGGCCAGCATTTCGCCTTCGGCGATACAGGTGCGCGCCTCGTGCGCGATGAACTCGTCCTGGCGGATGAACTGCATCGGATGGGTCGCCACCACGGGCAGGCCCAGCTTGGCGGCCAGCGCCACCGCGTGGCGCACCTGGGCTTCCTGGTTGGCCTGGCCGGCGCGCTGGATCTCGATGTAGAAGTGGCCGGGGAAGATCTGCGCCCACTTCTCGGCGTTTTTCTCGGCCAGCGCCGGGTTGCCGTTTTCAATCGCCGTGCCGACGTCGCCGAAGTGCGCGCCGGACAGCGCGATCAGGGCGTCGGCCGGATTGACGTCGGGCAGCAGCGCATAGGTCTTGGCGGTGCGTTCGACCAGCCACTCGGTGCGGATCTCGGCGCGGCCCTTGTACTGGTTGGTCAGCCAGGCTTGCGACAGCAGCTCGCACAGCTGCAGGTAGCCCATGTGGTTTTTGGCGAACAACATCAGGCGATGCGGCTTGTCGCGGTTGTCGTCGTTGGTGATCCAGACGTCGACGCCGACCACCGGCTTGATGCCCTTGCCGCGCGCGGCCTTGTAGAACTTGACCATGCCGAACATATTGGACAGGTCGGTGACGGCCAGCGCGGCCTGCTTGTCCTTGGCGGCGGTGGCGACCAGGTCGTCGATGCGCACCAGGCCGTCGACGATGGAGTACTCCGAGTGCACCCGCAGATGGACGAAGTCCGGTCCCGCCTTGGCGACGGTGGGGACCATCGCCTGGGTTGCCGCCACTTCTTGTTCGTTTGCTACCATGTTCATATGCCGCTCAATGCTGGTTCAATAACCAGCTATTTTACCGTGCGGCGGCCGGGTTCGATGAATCTGATTTACAGCCCCGTTTGCGCCAGTTCGGCATGCAGTGTTACGCTGTACGTACGATAGGTGAATGAATAGCGCAGACCTGATCAAGCAACTTGAACGAGCTGGCTGGATACTCCGCCATGTGAGGGGATCCCACCACATCTACTCGCATCCGATCCGGGGCGGCCATATAAGCGTGCCCCATCCTAAAAAGGATCTTGGGAAAGGGCTAGTTCAAAAGCTATTCAAGCAGGCAGGACTGAAATAGGACATCATCATGAGATATCCGATTGCAATTGAACTCGGTGACGCAACCCATGCTTTTGGCGTTGTCATACCTGATCTTCCCGGTTGTTTCTCTGCGGGCGACACGCTGGATGAGGCGATCGACAATGCTGGCGAAGCTGCAGAACTCTGGCTGGAAACTGTGATTGCGGAAGGAGGCGATGTTCCGCCGCCACGTTCTTTCGCAGAACACCATGCGAACCCTGAATTTTCCGGGTGGGTTTGGGCGATAATTATGATCGACCTAACAACACTAAAAATCAGGAACGCCGCCCAAACTGCTCGCAGATCTGGCACATCTTAGAGGCACCTTGGCGACGCCCGATTGGCGCAATCAACCTGATCGACATTGGTCCGCTCGAAGACCCACGCCAGCGTCATCGACGCATCAAGTACGAGCTTCATTTTCGGCCTTCAGCAATCCAGCCCTCTATTTCATCAATACTGACGCCCTGGATTTTCTTAAACTGCCTCATTTCCTCGACAGACGCTGCGCGCCAGGCCTGCATCCGGCGCAGGATATCTCCCGCTTTGGTCTCCAGTCCCTCTTTGTCCAAGTAGAAATCCGGATTTTTGGCCAATAGTTCCGGATCATCCGTGGTGGAATCGACATCGCCAAAGAGTTCGTCAAGCAGCAAAAAAAGCGGCTCATCCAGTTGTTCTGTCTCAGCCTGGAAGCGTTCCATGAAAGCGACACTGAACTCCTGGATGGAAAGCTTATGAGCCAGAAAGCGCTCCAGCAACTCGCAATACATTTCAAATGCATTATTCACGATGTCCCTCCTCCCAACCTGCCAGTTCTAATGACATACTCTAGTTGCAGTGAACTTAATCTCCAAGCGGAAAGATAGTCTCCGCTGAGCGACCGGATCACATTCAGCCCGGAATCGATGTCAACAAAATGCGTAACCGGACGGTTCCGATAATACCCTTTTCGCAACAGCGTACCAGGCGATTCAACGTGCCTCCTCAACGCCCGCTGAAATGCGAAGAGCCTCTTGAGATTTGCGTTTCCAACAACGCCAAAACTACTTAGCTTAGAGGTCGTCTGGGCTGACCTCGATGAACGGGCCGTTTCCGCGCTCTTTCACCCGCAGCTCATCTTCCAGGTCTTCAATACGATCCAAAAGCTGCTCATAGTCCCTCGCCTGCCGCGAGCTGTTAGTTGCATCCCCTTGCTCACCAGGATGCGATACCAGCCATTCCCGCAAAGCTCGGTTGATACGCGTCTGCCAACCAGGGCCATCCACCTTGAATGCGGCAACGACATCGCGATCCAGCCGCAGTTTGACCGCGACTTTGGTCGTGGCTTGCAAAAGACGTCCATGCCTCACCAACGCCCCTTTACGATACATATTCGCTGCCGCAAACCACGCCTCCGTCAATTCCGGCGCATCATCCTTGTCGACCAGATTGGCTTTTGAAAAATCTTGTTTCTTTCTCATTTGCGTACCTCATCGAAATGATGCGCCGCGCATCGCCACGTACTTATTCTAGCCCCATTAGATATCCGCAGAATTGGCGCGGCCAATTCCCGGCTTGGCATCAGGCGCCCAATGGTGCCTATTTTTGTGGCATTCTGGATGAAATCCTATGCAACCCGCGTATAATGTCGGCTCTTCACAATTTTTGATCATGTCCACCATGCACGCTAATACTGCTTTACAAGCTGAAGCGCATGCCGCCGCCATCGCTGCCGCTGCCGCTCACGTCAACATCGCCGCCTACAAGTTCGTCACCTTCGACGACACCGAAACGATGCGCCCGCTGTACCAGGACATCTGCCAGCGGTTGGCGCTGAAAGGCACCATCCTGCTGACGCCGGAAGGCATCAATATGTTCCTGTCCGGTCCGCGTTCGCACATCGACGAGTTCCTGGCCTGGGTCCGCAGCGACGCCCGCTTCGCCGACCTGGAAGTGAAGGAAAGCTATTCGGTCGAGCAGTCGCACAAGCGCATGCTGGTCAAGATCAAAAAAGAAATCATCACCATGCGCATGCCGCTGATCAAGCCGGAAGAAGGCCGCGCGCCCTTCGTCGAGGCGCACACGCTCAAGCGCTGGCTCGACAGCGGCGTCGACGACCACGGCCGTCCGGTGGTCATGGTCGACACCCGCAACGATTTCGAAGTCGACGTCGGCACCTTCGACCACACGGTCGACTACCGCATCAAGAAATTCACCGAGTTCCCGGAAGTGATCGCCGCCCACAAGGACGACTTCGCCGGCAAGACCGTGGTCACCTTCTGCACCGGCGGCATCCGCTGCGAAAAAGCGGCGATCCACATGCAGAACATCGGCTACGACAACGTCTACCAGCTCGAAGGCGGCATCCTCAAGTACTTCGAGGAAGTCGGCGGCGCCCACTACACCGGCGACTGCTTCGTGTTCGACTACCGTACCGCGCTCAATCCGAAACTGGAGCCGACCGAAACCGTGCAATGCTTCGTCTGCCGCGCCGTGGTCACGCCGCGCCAGCAACTGGCGCCGGAATACGTGTACGAGGTGTCGTGCCCGCACTGCTACGGCAAGGACAAGGCCGCGCAAGCGAACTGACATTTCGCCGGATGCCCATTGCCTGGGCGATAATAAATCCGCATAATCCGCCATCGCCGCCCAAACGCGGCAACCAAAAAAAACAGACCGCGCAGGTCTGTTTTCACATCGAGGCAATATGGGTATCTATCGGTTGATCCTGGCGATGCTGGTCGCCATTTCGCACGTGGGCGTCACGTTCTGGGGCTACAACCCGGGCGTGGTGGCGGTGGTCTCGTTCTTCCTGCTGAGCGGCTACGTGATGACCATGTTGATCGGCAAATACTACGACCGCCCGGGCGCCGTGCCCGCCTTCTACCTGGACCGCGCCGCCAGGCTGTTCCCGCAGTTCCTGTTCTATATGCTGCTGGCCGCGCTGTGCATCCACTTCCTGCATCTGGAGTCGCCGTCCTTCCTGAGCCAGCTCAACGGCGTCAAATGGCTGCTCAACTTCCTGATCCTGCCGCAAGGCTTTTATATGTACTGGGCCGACGGCGCGCTGGTGCTGCCGCAAACCTGGTCGCTCGGACTGGAGCTGACGTTCTACCTGGCGATCCCGTGGATCCTGATCCAGTGGCCGCGGCGCGGCGTCTACCTGCTGTCGGCCGCCTCGCTGCTGGTGTATTGCTGCGCGTATTCCGGCCTGATCAACTCCGACCATTTCGGCTATCGCCTGCTGCCGGGCACGCTGTTCATGTTCCTGTTCGGGGCCTCGCTCAATCGCGACACGGCCGGCGCGCGGCGCTACCGCGGCGCCGTCTACGCCGTGCTGGCGCTGCTGTACGCGGGCCTGTTCTTCAGCCCGCGCCTGTACGGATTGAATTTCAATAAGGAAGTGCTGGCCGGACTGCTGATCGGCATACCGGTCGTGATGGCGATCCGCAGCCGCGCATTCTCGCGCCTCGACGAGTTCCTGGGCAACCTGAGCTATGGCGTGTTCCTGAACCACTTCCTGCTGATCTGGGTGATCCAGAAGGCCACCGGCCAGGCTATCGAACAGACCAACGTGCCCTTGTTGCTGGCGGCGTCCATGCTGCTGGCGCTGCTGTCCTACCTGCTGGTCGAGCGGCCGGCGCTGCGCTGGCGGCACCGGATGCGCCAGCAGAAATCGGCGCTCGCGACGCAGGCCCAGGCGATATCCAAGACCGCATGAGCGCCGCCGGTAGGCGCGGCCGCGCGCCCCATCGCCAGGCGGCGCATGGTAAAGTAAGGCGGTAGACAATAGCGGCACGCGCCACGCGCTGCGCCGGCCGATAGCAATGAAAGTTCACAGCACCGTGATGATGAAAACCGATGCGCGCGGCCAGTTGGCTCGGGCAATGACACTGATCTCCGAAGGCCGGCTGGCAGAAGCGCTGCCCGTGCTCGAACCGCTGGCCACCGGGGCCGACCGCCCCAACGCGCTGCAGGCCTGCATAACGCTGGCGATGGTCTTCAACAATCTGGGACGTTTAGGCGAGGCGGAGCGCTGGGCGCAATCCGCTTCCGCCATGGCGCCGACCGACGTGCGTCCGTTATATCTGCTGCTGGGCATCTATGACAATCTGGGGGACTTCGGTCAGGCGTATCGCGTGGCCGTGCAAATCGGCGAGCGCCCGGTTCCGCTGGAGCTGCTTGGCGCCTACTGCCAGGCCACCGTCAGGCAGGCCGATTTTGCGCGGTTCGACCGCCTGGGTGACGTCTTCGCCACGCTGGCGCAGGTACCGGCTGAGCAGCTGCCGGGCTATATCGCCAGCCTGAGCGTGCGTAGCCGGGTATGCTCCGCCGACAGCCTGGCAAGATTCCTCGCGCTGCAAATCAAGTGGGGCGCGCACATGATGCAAGAGGCCCAGGCCCATCCCTTGTCCGACGCGACCCGCCAAATTGCCGAACGCCAGCGCAATCGCGATGGCCGCCTGCGCATCGGCTTCTACGTGCTGTCGAATATCGCGGAAGCGCAGCGGCTGCTGAAGCCCATCGTCGAGCGCCTTGACCGCAGTCTGTTCGAAGTATGCCTTGCCTTCATCGAGAACGGTGCAGGCGTAGCCACCGACGACTCGTTTACCGGTCTGTTCGAGCAGGTGATCGTCATTGCACGTGGCAACAACCGCAGCGTAGCCGACAAGCTGGCCCAATTGAGCTGCGACATCCTGATTGATCTTAACGGACTGCAGGCGCCCTCAACGCGGCTGGGAGCCATGGCCTGGCGCGTGGCGCCGCTTCAACTGTCGTGGACCGGGCAACCGAACACCTGCGGCCTGCCGGCGCTGGACTACATGATTGTTGACGAGGTGCTGGCCGCTGATGGTGTCGGTTGCCTGAATGCGACCCTGGCCCTACCCGGGGCATTTGCCTGCTTTGGCGCCATGCCGGATTTTCCTTTGGCGAGCACCCTGCCCTCGCAGCAAAACCAGTATCCGACCTTTGGCGTGGGTGTCGATCCAGGCAAGTACACGCCTGGAACAATGGCGATGTGGGCCGCCATTCTTCATGGCAGCAAGGATGCGCATCTGGCGTTCCTGCGCCCGGAATATGCCAGCGCTGCGCTGCAAAGCAATATCCTGGACGCCTTCGGCCGCCATGGCGTCGGACGCGAACGCATCGAATTCTGGTGCGAGAAATCCCCGCAGCGCGAGCACATGAAAGCCTACGACAGGATCGACGTACTGCTCGACAGCTACCCGAAGACCGGCGGCATCGGCATGCTGGAAGCGCTGCACATGGGCGTGCCGGCGGTGACGCTGGAAGGCGACGCGGTGCAATTGCGGGTCGGCGCCAGCCACCTGCATGCGGTCGGCCTCGACGACCTGCGCGCGCGCACAACGGAACAATACATCGAGAAGGCGGTGGCGCTGGCGGCTGACTGGGAGCGCCGCGCCCTGTTGCGCGCCACCTTGCGCCAGCGCCTGGCACAGTCGGCCTACGCCGACATCGGGCAATTTTCCGCAGGATTCAACAATGCCATGAAAAACCTGGCCGGCCACCCTGCGCTGGCCGACCGCTCCCCCCACAGAAAGGAAAGCAGTTCAATGAACGATCAACAAACCATCAACATGGATGGCAAGCAATACCTGTTAAGCGCGCTGTCTGCGGAATCCAAGGCGCAGCTGCAAATGTACCAGGCGACCGAGCAGCGCATCGCCGAACTGCAGCGCGACCTGGCCATCATGCAGACGGCGCGGGTCGCCTATGGCCAGGCGTTGAAGGCCTCGCTGGCCAGCCTCGGCTGATCCCCTCGGGCAGTCACTGCAGCGAACGCGGCAATGCTTCGCGCAACGCGTTCTCATAGGCCATCTTGGCCGTCAGATAGACCGCCAGCTTGGCATTCAAGCGGGCGATCTCCCCTTCGACAAACTGCAGATTGCCTACCTGGCTGCGCGCTTCGTCGTTCAAATCGGCCACGCGGTAGCTGGTGCCGTTGACGGTTACTTCGAGTTCCGGTTCCATCGCATTCCCTGTCATCCTGTACGCACTCCGCTCAACGGAAATACACGGCCATCGCGCGCACGTCGTCGGCCGACAGCGTACCGGCCGCCGCGCGCAGTTTCAGCTGCGACAGCACATAGGTGTAGCGGGCCTGGGCCAGGTCGCGCTCGGTGGCGCTCAGTTGCCGCTGCGCGTCCAGCAAATCCAGATTGATGCGCACGCCACCCTTGATGCTTTGCTCGGTCGCCTTGACCAGCAAGCGTCCCGAATCGGCCGCCTTCATCAGAGCGGCGATGCGCGCGACGCTGCTGACCACGGAATCGTAATCCTTGCGCAACTCCAGTAGCGCCTTGTCCGTTTCTGTTTGCAGGTCGGCCTTGGCTTTTTCGCGTCCGGCCACGGCCTGCCGGGTGGTCGCATTGACCGCGCCGCCCGAATACAGCGGTATGGTCAGTTGGAAACCGATGCTGCGCGAGGTGGTGTCCTGGTTGATGGTGCTGGTCGAGTCCGAAGTGCTTTTGCCATAGGTACCCACCAAATCGAGCCGCGGTGTATGCCCTGCGCGCGCCTTGTTGATTTCCTGCTGGTTGATGTCGACGGCAAGCTGCTTGGCTTTCAGTTCAGGATTGCGCTCCAGCGCCACCCGCTTCCAGGCGTCAAAACTGAGCGTGTCGTCCGGGCTGCCGCGGAAGTCGGGCGCGAGCTTTTCCAGCTCGCCGACATCTCCGCCGATGATCGCGGCCAGGCTGGTGCGGGTGGCGGCCAGATTATCCTGGGCCTCCAGCAGGGCCGCCTCGGCGACGTCGAGGCGGGCGCGGGTTTCCAGCATATCGGTGCGCGTGCCTTCGCCCTTGGCGAACATCAGGTCGTTGACCTTCATCCGTTCGACATAGGTATCGCGTTCGATCCGCGCCAGCGCCAGCTGATCCTCCTTGAACAGCGCCTCGATATAGGCGCCGACCACGCGCAGCACCACTTGCTGCTGCTCGCTCAAGTAGACAGCGCCGCTGTAATCGGTCTGCAGCAGACCTTCCTTGTAGCGCGCCAGCGCATCCAGACTGAACAACGGCTGGCGCACCTGGATGGTGGCGGAGCGGCTGTAGTAAACCGGATTGATCGTCCTATCGTTTTGCGTGATATCGGTACGATTCTTGCTGCCGGAGACACTGGCCGAAATATTCGGCAGCAAGCCCGACAAACCCAGCGCCTTGCTTTCCTTGCCGCCTTCGTTGGCATAATAGGCCGCGCGGAAGACCGTATCGTTTTTCAAGGCCGCGTTATAGGCTTCCATCAGACCCAGGGCGGCGGCGCTGGTGGCGTGCAGCATGGCGCCGGCGCCCAGCAGCGCCGCCAGCAGCGCCGCCGGTTTTGGAGCTCTTGTACGCATCGTCATCATTCCTCCGTCATCGAGGTCTTGGCGCGGTCGACAACCGGTTTCAGCAGGTAGCTCATCATGGTGCGCTCGCCGGTCTTGACGAACAGCTCCACCGGCATGCCGGCCCGCACTTCCAGTTTATTGTGTTGCATCATCTTCATGCCCTCGGGCGTCACACGCGCCTGGACGCTGTAATACGGCGAGCCATTGTGTTCGTCGGTCAAGCGGTCCGCCGACACTTTGGTCACCACCCCGGGCACGTGCGGAGTGGTGTTGCTGTTAAACGCGGAGAACATCAGTTCGACCGGCAGGCCGGTGTGCACCTTGTCGACCAGATTGACGGCCAATCGGCCCTCGACGATCAGGGTGTCTTCCATCGGCACGATGTCCATCATCCGGAAGCCGGGCTGCACCACGGCGCCCCGCGTGAACACGGCCAGACCGATCACCACGCCGTCCACCGGTGAGCGTACCTCGGCATTGTTGACCGAATAGTTTTCCGCAACCTGGCGGCTGCTCAGCGCCAGCACTTCCTTTTGAACGTCGGCCAACTGGATGCGCACATCGCGTTGATACTCCTGATTGCGCTGGGCCACTTTCAGGCTCAGCTCGGACATCTGGCGCTGGATATGGCCGATGGTGCCCAAATCCTCGGCGATGGAGCCGTTGAGCTGGACATAAGTACGCTCATAGTCAAGCACCTTGCTGCGCGCGACATAGCCTTCGCGCTCCAGGTCTTTCAGGTTATCGAACTGCTCCTTGACGATGCGGGCCTGAGCCATCTTGCTCTCGCGCGAAGACTGAACCCCGGCCAACTGCGACTTCAGGCCACCGATACTTTCTGCCACTGCCGCCAGCTCGCTATGGAGCGCGGACTGCCGTGAACTCATCAACTGAGTCTGCAGCGCGATATTTTCGATCACGCGCGGATCGGTCTTGCTGTTCTCCAACTGCACGGGGAAGGTCAGGCTGCTCTTGCCATCGCGCTCGGCAAGCAGGCGCGCTTCGGCTGCCAGGTTGGCGATCAGCTGGGTCCTGCTGATGTCCGCTTGCGCCACCACTTGGACATTGTTCATCCGGACCAGCAACTGGCCTTTTTTGACAAGATCGCCTTCCTTGACCAGGATCTCGTCGACGGTGCCGCCGATCTGATACTGGACCGCCTTGCGGTTGCCCTCGTTGGTCACCGTGCCGGACAAGGGCACGCCCTTGTCCAGCGGCGCGAAGCATGCCCAGACCAACATGCCGAGCACCCCGACCAGGACGATGATCCAGCCCAGCCGGCTGTAACCGCTGGCGTCGGTATTTACCGTCAGCGGCGTGACATCATGGGAAATGACATCGCTAGCCAATGCCTTGGTATCTATCAGTTTCATATTCATGCTTACTCCGTGGTGGCATTGCCTGCCGCTTGGGCAGCCAATTGCGTCTGCTGCTGTTCTTGCTGCTGGGCTTGTTGCTGCGTCTGCTGGGCCTGCTGCTGGGCCTGCTGCGCCTGCTGCTGTGCCTGTTGGGCCTGCTGCTGGGCCTGTTGGGCCTGTTGGGCTTGCTGCTGGGCCAGCGCGTTCTTTTGATTTTGCTGCTGCAGCGCAGTCAGCACCTGGTCGGTCGGCCCGAACATTTCAACCATGCCATCGCGCAGCAACAGCAGCTTGTTGGTCACGCCAATCGCACTGGTGCGGTGGGTAATCAGGACGATGGTCTTGCCTTGTTGGCGCAGCTCGGCGACCGCGCGCACCAGCGCCTGCTCACCCACGTCATCCAGGTTGGAATTGGGCTCATCGAGCACGATCAGCGACGGGTCGCCGTACATTGCGCGCGCCAGGCCGAGGCGCTGGCGCTGGCCGCCGGACAAACCGGCGCCGCCGTCGCCGAGCATCGTGTCGTACCCGTCGGGCAGATGCAAAATCATGTCATGCACGCCTGCGCGCTTGGCGGCCAGCACCACTTTTTCCGCATCGACTTCGCCGAAACGGGCGATGTTGTCGACGATCGTGCCGCCGAACAGTTCGATGTCCTGCGGCAGGTAGCCAATGCTCGGTCCCAGCTCAGCCTTGTTCCAGCTATAGATATCGGCGCCATCCAGGCGCACCTTGCCACCGGCGGCCGGCCACACGCCGACCAGCAAACGCGCCAGGGTCGACTTGCCCGAACCACTGGGGCCTATCACGCCCAGCACGTCGCCAGGCATGATGGCGAAGTTGACATTCTTCAGCAGCGCAGCCTTCACGCCTGGCGGCGAGGCAATCACGTTCTCGACTGCCAGGTGGCCCGAAGGCTTGGGCAGCGGCATGCCGGAGCCACGCGGCGGATTTTTTTCCAACAGGGCCTGCAAGCGTTCGTAGGCGCTGCGCGTGCTGCTGAAGGATTTCCACACGCCGATCACTTGCTGCACCGGCGCCAGCGCGCGGCCCAGCAGAATCGAGGCGGCAATCATCATGCCGGAAGTGATTTTGCCATCCAGAACCAACAGCGCGCCAAAGCCCAGCACCAGCGACTGCAAAGAGACCTGCACAAACTTGGTGAGGGCGCCCACCACGCCAGCCTTTTCGCTCGCTTCCGCCTGCAGGTGCAGGAATCGGCCGTGCAGCTTGAACCATCGGCCCATCAGGTTGGGCAGCATGCCCATCGATTCAATCACTTCGGCATTGCGCAGATTGTTGGTGGCCAGCGCGCTGGCCGCGATCGACATGCCGTTGGCTTCGGCCATCGGCTTTTTCGTCACGCGTTCATTGATGACGGCCAGGATGACCAGCAGGCTCGTTCCGCCCAGCGCGAACAAGCCCAGCATCGGCTCGAACAGGAAGATGACCAGCAGGTAAATCGGAAACCACGGCGCGTCAAAGAATGCAAACAAGGCATTGCCGGTCAAGAATTGACGCAGCGAGGTCAGGTCCTGCAGCGCCTGGCCGGCATTGCCGCCCGCCTGCTTCAGATTCTGCTCGAAGGCGGCGGTGTAGACGCGGCGGTTGAGTTTCATGTCGAACTGCGCCCCCACCCGCACCAGCACAAAACTGCGTATCAATTCCAGCGCGCCCAGCAGTACGTAGGCACCCAGCATCATCAAGGTCAGCATCAGCAAGGTGATCTCGTTGCGGCTTTGCAGCACGCGATCGTACACCTGCAGCATGTACAGCGACGGCGCCAGCATCAACAAATTGGTGATCGCGCTGAAAACGCCCACGGTGTAAAAGGTGCTCTTAAAACTGAGCAAGATCTGCTCAATTTCGTTTTTTGGATTCAATAGTGGTTTCATAGGTTCTAGCTGACTAGCAACGGCGATATAACGCAGGGAAAGACGCGATTGACGGTGAAAAAATGTCGCCCATGCGGCCATGTGTGCAGCGTATGGCCGCAGCACAATTATTTAAAGACGAGACATTATCGCTGAAATACGGGGGAATTTGTGACGCAGGTCACATTTTTTTAGAGAAATGCACGGAGAAGTTGAATAAAAAACCATAAAAGCAAGGAAGGCGCCACCTTCCTTGCCCCTCGGGGAGCCTAGATCATTCCCAAGCTGCGCCAACGTGGCAGTTTATCACGAACGATGCGCTCGATCGCCAGACGCAATTCCTGCAAGTTCTGCTCGTCGGTTTCGAGCGCAACCCCCTCCTTCACCATCCGCCGCGACTGCCGCAACATGGCACGCCAAGCCTCGCCGGCCAGCGCGTCGATGTCGGGCTCCGCAACGCACTGCGCAAGCAGGCCGAACACCAGGCGCTCGACGTACGGCACCGGCAAGCCGTCACCAAGCACCGGGGAACACATGGTGCTGTAATCGTCGCCGTGCTCGACATGGGCGGCGATCGCCCGATTCAGGCGCAGCGCCGGCGCGGGGGCGACGCTGGCACCACGGAACAACGACGCCTGCCCGGATGTGGCCAACAACACCGCCGTCTGCACCACGTCTTCGAACGTACGCCCCTGCAGCTGCGGCAACCCGGCCAACTCGCCCATGGTGTGAGGGCGTTCGGCCAAGGCGTCGCAGATGGCGCCATACACCTCGGGCGCGCCGTTGACTTCGCCGACCGTCAGGCGCATCTTGAAGTTTGCCTTGTCGCGCGCCACCATCAGCATCACGCTGGTCTGGGCCAGCCAGGCCTTGCGCCGCGCCGCCGACATACTGCGCGCCCCGCGCACGAACACGTCCTTGCGGAATCCGGTGTTGAGGAAATAGTCCTTAAGCGTCTCGCGCATGGCCGGATCCGGCATTTGTTCAAGCAACGCCTGCCTTTCCGGATTCATGAACAATTGTGTATAAGCGCAGGAAAACTCCGCGGAGCCGGCATAGTCCATTTTTGCCGCGCGCAGCGCGCGCGCAACATCCGCATGGTAGAGCGGTTGCCAATGCTTGTGCATATACTCGTGCACCAGGTACTGGCGATTGCCGGTGTTCAAGCCGTTGAGTCGTACTTGATTGGATGGATGCGCGTGGAAATACGTCGCGCCGGCGGCGGCCAATTTCTGCACGAAATCCGCAGCGCCACCTATCTGCACGTCGCTGCGCTGCGGGAAGGCGTCGCCATACTCGACCAGCAGGCGCTGTATCGGCAAGGCCGCAGTCCAGCCCGGCATGGCGTTATAACTCAGATACACCAAACCGCCCGGCTTCAGGTGGCGCGCGATGAAGTCGACAATATGCTGCTGGTTCTCCGCAGTGACCCAGGTGTAGATGCCGTGCAGGGTGATGAAGTCGAACTGCGGCAACTCGACCGCACCCTGCGCCAGTTCGGCGAAACTGCTCTCGAGCAGCGTTAGATTGTCGAGCCCGCCGTCGGCGGCCAGGGCGCGCGCGCCGGCGACGTGGGCTGGATTGAAGTCCGTTGCATAAAACTGCCCCTGGGGATAGGCGGCGGCCAGCACATTGGCCGTCAGGCCGCGTCCGAATCCCAGTTCAAAATAGCTGAACCCGGCATCAAGCGCGACCGGCTCCAGCCCATTGAGCACACAAACCATATTGAGCCACTGCGGACTCTGTTCCCGGTAGTAACCGGCGATATATTCCACATCCGATGCATATCCCGCTGTCCAATCCATTAAACCCTCCTCTTCATGCGATGCCGCCACGGCGCGCATCGCGATTAGTGCCGTCGAAAGTATACGTATCAAAAAAAACCCCGCAACCTGACGGCTGCGGGGTTTTAGGTCACACCAGCCTCACCCCGCCGAAATGCGCGGAGGTGAGCCGTTCCAAGGTGATTACACCAGGGTCAGGATGTTGGTGGTGCCGCCGGTGGCGGTGCTCAGGTCGATCAGGCCGGTCAGCTTGACGATCTGGTCAACGTTGTTGGCGAAGGTCTGAGCAACACCAGCGGTGGTGTCGTGCTTGACTTCCACCAGGTAGGTGTTGCCACCGAACTGGAACCAGCCGAACGCGCCGTTCATCGTGTGGTCAGCCTGGGATGCGCCAGCAACAACAGCGTTGGCGTAATCCTGGAACACAGCGGTGCTAGCATCCAGCGTCGAGATCTTGGCCGAAACGAAGGTCTCGGTACCCAGATTGGTGAACGCGATTTGCATGCCAGCGTGCGCATCGGTGATGGTCGAGAAGGTGTTGACGTTGGCGCCAGCCGTGGTCAGGGTCACAATGTCAGCACCGGTGCCGGTGGTGATGGTGTTGACGCCTGCGCCTACCGAGATGGTGTCCACGCCCGTGCCGCCGACGTAGGTGTTGTTACCCGTGGTCGCGGTGAAGGCGTTGGCGCCGTTGCCCAGGTTGACAACGTTGTTGCCGGTGGTCAGCGTAACCGTATCAGCACCCGTGCCGCCGGTGATGGTCTGGTTGCCGGTGGTGCCGGTAACCGAGTTGGTGCCGTTGCCCAGGGTGATGACGTTGGCTTTGCCGTTCGACGCGGTGATCGCATCGTTGCCGGTGCCGCCGGTGTAGGTAACCACACCGCCGGTTGCCAGCGAGAAGTCAACCGTGTTGGTGCCGGCAGCCGAACCTTTGATCGCCGCGGCAGCAGCCAGGGCGCCGGAGGTGAAGGTGAAGCTACCTGCGGTGATGCCGCTGGCGTCAACCGAGGTCAGGGTGGTGGCGGTGTCGGTCAGGTTCAGACCAGCGTTGCCGCTGATTTTTACCGTGGTTGCAGCGGTCGACACCAGGGTCAGCGTGTCCAGTGGGTTGGTTGGGGTCGTTTGCGTGTCGGCCGTGGTGATGTTCACGGTTTCAACGTTAGCGGCGGTAACCGAACCAGCTGCCAGCAGGCCAGCTTTGCTCAGCGACAGATTCAGCACGTCGCTCAGGCCAGCCGCTGCGTTGGTGACATTAACAACATAGCCGGTACCAGCGGTGTCGCCGGTGATGGTCAGGGTGCCGTTCGATGCCAGGTTGTTCAGCGTCAGGGTGCCAGCGCTAGCCGACGAGCTTACTTTGGTGTACGAACCCAGAGCAGCGACGTCAACAGCTTGTGCACCGGTGGCGCCGGTCAGGGTCAGCGATTCGAAGCCGGTTACCTGGCCTGCGAAAGCTGCCGAACCGGAGGCGGTGACCGCTTCACCTGCGATCATCGACAGGACGTCGGTGCCAGCGCCGCCTTTGACGGTGGCGGTAGGCAGCGTGCCCAGGCCCAGCACCAGGGTGTCGTCGCCGGCGCCCAGGTCGATAGCCTTGCCAACGATGGCTGCGCTGGTGGTGACGACGTCAACACCGGCGCCGCCGGTGAAGGTTGCCTTGGAGCCGTCAATCGTCACGGTCGTGGTACCGGTCGTAGCGCTGGTGTTCACGGCGGTTACGGTCGCAGCGGACAGGTCAGCGGTCAAGCCGGCTGCACCGGAAACCGTTACGGTTGCCAGGGCGCTCAGGCCAGCGGTGCTGGTCAGGGTCAGAACTTTCGAACCAGCAACGGTCATCGCGGTCACGCCGCCTTCGGTGATGTTGGCCAGCGTCGAATTGGCGCCGGTGGTGGTCACGTTCAGGGTGGTGTAGATGTCAGCATCGTCCAGGGTGCCGCCGGTCAGTCCGTTGACGGTCAGGCCCAGGGTCTTGTTGGTGGCGGTGGTCAGGCCGCTGTTGTCGATGATGACGTTGCCGCTGCCGCCGGTCAGGCTCAGGGTGGTCAGCGCGTTATCGTTGATCGCAACGGTGGTGTAGTTGCTGATGGTCGCCGAAGTGATGGTGCCGGCCTTGGTGGCGTGGCCCGTGTTCACATCGTTGATGGTTACCGTGTTGGCGGTTACGCCAGCAACGGTTGCCGAAGCGGTGGCTGCGGCAGCATTGCTGACGGTCACGCCGGTGGTCGATGCATTGCCGTTGACGATCACGGTACCGTTGGTGTCAGTGGTGTTGACAGCATTGGAGTGCGCCTGGCTGATGCTGACCGTGGTACCACCGGTAACGGTGATGTTGCCGGCGGCGATGTTGTCGCCAGTGGTGGTGTTGCTGACGATTACAGCGCCGGCAACAGCGGTGGTGCCGCCGACGGCGATGGTGCCGGTGGTCGAGCCCACAGCCGAGACGGTAGCCGACTTGCCGCCGTTGACGGTGATGACAGCAGCAGCCAGCGCGTTGTTGGAAACGGTGACGTCGGTGGTGGCAGCAGCGGTCACGGTCATGGTGCCGGAGCCGGTGGTGGTCAGCGAGGTCAGGCCGGTCCAGCCGGTGGTGTTCGCGACTACGGTCGACGACGACGACAGTTGGGCGATTTCGATGTTCTTCACGGTAACACCGGTGGTATCGATTGCGGCAGCGTTGTCAGCAACGATCAGGGTGTCGGTACCGGCGGCGCCATCGAGCGAGTCCAGTGCATTGAAGGTCTTGGTAGCAATGGCGTTGAAGGTGTCTTCGCCAGCGCCGCCGACGAAGTTCGCGCCCAGATCCACGCCGGTGCTCAGGGTGAAGGTCTTGGCAACGTAGAGCGCGCCCAGCGGAGCTGCGGTGGCAACGTCAGCGTTGGCGGAGACAACAGCGGCAGCAGCGGTGGTGGCAGCGGTGGTAGCGGCGGCCAGTGCGGTTGCAGCAGCAGCGTCGTCAGCGGTGGTGATGGTTGCTTTGGCGGCGTTGCTGTAGTTGGTGGCAACGACCAGGGCTGCATCAGCCGAAGCCTTAGCGGTGTTGGCGGCGACCAGTTCGGCAGCAGCGGCGCTGACAGCGGTAGCGGCGGTAGCGATCGAGTTCACAGCGGCGATCGCTGCGATGGTGGTGCCGTGTGCGGTGGCAGCGGCAGTAGCGTCGGTCGTAGCGGTTGCAGCAGCGGTTGCGTACGAAGCCGAGCTTTGTTGTACAACAACGGTACCAGCAGCGTCGGCGGCAGCAGCAGTCACGGTTTTAGCCGAGTTCACAGCGGTGGTAGCAGCTGCGTCATCGGTTGCGGTGTCGGTGGTCTTGGCAGCGGCAGCGGCGAAAGCAGCAGCCTTGGCGGTTGCGTCAGCGGCAGCAGCGGTAGCTTCGGTTGCAGCAGCGGCAGCCGTGGTGGTTGCGGTGCCAACAGCAGCGTCAGCGGTAACAGCGGCAGCGTCGTCGGCGACAGCAGCTTTAGCAGCGGCGTCAGCGGTTGCAGCGGTTGCAGCGGCTTTGGTTGCAGCGGTGGTAGCGAAGGTCAGGGTTGCGTTAGCCAGGTTCAGTTGTGCTTGAGCAGCAACGTAGGCAGCAGCGTCGCCAGCGGCGGCAGCAGCGTCAACGGCAGCTTGAGCGGTAACCACGGCAGCGGCAGCGTCGGTCTTGGCGGTAGCAGCGGTAGCCGAAGCAGTAGCTGCGTCGGTAGCGGTAGCGGTCAGAGCGGTTGCGTCGGTCAGCGCTTCTTTGGTGTGTGCATCGGCAGCAGCTTTGATCGAATCGGTAACAGCGGTCGAAGCGGCAACAGCGGCGCCAACTTTGGTCGCAGCGACAGTAGCAGCAGCGTCGGACGCGGTCTGGGCAACAACCGAAGCAGCCAGGTTAGGGTTGTTAGCGGTCTGAACGTTGGTGACGGTGGCGGCCAGCGCGGTTGGCGCGATAGCGGCGGCCAGCGATGCAGCGTCGGTGACGCCGGTGATGAAGGCTTTACCAACGTCGGCAGCTGCTTGGTTGGAGTAAGCAACAACGCCGCCTGGGGTAGCGACCAGTTTGTCGGTGAAAGCAACGGCTGCAGCGGCTTTGCTTGCGTAAGCGATGCCGTCTGGGTTGCCTGTAGCCATGGCGCCGTTGGCGATCGTGGTAACGATCTGAGCCAGGGTGTAGACGCCGCTGTCCAGCTGACCGGAGTACAGCAGCGCGCCGCCGTTGTCGGCGTGACGGCCGAACAGGTTCAGGTAGATCTTGTCGATGATCTGCAGGCTGTTCAAGCCGGCGTATGCGGCTTTGTACTCGGCCGACTTACCGAAGTCAGCAGCAATACTGGCCAGGGTAGCGGTGCCGGCGGTCAGAGTGGCTTCGTAGAAAGCCAGGCCACCTGGATCTGCAGGACGGTTGAAGTACGCGACGTACAGCTTTTGCAGATCGAGAGAATGAGTAGCCATGTAGTGCTCCTAATGGAAAATTTTGATTGAAGTTAAATTTTGCAGCTCGCGGAAATTCGCTACTGCAACCTAACGTACCGAATAATGTCAGAAGGTATTGACCGCTTGATGTGACGCGGGTCACAAAATTGAACAATATCCTCTGAATCTTGATAGTTTATTCACCAACATTAATACGGCGGATCATTATCAGAGAAGATCGCGGCTAAAGCAAGACATGTCGAACAGTCCACTCTGGCGCTGTCCGGCATAGGGGGCAGGCGGTTATTTGACCTGGGAGACGGTTTAAATATGCAAGCTTGTCGAGAGGGCCAAATCAACCGCATTCCAATCAAGGAAAGCGCACCAGTTATTCAAACCAATAAAAAATCGCGGCGCGAATAGCAGTGAAATTGTTGCAGAAATGCATCATCAATACAAAACAGCCCGCGATCCGGCTCGGCGCCGGATCGCGGGCTGTCTGGCCTGGCTAGCGCCGGGCGGCCTTACGGCTTGGTCAGCACCGCCTGCTGGCGCCACAGGGTGGTGCCGTAGACCGCACGGTTGCCGCTGAGGCGGGCATCGAACAAATAGGCCGCGCTGCCCCCGTTTTCCGAACTGAGCACGCCACTGAGCGCCATATTGGTCGGCGCGCTGAAACGACTCTCGCCCGAGAAGCGACCATCGCTGGCGACGGCGCCCTTGGATTGCAAGGCCACCCGCTCGGTTTTGTTGACAAGATCAAAATTGGTGGCAAAGGTCCGGTTATCAAAATTAAACTTCAACACCCCGTTTTCAACTTTCGCCGCCACCACCGGGATCGCCGGGTTGTCGCTGTGTATATATGCTTCGCTCTGTGCCAATTCGAAGCCTACCGAGCCACGCTCGGGGATCAGGTAAGCCTTGCCCTGGGTACGCATCAGCGCGAAATCGTCATTCGTGGCGACCAGTTCGGTACCCTTGTTCAGCTCAGTCACAAAGTCCACCTTGACCGGCAGGTCCAGCACCGGCTGCCAGCGGCCCCAGACGATCTGGCGCTCGGGAAGCACCACCACCGGCGGCACCACCACCGGCGGCGTCACCACCACCGGCGGCGTCACCACGGGCGGCGTCACCACCACCGGCGGCGTCGGCGTGACCGGCAGGTCCGGCGTCACCGGCGGACTCACCTCGGAGACCGGCGGCACGGTGACGATGCCATTGGCGTCCGGCGGGTTTTTGCCGCCCGTTGCATTTTGCGACAATTGCTGTAACGCAATAGTTTTTTGCGCCTCCAGCCCCGGCATGGCGGCCACGCCGCCACCGCCCGGCTTGCCGGCCGGCTCTTCCGGACGGGGCGGCGCGCTCATGTCGGGCGCCAGCGTGGCGTCCTGCAACAGTTGCGGTGCGACCTGGCCGCGGTGAACTTGCAGCAATTGGCCGCGCTGGGTGGCCGACAGCTCGCGGCTGCCGCTGCCTTCGCAGGGGCCGATGCCGTCCGGGCGGCAGGCGCCGGTGAAGCCGCTGATCGTGATGCCGCCCGAGATGACGGCCACGCGCGAGGTGTCCTGGTCGGTAAACACGGTGAAATCGGTGCCGCGCACGCCGATCGCGGCCACCGGCGTGTTGAAGCGGAAGTTCTGGCGCGCCGCCTTGACGGCCTCGCCGGACTGGCTGCGCGCCACGCCGCTGAGCAATTCAAGCTTGATGCGGGTGTTGGCCGGGTTGGCGCGGTCCACATGGTAGGCGGCGATGCGCGCCCTGGTGGCCGGACGCAGGATGAACAGGCCGTTGTCGATCGTCTTAATATAGAGGGAGCCGTCCTTGCCGGTACTGAGCAGCTCGCCCTCTCCGACCGGCCCGTTGAGCACGGCCGCGTGGTCGCCCACCCGGACGTCGCCGGCGACGAAGATGATGGTGCCGGCCTCGGCCGCTTGGGCGATCGGCGCGGCCAGCGCGATGGCGGCCATAATCAGTAGTTGACGCAACATGGTATTCCCCTTTTTCGGTCATTATCCTGCCCTCAGGATAGTTTTCCGTGACAGCTATCACATTTTACGCAATTCAAGTTTCCCCGCCCCTCTACTTACACTTTGTAGCAAAAGGCCGGGCCGGCCGCACCACCTTGGGCCGTGAGCGGCTATACTGTCAGATTAATCCTATTGTTCCCTCCAAGCATTTTTCCACCTTGATCGACACCACCCCATCTCTCGCCTGGCGCCCCCCTGCCCTACCGACCGGCCTGGTACGCGCCGTGATCGCGGCGGTGGCGATCGGCCTGGCCCTGTGGGCGCAATGGCTGGCGCCGGTCGACGGGTCGCTGTTCGCCGACGAGTGGCTGCGCGACCATTTCATCGAATGGCGCCACAGCGTGGCGCCCGAGCCGCGGGTGCTGGTGGTCGACATCGACGAGGCCAGCATGCGCGAGCTGGGCGCCTGGCCGTGGCCGCGCGCGCGCCTGGCCGACCTGGTGGAAACCCTGCTGACCCAATACCACGCGCGCGGCGTCGCGCTCGACATCGTGCTGCCCAACCCGGCCGACGCCGAGGGCGACCTGCGCCTGGGCCTGCTGGCGCGCCACGGCCCGCTGGTGCTGGCCCAGGCCTTCGACTACAGCCGCGACCGGCCCGAATGGCTGCGCGAGGGCGTGCTGGCCGGCGCCCGGCCGGCGCCGCCCGGCCGCGCCCACGGCACGCCGGCCACCGGCTATATCGCCAACCAGGCGGCCTGGGCCGACCTGCCCCATGTCGGCAACATCGGCTTCATCCCGGACCGCGACGGCACCCTGCGCCGCCTGCCGCTGCGCACCGCTTTCGACGGCAAGCTGTATCCGGCGCTGAGCGTGGCGCTGGTCGATTGCTGCGGCGGCGGCGGGCTCGACGCCGCGCTGGCGCGCGGCCCGCTGCAGCGCGTGTCCTACCGGCGCGACTGGGACGCCTACACGGTGGCGTCGGCGGCCGACATCCTGGCCCAGCGCATCGCCCCGGCCGGCGCCAGCGGCCGCCTGGTGCTGGTGGGCTCGTCCTCGCTCGGCCTGGGCGACCGCGTCACCACGCCGATCGCCGCCAACCGCCCCGGCCTGAGCGTGCAGGCGGCCATGCTGTCGACCCTGCTCGACGAACAACAGGGGTTGGCGCCGGCGCGCTGGCCGGGCCGGCTGATCGGCAGCGCCGCCGCGCTGCTGTGCGTGCTGCTGGCCGGCTACGCCCTGCCGCGCCTGTCGGCCCTGCTCAGCGCCGCCCTGCTGGCGGCGCTGTCGGCCGCCTGGCTGCTGCTGGCCTACGCGATCAGCCCGCACGACCCCGATTTCTCCACCACCGGCCCGCTGGCCAGCACCCTGTTCCTGCTGGCCGTGGCCGTGCCCTACCAGTGGCAGCTGAGCCAGCGCGATTCGCGCCACCTGCTCGACACCTTGCGCCAGTACGTGGCGCCGGCCGTGGTGGCGGAGCTGCTGCGCAGCGACATCGCCGACCCGCTGGCGCCGCGCCAGCTCGACGTCACCACCCTGATCGCCGACATGGAGGGCTATACCACCCACGTCGAAGCGCTGCCGGTGGCCGAGGCGGCCGAACTGACGCGCACCTTCCTGGCCTGCCTGACCGCGCCGGTGATCGACCAGGGCGGCACGCTGGACAAGTACACCGGCGACGGCCTGGTGGCGTTCTGGGGCGCGCCGCTGCCCAACCCCGACCATGCCGACCTGGCGCTCGAGGCCGCCGCCGCCATCGTCGAACGGGTGGCCGCGCTGAGCGCGCAGCGCCAGCGCGACGGCCGCGCGCCGCTGCGGGTGCGGATCGGCATCGAAAGCGGGCTGGCCTTCGCCGGCGACTTCGGCACCACCTTCCGCAGCATCTACACCGCCGTCGGCGACAGCGTCAACACCGCCTCGCGGCTGGAGCAGGCCGCGCGCGACCTGCCGCACGACATCATCATCGGCGCCGGCACCGTGCGCCGCGCCAAGCGCCACCACTTCTTGCTGCTGGGCGAGCGCCAGCTGCGCGGCAAGGAACAACGCACCACCCTGTACACCCTGGAACCGCGTATGGACCACACCCCCACCTCCCCCGCCGCCAGCCAGGAGTCCGCCGCGTGAGGCCGGCCGCCATGCTGCGCGCCGGCGCCGGCCTATGCCTGAGCCTGGGCCTGACCCTGGCGCCGGGCGCGGCCGCGCAGGAGCAGTCCGACCCGGGCCACGCGAACGACCTGTATCAGGAGGCGCTGCAATCGATCGCCGAGGGCCGCAAGAACGACGCCAGCGAGGCGCTGCAGCGCGTGATCGACAAGGAACCGCTGCACGCCGGGGCCTGGCTGGACCTGGCGCTGATCCAGTGCGGCCTGGGCCACCTGGCCGAGGCCGAGCGGCTGTTCGCCATCATCGAGCAGCGCTTCGCGCCGCCGCCCGGCCTGAAGGCGCTGATCGCCGACGCCCGCGCCGGCGGCTGCCAGAGCTGGACCCCGCTGAGCCAGTACAGCCTGACCGTCGGGCGCGGCATCGACCAGAACGTCAACCAGGGCTCGAACCGGCGCGGCAGCGGCCTGAGCGCCCAGGAGATCGACACCGACTACGAGCTGACGCCGGAGTTCCGCCCCAAGCACGACCAGTACACCATGCTGTCGGGCGAGTACGTGCGCGACCTGACGCCCAACGGCAGCATCGGCTTCGTGCAGTTCCAGGGCCGCCGCAACGACCACCTGAGCCAGTACGACAGTTCCTCGCTGTTCGCCGGCACCGAGACGCCCTGGCGCTTCGGCAGCTGGACCGTGCGCGGCAGCAGCCTGCTCGGCCTGATCACGCTGGGCGGCCAGCTGTACCAGCGCCAGATCCAGCTGCAGGCCCGCGTCGGCCCGCCGCTGCCGCTGCCGTATGGCGTCCAGTTCAACCTGGTCACCGGCCTGAGCCGGCTGCAATACCTGACCCTGGACAACTTCGACGCCACCACCGGCGAACTGCGCGCGCAGTTCAGCCGGCGCGACGGCGACAGCGTGCTCAGCGCCAGCGTCGGCACGCTGCAGGACCGCGCGGTGGGCGACCGCCCCGGCGGCGACCGCCACGGCCTGGCCGCCAGCGCGCAATGGCGGCACCGCTACGACAATGCGCTGACCGCCGACCTGGGCTACAACTGGCAGCGCTGGCGCAGCAGCGAGGTGTATTCGCCCGGCGTCATCGACCTGGTGCGCAACCAGAACACCCACACGCTGCGCGCCACCGTCAGCTATCCGCTCAACCGCAACCAGAGCGTGCAGCTGGAATTGCGCCAGGTGATCAACCGCGAGAATATCTCGGTGTTTCAGTACGACAACCGCCAATTGCAGCTGAGCTGGCAATGGCAGGGGCCGTGAGCGGCCTTGCACTCTGAGCGGCAGGCGCCATCTGCTACACTATCGAGGCCTTTCCACTCCCACGCACGCATGAAGTCGACCAGTTCCCCCCTCCCCGCCGCCGCCGCGCCCACCACGGCCGTGGCCGACAACGCCGCGCCGCCGCCGGCGCCGGGCACCAACGCGCCCAGCGAAGAGCGCAATATCCAGGTCCACCTGCGCAAGATTCCGCTATTGGCCGAACTGTCGGACGAGGAAATCCTCCGGGTCAAGGCGGATTTCCGTTTCCGCCACTACCAGAAACGCGATGTGGTGCTGCACAAGGGCGGCAGCGGCGACGGCCTGCTGTTCCTGCTGGCCGGCCAGTTGCAGGTGATCGACGTCACCGAGGACGGCCGCGCGATCGGCCTGCGCCTGCTGGTGCCGGGCGACTTCTTCGGCGAAATCGCCCTGATCAACAATTCCACCCGTTCGGCCTCGGTGGTCGCCACCAGCGAGGCGCTGGTGGCCTTCCTGCCGGCGCCCACGGCGATGCACCTGTTCTCGCACTCGCCGTCGGTGGCCAAGCAGATGCTGCAGCACCTGGCGCAGAAGATCCAGCGCGACTCGGAATTCCGCGCCCTGCTCAGCATCAACAACACGGCCAAGCGCATCTATTCCTTCCTGGTGCTGATGCAGAAGAAAAACCCGGACGGCACCGTGGTCGAAAACCTGCCGACCCACCAGGACATCGCCAATATGATCAACACCAGCCGCGAAACCGTCACGCGCGCGCTGCTGACCCTGGTGCAACAGGGCATCGTGGAAAAACAATCGCACCGCCTGCTCATCCTGCAGCCCGACGCGCTGCAGAAACTGGTGCAGGCGCCCTGAGCCCGGCGGCGCGCCGCGCCGCCCCGCGTCTGTGACAACCTGTTACAACTCTGCCAAGCCGGTGCGGTATAATCACGGCCTGTTAAATTGACGCCATCGACCCGGCCCCGGGCCGTTTCTTACCATGACACCTGCCGTACCCGCCTCCCGCTCGCCGTCGCCGCGAGGGAAAACCTGATGTCGCTCGCCATGCTGCGCGGGCTGTGGCAATACCGCGGCTTCGTGCTCGGCAGCGTCAAGCGCGAATTCCAGTCCAAATACCGCAACACCATGCTGGGCGCCGCCTGGACCGTGCTCAGCCCGCTGGCCATGATCCTGGTCTACACCCTGATCTTTTCCCAGGTGATGCAGAACCGCCTGCCCGGCAACGCCAGCCAATATGGCTACAGCATCTACCTGTGCGCCGGCGTGCTGGCCTGGGGCATGTTCGCCGAGATCACCTCGCGCGCGCAAAACATGTTCCTCGAGCAAGCCAACCTGCTCAAGAAAATCAGCTTCCCGCGCATCTGCCTGCCGCTGATCGTGGTGCTCAACGGCCTGGTCAACTTCGCCATCATCTTCGGCCTGTTCACCGTGTTCCTGATCGCCTCCGGCCAGTTCCCCGGCGCCGTGTTCCTGGCGCTGCTGCCGGTGCTGTTGCTCCAGGTCGCGCTGGCGATCGGGCTCGGCATGGTGCTCGGCGTGCTCAACGTCTTCTTCCGCGACGTCGGCCAGTTCTTCCAGATCTTCATCCAGTTCTGGTTCTGGTTCACGCCCATCGTCTACCCGGCCAGCATCCTGCCGCCCGAAGTGCGCGGCCTGCTGGTGTGGAATCCGATGGCGGCGGTGATCGAGGCTTACCAGACCATCCTGGTCAGCGGCCAGCCGCCGCAATGGCTGTCGCTGCTGCCGGCGACCGGCGTGGCGCTGGCCAGCTGCCTGCTGGGCCTGCAACTGTTCCGCAAACGCGCGGGCGAAATGGTGGATGAACTCTGATGGGCGCGATTACTGTTAGCAATCTGGGCAAGGCCTACAAACTCTATCCCAACCGCTGGTCGCGGCTGGGCGAATGGATGCTGCCGTTCAACGGCCCGCGCCACCAGCTCAAGTGGATCCTGCAGGACGTCAGCTTCCAGGTGGCGCCGGGCGAGGCGGTCGGCCTGATCGGCATCAACGGCGCCGGCAAGAGCACCCTGCTCAAGCTGATCACCGGCACCACCCAGCCCAGCACCGGCAGCGTCCACATGCAGGGCAGCGTGGCCGCGCTGCTGGAGCTGGGCATGGGCTTCCATCCCGACTTCACCGGCCGCCAGAACGTCTACATGGCCGGCCAGCTGATCGGCCTGACGGTCGACGAGATCAGCGCGCTGATGCCCGACATCGAAGCCTTCGCCGAGATCGGCGACTACCTCGACCAGCCGGTGCGCGTGTACTCGAGCGGCATGCAGATGCGGGTGGCGTTCGCCGTCGCCACCGCGCGCCGCCCGGACATCCTGATCGTCGACGAGGCGCTGTCGGTGGGCGACACCTATTTCCAGCACAAGAGCTTCGAGCGGATCCGCCAGTACCGCCGCGCCGGCACCACCTTGCTGCTGGTGTCGCACGACAAGCAGGCGATCCAGTCGGTGTGCGACCGCGCCATCCTGCTCGACGGCGGCCGCCTGGCGCGCGAGGGCAAGCCGGAGGAAATCATGGACTACTACAACGCCATGATCGCCGAACGCGAGAACAGCACGCTGCGCCTGAACCAGCGCGACGACGGCAAGCTGCAAGTGACTTCCGGTACCGGCGAGGCCACCGTGGCCGAGATCGTGCTGCTGAACGACGCCGGCGAGGCGGTCGAAGTGGTCGACGTCGGCCAGCAAGTGACGCTGCGCATCACCGTCGCGGTGCATGAAGCCATCCCGCGCATGGTGCTCGGCTACATGATCAAGGACCGGCTGGGCCAAGCCATGTACGGCACCAACACCCACCTGAAGGAATTGCCGCTGGAAGACATGCAGGCCGGCCAGCGCGTCAGCTACAGCTTCCGCTTCGCCGCCAACCTGGGCGCCGGCAGCTATTCGGTGGCGACCGCCATCGTCAGCACCGCCACCCACCTGGTCAACAACTACGAGTGGCGCGACCTGGCGCTGGTGTTTACCGTGGTGAACATGCAGCGCCCCCATTTTGAGGGTTCGGCCTGGCTGGACCCCGCCATCGAGATCACCCGCACATGAGCTTTATCTCCTACGCCCAGAACTATGAAGACGTGCTGCTGTGGCGCGCGCTGCACGACGTGCCGGCCGGCTGCTACATCGACGTCGGCGCCAACGACCCGGAGCTGCACTCGGTCACCAAGGCCTTCTACGACCAGGGCTGGTCCGGCATCAATGTCGAGCCGATGCCGTCCTACGGCCCGGCCTTCCGCGCGCAGCGTCCGCGCGACATCAACCTGAACGTGGCGGCCGGCGCCGGCAGCGGCAGCATCACGCTGTTCGACGTGCCCGACGTCAACGGCTGGGCCTCGACCGACAGCGCCGTCGCCGCCGCCCACCGCGCCCACGGCCACCAGGTGGTCGAGCACACGGTGCCGCTGCTGACCCTGGCCGAGATCTGCCGCCAGCATGTGCGCGGCGAGGTCCATTTCCTCAAGATCGACGTCGAAGGCTTCGAGGGCGACGTGCTGCGCGGCATGGACTTCAGCCTGTGCCGGCCGTGGATCGTGGTGGTCGAAGCCATCATGCCCAACAGCCGCGACAGCAACCACGGCGACTGGGAAGCGCTGGTCACCGACCATGGCTACCAGTACGCCTGGTTCGACGGCCTGAACCGCTACTACGTCGCCGACGAGCACGCCGGGTTGGCCGCACGGCTGCAGCTGCAGCCCAATGTGTTCGACGATTTCATCACCCACCACCTGGACAAGGCCTGGCGCCGCGGCAAGGACCTCGACCGGCAGGTCGAAAGCACCTGGCAACTGGCGCGCAGCGCCGACGCCCGCAGCAGCGCGCTGGAGCAGGACGTCACGCGCGCGGTGCGGCGCGGCGCCGAGCTGGAACAGGCGGTGGCGCGCGAGGCCGGCCATGCCGCCGCGCTGGAACAGGACGTGGCGCGCGCCGTGCAGCGCGCTCTGGAGCTGGAGCAGGACGTCCGGCACGCCGTGCAGAGCGGCGCCGAGCGCGCCGAACAGCTGAGCCAGCAGATGCTGCAGATGCGCCAGCAACTGAACCAGCAGCTGCAACAGCGCCAGGACCAGGTGCTGCAGCTGCAAGCCGAGCTGCGCCAGTCCGAAACGGTGGCGCGCCAGCTGGAAAACAATCTGCACCAGACCGCCGAATGGGGCACCCAGCTGGAGCAGCGCCTGATGGCGGTGTACGCCAGCAGCTCGTGGCGCATCACCGCGCCGCTGCGCGCGCTGGCGCGGCGCGGCGACAACAGCCTGCCCAAGCTGGCCGCGCGCGCGCTGCACGCCGGCGTGCGCCGCGGCGCGCGCTGGCTGAGCTCGCGCCCGGCGCTGCGCCGCGCGCTGATCCCGCTGATCAGCCGCTCGCCGCTGCTGAGCAGCACCATCAGCCGCAGCCTGCAAGCGATCAAGCAGGGCGATCCGGCCGCCGGCGCCGCCGACGTGCCGCACCTGCTGCGCGAACTGCCGCTGTCGGCGCGCAAAGTGCTCGACGACCTGCGCCGCGCACAACACCCTACCGAACACTGACCATGCGCCTTGTAATCGATCTCCAATCCTGCCAGAACGGCGCCGCCCGCGCGCCGCAGGCCGTGCTGGCGCTGGCCCAGGCGCTGCTGCGCCAGGCCGCCACCCGCACCACCCCGCACACCGTGTTCATCGTCCTGGCCGCCGGCCAGACCGAGCACCTCGACCGCCTGCGCCACGCCTTCGCCGGCCTGGCGCCGGCCCAATTGCTGAGCTACCAGGTGCCGGCCGGCCACGGCTGGAGCCACCACGCCGCCACCCTGGTGCGCGACGGCTTCCTGGCCAGCCTCAATCCTGACGCGGTGTTCGCCCCCGGCCTGTTCGACGTCGCGCTCAACGACACCGTCTTCGGTCCCGGTCCCGACGGCGTGGCCATGGTCTACACCGAAGCGGGCGCGGCGGCCGAGCCGGCGCTGGCCGAACGCCAGCAGGCCAGCCTGCGCAACGCCGCGCTGGTGCTGCCGGCGATCGCCGCCGACCTCGACGCCGAGGCCGCCGCCGCCGCGCTGTGGAGCGCGCTGGAACAGCTCCACGCTGACGCGCCGGCGCGCAACGCCGGCGCCGCCCGTCCGCGGCTGGCCTACATCTCGCCGCTGCCGCCGGAAAAATCCGGCATCGCCGACTACAGCGTCGAGCTGATCGCCGAGCTGGAGCCGTACTACGACATCACGCTGGTGGTCTCGGCCGCCAGCGCCGGCGGCGTCGCCGCCACCGCGCTGGGCGGCCGCCTGCCGCTGCTCACGCCGGAACAGTTCGACCAGCAGGCGCCGCACTTCCAGCGCCTGCTGTACCACTTCGGCAATTCCAACGCCCACCAGTACATGTTCCCGCTGCTCGAGCGCCACCCCGGCATCGTCGTGCTGCACGACTTTTTCCTCAGCGGCGTGATCGACAACATGGAGCGCGAGGGCGTGCAGCCGCTGGCCTATATGCGCGCGCTGTACGCCTCGCACGGCCACAGCGGCCTGCTGGCGCACAAGGAGCTGGGCCACAATCCGTCGATCTGGGCCATGCCGAGCAACAAGACGGTGCTGGACCAGGCCAGCGGCGTCATCGTCCATTCCGAGTTCTCGCGCACGCTGGCCGAACAATGGTACGGCCCCGGCAGCGCCGACGCGTGGCGCACGCTGCCGCTGCTGCGCGGCTTGCCGCCGCAGGCCGCCGGCCACAGCGCGGCCGAACTGCGCGCCGCCGCCCGCCACAAGCTGGGCATCGCCGAGCACGAGTTCCTGGTGTGCAGCTTCGGCATGCTGGGCCCGACCAAGCTCAACCACCGCCTGCTGGACGCCTTCCTGGCCTCGCCGCTGGCGCGCCAGATCGACTGCCGGCTGCTGTTCGTCGGCGAAAATGAAGGCGGCCAGTACGGCGCCGAGCTGGCGCGCAAGATCGCCGCCGCCGCCGGCGAGCTGCCGGCCAGCATCGCCATCACCGGTTTCGTCAGCACCGACGATTACCAGCACTACCTGGCCGCCAGCGACGTCGCGGTGCAGTTGCGCACCCAGACCCGCGGCGAGACCTCGGCCTCGGTGCTGGACTGCCTGCTGCACGGCGTGCCGGCCATCATCAACGCCCACGGCGCCGCCGCCAGCCTGCCGGACGCGGTGCTGCTCAAGCTGCCCGACCTGTTCGAGGACGAGCAGCTGAGCGCCGCGCTGGCCGGGCTGTACGCGCAGCCGCAACGCCGCGCGCAACTGTCGGCCGCCGGCCGCGAGCACGTGCGCCTGCACCACGCGCCGGCCGCGGTCGGCCGCCGGTACCACGCCGCCATTGAAGAGCTGGCCCGGGCCAGCACCCACGCCCACTACCGCCAGCTGGTGGCCGCCGTGTGTGCGATCCGGCCGGCGCCGGACGACGCCGAACTGATAGGCGCGGCCGCCGCGATCGCCGCCAACCAGCCGGGCGCCGCCCCGCGCCAGCTGCTGATCGATATCTCGGCGCTGGTGCAGTCCGACTACAAGACCGGCATCCAGCGCGTGGTGCGCAGCATCGTGCTGGCGCTGATCGCGGCGCCGCCGGCCGGCTACCGCGTCGAGCCGGTGTACAGCGAGGGCGGCAACCGCAGCTACCGCTACGCGCGCCGCTTCAGCGCCGAGATGCTGGGGGTGCGCTCGCCGCAGCTGGAGGACGCGCCGATCGAAACCGCCGCCGGCGACCTGTTCCTCGGCCTCGACCTGGCCTCCAACATCACCTCGCAGAACCAGCCGCAACTGCTGGCCATGCGCCGCCGCGGCGTCGCCGTCTGGTTCGTGGTGTACGACCTGCTGCCGGTGCTGCGTCCCGAGTGCTTCACCTTCGCCGCCGACAAGTACTACGCCGACTACCTCGACACCATCACCTACGCGGCCGACGGCATCGTCACCATTTCGCGCGCCGTCGCCGACGAGCTGGCCGCGTGGGTGGCGACCCGGCCCAACCGGCGCCAGGCGCCGCTCAAGCTGAGCCACTTCCACCTGGGCGCCGACCTCGACGCCAGCGCCCCCAGCACCGGCCTGCCGGACAACGCCGAGCGCGTGCTGCAGGCGCTGCGGGAAGCGCCGACCTTGCTGATGGTCGGCACCCTGGAGCCGCGCAAGGGCCAGGCCCAGGCGCTGGCCGCCTGCGAACTGCTGTGGGCCCGGGGCGTGGCGCTCAACCTGGTCATCGTCGGCAAGAACGGCTGGCTGGTCGAGGCCCTGGTCAAGCAGCTGGAGCAGCACCCGGAGCGCGAACGGCGCCTGTTCTGGCTGCCCGGCGTGTCGGACCAGATGCTGCAACAGTTGTACCAGCACAGCTCGGCGCTGCTGGCGGCCTCGGAAGGCGAAGGCTTCGGCCTGCCGCTGATCGAGGCGGCCCAGCACCGGCTGCCGATCATCGCGCGCGCCATCCCGGTGTTCCGCGAAGTGGCCGGCGAGCACGCCTACTACTTCGACGGCCGCTCGCCGCAGGAGCTGGCCGGCGCCATCGAAGCGTGGCTGGCGCTGCACGCGGCCGGCCAGGCGCCGGCCTCGGCCGACATGCCGTGGCTGACCTGGCGGCAGAGCGCGCGGCAGTTGCAGCAGGCGCTGCTGTCCGACGCGGGCAGCCACACCCAGGTCGGCGGCGGCGGCGTCGCCCCGCAGCTGCTGGTCGACGTCTCGGCCGTGGCGCGCGAAGACTTGAAGACCGGCATCCAGCGCGTGGTGCGGGCCCAGCTGTCCGAGCTGATGGCGCTGCACACCACGCGCTACCAGGTGTTGCCGGTCTACCTCAGCGACGAAGGCGGCCGCTGGCACTACCGCTATGCGCGCCGCTACCAGCACACGCTGACCGGCACCGACAGCTACGGCGTGCTCGAGGACGAAGTGCAGGTGGCCGCCGGCGACGTCTTCTACAGCCCCGACTTCTTCCCCGGCGCCGTCACCGAGGCCGGCCGCATCGGCCTGTTCCAGCGCTGGCGCGACGCCGGCGTCAGCGTCAATTTCCTGATCCACGACCTGCTGCCGGTGCTGCGCCCGGAGTTCTTCCCGGCGCGGGTCGACGACGTGTTTGAAAAATGGCTGCACACCGTCAGCAGCAACGCCGACCGCCTGCTGTGCATCAGCGGCGCGGTGGCCGACGAAACCCGCGCCTGGCTGCGCCAGCACGCGCCGCAGCGGCCGCTGCCGCAGTTCGCCGTGCTGCACCACGGCGCCGACATCGCCGCCTCGCTGCCGAGCACCGGCCTGGCCGACGACGCCGCCGCCGTGCTGGCCGACATCGTCTCGGCGCCGAGCTTCCTGATGGTCGGCACCATCGAGCCGCGCAAGGGCCACCTGCAGGCGCTCGACGCCTTCGAGCAGCTGTGGGCCGCCGGCGCCGACGTGCGGCTGGTGGTGGTCGGCGGCGAAGGCTGGAAGGGCTTGCCCGACGGCCAGCGCCGCACCATCCCGGCCATCATGGCGCGCCTGCGCGGCCACCCGGAACTGGGACGCCGCCTGCACTGGCTGCAGGGCATCAGCGACGAATACCTGGAGCGGGTCTACCGCGACTGCGCCTGCCTGCTGTTCCCGAGCGAGGGCGAGGGCTTCGGCCTGCCGCTGATCGAGGCCGCGCGCCACGACCTGCCGCTGCTCACGCGCGACATTCCGGTGTTCCGCGAGATCGCCGCCGAGCACGCGCAATACTTCAGCGGCGACGACGGCGCCGCGCTGGCCGCCGCCGTGCGCGAGTGGCTGCGGCTGCACGCGGCCGGCCAGGTCCGCGCCTCGTCCGGCATGCCCTGGCACACCTGGGCCGACAACGCCCGCCACCTGACCGCCATCTTATTCCCGGCCGGAGACCAGCCATGAGCCGGCTCTCCACGCCGGCGCAACACAAGGACGCCATGCCCCCATCCCCCACGGCCGAACGGCGCATCGACCACACGCAAACGCCGCTGGTCGTCGACCTCGACGGCACGCTGATCTATTCCGACATGTTGTGGGAAGCGCTGCTGCTGTTCCTCAAGCGCCACTTCTGGCAACTCTGGAAGCTGCCGCTGTGGCTGCTACTGGGCAAGGCCGGCTTCAAGCACCAGATCGCCGCCCAGGTCGAGATCGATCCGGCCACCCTGCCCTACGACCACGGCCTGCTGCACTATATTTCGGGCCAGCACCGCGCCGGCCGCCGCATCGTGCTGGCCACCGGCAGCGAACGCCGCTTTGCCGACGCCATCGCCGCCCACGTCAAGCTGTTCGACCTGGTGCTGGCGACCGAGGAGGGCGTCAACCTGACCTCCGACAACAAGGCCGCCGCGCTCGCCGCGCTGTACGGCGCCCACGGCTACGACTACGTCGGCAACGCGCGCGCCGACCTGGCCGTCTGGCTGGGGGCGCGCAACGCCTATGCGGTCACGTCGACCCCGTTCACGCTGGCCGACGGCCGCCAGACCAGCCACCTGGGCAGCCGCCGCGGCAGCGCCGCGCGCGCGCTGCTCAAGGCGATGCGGCCGCGCCAGTGGCTGAAGAACCTGCTGGTGTTCGTGCCGATGCTGGCCGGCCATGCGCTCAACAGCGGCGCGCTGCTGCAGTCGATGGCCGCCTTCGTCGCCTTCTCGCTGTGCGCCTCCAGCGCCTACCTGCTCAACGACGCGCTCGACGCCCACGACGACCGCCTGCATCCGGTCAAGCGCAAGCGCCCGATCGCGGCCGGCACCCTGCCGCTGCCGGCGGCGCTGATCGCCAGCCCGCTGCTGGCCCTGGGCGCGCTGGCCTGGTGCGCCAGCTACGACTGGCTGCTGGCCGGCACCGTGCTGATCTACTTCATCTGCACGCTGAGCTACTCGCTGCTGCTCAAGCGCCTGCTGATGGTCGATATCGTCGCGCTGGCGATCCTGTACACGCTGCGCATCCTCGGCGGCAGCGCCAGCACCGGCATCGAACCGTCGTTCTGGCTGCTGGCGTTCTCCTTCTTCCTGTTCCTCAGCCTGGCGCTGCTCAAGCGCTACAGCGAGCTGTTCAACCTGCACAGCCAGGGCAAGGAGAAAACCAGCGGCCGCGGCTACACCACCGCCGACAAGGCGCCGATCAGCATCATGGGCGTCAACAGCGGCTTCCTGTCGGTGCTGATCTTCATGCTGTACTTTAATTCGCAGAACGTGCTGGTGCTGTACCCGCATCCCAACTTCCTGCTCGGCGTGGTGCCGCTGCTGGTGTTCTGGCTGGGCCGCCTGTGGACGCTGGCCTTCCGCGGCCAGGTCAACGAAGACCCGGTGCTGTACGTCAGCAAAGACAAGGTCAGCCTGGCGGTCATCGCGCTGTGCCTGGCGCTGGTGCTGGCCGCCTCCCACCCACTATGATCGCCCGTCCATGAACCCTGCTCTCATCGGCTACCTGTGGTGCGCCGGCGCCGCCCTCGCCAGCGCCGCCGCCACCCTGTTGATCAAACTGTCCGGCCAGACCGGCGGCGGCTGGTCGCCGCTGCGGCTGCTGCTGCTGGGCGGCGCCGGCGGCACCTATGTCGCCGGCTTCGTCTGCTATTCGCTGGCGCTGCAAAGGCTGGAGATCAGCCTGGCCTATCCCGTCATGACCGCCATCACGCTGGCGCTGATCACCTTGCTGGGCACGTTGGTGCTGCAGGAAGCGCTGACGCCGGCCAAACTGGCCGGGCTGGCGCTGATCGCCGCCGGCGCCTTCGCGCTTTCGCGCTAACCCTACATCTTGAACGCCATGTCCCCAGCCACTCCCCGCATCGCCGTCGTCATCCCCAGCTACCGCGTGACGCGCCACATCCTCGGCGTGATCGCCGGCATCGGCCCCGAGGTCGAGCGCATCTATGTGGTCGACGACCAGTGTCCGGACCAGTCCGGCGCCCACGTGCGCCAGCACTGCACCGACCCGCGCGTGGTGGTGCTGGTCCACGCGCACAACCAGGGCGTGGGCGGGGCCGTGATGAGCGGCTACCGCGCCGCCATCGACGAAGGCATGGACATCATGGTCAAGGTCGACGGCGACGGCCAGATGGACGCGCGCCTGATCCCGGACTTCATCGCCCCGATCGTCGACGGCGCCGCCGACTACACCAAGGGCAACCGCTTCTTCGACCTCGAGCAGATCCGCCAGATGCCGCCGCTGCGCCTGTTCGGCAACGCCATGCTGTCGCTGCTGACCAAGCTGTCGTCCGGCTACTGGGACTTGTTCGACCCGACCAACGGCTTCACCGCGATCCACGCCAACGCCGCCCGCCACCTGCCGTTCGACAAGATCAGCCGGCGCTACTTCTTCGAGACCGACATGCTGTTCCGCCTCAACACCCTGAACGCGGTGGTGGTCGACGTGCCGATGGACGCCAGCTACGGCGACGAGGTCAGCAACCTGAAGATCTCGCGCATCGTCACCGAGTTCGCCGCCAAGCACGTGCGCAACTTCTTCAAGCGGCTGTTCTACAACTACTACCTGCGCAATATGTCGCTGGCCTCGATCGAACTGCCGCTGGGCGTGGTCATGCTGGCCGGCGGCGCGATCTACGGCGTGATCCACTGGATCGACTCGGCCCGCGCCGGCCTGCCGACGCCGCCGGGCACGGTGATGCTGTCGGCGCTGCCGGTGCTGATGGGCACGCAGCTGATCCTGGCCTTCCTGGCGCACGACATCGCCTCGGTGCCGAGGCGCGCGATCCACCGCCTGACCCACCTGGGCCGCCGTGCTTAAGCGCATGTTCTGGCAGCGGCAGTTCCTGCTGTTCGTGGCGGGCGGGGTGCTGTGCGCGCTGCTCGACATCGGCGTGATGCAGCTGCTGATCGGCATCGGCACGGCGCCGCTGGCGGCCGCCACGGCCGGCTTCCTGAGCGGGCTGCTGGTCAACTACGCGTTCCACGCCAAGGTCACCTTCCGCCAGATGAGCAGCGGCGCCACGGTGGCGCGCTACCTGTGCGTGGTGGCGCTCAACTACCTGATCACGATGGCGCTGGTGGCGCTGGCGGTGCAGCTGGCCGGCGCGGCGCTGGCCGGCAAGCTGGCGGCGCTGCCGCTGGTGGCGGTCAATGGTTATTTCCTGAGCAAACACTGGGTATTCACATGATCACATTCGCTCCGCTGCGCACCGACGCGCCAGCCCTGCAGCAGTACGGCGCCCTGTTCGCCGCCTGCTTCCCCGGCACCGGCAAGTTCACGCCGGCCTACCTGAGCTGGCTGTACGCCGCCAATCCGGACGGCCCGGCGGTCGGCTACGACGCCTGGGACGGCGAGATCCTGGCCGCGCACTACGTCTGCATCCCGGTGCGGGTGCTGCTGGAGGGCGCGCCGGCCCGCATGCTGCTGTCGCTCAACACCGCCACCCATCCCGACTACCAGGGCCAGGGCCTGTTCACCAAGCTGGCGCAGCAGACCTTCGACGCCGGCCGCGCGGCCGGCTACGACGGCGTGTACGGGGTGGCCAACGCCAACAGCACGCCCGGCTTCATCCGCAAGCTGGGCTTCCAGCTGGTGCGCCCGCTGGAGGCGCGGGTCGGGGTCGGCCCGGTCGGCCACGCGGCGCCGGCGCGCGCCCCGGCGCCCGCCTTCCAGCGCCTGTGGAGCGCCGCCAGCCTGGCCTGGCGCTGCGCCAACCCGGACAATCCGGTGCAGGCGCGGCGCCACCGCCGCCGCTGGCAATTTCACGCCGCCGCGCTCGGCCCGGCGCGCGCCTACGCCGAGCTGGAGCTGCCGCTGGACTGCGGCGCGGACGCCGGCGCGGCACCGGCCGGCCTGGCCGGCGGCTGGTCGCCGCTGCGGCTGTACATCGGCCTGCTGCCGGACGACCAGCGCAGCTTCGTCGCCTATCCCAGCATTCCGTCCCGCCTGCGGCCGTCGCCGCTGAACCTGATCTACCGCTCGCTGTCGGGACGCGTGGCCGCGCTCGATCCGGCGCGCATCCACTTCACCTTCCTCGACTTCGATGCCTACTGACCGCACGCCACCGGCCGCGCTGTTCCTGTTCGCCCACCAGGACGACGAGTTCGGCGTGTTCCAGAGCATCGAGGACTGCCGCCGGCAGGGCTGGCGCGTGGTGTGCGCCTACCTGACCCACGGCGCCCACGGCAGCGCCGCGCGCCGCAACGCCGAATCGCTGCGGGTGCTGGCGGCGCTGGGCGTGCCGGCCGCCGACGTGCGCTTCGCCGGCGACACCCTGGGCATCGTCGACGCCACCCTGCCGCGCCGGCTGGACCCGGCCGGCGCCTGGCTGGCCGAGCAGATGGCCGCGCTGCCGCGCCTGCAACTGATCTGCGCGCCGGCCTGGGAAGGCGGCCACCACGACCACGACGCCCTGCATTTCCTGGCGGTGCACAGCGCCGCCCGCCTCGGCCTGGGCCGGCAGCTGCGCCAGTACGCGCTGTACCACGCCCACCGCTGCCCGGCGCCGTGGTTCCGCGTGCTGTCGCCGCTGGCCGCCAACGGCGCGCCGCAGACCAGCGCCATCGGCTGGCGCGACCGCCTGCGCCATCTGCGGCTGTGCCTGAGCTACCCGTCGCAACGGACCACCTGGATCGGCCTGTTTCCCTTCGTGCTGGCGCACTACCTGCTGCAGGGCCGCCAGGCGCTGCAGCACGCCACGCCGGAGCGCACCGCGCAGCGGCCGCACGCCGGTCCGCTGTACTACGAATGCCGCCGCTTCTACCGCTGGGAGCAGTTGCAGGCCGACACCAGCGCCTGGCTGCGCGCCCAGCCCGCCACGCAAGACCACCACGATCGCTGACAGCAATTAAACTATGAAACCATTGCAATCCCTGGAAAAAAACCTGTTCTCGGCGGCGCTGGTGCCGGCCCTGCTGCTGCTGTTCTGCTACCTGTTCATCCGCAACAGCGGCATCTATCCGATCGTCTTCATCGACGAGTGGAGCTACAGCAGCAACACCCGCCTGCTGCCGCTGTCGGCCGCGCAAGTGCCCTCGTACCTGTACTTCAGCCTGTTCAAGCTGACCAACTACTGCGGCGACGGCTTCCTCGATTGCAACCGCATGCTCAACAGCGTGCTGTACCTGCTGGCCGCGCCCTTCATCTACCTGCTGGGCAAGCGCCTGGCGCCGGCGCCGGTGGCGGCGCTGGTGGCGCTGGCCGCCGCGCTCAGCCCCAACAACGCCTACACCCCGTTCTTCATGCCGGAGGCCATGTACTTCCTGGCGTTCTGGGTCTACAGCTGGGCCAGCATGAGGTTTTACGAACGGCCGTCGCTGGCGCGCGCCGCCGTCCTGGGCGCGCTGCTCGGCCTGATGGCCATGGTCAAGATGCACGCGCTGTTCCTGATCCCCAGCCTGTGCGTGTTCCTGGCCTTCGTCGCCTTCGAGGAGCGCGCCGCCGGCGGCGGCTGGCGCTGGCTGCGGCGGGCCGCCGCGCTGGCGCTGCTGGCGGTGCTGACCGCGCTGGCGGTGCGCATGGCGGTCGGCTGGGCGCTGGCCGGACGTCCCGGACTGAGCCTGTTCGGTCCGCTGTACGCCGACCAGGTGGCCTACACCGCCAAGGCGCGCCAGCCGCTGCTGACGCTGGCCGGGCTGGCGCTGCACAACCTGCAGGGCCATCTGATCTCGCTGGCGGTGCTGTTCGGCGTGCCGCTGGCGGCGCTGCCGGCGGCGCTGCTGCTGGGCGCGCGCAGCCAGGCGCGCGCGATGGTGGTGTACAGCGTGCTGGTGCTGGGCTCGCTGCTGGCGGTCACCGTGCTGTTCACCGCCTCCATCACCGGCCTGGCCGAGGGCGACACCGCGGCCCGCATCCACACCCGCTACTACAACTTCGCGCTGCCGCTGATGCTGCTGTGCGGCGCGGCGCTGCTGTACGCGCCGGCGGCGGCCAGCCTCAAGCCGCGCTGGCGCCTGCTGGCCGGCGGCGCCGTGCTGGCGCTGGTGCTGTGGGGCCGCTACCACCTGCTGCACTCGTACGCGCCGACCATCATCGACAGCGCCGAGATGCGCGCCTTCTCGCTCGACGCCGGCAGCTTCAACACCATGGCCGGCCTGGCGCTGCTGGCGCTGCTGGCCTGGATCTGGCGGCCGCAGCTGGGCCTGCGCCTGTTCCTGTTCGCCGCGCTGCCGGTGGCCACGCTGTACTGCGCGGCCAACACCGCGCACGAGGTGCGGCTGTCGATCCACGCCGACGCCTATTCCAAGGCCGGGCTGTTCGCGCGCCACTACCTGAGCCGCGAACAGGCCGACGGCCTGACCGTGGTGGCGACCGAGATCGGCGGCCTGCTGCGCACCAAGTTCTTCATCGAAAACACCAACGTGGCCTTGCTGGAGGTGCCGCGCGACGCCACCAGCGTCGACTGGGCGGCGCTGCCCGACAGCACCCAGCTGGTGCTGGCGATCGGCGCCTACCAGCCGCCGGCCGGGGCCCGCATCATCGCCCGCAAGGACGACATGGCGCTGTTCGAGCTGCCGCCGGCCGAGCCCGGCGTGCACCTGCTGAAATTCTCGCGGCCGCTGAGCGGCGGCTACGTGCTGCGCACCACCGGCCTGAGCGGACCGGAGCCGTGGGGCAGCTGGACCGACGGCCCCGAGGTCAGCATCGAATTCGCCGCGCCGCTGCCCAAGCGCCTGCGGCTGCGCCTGACCGGCCACGCCTTCGGCCCCAACGTCGGCCGCGACGTCGTGGTCACGCTGGGCGGCCAGCAAAAGACCTTGCGCTGGAGCGCGCAGACCGCCCAGACCGATCTGGAGTTCGACACCGACGGCGCCGCGCGCACGCTGGGCCTCGCCATCCCGCAACCGGCCTCGCCCAAGTCGCTGGGCCAGAACCAGGACACGCGCGCGCTCGGCATCGCGCTGGAACGGATCAGCGTGGAGGACCGCGCGCTGGACTAGCCTTGAAACGGCGCGGGGGCGCTGCGGGCGGTGTTGTAAAAACGTCGCCCATTGTGGTCGCCAGGCAATTGCCATATACTCAACGCCCTTTCTTCACGTGTCTCCACCGCCCATGCGCCGTCTGATTTCGTCCAGTCCGTTCTACACCGCCGCCCTGTTGGCCTGTCTGCTGTATCTGCTCAGCGCCTGGCCGGCCGTGCACAACGGCGACGTCGCCGAGTACACCCTCACCACGCTGGCGGTGGCCAACCACGGCACGCCCGACATCCGCCTGAGCGACCTCGAGGAAGGCCAGCGCCGCCTGCCGTGGCTGGCCTACGACTACTCCGAGATCGACCGCAACCTCAAGCACCAGCCCGGCATCGTGAACCTGCCGTTCGCCAAGGGCAGCGGCGACAAGGTCTACGCGGCCCACTACTTCGCCTTCTCCGCGCTGGCGGCGGTGCCGTTCAAGCTGCTGCCGCTGGTCGGCATGGACCCGTTCAAGTGCTATCTGGCGCTCAACCTGTGTTTCGTGTTCATCCTCGGCCTGTCGCTGCGCCACCTGCTGCAAGACAACCTGAAGGCGCTGTGCATGCTGGGCCTGGCCCTGACCTGCGGCATCTGGGCCTATCTGCGCTGGACCACGCCGGAGACCGTGACCGTGGCCGCGCTGCTGTCGGCGCTGGCCCTGTTCAGCGCCGGCGCGCCGCTGCGGGCCAGCCTGCTGGCGGCGCTGGCGGCGATGCAGAATCCCTCGATCATCTTCGTGTTCGGCATGGCGCCGTTGCTGCGCCTGGCGCTGGACTACCAGTCCGGGCGCCCGTGGCGCGCGCAGCTGCTCGACGCCGTGCAGGGCGCGCGCGGCCTGGCCTGCCTGGCGGGCGGCGCCCTGCTGGGCCTGACGCCGCTGCTGTGGAACCAGATCAATTTCGGCTTCCCCAGCCTGATCGGCCACATTTACACCCGCGGCGATTTCGTCAGCCTGACCCGCCTGCACTCGCTGTTCTTCGATCTGAGCCAGGGCATGCTGATCGGCCTGCCGGCGGTGGCGCTGCTGCTGCTGGCGTGGAGCGTGCGCCTGCGCGGCCAGCCGGCGCCGGCCGCCGGCCTGCTGCGCCTGCTGGCCGGCTGCGTACTGCTGAGCTTGATGCTGGCGCTGCCGACGCTGGGCGTGGTCAACTGGAATTCCGGCGCCCAGGGCGTGATGCGCTACGCCACCTGGATCGCCATGCCGCTGCTGTTCGCGCTGGCCATGCAGCTGCGCGCGCGGCGCCGCTGGCTGGCGCCGGTGCTGGTGGTGCTGCTGCTGCAGATCGGCGTCACCGACGCGCTGGGCCGCTACCGCTACGTCGAGTTCAGCCCGCTGGCGCGGCGCGTGCTGGAACACGCGCCGCAGCTGTACAACCCGGAGCCGGAGCTGTTCGCCGAGCGCATCAAGCATATCGACAACTACTTCGACGAACCCGAGGTGTACGCCTACCGCTACCACCAGCGGGTCACCAAGACCCTGTACCACGCCGGCACCCCGGCCGCCATCGTCAAGCTGTGCGGCGAGGGCGGGACGCTGGCGCCGGACAACGCCTACACCGACAGCACGCGCGGCTGGCGCTACATCAACGGCGACGTCAAATGCGTGGCGGCGCCGCGCTGAGGCCCGCCCCCGGCATGGGCGGCGGCCGGCGCCGCCGCCGATGCAAGCTAAGAATTGATTAACTTTTCGTTTTTTATAACTGCTTGCCATATAATCCATTCCGATACTGACTCTCGTCCTCTCGGAATACCATGAATCAAGCCGCCCCCCTCACCGGCCAACCCGCCCCCTCCGCCGCTCCCGTACCCGAACCCAGCCGCAAAAGCACAGCCATCTTCGCCCTGCTGCTGGCGCTGGCGCTGCTGACCCTGGCGCTGTCGCGCCCCGCCAGGCTGAGCGGCGACGGCGAGGAATACATGCTGACCGCCATCGCCCTGGCCGAGCACGCCAGTCCCGACCTGCGCCTGAGCGACATCGCGCTGGCCCGGCAACTGATGCCGGACTACACGCTGGCCGGACTGGACGAGCTGGCGCAGGGCGTCGCCAGCGGCGCGCAGGTGCCGCGCCAGGGCTATTTCCGCGGCAGCGACGGGCGCGCCTACGGCCTGCATTTCTTCGGTTATCCGGCGCTGGCGGCCCTGCCGCTGAAGCTGCTGCTGTGGAGCGGCCGGCCGCCGCTGCAATGCTTCCAGGTCGCCAACGCGATGATGGCGTGGCTGCTGGCGCTGTGCCTGCTGCGGCTGTTCCGCTCGGCGCCCGCGGCGCTGGCCGGCACCGCCCTGTTCCTGGCCTGCGGCGGCGCGCTGTACTGGGACTGGAGCAGCCCGGAATTCGTCAGCGCCGCCGCGCTGCTGGCCAGCCTGGTGTGCTTCTGCGGCGGCGCGCCGCGGCGCGGCGGCCTGCTGGCCGGGATCGCCTCGATGCAAAACCCCACCATCGTGTTCGTGCTGGGCGCCGCGCCGCTGCTGGCCTACCTGCTGCGCTACCAGCCGCTGCTGGGCTGGCGCGGCAACCTGCGCCAGACCCTGAGCCCGCGCATGCTGGCCGGCCTGGCCATCGGCCTGCTGGTGTGGGCCATGTCGCCAGCCTTCAACCTGGTCGAGTTCGGCACCCCCAGCCTGATCGCCAAGGTGGCCACCGGCGCCGCGCTGATCAGCCTGGAGCGCCTGCACTCGCTGTATTTCGATCTCAACCAGGGCATGCTGGTGGCCATCCCCGGCGTGGCGCTGGCGCTGCTGTGGACCAGCTGGCGCGGCGCGGCGGTGGCGCGCGGCCGCCGCCTGCTGGCGCTGCTGCTGACCATATTGCTGACGGTGGCCTTCGCCGTGCCGGCGCTGTCGGTGCACAACTGGAACTCCAGCGCGGCCGGCGTCATGCGCTACGCCTTCTGGGCCGCGATGCCCTTCGTGTTCCTGCTGCTGTGGCGGCTGCGCGAGCTGCGCGGCCGCGCCGCGCGGGTGTTGCTGGGGCTGCTGGCCTGCAGCCAGCTGCTGGCCATGGCCAACGCCCAAAGCTATTTCTACACCGAATTCAGTCCGGTCGCCAAATGGGTGTTCCGCCACGCGCCGTCGCTGTACAATCCCGAGTCCGAGATCTTTGTCGAGCGCCTGACCGGCATCGAGGACAGCCGCGACCGCAGCAAGGTGCATGCCTACCGGATCGACGGCGTGGCGGTCAAGGCGCTCTACCACAGCAGCCTGGCCGACCCGGAAAGCCAGTTGTGCGGCAACGCCCCGGTCGCGCCCGCCATCGGCGGCCCCGACCGCTGGCTCTACCTGGAGCGGCCGCAGGCCTGCCGGCCGGCGCTGACCCTGGGGGCGAGCCAGTTCACCCGCGACCAGACGCTGCTGCTGGGGCGCGGCTGGAGCCAGATCGAGCCGCAGCACGGCGCCTGGAGCGACAGCAAGCAATCGCTGATGCTGGTGAGCTATCTGCGCGACGCGCCGGCGCGGCAGCTGACCCTGCGCGGCTATTATTTCGAGGGCAACCGCCGCACCCGCGTCAAGCTCAACGGCGTGGACCTGGGCTGGGTCGACCTGCAGGCCGGCAGCGCGCTGGAGCTGCCGCCCCACAGCGACGGCGGCGCCGTGCGCATCGAGCTGACCCACGAGGCGCCGCGCAGTCCCGGCCCGCAGGACGGGCGGCAGCTGGCGTTCTACCTGCAGGGCGTGACGCTGCGCTGACGCGGCCGGTGGCGAGCGCAGATAGCAGTTGCCACCTAGTCAAGACTGCCGTACATTGCAGATCTGTTTCTCAACGCAGTCCGACTCCGGAGAGCATTAGATGGAATGTATCGTTTGCGGCCACACCACGGCGGCCGGCCTGACGGCCTGGCATCGCACCTGCCCGGCCTGCCATTATGAAAGCGCGGCGCTGCAACCGACCATCAACGACGCGGCGGTCCACCTGCAGGTCGACGAGGCCGAGCGCGAGACCGGCCTGAAAGCGATACGGGTGGCGAACTTCCAGACCATCATCGATTACGCGGCGGGGCTGGCGACGCCGGGCGCGCAGCGGCTGCTGGACGTCGGCGCCGCCCACGGCTGGTTCCTGGAGGTGGCCAGGCAGCGCTTTCAGGTGCTGGGCATGGAGCCCGACACCTCGGTCGCCACCCGCACCGCCGCGCGCGGCCTGCCGGTGCGCAACGGCTACTTCCCCGACGCGCTGGAGGCCGACGAGCGCTTCGACGTCATCGTGTTCAACGACGTCATCGAGCACATCCCGGATATCCGCGCGGCGCTGGCCGCCTGCCGCGAACGGCTGAACCCGGGCGGCATCCTGATACTCAACCTGCCCAACAGCCGCGGCTTCTTTTACCAGTTGTCCAAGCTGCTGGCGCGGCTGGGCTGGCGCGCGCCGTTCGACCGCCTGTGGCAGAAGGGCCTGCCCTCGCCGCATGTGCACTACTTCCAGGCCGACAACCTGACCGCGCTGGTCGGCCAGCAGGGCATGGAGCTGAAGCTGCGCGCGGAACTGCCGTCGGTGCGCGCGGCCGGCCTGTTAGAGCGGCTGCGCTGTGCCGGCCAGGGCACGGCGTTCAGCAACTACCTGCAGTATGCCGCCATCATGCTGAGCATCCCGCTGCTGCGCGCATTCCCCAGCGATATCGTGGTGTGCGCCTACCGCAAGCCGGACGCCTGAGCCGTCGCCCCGAAAAAAAACCGGCCGGCCTGAACGCGTTCAGGCCGGCCGGTTTTTCATGTCCGCGCGCCGGGCTTACTGCTTGGGCGCGCCGCCCAGCAGGAAGGCGATCTTCTGCTTGGGCTTGGACGCGGCCGCGCCGCCCAGCGCGGCGGCCGGGGCCGGGGCCGGCGCCTTGGCCGGCTCGTACGGCTTGAGGAACCATGGATCGACCTTGTCGCGGCGGCTGCCGTACGACGGCGCGCCGGCGGCGCGCGGCGCACGCTCGCTGCGTTCGCCACGGTCGCTGCGCTCGCCACGCGCGGCCGGCGCGGACGAGGACGAAGGCGCGCCGCGGCCGCCCTCGTCGCGCCGCGGACGGCGTTCGCCGCGTTCGTCGCCGCCGTAGCTCGGTGCCGGGTTGAAGCCGTCCAGCTCGCCGCGGCGGATGGTTTGCTTGATCAGTTTTTCGATGTCGGCCAGCAGGCGTTCATCCTTGTCCGAGTAGATCGACAGCGCGTCGCCCGAGGCGCCGGCGCGGCCGGTGCGGCCGATGCGGTGCACATAGTCTTCGGCGTTGTACGGCAGGTCGTAGTTGATCACGCACGGCAGGTCGGTGATGTCGAGGCCGCGCGCGGCGACGTCGGTGGCGACCAGGATGTCGATCTCGCCCTTCTTGAACGATTCCAGCGCCGCCATGCGTTCCTGCTGGGTCTTGTCGCCGTGGATGGCGACCGCCTTCATGCCTTCCTGCTCCAGGCCCTTGGCCAGGCGCGAGGCGCCGATCTTGGTGTTGGAGAAGATGATCACCTGCTTCAGCTCGCGCTGGCGCAGCAGGTGCGCGGTCAGCGCGTGCTTCTGGTTTTCCGGCACCTTGTAGACCACCTGGCTGACCTTGTCGGCGGTCTGGTTGCTGCGCGCCACTTCGATCGTCACCGGGTTGCTGAGGAAGGTGTTGGCCAGCTTCTTGATCTCCGGCGAGAAGGTGGCCGAGAACATCAGGTTCTGGCGCTTGGCCGGCAGCAGGTTGATGATGCGCTGCAGGTCGGGCAGGAAGCCCATGTCGAGCATGCGGTCGGCTTCGTCCATGACCAGCATCTGCACCTGGCCGAGGCTGATGTTCTTTTGCTCGACGTGGTCCAGCAGGCGGCCCGGGGTGGCGATGACGATCTCGACGCCGGCCTTGAGGATGATGGTCTGGCCCTTCATGTCCATGCCGCCGAACACCACGGTCGAGCGCAGCGGCGTGTGCTGGGCGTAGGCCTTGACGTTCTCGGCCACCTGCACCGCCAGTTCGCGGGTCGGGGTCAGGATCAGCGCGCGCACCGGGTGGCGCGCCGGCGAGGTGCTGGCGCTGGCGTGGGCCAGCAGCATCTGGATGATCGGCAGCGCGAAGCCGGCGGTCTTGCCGGTGCCGGTCTGGGCCGCGCCCATGACGTCGCGTCCCTGCAACAGCACGGGGATGGCCTGGGCCTGGATCGGCGTCGGGTGCACATAGCCCTGGTCGGTCAGCGCGCGCAGGATGGCCGGCGACAGGCCGAAGTCGGCAAAACGGACTTCGGCGGGCTCGGCGGCAGGCGCGGCCACGGCTTCGGCGGCGACCGCTTGCTGGGCGGCGGACTCAATAACGGTCGGGGTGATGATCTCGGTTTCGGACATAATGTGTGCGGCGGCCCTGCGGCGGACAGCCAAGCTTTCTTCAATAAACAACATATCTGTGCTGCCGGCCCGGCGGAGGTACGACTTGGAGGAGTGCGGGAGGACCGGCGGGCGGACACGCGGTGAGCAGGATACTATGAGCGCCGTAAACTATACCCTAATTTCCGGCAACTGCGCTAAAAACCACCGGCTTTTATATTAAAACCCTTGCATCAATGGTATGTATAATAGTCGATCCGACCAGATTACCCCATTAAACCGAGCGCTGCTCCGCACGCGCAACCCGTTACGCCACCGGATATCCCCTACATGCACGTGCTTCCGCCGGCCCTGCGCCGCCGCCCTTCCCGATTGCGCTACGCTGCCCTATTGCTGCTGCTGTTGCTGACCTCCCTGCTGGCCTGGCTGCCGGCCGCCGACGCCCTGGCGGCGCCGGCGCCGTCGCTGCGCTTCAAGAAACTGGGCCCGCTTGGCGGCGACGAACCGTCGATGCTGTCGCTGCTGCAGGACCGCAAAGGCTATGTCTGGGTCGGCACCCACACCAACGGCCTGTACCGCTACAACGGCTACCAGGCGGTCAAGTACATCAACAACCCCAACGACCCGCGCAGCCTGCCGCACGACCGCGTGTCGGCCATCTACGAAGACCAGCAGGGCCGCATCTGGGCCGGCACCCAGAACGGCCTGGCGCGCTTCAACCCGGAAAGCAACGACTTCACCTTGTTCGCGCCGCCCGGCAAGGCGCCCAAGAACCACCGCATCATCAAGAACATCATTTCCGACGGCAAGAGCGGCATGTGGGTGGGCAGCTGGGGCGGCCTGCAGCATTTCGATCCGGCCAGCGGCCAGTTCACCGTCTACGCCCACGACGAAGCCGATCCCGGCAGCCTGGCCAGCAACGACTTGAACGCGCTGGCGCTGGACCCCAGGGGCGGCGTCTGGATCGGCACCTGGCCCGGCGGACTGGACTACCTGGCGCCGGGCGCGACCAGCTTCAAGCACCACCAGGTCGATCCGGCGCCCAAGCCGGACGCCCGCGTCAACATCGTCCGCGCGCTGCAGTTCGACAGCAACGGCATGCTGTGGATCGGCACCGAGTCGGGCGTGATCCGCTGGGACGGCAAGCGCGGCTGGGACACCCGCAAGGCGATCGCCTCGCCGTACAGCCGCATCACCAACTTCAACCTCGACAACAAGGGCAGCTTGTGGTGCACCACCCTGTCGGCCGGCCTGCTGCGCTGGAACCAGGCCAGCGGCGAGTTCGACCAGTTCGTGCACGCGGCCGACGACCCCTACAGCCTGCCGGGCGACAATCTGCGCGCGGTGATGCAGGACCGCGGCGGCATGCTGTGGATCGCCTCCTTCACCGACGGCATCAGCCTGGCCAACCTGTCGAGCGAGGGCTTCACCCGCCACGTGCCGTTCCGCATCGACAGCCGCTCGGCGCCGGCCAGCAACGCGCTGCTGAGCCTGGCCCGCGCGCCGGGCGGCCGCATCTGGCTGGGCGGCAACGTCGGCATGAGCTTGTACGATCCGGCCACCGGCAGCGTCATCAAGAGCTACCACGCGGACGACAAGCGGCCGGGCCGGCTGAGCCACGCCATCATCTACAGTATGTACCAGGACCAGGGCGGCAAGGGCCCGCTGTGGCTGGGCACCTCCAACGGCCTGAACCGGCTGGACACGCCGGACAGCGCCTTCCAGGTGATCCACTTCGGCAACACCGCCAGCGACTACATCAACGCCATCGCGCCCGGCGCCGGCGGCGTGCTGTGGCTGGCCACCGGCAACAGCCTGATCCGCTACGACAGCAAGACCGACGCCCGCAAGATCTACTACAACGATCCGCAAGACCCCGGCACGCGCAGCGTCAACGGCACCTCGGCGGTGCTGGAAGACCGCCGCGGCCGGGTGTGGGCCGGCTCGGAATGGAATGGCGGCGGGCTCGACCTGCTGGATCCGGCCACCGGCAAATTCCGCCACTTCCGCCACGCCCACCACGACCGCACCAGCCTGAGCGACGACAACATCGCCAGCCTGCACGAGGACGCGCAAGGCCGCATCTGGGTCGGCACCAGCAAGGGCCTGGACCTGGTGGTGGTGGCGGCGGACGGCCAGGTCAGCTTCAAATCGTATGCGGCGGCGATGCGCGCGCCCAAGATCCTGTCGATCGAGCACGACCGCGACGGCAAGATCTGGTGCAGCACCATCGCCGGCCTGTACCGGCTGGACCCGGCCACCGGCCAGGTCAGCCACTTCAGCGCCTCGGACGGGCTGACCGAGGGCTACACCGTCAACTCCTCGTCGATGGACGAGAACGGCGTGCTGTACTTCGGCGGCGTGCACGGCATGACGGCGGTGACGCCGTCGGCGGTGCGCACCAGCTCGGTGCCGCCGCAGGTGGCGATCACCGACATCACCGTGTTCAACCACTCGCTGCAGGACGGCAAGCCGAGCGAGAACGTCAAGGCCGACGGGCCGGTGACCTCGCCCACCGCGCTGACCCTGTCGTCGCAGGCCTCGGTGTTCTCGCTGGAGTTCGCGGCGCTGCACTACACCGAGCCGGGCGAGAACCGCTACGCCTACCAGCTGCAGGGCTTCGACCGCGATTGGGTCGAGACCGACGCCGCCCACCGCAGCGCCAGCTACACCAATCTGAACCCCGGCCACTATGTGTTCCGGGTCAAGGCCGCCAACCACCTGGGGGTGTGGAACCCGGAGCCGGCCACGCTCGCCATCACCATCACGCCGCCGTTCTGGCAGCGCTGGTGGTTCCGCGCCGGCGCCGCGGCGCTGATCGTCGGCTCGCTGCTGCTGGCCTACAAGATCCGCATCCACCGCCTGACCCGCCACCAGGCCGAACTCAAGCAGCTGGTGGCCGCGCGCACCGGCGAGCTGGAGGAATCGAACCGCAAGCTGGCCGCGCTCAGCACCACCGACGGCCTGACCGGCGTCGGCAACCGGCGCGGCTTCGACCTGGCGCTGGAAGCGGAATGGCGGCGCGCCGCCCGCACCGGCCAGACGCTGGCGCTGTCGATGCTGGACGTCGACTACTTCAAGAAGTACAACGATCATTACGGCCACCTGGCCGGCGATTCGACCCTGCGCACCGTGGCCGAGCTGATCACCGCGCACGGCCGCCGCACCACCGACCTGGTGGCGCGCTACGGCGGCGAGGAATTCGCGCTGCTGGCGGCCGCCACCGACGCGGCCGACGCCTTCGGCGTGGCCGAGGAAATCTGCGCCGAGCTGGCGCGGCGCCAGCTGCCGCACGAGCAGTCGCCGTTCGGCATTTTGACCATCAGCATCGGCGTGGCGGTGATGGTGCCGACCGAGGACAGCTCGCCGGAACTGCTGGTGCAGATGGCCGACCGCGCCTTGTACCGGGCCAAGGAAAAGGGCCGCAACATGGCGCTGCTGGCCATGCCGCCGATGTAGGGAAGTGGATGGACGCGAATCAGACCAACGCGGCGGCCGACGACCCGATGCCGCTGCCGCCGCAGGCGCCGCAACCGGGCGACTGCTGCCACAGCGGTTGCACCTTCTGCGTGGAAGACATGTACCAGGATGAACTGGAGCGCTACCGCGCCGCGCTCAAGGCGTGGCGCGAGCGGCATGACGGCATAGCCGGACAAGGAGTGGATTGAACACCTGGAGATAACAGCGACGCCCAGTTCAGGACAAACAGGAAGTCGCCGCCGTTCTTTAGCTGGGCGCTGCGGCGGCCGACTACATCAAGCCACCGCAGACCAGCGAGCGTAACGTTTACAGCTTGCCGTTCAGCGTGATGAACACTTGACGCGGCGCGCCGGTCAGCAACGTTTGCGCGGTGCCGGCGACATCGCTGGCCTGGAAGCCGTTGGTGCCGATCGAGCTGATGTACTGCTTGTCGAACAGATTGGTGACGTTCACTTGCAGCGACAAATCTTTCAGCATGCCCAGCGATTTCATCTTGTAGCCGGCCGACAGGTTAGCCAGCCAGAACGATGGCACGCCGCCGTCGTTCAGGTAGGTGTAGTAACGCTTGCCGGTGTACTTGCCGCCGACGCGGGCGAACCAGGTGCCGCTTTCATACGAGGCTTCGGTGTTGAACAGCGAACGCGGCGCATCGACCACTTGCTTGCCGCTGACGGCCACCAGCTTGACGCCGTCCTGGTAGTTCGACTTGTACTTGGAATCGTTGAAGGTGTACGAGTTGAACCAGCTGATTTCGCGGTTGAACTTCCACACGGCGATCGCTTCCAGGCCCTTGGTGTCGACCTTGCCGACGTTGACGAAGGTCGATGGGCAACCGACGATGCCGGCGCAGGTGGCCACGCTCAGCTGGCGGTCGTCGAAGCGGGCGTTGTAGACCGCCACCGAACCCTGGATGTCGGCGCGCTTGAAGCGGTAGCCGAGGTCGATGTTGACCGAGGTCTCAGGCTTGAGCTTGGAGATGCCGGCGTTGTAGGCGGCCTGGGTCTGCGAGAACGGACCGCTGACGCCCGGCTGGAAGGCGCGCATGTTTTTCGATGCGGAAGCGAACACTTCGTCGTCGCTGCTGAGCGCGTAGTTGACGCCGGCCTGCGGCAGGAATTTCTTCTCCGCGTTGAGGTTGCCGGCGGCGCGGGTGCCGATCAGGTTGGTGGCCTTGATGTCGACGTCCATCGCCTTGAAGCCGGCGTTGAACTTCAGCTTGCCGTCCATGGCGCTGAAGGTGTCGGCCACGTAGTACTGCGCGGTGGTGGTGACGAAGTTCTGCTTGAAGTCGGTGCGGAACGGATTGGCCAGGAAGAACATGGTGTCGGCCGGGCCGGTCACCTTGTAGTAGTTGCGGCTGACGTTGTGGTTGCTGCGCTCGCCCCACAGGCCGGCGGTGATGGTGTGGTTGCCCAGTTCCCAGGTCAGGTCGCTGGTGACGCCGTCGCGGCCGATCGAGTACTCGGTGGTACGCAGCGAGATCGGGTTGGCGGCGTCGGTCGCCACGTAAGGCGTGTACCAGTGGCCCTGGCCGTCGTTGTCGTGGTGGTAGACGGTGGTCTTCAGTTCGATCGACGGACCGAAGTTCAGCGCCAGCGTCAGGCCGCCGATGGTGTCCTTGCGCAGGCCGCCGGCCGAGTAGTAGGCGTCGTCCATGCTGTTGACGCCGCCGGTGAATTTGTTCTTGGCGGCGTCCACTGCGCGCTGCCAGTCAGGCTGGTAGTTGTCCCAGCCGTGGCCCAGGCGACGCACCATTTCCAGCGACACGTCCTGGTAGTCGACTTCGCGGCGGTCGGAATAGTTGAGGAAGCCGGTCAGGCTGTTTTCGCCGAAGTTGAACACGAACTTCGAGTTCAGCTGATCCTGGTCCTGGCCGCCTTCGCCCTTGGTCTTGTCGGTGCGCTGGCGGGTGCCGCTGAGGTAGGCCTTGACGACGTTGTTGATCAGGCCGGTATCGACGCGGGCGAAGGTGCGCGACGTCGAATCGCTGCCGAAGGTTTGCGCGAAGCTCAGGCCGCGCACATCGCTGGGGGCCAGCGTGAAGAATTGCACGGTGCCGCCCAGGTTGCTGGTGGAGGCGGTGCCGACCGCGCCGGCGCCCTGCGACACGGTGACGTTGCCGACGTTTTCCGACGAGATCGCGCGGCTGATGTGCAGGCCGTTGTTGTTACCGTAGCTCATGTCGCCCAGCGGTACGCCGTCCAACGTGAAGCCCAGCTGGTTCTGGTTGAAGCCGCGCACGCTGAAGCGGGTCGACCACTCGTAGGCGCCGAACGGATCGGCGGACTGGAAGTTCACGCCCGGCAGTTTTTCCAGGACTTTCAGCGGGCTGGTGCCCGGCAGCGCCACGGCCAGGTCGGTCTTGTTGATGTTCTGCACCTGGCGCGACTGGCCGCGGCCGGTGATTTCCACCGTTTGCACCGGGCCGATCAGGGCGCCGGCGACCGAACTGTCGGCCGAAGCATCGGCCGCGTCGGCGGCGTAAGCGTGGCAAGCCAGGGCTTGCAGGACCACCAGGCACAAAGGTTTCAGAGGGAAGCGCTGTTGCATGATTTGTTCTTCTTTCTTGCTGGTTAGTGTGGATTCAGGCTGGAAACTAAACTCGCAAGATTGTAGGAACTGCATGTGACGCAGCGATGACGGGAATGTGACTAATTGGTGACATGGCAACATTGCTTCACTCAGCCTGCGTACGCGAACGTACGGACCGCCGGATGGTGTCCGTCTTAGCATGGTCGTCAACAGGAGAAATTCATGAACACGACCAAGCCGCAGCAAACCAGCAAACCAGACGGCAATCCGCTGCTGGCGGCGATCCGGGCAGTCGGCACGCAGATCGGCCACGTCAAATGGCTGACGCTGGCTCTGCTGGCCTACATCGTCACCGCGCTGACGCTCAAACTGCCGTGGCTGACCTTGCTGCACGACGCGCTGCTGCCCAAGCTGTCGTGGCAGGCGGCCTACATCACGGCGGTGGTGGCGATCTTCGGCACCACCATCACCCCCTACCTGTTCTTCCGGCAGACGCCGCAGAAAATCGAGGACTAGCACTTCGGGAAAATAATCGGGTAAGCTGGGGCCTCATCCTTTGTGGAGTTCACCCATGCTGCGATTCTGTGCATTGCTGATGGCGGCCATGTTGTCGCTGTCGGCGCTGGCGTTTGAACGGCCGTTTCCGGCCAAGGCGCTGCGCGGGAAAATGACGCCCGGCTATTTCCCCGATGTGAGCATCGACGGCAAGCCGCGCCAGCTGTCACCCGCCGCGCGCATCTTCAACCGCGACAATATGATCGAAATGCCGGCCGCATTGCGCGGCAGCGACATCGTGATCAACTACACCGTGGACAACCAGGGCAATATCGACCGCATCTGGATCCTGACCGCCGAGGAAGCGGCGCAAAAGCTGCCCACCGCGGCCGAGGCTAGATAGCGAAGTTGTCAATGAGCGGCCTGTCGAGCAGGCCGTCCGCAAAAACAAGGAGTTCCTCCGCCGGTATGGGTCGGGAAATATGGTAGCCCTGCAGGTAGTGGCAACCCATTTTTTCCAGGATGGCCGCCTGGCCGGCGGTTTCCACCCCTTCCGCCACCAGCTGCAAGCCCAGGCTATGCCCCATCGCGATGATGGCGTGCACCAGGTTGTTGCTGCGCTCGCTGTGTTCGATATCCATGACGAAGGCGCGGTCTATCTTCAACGTGTTCAGGTGGAACTGGGTCAGGTAGCTGAGCGAGGAATAACCGGTGCCGAAATCATCGAGCGAAATACTGACGCCCAGCGAGCGCAATTGCGCCAGCACCGCCTGCACATGGCCACCATCGTCGATCAACACCCGCTCGGTCAGCTCCAGCTCCAGCTGGCGGGCCGCCAGGCCGTTGCCGGCCAGCGCCTGCCGCACCAAGCCGACAAACGCCGGATCGGCCAGCTGCCAGGCCGAGACGTTGATGCTGATGGTGATCTCGCCCAGCGGGCCGGCCTTCCACTGCGCCACCTGGCGGCAGGCCTGGTTCAGCACCCAGGTGCCAAGTTCGACGATCATGCCGCTATCTTCGGCGACTGGTATGAAACGGTCCGGCGGAACCGCACCCAGCAAGGCGCTGTCCCAGCGCAGCAGCGCCTCCACCTTGGTCAGTTTGCCGGTGTGGGAATTGGTGATGGCCTGGTAGACCAGGCGGAACTCGCCGGCCTCGATGGCGCCGCGCAGGGCGCCGTCGATCACCAGCGCATCCTTGGCGGCGGCGTTCATGGCGTCGTTGAAGAAGCGCATCTCGCCGCGCCCCGCCTTCTTGGCCTCGTACATGGCGATGTCGGCGTTGCGGATGAGCGTATCGCTATCGCTGCCCTGCAAGGGATAGCAGGCGACGCCCACGCTGGCCGACACGCCTATCGCGTGGTGCAGCAGGTTGAAACTGTCGGCCATGGTGGCGATGATGGCGGCCGCGCAGTCGCTGGCGGTTTTCTCGCTCCCGCCCAACGGCAATCCGGGCAGGACGACGATGAATTCATCGCCGCCGAAACGGGCCAGCACGTCCTGCGGGCGCAGGATGGCGTGCAGCCGGCGCGCGAACTGGCGCAGCAATTCGTCGCCGACGGCATGGCCGAAGGAATCGTTGACGCGCTTGAACTTGTCCAGGTCGATGAACAGCACGGCGCATTCGTGGCGGTCGAAGGCGGCATTCGCCAGCTCCTCTTCCAGCCGCTTGGACAGCGCGTGACGGTTGAAATAGCCGGTGACGGGGTCGATGCGGGCCGCCTGATACAGCAAATCGTCCTTCTTTTTGCGTTCGCTGATGTCCAGCAGCTGGACCAGACAGTACATCCGGCCGCGCTCTTCGTAGGGCGAACCGAGCATCTCAAGCGGCAACTTATTGCCATTGTGCAAGGTCACGATGGCGGTATCGACGATGGGGTACTGCACGCCCTCGGTCACGAAATTGCTGAAATACTGGTCCGCCATTTCGCGGGTCAGGCCGGGAAGCAGGTCGGTGACATGGCGGCCGATCAAATCGGACGGCGCATTAAATCCCAGCAAACGGGCGCAGCGCTCATTGGCCACCATGACGTAGCCCCGGCGGTCCCGGATTAAAAAACCATTGCTCAGGCTATCAATGGTGCGGGCATAGCGTTGCTGGATCTCATCCTGTACAGCATAAATCAAACCCAGCATGCTGAGGGTTTTCAGTATCGTGGTGCCGACAAACCAGACCAAATATACCTCGGGGCCCAGCGTCACAGCGCTGAGCAAGTTGAAACCGCCGCGCAAGATCAAGGTAATGCCCAATAGCCGATAGCGGTTTTTATTCTTGATCAGGCGCTGGCCGCACCAGAGCATCATCATGCCTAATATTGCGGCGCTGCCGGGGGCGATTGCGGCTGGATTACTAAACCAGACGATGCCGCATATTCCGGCAATCAATATACCGACAGGCAATATCCAACGTATTTGATAATGGTGCAATTCGCCCAGGAAAAACTTGGTGCCGCTCCAATAACCTGTCAGGCCGGCACTAAGTAATACGGCGCAAAGTTGAATACGCAGGGCTTCGGAGAATACGCGGTCACCAATGAACCAGACAATTATTCCGCTCATGACCGACAATTGCCCCAGCCCCCAGAATAGCGCATGCTTTTCCTTGCGCTGCATAAGCCAGAGGAAAATAAGCAATGTACTCAGAATAGCGTCTGCCGCAAAGGCAGCCGCTACTGCGGAGAGGTGGGCGTAATTACTGAGGTCCGTGCTCATATATATCGGCCGTCTTCTGACCCGGAATCCTGTAGAACTGTTTTGAGGTAACTATCTCCATTGTAAGCCGAACGGCTGCGCTGGCGGTATCTCAGGCCGGATCCGGTGTTGCCGATTGGCACAATGCGCCTGTCCGCCCGAAAAAGCCCCGGGAACCATGTTTTTTATGCCAAAAATTGGCACGTACTTGCCAATTTTGAGCTTGACCAGCTTGCCCTGGCGCTGCGCGCGGACAGGCTGTGACGGACACGCTTGATCCATCGGCACTAGCCGGCGCATATTGCCGATCTATTCAATTCCATCAAGCGAATAGGGAGACAGCCAGGCCCCACATTACCAGCGCGATCACACCATCCAGTATCTGCCAGGCGCGCGGCTTGGCAAATACAGGGGTTAAATAACGGGCGCCCAATCCCAGGCTGCCAAACCATAATAGAGAAGCGAGCATGGCGCCCAAGGCGAAATACAGACGCCCATTCCCGGCTTGTTGCCCACCGATCGAGCCTAGCAATACGACCGTGTCGAGATAGACATGCGGATTCAATAAACTAAATGCCAGCATGGCGGCGACAACCGTGCGGCGATCGCTGGCTGGAATACTGCCGGCAGCCGCCATTACGCCAGGATTTAAAGCCGAACGGGCCGCCCGCAATCCATACCAGAATAAAAAGCCGGCGCCGGCGATCTTAATCCAGAATAAAAGCGCCGGCGCTCCGGCAATCAGCTGGCCCATGCCGGCCACGCCCGCGCCGATTAAAACCGCGTCGCAAATGACGCAAATTGCTACGCAGGTGAATACAAATTCCCGTTTCAGCGCCTGCCTCAGTAAATAAGCGTTTTGCGAACCGATAGCGATGATCAGGCTGCCTCCCAGACCGATACCCTTTAAAAAAGCAGTAGCTTCCATATATTTCTCCCAGAACGAAGCCTGCAGCATACGCAGCCCGCCAAGATAAGTATAATTAATATTATTCACCAAATATTAGAGCGGCTAATGAAGCAAGTAGACTATCGCGGCCTGGCGGCGTTGGATGCCGTCATCGACCATGGCAGCTTTGACAAGGCGGCTGTGGCGTTGTCAATCACCCAATCCGCCGTCTCGCAGCGGATACGCATGCTGGAAAACAGCGCCGGCGAATTGCTGATCGTGCGCAGCCAGCCGCCCTCGCCCACCGCGGCCGGCCAGCGGCTGATCGCCCATTACCGCCACGTGCGCCTGTTGGAGGCGGCGCTGCTGCATCGACCGGAATCGGGCGAAGCGCGGCCGGAGATCGCCATCGCGGTCAACGCCGACAGCGCCGCGACCTGGGTGCAGGAAGCGGTAACGCCGCTGATGAACAGCGGCCAGTGCCTGCTCCACATCCGCCTGGACGACCAGGACCATACGCTGACCATGCTGCGGGAAGGCCGGGTATTCGGCTGCGTGACCAGCGAAACGGCGCAAGTAGCCGGAACCACATCGACGCCGCTGGGGATCATGCGCTATCACTGCGTCGCCAGCCCGGCGTTTGCCCGGCGCTGGTTCCCGGACGGCATGACGGCCGCCGCCGTGCAACTGGCGCCGGCGCTGAATTTCGACCGTAAAGATGCGCTGCAAGAACGCTACATCGCCCGCCGCACCGGCTACAGCGGCCAGTATCCACATCACTCGCTGGCCAGTTCGGATGGTTTTGTACGGTTTGTCGAGGCGGGTTTCGGCTACGGCATGCTGCCGTTCTTGCAGTGTGAACAGCAATTGAAGGCGGGAACGCTGGTGGAAATGACGCCAGGCGACACGCTGGATGTGCCGCTGATCTGGCACCGGTGGGATATCCAGACGGCGCTGACGCGCGCATTGTCGGACAATATGATCGCTACAGCACGCAAGTGGCTACTTTAATGCTCTATCGTCGATAGCCGCGAACTCTTGCCGCAGCCGCTCCTCCCACGCGACCGGATCGGGCTCATACGTGGCCGCCGTCGGCGCCAAACTCTCCAGCGGCCCGGTGCGCTGGTAAAGCATCACATTGGTCCAGGCCACCGTGCCGGCCGGGAAGCTGCACAACAATTTGAACGCCGGATGCTTCAGGGGATAGGTGGTCGTGCTGACCAGGGCGCCTTCCTGCATCTCGCGCGCCAGCTTGTCGCCCAGCGCGTCCATCAACGGGCCGAAGCAAGTGCTGTACATGAACACCAGGCTGGCGCCACGCACATCGACCCTGAACATGTCCGCTTCGATGAAGGCGATGCGCGAAGCGAGATCGAGCAGATGGCTGCCGTTTGCCTGGCCGCCAAACGGCAGCCGCAGCGGCGTCTCCGGCGCCAGCGGCGACGGCAATGCCGCCAGCGCCTGGCGTGCCAGCGCCAGCAAGTTGTGCAAGCGCTGCACGGCCATCGCATGCCGGTAGCCTAGCAGCTCGACGCCGATGCAGCGCTGGAACGGAAACGCCAACGCGGCCGACATCACCACCTTGCCCAGCCCGCTGCCCAGGTCGACCATCACGCCGCCGGGACGAATGGCCGCGGCGATCGCATCGAAGTAATTCTCCAGCTCGTAGCGCTGGAACTCGCCGTAAATCAGGCCGCCGTCCTCCACCAGCCAGGCCCGCACCTCGGCGTCGCCGATCTGCTCCAGCGGACGAAAGTCGGGCGGCGCAGCGACGCGCGGCAACAGCCCTTGCGGCAGCAGCCCCGCCGGCAAGGTGCCGATGATCGCGCTCAGGTGCGGACGCAAGCGCTGCACCAGATAATCGCGGCGCGACTTGTCTTCCAGGCAGGCGCGCAGCGCGTAGCCGACTTCGATAAATTTGAGGAAGGGGGAGTCGGGCCTCAACTCCAGCGGCGGCCGCACATGTTGTTCGCCGCCCTGTATGCTTTGAAACAAGGTCTCGAACACATCATCGGGATGCCGGAAGCTGGCGACCGGTCGGATCGCCGCATCATGGGTGCGAAAAACCGGCGCGCTCGGCATGGCGTGGCGGGTCAGGCGCGCAGCGTCGACAACATCTGGTCGACGCTGTCGTGGGCGGCTTGCCAGCCGGAACTGGCGAGCACCGGCGCGCAGACCGGGCATGCCTCGAAGGGATTGCAGTCGTGCGGCAACTCCTGGTAGAACTTGCCCACCACCGACTTGCCCACATACGAATCGACCGACAACGGCTTGGCCTTCGGCGCCACCGAGGCCTTGGCCGGCACGAAATCGGCGCCGCCGGGCGCCAGCCAGCGTTCGAAGGGCTCGGTCGGCTTACCGTCGGGAACGTACCACGCCTTGCGCTCGCCATTCCAGCGCGCGCCCAGGGCCTTGGCTTCGTCTTTTTCCGCAAACGGAACTTTTAAAAACATCATCGTCGCTACTCCGCTAATGGAAGCTGTCATTTTACATGCACGCCCGGTTGACTGCATCGCCCTTCGCCGATATAGTTGCCAAAAGCAAGCATAAGGAGTATCCCATGCACCAGGACATGCAACAGCAAGCCGACGTTGTGCGGCAATTCAACCGCTACTACACCGTACACCTGGGCCTGCTGCGCGGGCGCTACCTGGACACGGACTATTCGCTCAGCGAAGGCCGCATCCTGTACGAACTATCGATGAATCCCGGCTGCACCGCCAACCATCTGCGCAACAAGCTGGACCTGGACGCCGGCTACATGAGCCGTCTGGTGCGTTCGCTCAGCGAGCGCGGCCTGATCTGCGGCGTGCGCTCGGAGCAGGACAAGCGCGCCACCCTGCTGAGCCTGACCGACGCGGGCCAGGTCGTCATCGCCGACATCAACCATCGCGTCTCGGCGGAAACGGTGCGCATGCTGGGCCAGCTGGGCGAATCGCAGCGCACGGAATTGCTGGACGCGATGCGCAAGGTGCAGCACATCCTGTCGACCCCGGCCACGCGCGTGGTGCGCGCCACCGCCGCCCAGCTCGACGATGCGCGCCATCTGCTGTACGAGTATTTCGACGTCATCAACGTCGTGCTGCGCGATGACGACGACGCCATCCGCGCCTTCCTCGACGACGCCAGCTCGGCCATGTGGATCGCCTACGTCGACGGTGTCGCGGCCGCCTGCGTGGCCATGCGTCCGCTGGCGGAAGTGGCCGGCGCGACCGAGTGCAAGCGCCTGTACGTGGCCGACCGTTTCCGCCGGCGCGGCCTGGCCGAAGCGCTGATGCAGGCGCTGGAAAGCCACGCCGCGCAAGCCGGCTACGACGCCGTCTACCTCGACACCAAGGACGACCTGCACGCGGCGATCAAGCTGTACGAACAGCTGGGCTATGAACGCTGCGAACGCTACAACGACAATCCGCAGGCGACCATCTTCATGCGCAAGCGGATTAAGTGATGGCGCAGCGTCGTCTGTGAGAAAATCCCGGATTGGATTCCACTCGCGACAACCATGCCCATCATCGAACCTATCACCCTGACGCTGGCCGAACTGGCCAGCCGTTGGAACAAGACCTCCAGCCAGCTGATCGAACAAGGCCTGCCGATGTATTTCTACTTCGACGGCCTGGTGTTCGACTTCAGCGACAAATGGCACCGCGCCAACGGCGACGTGAAGGAACAGCAGGATCTGGAAGCGCATCAAATGCGCCTGTCCACGGTCGACCTGGACCTGCAACGGCAAGCGCTGCACAAGCGCGGCCTGCTGAAGCTGACGCAGTGGGAAGACGCGCTCAGCGACGACGAGCTGCGCAACCTGCAAGCCGAGTCCGACCGTCTGCACCAGGAAGTTGAACGCCTGACGGCGCTGCTGAAAGAGCGCAGCGAAGAGCGCCAGCGTCACGTCCGCAACGGCCTGCTGCGCGCCGCCCCGCGCACCCTGCGCGACATCGCCCAGCATGGCACGACCAGGTTCCCACAGTTCGCCTTCATGCCGAACTCGCCAAGCGGCAACGAAAAGATTGCCGACGGCGCCGTAGTGGCGCTGGAAGACGGCTTCCCGCCGAAGCCATTGCTGACTGCGGACGATCTGGCCATTGCGATGCTGGACGTGCGGGCGGTGGAAGCCTCCGACAAAACCTGACCAGTAGCAAACTGGACTGCAAGCCCGAAGCTGAACTACTATTGGTTATTTCACCTCCGGGAGTTGTGTATGAAATCCAAGCTTGCCATGTTGCTGCTGGTGTTGAGCGCAACCGTCGCCGCGCAAGATGCGGAACCCGCGGCGGCGGCGCCCGCAGCAGCGGCTACAGCCGCACCGGTGCTCGGCAAGGAGCGCGCCGCCGACCTGCTGGCCCATGAGCGCGTACTCAAGGCCGACACCCAGGTCAGCAAAACGGCGCAGGTCACCATCAAGGGCAAGAGCGTTCCATACAAAGTGACGGCCGGTACCCAGCCGGTGTGGGACAAGGACGGCAAGGTGATCGCGTCGCTGTTCTACACCTACTACCAGCGCACCGACGTGGCCGACCAGAGCCGGCGCCCGCTGGTGCTGTCGTTTAACGGCGGGCCGGGATCGGCATCGGTGTGGATGCATATCGCCTACACCGGCCCCAAGCTGTTGAACCTCGACGCCGAAGGCTATCCAATCCAGCCGTATGGCGTGCACGACAATCCGCACTCCATCCTCGACGTCGCGGATATCGTTTATATCGATCCGGTCAACACCGGCTTTTCGCGCGTCCTCGACGGCAAGAACGACCGTGCCCGCTTCTTCGGCGTCAATGCCGATATCGCCTATCTGGCGGAATGGGTCAGCGCCTTCGTTTCGCGCGAAGGCCGCTGGACCTCGCCCAAGTATCTGATCGGCGAAAGCTACGGCACCTCGCGCGTGGCGGGCCTGGCGCTGGAACTGCAGAACGCGCAGTGGATGTATCTGAACGGTGTGGTGCTGGTGTCGCCAACCGAGCTGGGCCTGAAGCGCGAAGGCGCGCTGGGCGAGGCGCTGGCGCTGCCGTATTTCGCCGCCACCGCCTGGTACCAGAAAGTGCTGCCGGCCGATCTGCAAGGCCGCGACCTGAAAGACGTGCTGCCGGAAGTCGAAGCCTTCACCGTCGACGAACTGCTGCCGGCGCTGGCCAAGGGCGGCTACCTCGATCCGCAGAAAAAAGCCCAGATCGCCGCGAAGATGGCGCGCTACTCGGGCCTGTCCGAAACCTTCCTGTTGCAGCACAACCTGTCGGTGCCGCCCGAGCATTTCTGGAAGGAGTTGCTGCGCGCGCAGGGCAAGACCGTCGGCCGCCTCGATTCGCGCTACCTGGGCATCGACAAGAGCGATACCGGCAACGCGCCCGACTACAACGCCGAGCTCAGTTCGTGGCTGCATTCGTTCACGCCGGCCATCAACCAGTACCTGCGCAAAGAGCTGCAGTTCAAGACCGACCTCAAGTACTCGCTGTTCGGCGACGTCCATCCGTGGGACTTCAAGAACGAAAAAACCGGCGACAATCTGCGCCTGGCGATGGCCGCCAATCCCTACTTGAAGGTGATGATACAGTCCGGCTACTACGACGGCGCCTGCACCTACTTCGACGCCAAGTACACCATGTGGCAGCTCGATCCGAGCGGCAAGATGAAGGACCGCCTGCGCTTTGAAGGCTACCGCAGCGGCCACATGATGTATCTGCGTTCGGAAGACCTGGCCACGTCCAACGAAGACCTGCGCGACTTCATCCGCAAGGCGACGCCGGCGCCGAACGCGCCGGCCAGGTATTGACAAGGCGGGCCGCCCCGGTTGAGGCTGGCCCAGCTGTTGGCGGGTTCAAAGGTCAGCAAGGTGCGCGAGCTCAGGCTGGTCTGATCAACGCCGCCAGTTAAACCACGGCGGCGAGGTACGACTCGGGCCGCCGCGCCAGCAGCTGGGACAGCCGTTGAAGACCCGCCTGCAGGCGTCCACGGTCCTTGATGCTGCCCAACGAGATCCGAATTGCATTCACGGATACGCCGCCAGTGGCGAAGGCCTCCGCCGGCGTGACTGCGAGGCCCTCGCTGTCGGCGGCACGCGCCAGCTGCGAGGGGTTCCAATACGCCGGCAACTCGAGCCATACATGCAGGCCGTCTCCGGTGCCGCCGTACCGTCCCGCCAGACTATCCCGAGCCATCCGCTGGCGCAGGCGCGCCTCGCCGCGTACGCCTTGCAGCAATCCTTCGGCCGAACCGTCGAGTATCCACTGAGTGGCCAGTGCTGCCGTCAGCGGAGCGACCATCAGCGCAAATGCTCTGAGCGCGGCCAGGAAACGTTCGCGTTCATGCGGGTCGCGGATTAGCACGAAGGCGATGCGCAAGCCGGGCGTCAGGCATTTCGACAGGGTTGAGATGTAATACACCTGCTCCGGGGCGAACGTGGCAATCGGTGGCGGCGGGGCCTCGGCAAGCAACCAGTATGGATCGTCCTCGACGATGCGTACATGGCAGCGCTGCGCGATGCTGGCGAGCTCCTTGCGCCGGCGTTCCGGCATGGTGACGGCGGTCGGGTTCTGTAAAGTCGGATTGAGGTAGACCAGCCCGGGCTTGTGCTGGCGGCACGCTTCCTCCAGCATCTCAGGCACCATCCCCTGCTGGTCCGCTGCCACCGCAATGATGCGCCGGCCGAATTGGGTCGCTGCGGCAAGCAAGCCGGAATAAGTCGTTGGCTCTGCCAGGATAATATCGCCAGGCTCCGTCAGCGCAAGGATCAATGCGGCGATCGCCGCTTGCGCACCCGGACAGACAACAAGCTGTCGAGCATCCAGATGTCCCAACATCGGTTCCAGCCATTTGGCGCCAGCCTTACGGTCGGAGTCGCTGCCCCCGCCCAAGTGGTAGGTCATCAGCAATTCACTATCTGCCCGCATCAATACTTGAGACAAACCTTGCTTCAACATGTCGTCGAAGTCCACGCCATCCGGCGGTGGTGGGGTATTCATGCTCAGGTCGAGGAGCGAGGTCAATTCGACTTTCGGCGCCGCGACATAAGTGCCTCGCGCGCCGCGGCCCTCCAGCAAGTGGCGGCGTCTGGCTTCGTCGTAGGCGCGCGTAATTGTCGTCAGGTCGACGCCCAGCTGTGCTGCCAACTGGCGCTGCGGAGGTAGACGGTCACCCGGTTGCAGCGATCCGTCTGCCAGCGCCGCCTGCAACGCATCCGCGATCTGCAAGAAACGTGGCCCTTTGTTCCCGGCCAATCGCGGCGACCAGACTGGCGAAGTTTCATCTTGCATGGTTTTCAACTGGGACATTTTGTCACAATGTATGGATATTGCTTTTAGGTAGTATGCATCAGAGCGTACAGCAGCACCATCTTTGCATGGCCGTCGCCGACGTTTGCTCCGCTCTCAGCCAGGAAATACTCAAAATGATGGATTGGATCCCTATAGTCTTCGTCGCATTCAAGGCTCTCGTGCTCGGCACGGGCATGTTCTTCGCCATCAAGTGGCATTACGATCAAGGAAAAAAGGGGAAGGAGAATGAGATGCGCGCGGTGCTACGCGCGGGCGGCCAGGTGGCCGCAGTCTTCGTTCTAACGCTCATCGGCCTGGGGTTCGTCACCTTCATCCTGATCAGGATGCTCGGTATGGACTTGGCCGTCCCTTGATGGCAAAGAATAGTCGTCCACACACGTGCGCTCTGACACACATTTGCCAGCCACTTCATGATGAACGGCGGCAACATCATCACGCTCCAGCGCATTCTGGGGGCACTCCAGCTGGACCAAGCTTAAGCTGCGAGCGCAGCGCCACGTACCTTTTTAACATCATGGAGAGACCGCTTAAATGCCTTCAAATCCTTCGTGGCAAATAGCTGATTCCGACCCATCTCACTTGAGGCCCGAACCCTGCCATTGGCCACGTGGCGACGGAAGGTGGCGATAGATACCCCTAAGTATTCAGCAGCTTCAGTAGCTGTGAACTCATCTCCTACCAAGTGCCCAAATACCTGCTCATGGGAAAAGTTTTGTCCTTGAATACTAAGTTCAGCAAGCAGCGCAAAAAATTTAGCACGCTCATCAGATCCCAGCTGTGTAAAACTCTTGTAGACAACTTCTGCGGTAACCTGGCTCATACGGTCCTCACGACTTCAGATATTTCTTCAAGGCGGCATAGAAGTTCTCATGCGTCCCTAATTGGTAAAAATCAATAACTAACAGTTCAATCTCGACACCATCTGCGTTGAGTTCCTCATCCGTTGGCGGCCGATAAGCCATCAAATACTCCTGAGTCTTATGATTGAATTTGTGAACCCAAATCCCCTGGAGATCTCCCGTCTTGGGCTCTCCAATATTGGGGTCAGCACAAACGTCTTCAACTGCATCTTCGATGACCAACTGAAATACCTTATGTTGCTTTTTTTGCAAATTTTGCAAAAGGCGGTTTGTAGTTGGGCTTCATTGACTGAGTTCTTAATTACTCAAATATGAGTACATAATACATCACGACTACCTACAATACCCACTCTAAGAGCAAGTCCATGAGACGGCGTCGGTGTTGACCATGACATTAGACATATCAATGGATATTGAGCAAAGACAAACTGGACAAAAAGTGGACAACGATTCGTGATCGGAAATAACAAAGGGTTAGCGAAATCGCTAACCCTTTGTTTTTTCTACTAAATCTGGTGGGCCTCCCGTGAGTCGAACACGGCACCAACGGATTATGAGTCCGCTGCTCTAACCAAGCATGAGCTAGAGGCCCAGGGTCTTGCTTTGCGCTGGGAGCCTGGCAGCCCCTCTAACGCGCGCTCGTTTTTAAAACGAACTCGCGAGGATAAGGGCTAGCCCGGCCACTAGTCAAGTCTTAGTTGCCTTCCAAGAAGCTTTTCAGCTTGTCCGAACGCGATGGGTGGCGCAGCTTGCGCAGCGCCTTGGCTTCGATCTGACGTATCCGCTCGCGCGTCACGTCAAACTGCTTGCCCACTTCTTCCAAGGTGTGGTCGGTCGACATTTCGATACCGAAACGCATCCGCAGCACCTTGGCTTCGCGCGGGGTCAGCGAGTCCAGCACGTCCTTGACCACGCCGCGCATCGAAGCGTGCAGCGCGGCGTCCGACGGCGCCAGCGTGTTGTTGTCCTCGATGAAGTCGCCCAGGTGCGAATCGTCGTCGTCGCCGATCGGCGTCTCCATCGAAATCGGTTCCTTGGCGATCTTCATGATCTTGCGGATCTTGTCCTCGGGCATCTCCATCTTGATGGCCAGCGTCGCCGGATCCGGCTCGGCGCCGGTTTCCTGCAGAATCTGGCGGGAAATCCGGTTCATCTTGTTGATGGTTTCGATCATGTGCACCGGAATCCGGATGGTGCGCGCCTGGTCGGCGATCGAACGGGTGATGGCCTGGCGGATCCACCACGTCGCATAGGTCGAGAACTTGTAGCCGCGGCGGTATTCGAACTTGTCGACCGCCTTCATCAGGCCGATATTGCCTTCCTGGATCAGGTCGAGGAACTGCAGGCCGCGGTTGGTGTATTTCTTGGCGATCGAGATCACCAGGCGCAAGTTGGCCTCGGTCATTTCGCGCTTGGCCTTGCGCGCCTTCATTTCGCCGGCCGCCATCTGGCGGTTGATGTTGCGCAGGTCCGGCAGCGGCAGCACCACGCGCGCTTGCAGGTCGATCAGGCGCTGCTGCAGTTCCTTGATGGTCGGGATGTTGCGGCCCAGGATGGCGCTGTACGCGTGCCCTGCGGCCACTTCGCCGTCCACCCATTCCAGATTGGTTTCATTGCCCGGGAAGACCTTGATGAAGTGGGCGCGCGGCATGCCGCACTTGTTCACGGCCACGTCCAGGATCTGTTTCTCGATGTGGCGCACTTCGTCGACCTGGCCGCGCAAGGTGTCGCACAGCTTCTCGACCACCTTGGCGGTGAAGCGGATGCCCAGCAGCTCGTACGAGATCGCTTCCTGCGCCTTGATGTAGGCCTTGGAGTTGTAGCCTTCCTTCTCGAAGGCGCGGCGCATCTTGTCGAATTGCAGGGAGATGACGTCGAATTTTTCCAGCGCGGCGTTCTTCAACGCTTCCAGCTGTTCGGCCGAGAAACCGGCGGCGCCAGACGCGCTCGCTTCTTCCTCTTCCTCTTCTTCCTCTTCTTCCTCTTCCTCTTCTTCCTCGTCCTCTTCGGCCGGCGCGGCCGCTACCGGCGCGGCCACTTCGGCGCTGTCGTCGACCAGGCCGTCGACGATTTCGTCGATCTTGATCTCATCGGCGCGGATGCGGTCGGAGGCGGCGATGATCTCGGCGATCGTCACCGGGCAGGCGGAGATCGCCTGGATCATGTCCTTCAGGCCGTCTTCGATGCGCTTGGCGATCTCGATCTCGCCTTCGCGGGTCAGCAGCTCGACCGAACCCATCTCGCGCATATACATGCGGACCGGGTCGGTGGTGCGGCCGAAATCGGAGTCGACGGTCGACAGCGCCGCCTCGGCGGCCGCTTCGGCTTCGTCGTCGCTGGTGACGGTGGCGACGTTGTCGGACAGCAGCAAGGTCTCGGCGTCCGGCGCGTGCTCGTAGACGGCGATGCCCATGTCGTTGAAGGTGCCGATAATGCCCTCGATCGCTTCCGGATCGACGATATTTTCCGGCAAGTGGTCATTGATCTCGGCGTACGTGAGGAAGCCACGTTCCTTGCCGAACTTGATCAGGGTCTTGAGTTTCTGGCGGCGGCGTTCGAGTTCTTCCTCGGTGGCTTCCGTGTCCGACGAGAAAGCGTCCTTCAGCAGCGCTTTTTCCTTGGCTTTGCGGTCCTTGGCCTTGGCCTTGTCGACCGCCTTCAGTTCGGCGCGTTCGACCGCGTTCAATGCGGCGACTTCGTCGTTTTCTGGCTGGAATTCTTTCGGCTTGCGCCCGCGCCGGCCCGGCACTTTGACCGATGGCAGCACATAGCCCGAGGTATCGATGGCGGCGAGCGTGGCCGCGTCGGTGGTCTGGCTGACCGCCGGCGGGTTGCTGGCGACACGCGTTTCCGACTTATCCGCTGTCTTGGCGGATTTTGCGGTCACTTTGCTCGGCTTTACAGCCGCTTGGGATTCAGGTTTCTTGATTGGCACAGGCGCTTTCGATTACACAACGACTTGCTTATTTAGGATAAAGTTTCTTGCGGCCCTCGCGGGCCTACGTCTTCGAACATGCCGACCGCACAAGTCCGACAATACTACGACTTACTTACACCTGGTCGGGCCGACCGGCCTCAACAGAACTCCACCTGCTCATGGCGGAAATTCTACTGCATCAGACACGTGCGTGGGGGCAAGAAACCATGACCAGGTTGGAAAGCGAACGGAACGCTCGCTATACAGCGCCGCCGTAGCGCGCTGACTCAACCAAAGCTGGCCCTGGCCGCCGACACCGGTCTTTCCATGCCGATCAAGAGCCTAACTTACTGAAAACAAACACACTCTGAACTGAAAAACGATGCCAAAACATACAACACTTAGCGTTTTATTATAGCACGTCACTTTTCAATTTCCAGAGGGCAGAAGCCACTTCCCGGCACCACAACCATGACAGAAACATTACTTTACAAAACGACCTGCAACATTATCGGTTAGCCAACTCCGCCTGCGCCTCGCGCAACAGTTGATCTTGCTGCGCCGTCAACTCCCGGTAGCGCACGCCGATCTCGTCGGACGACAGGCCGGCCGCGAACAACTGGCTCAGCTCCTGCTTCAACGCGTCGTTCTTCACCTGGCGGATCGCGCCGCGCAGGAACAGCCGCACCGCGTCGTAGTCCGCCTCCGGCTCCTTGACGATCTCGCCGATGATGCCGTCGTACTCGTCGCCCTGCGACTTCAGGTGCTGGGCGAAGGCGGCGAAACTGCCGTTCGGCCCCAGCGACTGGGCCGCCGCCACCAGCTGCGCCAGCCGCTCGGCCGGATCGGCGCCGAAGTACTGGAACGCCGTCAGGGCCGACTCGTCGATATCGAGCGCCAGCGGCGGATTTGCCACCAGCAGCCGCACGATCTGCAATTCCAGCCCGACCGGCACCGGACGCCCGGTGCGCGGCGGCGCCTGGCGGGCGACGGCGACCGGCTTGGCCAGCTCGAACAGCGCCTCGATCTCGGACGGCGTAGTCTGCGTCAACTGCGCCAGGCCGCGCACGATTTGCAGGCGCAACGCGGTCGGCGTCATCGATTGCAACATCGGCTTGGCGTCGAACTGCGCGCGCGCCCGGCCTTCCGGACTCTGCAAATCATGCTCGCCGACCGCTTCCTTGACCAGGAACTGCGACAGCGGCATCGCCTCGTGGATCTCCTGCTCGAACGCTTCCTTGCCGTAGGCGCGGACGTAGCTGTCCGGGTCGTGCTCGGTCGGCAGGAACAGGAATTTGACGGTCTTGTTGTCCGTCACGTGCGGCAGACAGGCTTCCAGCGCGCGCCGCGCGGCGCGGCGGCCGGCCTTGTCGCCGTCGAAACTGAAAATCACCGTGTCGGTTTGACGCAACAATTTCTGTACGTGGTTGGTGGTGCAGGCGGTGCCCAGGGTCGCCACGGCTTGCGGGAAGCCCATCTGCGCCAGCGCCACCACATCCATATAGCCTTCCGTCACCAGCACATAGCCCGCGTCGCGGATCGCCTGGCGCGCTTCGAACAAGCCATACAACTCGAATCCCTTTGAAAATAAAGGCGTTTCGGGAGAATTCAAGTACTTCGGCTCACCGTGGTCCAGGACCCGGCCGCCAAAGGCGATGACCTGGCCTTTGGTGTTTTTAATCGGAAACATCACGCGCTCGCGGAAGCGGTCGTAGCGTTTGCGGTTGCCGCCGTCCTCGTCCACCTTGTCGATCACCAGGCCGGCCTCGGCCAGCGCCACCACGTCGTAGTCGGGGAAGATCGAGCGCAGATTGTCCCAGCCGGCCGGCGCGTAGCCGAGGCCGAAGCGGGCGGCGATCTCGCCGGTCAGGCCGCGGTTCTTCAGGTAGGCGATGGCGTCGGTGGCGCCGCGCAGCTGGGCGCGGTAAAAGTCGCTGGCGCGCGTCATCGCCTCGGTCAATGCCAGGCTTTGCGCGGCCATCTGCGCGCGCTGCGCCGGCGGAATTTTGTCGTCCTGCTCGGGCACCACCATGCCGACGTTTTGCGCCAGGTCTTTGACGGCGTCGACAAAGCCCATGCCGGAATATTCGATCAGGAAGCCGATCGAGGTGCCGTGGGCGCCGCAGCCGAAGCAATGGTAGAACTGCTTGGTCGGGCTGACCGTGAAACTGGGCGATTTTTCGTTGTGGAACGGGCACAGGCCCATGAAATTCGCGCCGCCTTTTTTCAGCTGCACGTAACGTCCGACCACGTCGACGATGTCGACCCGGTTCAGCAAATCAGAAATAAAGGATTGTGGGATCACGGGGCTATGCGGTCTTGTTGTGGATCAGACTATACCGCCGCGCCGATCCGGTTTTGACGCGAATCAAGCTGCGGCGGAGGGAACTGGCGCGGCGTTATGCCGGGGTCAGCGCTTTCTTGACCAGCGCGGAGACGATCGTCATGTCGGCGCGGCCAGCCAGCTTGGGCTTGACGATGGCCATGACCTTGCCCATGTCCTGCGGACCGGCGGCGCCCGAGGCGGCCACGGCGGCGGCCACTTCGGCGGCGATTTCCTCGTCGGACAGGCCGGCAGGCATGTAGGCGGCCAGCACCACCAGTTCGGCTTTTTCGATGTCGGCCAGGTCGGCGCGGCCGCCGGCTTCGAACTGGGTGATCGAATCCTTGCGCTGCTTGATCATCTTTTCCACGATGGCCACGGTCTGGTCGTCGGTGACTTCGATGCGCTCGTCCACTTCCTTGCGCTTGATTTCCGCCAGGATCAGGCGGATGGTCGACAGGCGGCCGGCTTCCTTGGCGCGCATGGCGTTTTTCATGTCTTCGGTGATTTGTTCTTTCAAGCCCATGACGTAGTTTCTCTCAAAAAAATGATTAATAAGGAAGTCGTTAGAAAGTGATCGCGGCGAGGCGCAGCGACGAAGGCAGTACGTTAGTACGGCGAGGCGCTGCAACGAAGCAGCGGTCATTTTATAACGACTTCAAAATGCGAAAACCCGCCGCGGCGAACCGGGGCGGGTATCTCTTAGATGCAGCAAGAAGCAACCCGAGGCGTGAGCGCCATACTGCCGGGTTGAATCTGCAAGCGCAGTCTTAGAAGAGTTTTTTCGGCAGTTGCTGGCTGCGGATGCGCTTGTAATGACGCTTTACTGCAGCTGCCAGCTTGCGCTTACGCTCAGCCGTTGGCTTTTCGTAGAACTCGCGTGCGCGCAGTTCGGTCAGCAGACCGGTTTTTTCGATGGTGCGTTTGAAGCGACGCATTGCGACTTCGAACGGCTCGTTTTCTTTAAGGCGAATAGTGGTCATGTAAAAATTCAAACCGTTTGAGGTTATAGGGAGAAAGAGACTATAGCAGCTTTTGCAGGAAAATGGAAGACGCCTGGCCATCTGAACGGCCAGCCGTAAGGCTTTGACTGCAAAAACAACGCGGCGTATGGTGCAATCTTTCAGGAACTTCAACGATTGCGTGACGCCACTAACTTCCAGAGACAGTCAGTATATCAGACTGCTTGCCCGGCCGCCACACCGGACGCCCACGCCCACTGGAAATTGTAGCCGCCCAGCCAACCGGTGACATCCACCGCCTCGCCGATGAAGTACAAACCCGGCACTTTGTTGGCCATCATGCTCTGCTGCGACAGCTCGCGGGTGTCGACGCCGCCGCGCGTGACTTCGGCCTTTTTGTAGCCTTCCGAACCGTTCGGCGTGATGGTCCACTGGTTGACGGCCGCGCCCAGCTTGCGCAGCTGGGCGTCGGGCAAATCGGCCAGGCGCGCGTCGAGCTCGAAGCCGTGCGCCAGCAGCAAGCCTTCCGCCAGGCGCGCCGGCAGCCACTGCGACAGCACATTGCCCAGCTGCTTCTTGATCGTGCCCTTGCCTTCGATCAGCGTGGCGGCCAGGTCCAGCTCGGGTATCAGGTTGACGACGATGGGCGTGCCCGGCGTCCAGTACGAGGAAATCTGCAGGATCGCCGGGCCGGACAGGCCGCGGTGGGTGAACAGCAGGTCTTCGCGGAAGCGGCCGCCGGTCGGGTTGCGGCCCTTGAAGGAACCGGTTTCCACGTCCACTTCCAGCGCGATGCCGGCCATCTCCACGAACGGCGCCCATTGCTGCGGGTCGAAGGTCAGCGGCACCAGCGCCGGGCGCGGCTCGACCATGCGCAGCGCGAACTGCTCGGCGATGCGGTAGCCGAAGTCGGTCGCGCCGATCTTGGCGATCGACAGGCCGCCGGTGGCGATGACCACGCTGTCGGCTTCAATTTCGCCGGTGTCGGTTTGCAGCACAAATACACTATCCGCGCCCTGGTCCGCCTGCGCCAGGCTGGTGACCTTGCACGGCATGCGCCAGTGCACGTCGCCGCCCGAGCATTCGTCCTTCAGCATGTCGATGATCTGTTCGGCGGAGTCGTCGCAGAACAGCTGGCCGCGATGTTTCTCGTGGTAGCCGATGCGGTGCTTCTTCACCAGCGCGACGAAGTCGGCCGGGGTGTAGCGCGACAGGGCGCTCTTGCAGAAGTGTGGATTCTCGGACAGGAAGTTGGCCGGACCAGCGTTGATATTGGTGAAGTTGCAGCGGCCGCCGCCGGAGATGCGGATTTTTTCCGCCAGCTTGGTGGCGTGATCGATCAGCACCACGCGCTTGCCGCGCTGGGCCGCCGTGGCTGCACACATCATGCCGGCCGCGCCCGCGCCGATTACCGCTACATCAAACTTTGCCATATCAAATCCAATCGTCCAAAGGCGTATTGTACTTGAAGGGCTTGGCGGCTTACTCGATCGGCTCGCTCACCCGCTGGCGCGACTGCAGGGTGCGCGACACCAGCATGCACTGCGCCACCTGCTCGGCGATCGACGGCGGCACCGGCACCTCGCCGTCCAGCACCGACTGGATCCAGGCCGCCGTGGTGGCCGCGTCCTTGTCTTCCGGCAGCAACGGCAGCTCGCCCACCAGAGTCTGCTTGGGCACCAGCGTGGTGCGCAGGCCGCCGTGGAACCAGTCGATCTGCTGCGCCTTGTTGGCGTTGGCCACCGTCTCGCCCTCGGTGCCGCGCATCAGGAAGGCGTCGCCGCGCTCCGGCAGCGCCGCCGTGGTGAAGTATTCGCCCAGCATCTCCAGATACTCGGGATGCGTGTACGACACCAGCCGCAGCGCCGGTCCGGCGAACGGCTGCATGATCTTGACCAGCGTGTGGGTCGAATTGCGCACGCCCAGCCGGCGCCGCAGCGACAGCAGGTAGGCCAGCTTGGGCGCCAGCACGTCGATGGTGATGAAGGCCGGATGCCCCTGCGACATGGCCTCCTCCGCCTCCGAGCGGTGCCGCGCGGCGGGCAGGCCGAGCGCCTCGAACACCTCGGCCGTGGCGACGCGGCCGGCGTCGTGCGCCACGCCGTGCACCAGCACCGGCACGCCTTCGCGCGCCAGCAGCAACGCCAGCAGCGGCGTCAGGTTGGCCATCTTGCGGGCGCCGTTGTAGGTCGGGATGCAGACCGGGGCGAACTGGCCCGGCGGCGCGCTGAGCGGCTCAAAAGCGGCCTCGGCCGCATCGAGGAAGCCGGCGATCTCTTCCACCGATTCGCCCTTGATGCGCATGGCCAGCAAAATGCCGCCCAGCTCCAGCTCGGAAACGCGGCCGTCCAGCATGGCTTGATACAGATCGTGGGCGTCGTCGCGGGTCATGCTGCGGGCGCCGTTTTTGCCGCGGCCTATTTCTTTGATGAAACGTGCGGCCAGGAATGGTTCGGTGGTGTGTGTCGTCATGACGTCAGCTTAAACCAGACGGCCGCATTTCGGCTACACTATCCCTCCCCCGCAATAAATATACGTAGAGAATCATGATCTCCCCAGATATCGAAAACATCAACGTCACCTCGTTCGCGCCGATGCCGTCGCCGGAAGCCTTGCACAGCAAGCTGCCGCTGACCGACAGCGCCTCGGACACCGTGATGAAGGGCCGCGAAGCCCTGCGCAACATCATCGACCGCCAGGACAAGCGCCTGTTCGTGGTCGTCGGTCCATGCTCGATCCACGATCCGGTGGCCGGCCTGGATTACGCCCGCCGCCTGAAAGCCCTGCAAGCTGAAGTGGCCGACACCATGCTGCTGGTGATGCGCGTGTATTTCGAGAAGCCGCGCACCACCACCGGCTGGAAGGGCTATATCAACGATCCGGACATGGACGATTCCTTCCGCGTCGACGTCGGCATGGAGAAGGCGCGCCAGTTCCTGCTGGACGTGTGCGAGCTGGGCCTGCCGACCGCCACCGAGGCGCTCGATCCGATCTCGCCGCAATACCTGGGCGACCTGATCGCCTGGACCGCCATCGGCGCCCGCACCACCGAATCGCAAACCCACCGCGAAATGTCGTCCGGCCTGTCGACCCCGGTGGGCTTCAAGAACGGCACCGACGGCGACATCAGCATCGCCATCAACGCCATCCTGTCGTCGGCCCATCCGCACTCCTTCCTGGGCATCAACGCCCAGGGCAATGTGGCGATCGTGCGCACGCGCGGCAACGCCTACGGCCACGTGGTGCTGCGCGGCGGCGACGGCCGTCCGAACTACGATTCGGTGTCGATCGCGATCGCCGAGCAGGCGCTGGCCAAGGCCAAGCTGCCGGCCAATCTGGTGGTCGACTGCTCGCACGCCAACAGCTACAAGAAGCCGGAACTGCAACCGCTGGTGATGGCCGACGTCATCCACCAGATCGCGCAGGGCAACCAGTCGCTGGTGGGCGTGATGATCGAGTCCAACATCGTCGGCGGCAACCAGAAGATCCCGGCGGACTTGAGCGAGCTGAAGTACGGCTGCTCCGTCACCGACGGCTGCATCGACTGGGACACCACCGAGAAGATGCTGCTGGACGCGCACAAGCAGCTGAAGCAGCGGCCTTAAGTCAACTAAGTCAGCCGAAGGCCATCACCCTGGTGGCCACGCCGAAAGACCCCGCCAGCGCCGCTTCGGCCTGGCTGGCCGGGGCGCTCAGCTCATCGAGATCCAGATAGACCCTGCAATCCTCCACCTTGACCGAGTAACGGCGCGCGCCGCTGTCGCGCGGCTCGACGTCGCCGCATTCCAGCACCGCATGCACCTGCTCCTCGCCGGTGCGGAACAGCGCCACGCCCGGCAATTCCTGCCAGGCCAGGCCGCGCGGCACCAGGCGCGCGCCGCTCATGGGCACATCCTTGAGTTTGCAAATCAGCTTCCATTGTCCGGACATCGCCCACCTCCCTAGTCAACTTCCCCTGGTTGTCTAAGCAAAACCGGTGCCACGAAAAACGCCCGGAATCCTGACCGAACGGCAAAATATCGCACTTCGCCAGTGCGCTGCAGTCCCGCCGTGGTGCATGCTTGCACGCACTTTCCATTACAATGGCGGATTCCCCTTTTCATTTGCGCACCCTTCATGATCGTTCTCGGCGTCGAATCCTCCTGTGACGAAACCGGCCTTGCGCTGTACGACACGCAACACGGCCTGCTGTCCCACGCCCTGTATTCGCAAGTGGCGATGCATGAAGAGTACGGCGGCGTGGTGCCGGAACTGGCCTCGCGCGACCACATCCGCCGCGCCATTCCGCTGCTGACGCAGACCTTGGAAGGCGCCGGCAAGACGCTGGCCGACATCGACGCCATCGCCTACACGCAAGGCCCCGGCCTGGCCGGCGCGCTGCTGGTCGGCTCCTCGGTCGCCTGCAGCCTGGGCCTGGCGCTGGACAAGCCGGTGCTGGGCGTGCACCACCTGGAAGGCCATTTGCTGTCGCCGCTGCTGGCGTCGCAGCCGCCGGAATTCCCCTTCATCGCGCTGCTGGTGTCGGGCGGCCACACGCAGCTGATGCGGGTGGACGGCGTCGGCCAGTACACGCTGCTGGGCGAAACCCTGGACGACGCGGCCGGCGAAGCCTTCGACAAATCGGCCAAGCTGCTGGGCCTGGGCTACCCCGGCGGCCCGGCGATTTCGCGCCTGGCCGAGTTCGGCGATCCGACGGCCTACAAGCTGCCGCGCCCCATGCTGCATACCAAGGATTTCAATTTCAGCTTCTCCGGCCTGAAGACGGCGGTGCTGACGGTGGTGAAGAACCACGAGGAAAAAATCATCGCCAATATCTGCGAGCAGGACAAGGCCAACATCGCGCGCGGCTTCGTCGACGCGATAGTCGACGTGCTGACGGCGAAGTGCATTTCCGCGCTCAAGCACACCGGCCTGAAGCGGCTGGTGATCGCGGGCGGCGTGGGCGCCAATTCACAGCTGCGCGCGTCGCTGAACGAGGCGGCGGCCAAGAAGAAGTTCAAGGTCTACTACCCTGAACTGGAATTCTGCACGGACAACGGCGCGATGATCGCCTTCGCCGGGGCCATGCGCTTGATGATCAACCCGGACGCGGCAAAGAAAGACTACTCGTTCAACGTGCGGCCGCGCTGGCCGCTGGATGACATCAAAGTAGTTTAAGCAAAGGCGACCGAGGCCAGCACGGCCAAGCCGGCCAGCGCCAGCAGGTATTTGATCTTGCCCTTGCCCAGGCGTACGCCGCGCGCGGCGATGCGCTCGCTGCGCAGACGGTGATCGTCCGACGCCGATTCGTGGACCACATTGTGCGTTGTTTTTTGTTCAGTTGCGGTATTCATAACAGCCTCCATGTTTGACGATCTTCTTCCTTTCTGGAGGGCAATGCAATTGTCATGCCAACCATCTTGTCCAAAAGTGGCCTATACCATTTGATTTTAGGCCTTTTTGTGGCAAACACGCGACACGATTCCGCTAGGCAAGCGCGGCGTGCTGCCCCGCCAGCCGCAGCGGCGCCCGCTCCGCCACGAAATCGATGAAGTGCCGCACCCGCAGCGGCATCAGGGTGCGCTGCTGGTAGTACATGAACACGCCGCTGTTGGCGGTGGCCGTATGCTGCAGCAGCGGCACCAGCGCGCCGCTGGCCAGCTCGGCCTCGATCATGAAGACCGGCAGCTGGCCGATGCCCAGGCCGCTGCGCACCGCCGTCAACTCCCCCTCCACCGTATTGAAGCTGGCCACCGCCGGCATCTCCTGGTAGACCGTGGCGCCGTCCACCTGCAACTCCCACGGCATCAAGCGGCCGGTGCTGGGACGGCGGAAGCCGGTGCAGCGGTGCCGCTGCAAATCCAACACCGTCTGCGGCGTGCCGTGCAAGGCCAGGTAGCCGGGCGTGGCGCACGGCACCAGCAGGATCTCGCCCAGCTTGCGGGAAATCAGGTTGCGCTCGGGCGGGTTGCCGGCGCGGAAGCCGACATCGATCTTGCTCTCCACCAGGTCGGTGAAGTGGTCGTCCAGCTGCAGATCGAAATGCGCGCCCGGATAGCGCCGCTGGAACTCCGGCAGCAGCGGCACGATGACCGCGTTGCCGATCGACATGGGCGCGACCACGCGGATCAGGCCGTCCACTTCGAGGCGGCTGTTCTGGATATGGTCGAGCGCCTCGTCCAGCAGGCGCAGGCCGGGGTTGGCCAGCTCGAACAGGCGCGCGCCCTCCTCCGTCAGGCTCAGGCTGCGTGTGGTGCGGTGGAACAGGCGCACGCCCAGATGATCCTCCAGCTGCCGCACCGCCTTGCTGACGGCCTGCGGCGTCAGGCCGGCGTCCACCGCCGCCTGGCTGAAGCTCTTGGCGCGCACCACGCCGATGAACAGACTGACAACCCTGGCTTTATCCATATTTACAACCAAAAAGTGATAATCAAACAGCTTTACTATGGCTAGTGTAGCAGGTCGGTCATGCCTACACTGGCCTCCACCAACCCACCTCACAGCAAGGAAACGATCATGACTGGCACTGCACAAAAAGTATGGTTCATCACCGGCGCATCCCGTGGCTTCGGCATGCTGACGGCGCAACAAGCGCTGGAGCGCGGCGACTTCGTGGTCGCCACCGCCCGCGATCCGCAATCCGTCGCCGCCGTCCTGGGCGACCATCCGAATCTACTGGCCTTGCGCCTCGACGTCAAACTGGAAGCGCAAGCCATCACCGCCGCCCAGCAGGCGATAGCACGCTTCGGCCGCATCGACGTGCTGGTCAACAACGCCGGCTACGGCCTGCTGGGCGCGGTGGAGGAAGCCAGCGCAGAGGAAGTACGGGCGCTGTACGACACCAACGTCTTCGGCCTGCTCAACGTCACCCGCGCCGTGCTGCCGGCGATGCGCAAGCAAGGCAGCGGCCATGTCATCAACATCTCGTCGGTGGGTGGTTATTCGGCGTTTTCCGGCTGGGGCCTGTACAGCTCGACCAAGTTCGCGGTCGAAGGCTTGAGCGAGGCGCTGGCGATGGAGACGGCGCCGCTGGGCATCCATGTGACGGTGGTGGAGCCGGGTTTCTTCCGCACCGACTTCCTCGATGCCTCGTCGCTGGTGTCCACCCACCACCGCATCGACGCTTACGCCGCCACCGTGGGCGCGATGCGCGAGTTCGCCGCCGGCGTCAATCACCAGCAGCCGGGCGATCCGGCCAAGCTGGCCGGCGCCCTGCTGCAACTGGCCGACAGCGCCAAGCCGCCGGTGCGGCTGCAACTGGGCTCGGACACGGTGGAACGCGTGCGCGCCAAGAACCAGTTCGTCGAAACCGAGCTGGCGCAGTGGCTGGATCTGGCGGTATCGACCGATTTCAACGCGCCGCAAAAAGCGGCCTAGTTCACTAGAGCTTGCCCGGCGGCTGCAGCGACAGCAGATCCTCGCGCGGGTAGCCCCAGCCCGGCACGCCCGCCGGACATTGCCCGGCCTGGGCCGCATGCAGCGTCGTGAAGTTGCCGCGCGGCGTGGTCGCGAAGCGATAGTCGGCCAGCTCGCCGGTCGCCAGCATCAGCGCCGGCAGGCGGGCGAAGCGCAGCCAGGCGTCCACCTGGCAGTTCTCGTCCTTGAGCATGCGCAGCGCCGTCAGGCTGGCCAGCACCGCGCCGAACTGCTGCACGCCCGGCGTCAAGGCCAACACCTGCTCCGGCGATCCGACCAGGCCGGCCGGACAGGCCAGCGGCGCCAGCCAGTCCGGCGCCAGGCTGGCCACGCCGCGCCGCAGGCGGTAGTAGCCCTGTTTCTCGTTGGCCTCCACGCTGGCGTACGACCAGCACAGCGGCTGCGACGGGAACGCCGTCATCGCCACATCCATCACCCGCACGCCGGGATCGGCCTTCAGCAATGCCGCCGTGATCTGCTCACGCCCATAATGCGAGGCCACGCCCTGCACCGCGATGAAGCCGGCGCTGACCACCAGCGCCAGCAACAGGCCCGCGCGGCCGCGCGCGCCGGCACGCCACTGCGCCGCGCCACATGCCGCAGCGATCAACAGCAGCGCCGCAAACGACGTCCACGCCAGATAACCCTTGGCCGCGAACACCACCAGCGCGGCGAACAGGCAAGCCAAGCCGAGCATGCGCAACGACCGCCAGCGCATGACGAGCGCCATCGGCACGCCGAGCGCCACCCAGAACAGCGGCTCGACGATGAACACCATGTCGCCATAGAACCAGCGTCCGGTGAACGGATACCACGGATGGATGCCGTAGGAATTGGTGAAGTCCATCAGCAGGTGCAGCGCGAAGCCCAGCCCGACGCTCAGGGCCAGGCCGAGCCGCGCCGTCCGGCTGGCCTGCAGCAGCGCGCGCGCCGACGGCCAGCAGAACCACAGCAGCGCCGCCAGCAGCAAGGCCTGCGGCAATGCCAGCAAGGCCGTATGCGTATGGCCGCGATGATGCAGCAGATAGCCCAGCGGATCGGGCAGCAGCTTGTTCAGGACCAGGTCGAGATCGGGGAAATTACTGGCCAGCGCGCAGGCCACCAGCAGCAGCCGGTGCCGCACCCGCTGCGACGGCGCATCCGCCTCGTCGGGCAGGCTGCGGTGCACCAGTTCTCCAACGCCGAAACCGATAATGCTGTGGGAGATATTGTCCATTGTGCTTTCTTATGCAGGCCGGCGGTGAATTGCGCTGCGCGCGGCTTCCATCAATTGTTGATAAAACGCGGCAAAACTAGGCATCTCGCACGAGCCAGTGATGTCAAAGGGATGTTCCGCCAACCAGTCGCAGAGTTCCTGGGCAGACCTGCGCCCGCCCAATACTGCCGCCAACCGATCCTTTATGGGGTTTGGCGCATCGTCATTTCCAGGAAGGTCCTCCAGCGCAGCGCAATGCTGAAAAGGCTGCGGCTTCGCGGCGCACAACAGCCAGGCCTCCGACTTCGGATTAGGCAGCATCGGCACGCCACGGTCAAAGGCGGCTCGTTGAAATCCGCTCAGCATGGAGTCCCATTTAGTACGCCAAAGCGTAGGTGCGCTATTTCGGGTCGTATCATTGTCCCGAAATAGCACGGCGATCGCCACGTCACCATGCATTTCCAATTCTTTCGCGGCAGCTCCCAAATCCCATGCATTCGCCAAAAAATAGCCAAGCTCACGCCCGCGCTTCGCACCCGGAGCAAGAAAGTTTCGAGGATTCGCCTTCCGCAGTTCCGCGCGCTCGACCAGCGCCGTCTCGCTAATAAAATGAACGGCATACGGAGTCGCCTCCAGGAGTGGATAGCCCAACGGTTCCCGAAGCAGTTGGTCCAGCAGAACGCACATCGGTCCAGGTGTAAAGTCCTCACCACGGCAAATACCTCGCGCATTCGAGCAACTACCGAGATCCGTCGGTCCCTCCCCGCTGAGGACCACGATCATGCAACGGCCATCGCACTTGGCGTGTTATCCGATGCCACGCACTTCGCCGTCAGCAAGGCGAGATCGGTGTCGACGAATGCTTCGCCGGCCCCCATAACTGCGAGCTTTTCAGCCATACCGGGAATCTCGAAGAATGGTTTGACTCGTGTGTAGCCATCCGGTGTTTTGTAAACGAACAACACCGACTGTCGCGCCACTTCATCGTTGAGATAATTGAGTATCATCGGGCTGTGGGTGGTCACCACGATTTGCTGATCCGCATTGGCGAGCAAACTCACCAACTTACCTACGATCTCGGGATTGACACCGTTCTCCACTTCATCAAAGAGCAGAGTCGATTGATCTGCCATGGTCTGCGCCAGCATCGCCAAAATACGCAGCAAGCCATCGTTAATATGGCGTACTTCGGATTCGATATTTTTCCCATTATAGTTCTCCACAATAGAAAGACGTTTCCAGCCGCCCTTGGTCGGCGTGGACTTGAAGTCGATAACATGGGGATAAAAAGTCTTCAGCAAATCAATCAAGGCGGATTTCTCCTCACCCTTGATCGAATATAAGAAAGCCGACAGTTGCTCTCCTCCCGCACCGACATCGCCAGCGCTGCCGCGACTACGCTGCCGCATCAGATGCGGCGACAACAACTCCAATGAGCGGATCGATCTCAACGCGTCGCGCAACTGCTTGGTCATTGGCGTCAACTCATTCTCGCGCAACTGAGACAACAACGATCCTTGATAAGAAAATGCCACTGGCTGGCTATCTTGGCCCTCAATCTTATAGCGCCGTCCTTTGACGTTATAAAAATGATTTCCTCCGCCGGGTACAAATCCCGATTCGGAGAGGCAGGCCAGTTCTTTGCGATTGAATGTCGCTGACCAGGCCAACGTCGGCGCCAGAGAACTTGCGCCGCCGACTTCGGCAGCTATCGAAATATTGCTGGAGCTGGTGAGCTTGGATCCGAGGTCGGCCGCAGTCCAATTGCGGGCATCCAGCCAGTCATCAATATCGCCCTTCATCGTCTGCGACAGGAAGTCCAGCGCCTGGAGTATCGTCGTCTTGCCAGCCCCATTCATACCGACCAGCACAGCAAACTTCGGCAACCTGAAACACAGGTCCACCAAAGATTTGAAGTTAGAAAATTGAACTGAGCGGATCATCGAATACATCCCTGGTCGCTTGTACAAATACCATCATCGCACACTATTCTGGTTTGAGCAGCTGTTCCAGCCGCCGCGGATAGTGGTTGAGGAAGTCGCGCGTGACGGTGTAATGCTCGGTGTCTTCGTAGGCGACTTCGGTGATGCCGGCGCCGTCGAACAGCAGTATCTTTGCGTTCGGGTAGGCCAGCAGTATCGGCGAATGGGTGGCGATGATGAATTGCGACTCGTCCTCCACCAGCTGATGTATCGCCGTCAGCGCCGCCAGCTGGCGGTTGGGCGACAGCGCCGCTTCCGGTTCATCCAGCAGGTACAGCCCCTTGCCTTTGAATTTGTTCAGCAGCACCGCCATGAAGGCCTCGCCATGCGAGCGCGCGTGCAGCGAGCGGCCGCCGTAGCCGTCCAGGTAGCCCACTTCGTCCATGTAGGTGGCGACGTTGTGAAAACTCTCGGCGCGGAAAAAATAGCCGTCGCGCGGCGCGCGAAAACTTTTGGACAGCTTGAGCGACTCAAACAGCGGCGCATCTTCGCGCGCCGTGTTCAGGCGCACGCCCTTGGTGCCGCCCTCCATGCTGAAGCCCAGCGCCAGCGCGATCGATTCCAGCAGCGTCGATTTACCGGCACCGTTTTCGCCGATGAAAAATGTCACATCCGGGTGAAAGCTGATCGACTCCAGGTTGCGCACCGCCGGCACGGTGTAGGGGTGCTGTTCCCAGTCGATGCCGTCGCCGAACAGCGCCGTGATCCTTTGCAGGTACGGCTTGGCCTGTAATGCCATCGTCTAGCGCTGCACGTCCACGCCGCGCCAGAACGCCACATGGTCCTTGATCTGCGCGGCCTTCTCGGACGGCTCCGGGTAGTACCAGGCGGCGTTCTCGTTGAGCTGGCCGTCGACGTTCAGGCTGTAGTAGCTGGCCTGGCCCTTCCACGGGCAGCGCGAGGTGTGCGCGCTGGCCTGCAGATACGCCGTGTTGACGCTGGACGGCGGAAAGTAGACGTTGTTCTCGACGATTTCAACTTCGTCGTCCTTGGCCTCGGCGATGACGACGCCGTTCCAGCTGGCGGTGGGCATGGGGACTTCCTTTCAGTGTCAGGCGGGGCCGCATTCCACGCGGTTGCGGCCGGCGTGCTTGGCGCGGTACAGCGCGGCGTCGGCCTGGCGCAGCAGGCTTTCGGCGTCGCTGATTTCCATATGGTCGAACGAACCGACGCCCAGGCTGGCCGTCACCGGCAGCAGGCGCGGGCCGGCGTAGTGCAGCTGCGCCTCGATCTTGGCGCGCAGCGTTTCGGCGAACTTGCAGGCGCCTTCGACCGGCGTGTTCGGCAGGATCACGCACAGCTCCTCGCCGCCGTAGCGGCCCGGCACGTCGATCACGCGCACGCTCTCGCGCAGCAGCAGGCCGACGCTGGCCAGCACCTGGTCGCCGACCGCGTGGCCGTATTCGTCGTTGATCTGCTTGAAGTGGTCGAGGTCTATCATCACCGCCGACAGCGGCGAGCGGAAACGCTTGGCGCGCGCGGTCTCGAACTTCAGCCGGTGCAGCAGCGAGCGGCGGTTGTGCAGGCCGGTCAGCTCGTCGGTGGTGGCCAGCTGCTCCAGCTCGCGCACGGTCGATTCCAGCGCCTTCTGGTTGGCGCGCAGTTCGATCAGCGCCATCACCTGGCGCGCCAGCTTGACCAGCGTGGCGCGCTGTTCGGCGCCGAGGCCGCCCGGTTTGGTGTCCATCACGCACAGCGTGCCGATGGCGAAACCGTCGGACGAGGTCAGCGCCACGCTGCTGTACATGCGCATATGCGGTGCATCGACCGTCAGCGCCATGTGGGCGGTGCGGAAGTCCAGCGTCAGGTCGGCGATCTCGGTGGCGGCCTGGCCCAGCACCGCCAGCGAGCAATAGCTCTCGCCGCGCGGCAGCTCGCCCAGCTGCATGCCGGCGCAGGATTTGATCCAGACACGCTCGGCGTCGACCAGCGAGATGAAGGCGTACGGCACCTCGCACACCTTGGCGGCCAGCTCGGTGAGGAAGCCGAAGTCTTCGCAGGCGGGGGTATCGAGGATGTGGTAGCGGTGCAGTGCGGCCAGCCGGAACTGGTCGGCCTGCGGACGGGCGATGGACAGCGTGTGTACTTTTTCTGCGGCCAGCATGGGCCTCCCTGTAGCGACGTCGATCTTTTTTGGGCTCCCGGCGTGCAGCGGGGCCGAACTATGGTGCTACCCGATCAGTTTATCGCAAAACAGGCGCGGCGGGCGTACTTGCCCCCGCCGCGTCCCGCATTTTTTAAGCCGCCTGCGCCATGATCTCGCGCAGCGCCTTTTCAAACACCTCGGCCGGCTGGCCGCCGGAAATCAGGTGGCGTTCGTTGATGATCACGGCCGGCACCGAGTTGATGCCGTGGCGCTGGAAGAACTGCTCGCGCTCGCGCACCTCGTCGGCGTACTGCCGCGATTGCAGCACCTCGGCGGCGATGGCGGTGTCCAGGCCCACTTCGCCGGCCACCCGCAGCAGCACGTCGTGCGAGCTGGGATCGTCGCCCTTGGTGAAGTAGGCGCCGAACAGCGCTTGCTTCAGCGCCTTCTGCTTGCCCTCGCCCTCGGTCTCGGCCCAATGCAGCAGGCGGTGGGCGTCGAAGGTGTTGTAGATGCGGCTGCGCTTGCCCAAGGCGAAATCGAAGCCGACCTCGGCGCCGCGCGCCCGTATCATCGCGCGCGCCTGTTCCTGCTGCGACGGGGTCGAACCGTATTTCTCGGTCAGGTGCTCGACGATGTCCTGGCCCTCGGGGCCCATGTCGGGATTCAGTTCGAAAGGCTGGAAGTGCATGCTCACTGCCGCCGCGTCGCCGAGATTGGCCAGCGCCTGGTCCAGCGACTTGAGGCCGATGGCGCACCACGGGCAGGAAACGTCGGAGACGAAATCGATCTTCAGGGGTGTGCTCATGATGTGCCTTTGCTAAACGGAATTTTCAGCATATGGCGACACCCGGCGCAAAATCAAGCGCCGGGAGGGGGATGGCCTTACTTTTTCTTGCCTTTGGCCGCGTCTTGGCTCTTGCTGCCGATGCGGCTTTCCTTACCCGCGATCAAGTTCGAAATATTTTTGCTGTGACGGAAAGCCAACAGTGCGCTCATGACGAACACCGCGAACAGCTGCGGCTCGACGCCGAACAGCAGGCCGTAGTAGAACGGCGCGAACAGCGCCGCCACCAGCGCCGCCAGCGACGAGTAGCGGAACGCGAACGCCACCGCCAGCCAGGTCACCAGGGTGGCCAGGCCCAGCCAGGGGTTCAGGCCCAGCAGCACGCCCAGCGCGGTCGCCACGCCCTTGCCGCCGACGAAGCGGAAGAACACCGGCCACAGGTGGCCCAGGAACACCGCGATCGCCACCAGCGCGATGGTGGCGTCGCCGATCTGCAACTGATACTGGTAGTGGATCGCCAGCCACACCGCCAGCCAGCCCTTGGCGCCGTCGCCGACCAGGGTCATGATGGCGGCCGCCTTATTGCCACTTCGCAACACATTGGTGGCGCCGGGATTTTTCGAGCCATAGGTGCGGGGATCGGCGATGCCGAACAACTTGCTCATCACGACGGCAAACGAGATCGAGCCGATCAGATAGGCGGCGACGGTCATCCAAACTGTATTCATTATTTCCTCAAAAGTAGTCATACGCCCGTTGGGGGCCGCTGAATATACACTGCCGGCGCCCAATCGGCCAACTAATCGGCCAGCGCGCAGTGCACCGGCCTGGCCTGCAGCAGCTCGACCAGCACCCGCGGCGCGATGCCAACCAGATAACCCCTGCGGCCGCCATTGATATAAATCGTTTCCAGCGCAAGAATGCTATGCTCGACATACACCGGCAGCAGCTTGCGGGTGCCGAACGGCGAAGTGCCGCCGATCTGGTAGCCGCTGTGGCGCGTGGCCACCTCCGGCTTGCACGGTTCGACGGATTTGCAGCCGATGCCGCGCGCCAGGTTCTTGGTCGAGACCTTGCAATCGCCGTGCATCAGCACAATCAAGGGTTTAGCGGCCTCGTCCTGCATGACCAGGGTCTTGACCACCGCGTGTTCGTCCACGCCCAGTTCGCGCGCCGACACCGTGGTGCCGCCGTGTTCTTCGTAGTCGTAGGGGTGCTCGCTGAAGACCACCTTATGTTTGCGCAGCATTTGCGTTGCCGGGGTCTCGGAGATGTGCTCTTTTTTAGCCATGCGTGGTACGCTGCTTGTGAAGTAATGTCGATCGGGAGTTTCTAATTATGCAGCAGGAAATTCGCTTTGCCACTTTCAATGTCTGCAATCTTTCCCAGCCTGGGGCGAAATTGTACGACAATCTGCCGCCATTGACGCCGGCCGAGTACCAAGCGAAAGTCCTGTGGACCGCGCAGCAGCTGGACCAGCTCGACGCCGACGTGGTCGGCTTGCAGGAGATTTTCTCGCTGGCGGCGCTGCGCGACGTGCTGGCCCACAGCGAACGTTACCGCGAAGCCACGCTGGCCGGCTTCGATCCCGCCCCCGATCCCGCCACCGGCGCCGCCCGCCTGGTGCCGCAGGTGGCGCTGATTTCGCGCCTGCCGCTGGCGGCGCCGGCCGCCGAGTACCGCGCCTTCCCCGACGGCGTGGCGCTGCCGGCCGGCAGCCGCGACGCCGGCCAGTTCGCCCGCGCGCCGCTGCACGCGCAGGTGCTGCTGCCGGACCGCCGCATCGTCGATGTGGTCGTCATCCACCTCAAATCCAAGCGGCCCGACTACAGCAGCGGCGACGACTACGCCGATCCGATGCACTATGCGCAAGCCAACCTGCGCTCGCTGATACGGCGCGGCACCGAGGCGGTGGCCCTGCGCGCCCTGCTCAGCCAGCTGGAAAGCAGCGCGCGCCGGCCGCGCGTGGTGCTGGGCGATTTCAACGACACCGCCGACGCCGTCACCACCGCCATCGTCATGGGCGCCGGCGCGGCCGGCCTGGCGGGCGAGGAGCTGAGCGGGCGCATGTTCGATTGCAACCAGATCCAGCTGGGCCGCGACACCCTGCGCCAGATCGGCTACACCAACATCCACGAGGGCCACTACATGACCATCGACCACGTGCTGGTGTCGGAGGAATTCAACCCGGCCTCGCGCTACGCGGTCGGCGAGGTGCTGGACGTGACCTATCTGAACGACCATCTGCTGCAGCACAAGCCGGAAGCGTCCGACCACGGCCAGGTGCTGGTGCGGCTGCGCCTGTATGGCGCGCGCGACCGCGCCGCGGCCATGTAGTCAGGCGGCGCCATCGAGCAGGCCGCCCAGGCCGTCGAGCAGGCCGTTCTGGCGCACGTAGTGGCCCTGGTACTGATGGCAACCATGCTGCGCCAGGAAGCGCAGCTGCGCCTCGGTCTCCACCCCTTCCGCCAACACCGTCAGCCCCAGGCTGCGCGCCATCGCGATGATGGCGATCACCACCACCGGCGTCGCCGCGCCGTCGGCGGCGCCGTCGATGTCGCCGATGAAGGTGCGGTCTATCTTCAGCTTGTCGAACGGGTACTCGCGCAGGTGGCTGACCCGCGTGTAGCCGGTGCCGAAATCGTCGATCGCCAGCCGCACGCCCAGCGCCCGCAAGGCGCGCAGCGTGGCCGGCGCGGTGGCCACGTGTTTCATGATGATGGCCTCGGTCAGCTCCAGCTCCAGCAATTCCGGCGCCAGGCCCGATGCCGCCAGCGCCGCGCCGACGCTGTCGGCCAGGTTGCGTTGCAGGAATTGCGTCTGCGACAGGTTGACCGACACCGCCAGCGGGTGACCGGCGTCGTGCCAGCGCCGGGCTGCGCGGCAGGCCTGCTCCAGCACCCACTGGCCGATAGCCACCATCAGGCCGCTGTCCTCGGCGATGCCGATGAAGCGTTCCGGCCGCAGCAGGCCCAGCGCCGGATGGCGCCAGCGCAGCAGGGCTTCGGCCGCCAGCGGCCGGGCGCTGGCGATGTCGACCTGGGCCTCGTACTCCAGCACGAACTGCTGCTCGCGCAGCGCGCGCCGCAGGTCGTTTTCAAACGTCACCCGCTCGACGATCTGCGCGTTCATTTCGGGACTGAAGAACTGGAAGCCGTTGCGGCCTTTTTCCTTGGCGTGGTACATCGCCAGGTCGGCGTTGCGGACCAGGATGTCGATGTCGACGCCGTCGTCCGGGTAGATGCTGACGCCGATCGAGGTGCTCACGTGCAGCCGGTGCGGCTCCAGCACGAACTCCTGGCTGATGGCGTTCAGCACCGTGTCCGCCACGTGCGCCACCTGGTCGATGCCGCCGATCTCGGACAGCATGATGACGAACTCGTCGCCGCCCTGGCGGCTGACGGTGTCGACGCTGCGCACGCAGCGCACCAGCCGCGCCGCCACTTCCCGCAGCAGCTGGTCGCCGACGTGGTGGCCCAAGGTATCGTTGATGTTCTTGAAACGGTCGAGATCGAGGAACAGGATCGCCAGCCGGCTGCGCTTGCGCCGTGCCGCCGCCATCGCCAGGCTCAGGCGGTCGAGCAGCAGCACCCGGTTCGGCAGGTCGGTCAGGAAATCGTGCTCGGCCAGGTGGCGGGTCTGCTCCTCGGAGCGGCGGCGGTCGGCGACGTCGGCCAGCAGGGCCAGGTACATCACCAGCTGGTCCTGCTTGCGGGCCGAGATGTCGCGGATCACCGCGACCATGCGCTGCGGCGCGATGGCGGTCAGCAGCACATCGCCCCAGAACTGGCGCCCGCCGCAGCCGACGCAACACCATTCGAACTGGCGGTTGCCGTCGCGCTGGGCGTCGGCCATCAGATCGGCCAGCGCGCGCGCCGACAGCACGCCCTCGGCCTGCTGCAAGGGCGACAGGTCGACCAGCCCCAGGCCCAGCAAGCGGTCCGCGTGCTCGCATTCGAACAGCGCCTGCGCGGCCGGATTGCAGGCGACCACGCGGCCATCCTGCAACAGCAGCAAGGCGTCGCTGGTGCGCGCGACCAGCGCGAGGAAATCCGCGCCCGCGCCGTCATCTCGTTTATGTGCTGGTGCCACCTGGCCCTCTCCGGCATAGCGCCCATAGCGCCCTCTCAGGCCTTGTTCATTCTTGCCGCTGCCAGGAATCGACCATTGACCTCCGTCAAACGCGCTCGATCCCGCGTTTTTACCGTTCATCCGTATTTTTTCACGGCCTGTCGCATTTCTCTGGCGGCCGGCCTTGAAAATTCCTACAGTGCCAACATGCGCCGTGGCGACCTTTTGATAGAAGAAGAACGATATGAAACTAGAAACCTTGCCCGTCTCCCCACCATCCACGCTGCGCAGCAAACGCTGGCGCAAGCCGCTGGCGGTGCTGATCGTCATCGGCCTGGCCGGCGGCGGCTGGACCGTCATGCACAAGAAGGACGCCCCGCCGCCCGGCGCGCAGGCGGCCAAGGACGATAAAAAGAAACAGGAAATCTTCGAGTTGGCCAGCGGCGATATCGCGGCCATCGATGCGCGATCATTGGCGGTCAGCTTGCCCTTATCCGGCTCGCTGGCGCCCCTGAGTTCGGCCACCATCAAGTCCAAGGTGTCGGGCGTGGTGGAGGCCACCACGGTGCAGGAAGGCATGGCGGTGGCCGCCGGCCAGGTGCTGGCCCGCATCGACCAGGCCGACCTGCGCGCGCGCCTGCAACAACAGCAGGCGATGCTGGACGAGGCGCAGGCCAAGCTGTCGCTGGCGAGCAAGAACGAAAGCAATAGCGGCGCCCTGCTCAAGCAGAAATACATTTCGCAGAACGCCTACGATTCGACCCAGAACAGCGTCGAGCTGGCGCGCGCCAACGTCAAGTCGGCGGCCGCGATGGTGGAGATCGCGCGCATCGCGCTGAACGACGGCGTCATCAAGGCGCCCATCAGCGGCGTGGTCAGCAAGCGCCACGTGCAGGCCGGCGAGAAGCTGGCGCCGGACATGCCGGTCTACAGCATCGTCAACCTGTCCGAGCTGACCCTGGAAGCGCAGGTGCCGGCGGCGGAAATCCCGCGCGTCAAAGTCGGCCAGGACGTCAAGTTCAAGGTCGACGGCTTCCAGGGCCGCGACTTCGCCGGCAAGGTGGCGCGCATCAATCCGGCCACCGAGACCGGCTCGCGCTCGATGCTGGTGTATATCTCCGTCAAGAACGACGACAGCGCGCTGCGCGCCGGCATGTTCGCCAAGGGCAGCATCGTCACCGACCGTTCCGCCGTGATGCCGATCGTGCCGATGACGGCGCTGCGCACCGACCAGGGCCAGCAGGTGGTGTACCAGATCGTACAGGGCAAGGTGGTCGCGCAGCCGGTCAAGCTGGGCCTGCGCAACGAGGACGAGGGCTACGCCGAAGTGGTCGACGGCCTGGCGCCGGGCGCCAACGTCATCGTCTCCAAGCTCGACAGCGTCAAGCCGGGCAGCCAGGTCAAGCTGCCGGCCAATCTCGCCACGCCGGCCCAGCCGGCCAAATCGGCCATGCTGGCACAGAAGGGCTAAATCATGTGGATCACTAAAACCAGTATCCAGAACCCCGTCTTCGCCACCATGGTGATGGTGGCGCTGGTCGTGCTGGGCCTGTTCTCCTACCGGGAACTGGGCCTGGAGTCCATGCCCAACGTCGACATCCCCGGCGCGCTGATCGAAGTCAATTATCCGGGCGCCTCGCCGGAGGCGGTGGAAAACGACATCACCCGTCCGCTGGAGGACGTGGTCAACACCGTCAGCGGCATCAAGACGCTGCGCGCCAACTCGTGGGAAGGGCGCGCCGGCCTGTACATCGATTTCGAGCTGTCCACCAATATGGACAAGGCGATGCAGGACTTGCGCGACAAGGTGGCGCAGGTGCGCCCGCGCTTCCCGAAGGAAGCCAAGGATCCGTTCATCGTCCGCTTCGAGGGCGAGAACAGCCGTCCGATCGCGCAGATCGGCCTGACCGCCACCGACCACTCGCTGCGCGACCTGTCGACCATGGCCGACCAGCTGATCGGCAAGCGCTTCCAGGGCGTGGCCGGCGTCGGCCAGGTGCGCCTGAACGGCACCGCCTCGCGCCAGATCCTGGTCAGCCTGCGTCCCAACGACCTGAACGCGCAGGCGATCGGCGTCGATGAAGTGATCAACGCCATCCAGGCCACCAACGCCAACCTGCCGGCCGGCTCGATCAGCTTTGCCGGCAACGAGCAGCTGGTGCGGATCGAGGGCAAGATGAAGGACGCCCGCGACTTCAACAAGATCATCGTGGCGCGCCGCGCCAACGGCCCGGTCTACCTGGAGCAGGTCGCCACCGTGATCGACGGCGCGCAGGAAGAGCTGTCGGTGTCGCGCTTGAACGGCAGTCGCGCCATCACCATCGACATCACCAAGGTGCAGGACGCCAACGTGGTCGAAGTGGGCCGCCGCATCCAGAAGGTCGCCGCCGATCTGCAGAAGACGCTGCCGGCCGACATCACGCTGACCGTGCTGAACGATGAATCGCTGCGGGTGCAAAGCCAGCTCGACAACGTGAAGGAGACCATCATCGAAGGCGCGGTGCTGACGATGATCATCGTGTTCTTCTTCCTGCACTCGTGGCGCTCGACCATCATCACCGGCCTGACCCTGCCGATCTCGGTGATGGCCAGCTTCATCGCGATGAAATTCTTCGGCTTCACGCTGAACTTCCTGACCCTGATGGCGCTGTCCCTGTGCATCGGCCTGCTGATCGACGACGCCATCGTGGTGCGCGAAAACATCGTGCGCCACCTGGGCATGGGCAAGAACCACCGCCGCGCGGCCGAAGACGGCACCAATGAAATCGGCCTGGCGGTGATGGCCACCACCTTCGCCATCGTCGCCGTGTTCATCCCGGTGGCCTTCATGCAGGGCATCATCGGCCGCTTCTTCCTGCAGTTCGGCATCACCGTCGCGGTGGCCGTGCTGGTGTCGCTGTTCGTCAGCTTCACGCTCGATCCGATGCTGTCGTCGGTGTGGCCGGATCCGGTCAAGGACCGCTTCAAATACCTGCCGTGGCTGGGCCGCTTCATGCACTGGGTGGAAGGCGGCATCGAGCGCCTGCACGTGGTGTACGGCAAGGTGCTGGGCGTGGCGCTGCGCTGGCGCAAGCTGACCTTGGGCTTCGCCGCGACCCTGTTCGTCGCCAGCCTGATGCTGGTGCCGATGATAGGCGGCGAGATGTTCCCCGACCAGGACAACGGCTGGATCAACCTGCACCTGAAGACCCCGGTCGGCTCCAGCCTGGAGTACACCGACAACAAGGTGCGCCAGGTCGAAGAGGCGCTGAAGGCCTTCCCTGAAATCGCCAGCGTGACCTCGGTGGTCGGCACCCAGGAAGGCCGCAACAACGCCCAGATCGACATGAAGCTGCAGGACCGCAAGACCTATAAGCGGCGCTCGCAGAAGGAACTGGAAGGCGTGGTGCGCGCGCGCCTGAGCAAGATCGCCGGCATCACCATGTCGGTGGGCTTCAAGCCGATCTTCATCGCCATCCTCGGCACCGACGAAGGCAAGCTGGATGCGGTGGCCCATCGCCTGATGGACAAGATGCGCAAGATCAAGGGCATCGCCGACCTGGAATACAGCCAGGAAGGCGCCAACCCGTCGACCACGGTCAAGATCAACAACGAGCTGGCCAGCGACCTGGGGCTGTCGGTGCAGCAGATCGGCAGCGCGCTGCGGCCGTTCGTGGCGGGCGACACCACCAGCCACTTCCTGGCCGACGATGGCCAGAACTACGACGTCAACGTGCAGCTGCCGAAATCCGGCCGCCAGAAGATCGCCGACCTGGCCGACCTGTCGCTGGCCTCCAGCAAGCTGGGGCCGGACGGTCGTCCGCTGATGGTGCCGCTGCGCCAGGTGGTGGACTTCGTGCCCTCGTTCAGCCCGCAAGTGCTGAAGCGCCAGGCGCTGCAGCGCCGGGTGGCGGTGTATGCCGCGGTCGAAGGCCGTCCGGGCGGCGACGTCGACAGCGACGTCAAGAAGGCCATGAAGGAAATCGAGCTGCCGGCCGGGGTGCGCTTCGACATCGGCGGCAATGCGCAGGAAATGGAAGAGAGCATGACGTCGGCCATGATCGCGCTGGGCATCGCGGTGATCTTCATCTACCTGGTGCTGGCCTCGCAGTTCGGCAGCTTCCTGCAGCCGGTGGCGATCATGATGTCCTTGCCGCTGTCGCTGATCGGCGTGCTGGTGGCGCTGTTGATTACCGGCAGCACGCTGAACATCTTCTCGGTGATCGGCTTCATCATGCTGATGGGCCTGGTGACCAAGAACGCGATCCTGCTGGTGGACTTCACCAACCATGCGCAGCGGGGCGGCATGGGCCAGCGCGAAGCCATCATGTCGGCCGGCCAGGTGCGGCTGCGGCCGATCGTGATGACCACGCTGGCGATGGTGTTCGGCATGTTGCCGATGGCGATCGGCATGGGCGACGGCGGCGAAACGCAGGCGCCGATGGGCCGCGCGGTGATCGGCGGGGTGATCACCTCCACCCTGCTGACGCTGGTGGTGGTGCCGGTGGCCTACACCTACCTCGACAGCCTGGGCAAGCGCTGCGTCCGCTTCTTCAAAGGCAAGGCCCACGACGAAGAAGCCGCGCTGCAGGAAGCCATCGAGCCGCTGCACGACGTCAAGAGCCGCAACGAAGTCGCCTGAAAAACCACGGGGGTCAAGTCTGACATTCGGACACGGCCTCTGCCGTAACGGCCGTTACGGCAGAGGCCGTGTCCGAATGTCAGACTTGA
>NZ_JBXALQ010000019.1:0-135247 GCF_058799615.1 Duganella sp. GW822-FHT06D06
CCGGAAGAGGCTGAAGCATGAACGGGGTGGGGAATTTTCGATTCCCACAACTGGGGAAAATTGGGTTCCCCTTGACACCGCGCGCACGATCCTGGATGAAGTGTTAAACGAACGCGTGGACTTGATCGAGCACCAGCTGGCGCACCGCGTCATCGACCCAAATGGGCGGGCCTATAACCGCACCGCGCACCTGCCGGCGCGCAGGGCCATGATGCAGCGCTGGGCCGACTACCTCGATCAACTGCGCGCTGGTGCCGAGGTCATTCCGATTCGTCCTGTGCCTGGTGGTGGTCAGGGCTGATCGCAGATCCAGACTTTGCATCATGAGGCACCACGTGGTTGTTGGCCTTGTAGGCTGGGCCGCGCTGCGCAATGCGCGTGTCCAGCCACTTCATCACGTCATCCTCCAGCCATCCCACCGAACGTGTCGATAGCTTCACCTGCGCGGGGAAGGTGCGGAGCTTGATCTCGCGATACAGCGTTGTGCGCGACAGGCCGCATAGCTTTAACACCTCACGGATACGCATAAGGCGGCACGTGCCCGGAATAGTTTTATTGGTGTCCATTTTTTTTCCTCTCTGGTCTCGGAAAGCCTTTAGGTAAAGTAGCCGTTTCGAGTTGCTTGGAGATTGACGTATCGCTATAGATGTTGCCGGTGTTAAGCGGCGTATCGTTTTTTTCCTGCGCGCGTGTTGGCGCTAAATTCGTGGTCGCATTGTTTGAGGTAGCTGAATGCGGTACCGCGAAGTTTCCGGGAGTCCTTGCGGAGCTTGATATTATCAAGCGAAATGGAGCCGAGGCAGCGAATGCAGGATAGGCTCGCGCCGGTAAATGTGCTCCATCCGCTATGACTGATTCGCCTATTCTTGATGTCTCTGTTGGCGGATCGACGGACTGTTAATCCGCAGGTCCCTGGTTCGAGTCCAGATCGGGAGCCAGAATTTTAGTGGTACAGAATCAAGGGGTTACATGCTTCGGTGTGTAGCCCCTTTTTTTTCATTTTGGGACGATTGCGGGACTGGGTGGCGGAGTCCGCGGGTCCTATGGCTTCGGCGGGAAGGAGGGGGCGGTGCGGCGACTGGGCGGGCCTCTCGCTGCGCTGAGGGCAGTTTATTTGGGCATAGTGGCCGCCGGTGACCCCGCTGAGCACAGGGGATGGCTACCCCCTACGGCTTCGGATCGACGGCACAGAGGCACAGCTGGCAGCAGACAGCGGGGATGTTCTCACAGGCCCACCTTAGGATTTCCAGTTATGTACTCTCGGCATGCAGCAGAGAACCTAACAACTCTGGGTGAAAATAGGTGGTTTTTTCCTTCGGGATAGCTAATGTGCAAGCTCCCTTTTTGACCAAGACACCAAGGCTGGTCTACCGCATTTTCGTTTGCATGACCTTCGGCATCAGCACGCCTCTCTTATGATCAATGATGGCCGGACTCTTTATGAGGTCCAGCATATCCTCGGGCATTCGGATGCGAAAGTGACTTAAAGGTACGCGCACCTGTCCATGGATACGTTACATCACGCGTCTAACAGTGCGTCTGTTGCGATGAAGGTGGCTAGTAGGGGAGCCGTGGTGCTGAAGCTGGCAGCGGCATAAGTGGAAAAACGCGGCGGTGCATGTACTGGCCGCTCATCCTCCATGCGTAATGAGTTGCCAGTAAACTGGCCGTCGTGACAATCTGTGAGTTTTGTGATTTGGCAAGATGTTATTCTGAACAGATATGAGTCGAGCCTTGGGCTGTGATGGACTGAAGCTGTTCGAAGAAAACAAATACGTCGTTTAAGGAAGCCTGATGGTCAATTTCAGCAAGCGGATCGCAGGTGGCACAGCTAAGAAAGCGGTTGATCCGATCGCACTATACGAAACCTTAGATCGTGCTACCGACAAGGGGCCCCTTCGTCCAGCCCAGATTGCCGTTCTCAAAGCGTGGTTCGAAAATCACCAAGCGGACCGTGACATTATCGTTAAGTTGCACACCGGCCAAGGGAAAACCCTGATTGGCTTGCTGATGCTGCAATCTAAACTTAACGACGGAAAGGGCCCCGCTGTCTATCTGTGTCCTAATAATTTTCTTGTTGAGCAAACTTGCGAACAGGCCAAGCAATTTGGTATTCGAACGAATATCGCTGCACCTGATTTGCCAGAAGAGTTCCTGCACGGCGATAGTATATTGGTGACGTCTGTTCAAAAGCTCTTTAATGGGCTGACAAAATTTGGGCTCAACAATCAGTCGATTAGTATCGGATCGCTACTGATGGATGACGCGCATGCATGTGTGGATGCAATTCGTGCGGCTTGTCGTATCAGGATTCCTAGCGACGAACCTGCCTATCATTCATTAGTGGAAATGTTCTCTACTGAACTGGAGGAGCAAGGTATCGGTACTTTTGCTGATATCCAGAATCAGAAACATGATGCTTTACTTCCTGTCCCCTATTGGGCATGGACCACCAAAGAAAGTGAAGTTGCGCGGATTCTTTCGGGTGCGACTGACAGACCAAGTGTACGTTATGCTTGGCCTCTGCTTAAGAATATGCTGGCAAGTTGTCAATGCGTGGTCTCAGGTGACGCTCTTGAAATTGAGCCCTTCGTCGCGCCACTAAATGCTTTCGGAAGTTACTGGAGAGCCACACACCGTATTTTGATGTCCGCGACAGTAACCGATGACTCATTCTTGGTGAAGGGTTTGCAGTTATCGGCTAAAACTATTCTGTCGCCTCTAAAGTACTTGGCGGAAAGCTGGTCAGGCGAAAAGATGGTATTGATTCCTTCTTTAATTGACGAGGGCTTAGATCGGACCGAAGTAGTGAACATGTTTGCTCGTCCGAACGAAAAACGGAAATCCGGTGTTGTCGCGTTGACCAATAGCTTTGCCAATTCAAAAGATTGGGTAGCCTATGGTGCAATTGTGGCGGATACGAAGAGCATTCCTGCAATTGTTGGGCAGCTAAAACGGGGTGATTATGAATCAACGGTTGTTCTAGCAAATCGATACGACGGTGTTGATCTTCCAGACAATTCGTGCCGAATTCTGATCTTCGACGGGAAGCCATTTTCTGAGAATCTTATCGATCTTCACACTGAATCGTGTCGGCCGAATAGCGAAACTACTTTGATCCGTGCAGTACGAAGCGTGGAGCAGGGTATGGGCCGTAGCGTGCGTGGAGAAAAAGATTACTCTGTCGTTATCGTTACCGGAAGTGATTTAACGCGGTTAATACGGGACAGTAAGTCGCGTTCGTATTTCTCACCTCAAGTAGCGCAGCAAGTAAAAATTGGCATTGATGTTGCTGCGATGGCCAGAGAAGAGGCGGGCGAAGAAGGCAGCCCTGCCGATGCTTTCTCGAAACTGATCTCCCAATGCATCAATCGTGACCCCGATTGGAAAGAATATTATATAGAGCAGATGGATTCGGTAGTCCCAAATTTGATCCGAAAAGATATTCTTGACCAGTTTGAGATGGAGTTACTCGCTGAGCAAGCATATGCTGGCGGAGACTATCGTGGTGCCGTTGATCGAGTTCAAAAATATCTTGATGAGCATGCCAAAGATAGTGATGAAAAAGGTTGGTATCTTCAGGAAATGGCTCGGTACAGCTACAAGTTTGACCGTCAGGCATCGGAGCGTTATCAACTTGCTGCGCACAGCACGAATCGACTGCTCCTGAAGCCAGCTAATGGAGTCCAGATAAAAAAGCTCGCCATAGTCAGCCATGGGCGCATGGAACGCATCCAACAATGGATTTCTCGATTTGATGACTATTCACAACTTAATGTCGCGCTTACGGATATCTTGGGGCGGCTTGCTTTTGGCGTGAAAGCGGATAAATTTGAGCATGCTTTAGATGAACTTGCTACGTGTATTGGATTTATTGGTGAGCGTCCAGATAAGGAGTGGAAGGAGGGCCCCGATAATCTTTGGGCACTGGATGCGACACAATATGTGCTATGGGAATGTAAGGATGAAGTGTTGCTTGAGAGAAGTGAGATAAATAAGCGTGAATCGGAGCAGATGAACCGTTCCGCAGCATGGTTCGATAAACATTACCCTAGCATGAAAGTAAAGCGAATTTTAATTCATCCAGCTCAGCAGCTTGAAAGTGCTGGTGCATTTACGCATGATGTTGAGGTGATGCGATCTGCTGAATTGAAGAAGATGGTGAAAGCAGTACGGACCTTTTTTAATGCATTCGAACATGTCAATTTTTCCGATCTGTCTGTCAACCACATTCAAAAACTTGTTGACTCGAGTGGTCTCGCAATTAGTGAAATAATCGGGAGTTACTCTAAGAAAATTCGTGATAATCGGTAGCGCTTGGTTACGTTCTGCTGTGAATGTATAAGCATCATCACGAACCCAATCTATGCTGTTTTGGTAATTTAAAACTAAAATATATGGGAGAGTAAAATTGGTTGAAAAAATTGGGCACATTAAAAACCCATTAACAGTAATTGCTATTTTTGCCGCATTGGCAGAGGTGAGCGGAACTGTAGTTCTACCAATGCTCCAAAAGGAAACCCAGCAGGTGTATGTTTGGTTTCTGATGAGCTTTCCTGTTTTTCTCGTCGCCTCGTTCTTCTGGGTTCTTTATAACAAGCATCACGTTATGTATGCACCGACCGATTTCAAGGACGACAAAACGTTCAAGGAACTATTCGAAAACTCTAGTGGCTCTGCAAAGGTTGATAAAATCAATAATGAGACAGCTGAACTCGGAATTGAATCTGAAAAGACGGTTACTGAAGTTGAATTGGGCGACGCGGGTACTAGCAGTCACGCAGCTATATCTGCTTCCGAAACGCTGCGACGAACCTTTCAGGGAAACGGCTTGCTAGCGGAAGAACTTGTTGTGGCGAAGCTTTCAAAAAACATGGGGCTTAAGTTCGATAGAAATCTTGCAGTCAAAGGATTGCTACCCAAGCTTGTCTTTGATGCTGTTGCAACAACTGATGATCGAGCGGTCGTTGTCGAGGCACGATTTACTCGCCAGGGGATGATGCCTGAAGAAGCTCGTAGAGACTACTTTGATCGCGTAGTTCGATTCGCCAATGCCTTGCCAGAAGAGCGTCGTAGCAGTATTGAATTTGTTTTTGCTCTCGTAACAGACTCAGAAGACGAAGAAAAGATAAAGCGGATGGAAAGAACTATTCAGCGTATTCGCGAAACCGCTAGAGAGTACCCATTCAGGACTACGGTGCACTTCTTCAAAATGAAGGACCTAGAAAGCGAGTTTAAGGTTCACTGACTTTAGTGCGTGGTTGCAGGACTGATTGATTTGGTGGTGGCGAATCCTTGCACAGCAGGTTGGACCTTTTGGTTGCCGTTCGGCGTTCAGCTATCTCGGTAGCCGACCTATTGCGAAATGAGAGAGAATGAAGATCAATTTTTCTGGTTACTATCCACCTAGTGCAGAAGAGTACGAACGCCTTTGGAAGGAGGCGGCGATTGTATTGGATACGAATGTTTTACTAAACTTATATCGGTTACCTACGGCAGCTAGGGATGAGCTTTTCGGAGTGTTGGAGCTGCTGAAGGAACGGATATGGGTTCCGCACCAAGTGGCTCTTGAGTTTCAGCGACGACGACTCACTGTAATTGCGGGTGAACGGAAGGCTACCGAAGAGGCACTAACCACTGCGAGCGAATTGGTAGATGACATTAGGTCAAAAGTGGACGGGCTTCAAATTGATAAACGCGGCTTGGGTATTGAGTCGCAACCGCTACTTTCAGGACTAGAGGATGCTAACGTTAGGTTGCTAGACGCTATAAAGGCAACTCACAACGCTCAATTGGATATATCTGCCTCTGATCCGGTACGTCAACGTCTTGATGATCTGCTTGATGGTCGCGTCGGAGCTGGACCAATCTCTCAAGCAGAATTAGATTCTCTCATTGTTGGAGGTGATGAACGATATAAGGAAAAGATTCCACCAGGGTTTGCTGATATTGACAAGGAAAAAAATCCAAATGAAGCGACATTTATCTTTGACCATATTAAGTATCAACGGAAGTTTGGTGATCTCATCCTCTGGCGGCAAATAATTCAACGAGTCAAAGAGTCTAAGATTAAGGCGGTGCTGCTAATCACTGCAGATCGAAAGGAGGATTGGTGGTGGCGAGAACAGGGTAAAACCGTTGGCCCTCATCCTGAACTGGTTCGAGAAATTCATAGAGATGGAGGGGTCGATCTTTTTTGGATGTATTCCTCAGTTCAATTTGTCGAACATGCAAATAAATATTCCAAAGCCTCTGTATCAAACGAATCAGTTGCTGAGATTAAGCAGGTGGCTCAATTTAATCCGGATAAACTAGTTCCTGTGCATGAATTTTTGAGCGACGGTATAGAATACCCCGTGGCCGAATCTCGGGGCGGTGCTCCACGTTTCAGAAGCCAGGGCGAGATGAATGTAGTTGAGCAGCACGTTGAAGTATGGCTCTCCCGCAGAGGACAGTTTGTTGAACGTAATTCACGTAATTTTCCGGATTTTTTAGTCAGATCTGAAAATAAAGTACATGGCTACGAAATTAAATGGATTCGTAGCTTGGATCGGATGATGTCGCCTATAATTATTGAAGGATTACTTCGAGGCTATTTGGAAGTCAATGAAGGGCGCCTTTCCGAATTTACTCTGATTATTGTGGTTTCTGTTACTGATTTTTTTGATATATTAGAGTCGCACCGAAAAGCTCAGCTTCATGAACGGATTAATAGATTGATTACCAAGTACCCAGTTGATTCAATTGTTGTCGGATCTATAGTTAATGAGAAGTTTGAGGTTCTGACTTACTTAAAGAATCCGAGACAGGACGATGATTCGCTCATGTAATTTTTCGAATCTGCCATTCGGTCCGTGTTCGGCGTTCGGCGGCGCCAAGTCCTTGACCTGCATCAACTTTTCAACAGCGACGCCACGGCAGCGGCCATACTGTCTCGGTATTAGGTCGGTCCTTGAGGGCCACGACGGCAGGGGCCGGAAAACTTGTTACGGTTCTTTAACTTGGCGCCCATAGGCTTTCCGGATCCTCGTTCTGTTAAACCGTAAGTCCTTGGTCCGAGTCCAGGTCGGGGAGCCAGAATTCATAAGGGCTCGTGAGAAATAACGGGCCCTTTTCGTATGGGTAATATTCACCACTTCCCCGCTGCCTAATCCTTCGCAGGTCCCTCGGAATCCCCATCCGATTCCAATGCTGGAGTGGCAATAAGAGCGCCGTTCATGCGCCGGTACAGGGGGCCAATTTCAGCTTCGACTTGCTCGTACGATTCGCTTTGCAGCACGCTGTATTTTTTGTCGAATACGGTCGTCTGGTCCAAGCGCGCGTCCGAGTTCTTCGTGACGCAAACGATTAATTGCATTGACGCCGGAAGACTGTCCGCGATGAACTCCAGGACGACGTGCAGGTTCACGTCGTCCTGATCCTGCTGGTTCGGCGAATCGATAACCACCGGAACCGAGACGTTCAGCTGCTCGCTCTGGCATATTTTCCAGATCGCTGCATAGTACGCCAACAGAAGGCGGGGGCCGCCGCTGCCCGAACGGTTCGGCCTGCTCATTAGCCCTAGCCTGCCGGCTGGGTCGGGTACGTTAAGCGCTTTCCTGGCATTGGCGTAAGCCAATCGGAACGCCTCGACGATTCTCTTGGTTCGTTTCTTGTCGGTTAGCTCTGCAAGCCTAGCGCTCACGGTTTGAAGCTCCGCGTTCCAGCGGGCCAATTCCTCGTTTATCTCTTCTCTCTCGACATCGAAAGCCCTGTGCGCAACTTGGGTTCCCTGGGATTCGACCACTTCCCTGAACTTCAGTTCCCCCCGCTTCTTTTCCAGGATCGTGTTGATCCTGGAATAGTTGCCTCGCAGGGTTCTCAAGTCTCGGTTCGTTGCCGCAAGCTCCTGCTTTGCCGTTCCAAGGTCTTTTTGCAGGGTCCTGGTCAGCTCTTCCAAAATCCGAGCGTCTTCGGCGTATCCCAAATAGTGGAGGAACGACTCCTCGTGCTCCGCTCCGCAAGTAGGGCAGACAAGTTCCTGCGCGTTGCTGACGTTAGCCAGGAACTTCTGATCGCTTGCATATTCCCGCAGCGATGCGTACGCGACGTCAATCTGGCGGCTGATACTGGCGACGATTTCGGACTCGCGGACATATTTCGAGCGCAGCTTTTCCTGGGTCTGGTTGAGTTCGTTCGCTTCTGACGTCAGCCTTTGGACTTCCTCTTCGAAGCCTGCTTCGGAGAGGTTCACCGTCCCTTGGGGGAGCGCCTGGCTTAGCCTGGCACGCGCCCGTTCCAAAAGCCGCATCTCGCTTGCCTGTGCGTCTGCTTCTTTCGAAAAGGTGGCCTGCTGGCTTTTTAGTTCGTAATATTCGGCGGGCCTTATGCCGCTGAAGTATTCGAGGATGCTTTGAACAGGAGCCGAAAAGCGCTGTGTCGCGGGAAATGTCTCCCATTTCTCGCGCCAGCTTCCATCCTGGTCGATGTAGAACGGAAGGAAGAAACAGGCCGGGTCGGCGCGAGTTCCAGCGCCGCCTTTTTTTGCGGTCACCACCAGATTGAATCCGACGAGGTCCGCGAACGCTTCCGCCCAAATCGCGTGGGAGTCGGTAGCGGTCAGCAAATTCCCGTGGGAGTCGTAGAGCGCCCGTGCGCCGTTCTGGTGGATCACCCGGAACGAGTTCCCCCCCACCTTGAAGGCTACGGATGAGACAGTATTCGCATCCCACTGTTCCAATTTCCCCAGTGGCGTTGCCCCCAGCGCTATGAACAGGTTCTTAACTAGGCTCGACTTCCCCGTGTGATTTTCGCCCAGGATCAGGTTCCTGCGCGGATGGAAGTTCACTTTCCGCGCTTTTTTGTCGCGATGCGAGAGCAGCGAGATGCTTTCGAATTGGAAGTTTTTCATATGATCTTGTCGATAAGCTGCGTAAGAGTTTTCTAAAATCAGGCTGTGGCATGTTTCGTTACCTGGATAAGTAAATAAGCGAAAATCTCGGTATCCTTGAACGACGTGTGCGCGGGGGCGAGTTCCTGGACCTTGGCCTCGAGAGCCGGCAGCATTGGATTTATGAGCACGAGATCGGGCGCCAAGCTCATGCAAGCTCCGACTAGCGCGCGTTCCTCATCGGAAGAAGTGCCCGAAACGAGGCTGGAGAAATATTTCGATACGCCGACGTTGATGCCCAGCTTGCGAATCGTCGCCAGCCCTTCCTGGGTCAGCCCGGCAAGCAGAGTATCGATATGCGCTTTAAGGTCCGGTATGTTCGTCAGCGCGCCTAACGCGGCGTCCATCTCCCCCATGGAAAAACCGCGCTGCCGCCGAAGCTCGGCGAAAGACTTTACGGGTTCCGTTTGCCGCCCCAGCGTGCTCAACTGCATGAATAGCGCGTCAACGAGAGCCTTCGCCTGGCCTACGTGGGAAGGCATGTTCTTCCCCAGGTATTCGAAAGCCGCGCCGAGGGCTAGGCGGACCGGGTCGTCAGGATGCAAGGTCGTTTTTCGCAACGACAGCCGCGTCAGGTCCGGAATCACGCCGGGAGAGGGATGGAGGAGCGCCAGGCTTTCCTCAAGCGCAGCAGTGTGCTGGGCATCTAGGTCGGCCGCCAAACATGCCAAGAGCTTCGATGCCGCGCCTCTCGCCGCGAGCGGAAGGTCGCATCCGGCGTTCGATACGAAATGCACCGTGCTCTCCAGATGCTGGCAGGCTTGGCCCGCCAAGTAGAGCTTGCCGATGGGGCTTTTCTCGATTACCGCCCGAGTTGGCGGCACTTTCTTTTTCCGCGCGTCGGGTTTCGGCAGGCCTGTCAGCAAATTGAAGGACCACTCCCCGCTGTCCTTCTTCTTTACCTGGTAGATGTCGATCCGGGTGGGCACCGTTTCCGAGTCGAGCTCTGCCACGTCCTGAACGGATTCGAACAGGATCAGGAAATCTTTTGCACCTTTTTGCTTGAGCTCGAATATTCGGACCATGGCCCAAAAACGCTGGAAATCGACGCCTTTCTGCCCATGCCCTCCGCCCGCTTCGGCCAAGCTGGGGTCTTGGCTCATCGAGAATATTTCGGAGAATTTCTCTTCGGCTGCCGCCATATCGATAGCTTCAAAAATAAATGTTGAGTTCGGGAAGTTCGCGGCGGGTTACCGCTCATGTTGTTAATCTAACAGCAGGCTGATAAATTGCCAATGTATTTTGCATTCCTGTCGGCAATGGATGTTCTTAGGTCTAGACGCCCGAGACTCGGTCCTCGAATTGGGAGCTATGAATGTTACGGCATACTCGGCGATGATCGAGGCTGCCTTGGCCTCTCGCGCCACCCCAGCGCAAAGGCTGTCATCACGCAGCGATGTAATGGCAAAGCCCGTTGCGGCCCGGGATAAGGCCGATCTAAACGACGACGGCTCACGATAACAACCGGGAGAAGGCGCCTGGAGAATCCGCCCTGGCAGTTTGACTATTAGGGGCGAAATTCTTCGACGTCGAAATCTATTTCGCTCACGTCCTGCGTTTTGGTATTCACCAATGCCGTTGCCCTAAGGTAGCAACGTAATCCGATCTCCAAATACACGAAATCGCCGTCGGGAGTAATTCTCTGGAAAGTGACATCGACGTCCCTTTTGTGCGCGTTATAGACGTCCAGCGACACGGAAAGCGAAATGTATATTGCCCGGAGGTTGAACTTGCAAAGCACGTACGAAAGCGAACCAGAAAGCGGAACGACCTGCAAGAGCTCGGTATCTTCGAAACCCTCGACGATGTCCCAATTGGAGGATTCCACCACCATATTGGGCAGGCAGAGTAGCTGCAGCAGCCTGGAAGTTCCCGGACCCTCCAGGTACTCGCGAACGGATGCCGAGAATCCATCCTCAATCAGCTCCAGGTTATCGTCGCCGAACGCTGCCATGTCAACTGCTTGGTCGGTAGGCGTCAGCTGCTCGTCATTGAATGTGGAGAGTTTGATGTACGGAAGCAGCCTGTTTTCCAATTTCTTGTGTTCCCAGTCGGCCAGCAGGTGCGCATGGAATTCGAGCGGCTCGTTTTTTTTGCCGTCGGAGTAAAAATCATTCTTATTCTCCGTGACGAATGCGACGTGCCTGTCGCTCCGGTTTTCGTCGAGGAAATCAAGTACCGTAAGCCAAATCAGTGCATCACGGTAGCCCTTCTCCCCCTTTTGAAACGGGCGTTCCTCGAGAATCGCTTTCCTGACAAGGCGGTGGTGACCGACCTTTTCGTAGCCCGCGCACTCGACCGAATGGAATTTTTCCCTGAGGACTGCTAGCAGGTCGTAGGGTTCCTCCGCTTCGACCTTGGGCCAAGCGAAGGCTCGGTCGGGAGCCAAATGCTTTGCCTTGGACATCAGGCCGGTTAAGGCGGAGCGGAATTCCGAAAAATGCTCCCGATATTTTGCGTTCGCCTCATCGACGACGACCTGCGAAACCAAGATGGTCGCGGCAACGCCGTTTGCGTGCTTGATGAGGCGCGCGAATTCGGCACTGCGCAGATGCCAGTTGTTGAAGAAAACATTGGTGTCGAGGACTATGTACATAGAGGGGGGGGCTGGGCTGCTTTATTGGGGAGGGGGCGCCGATTCTACACGAGCACTGTTCTGAAAACACTGCGGCTATCGTCGTGTCTTAAAAATCCGCTCTATCGCGTGTCCGTTCATGCACCGTTCGAAACCAAGCTCTTCAGCCTCCTCGAGTTTCGTTTTGCCGAGATACACCCGTTTGCCATCCACGATCACCTCGGTCACCAAGTCGCCGGTGTCGGAGTAGGGGCCCGGAAGGAAGCTGGCGAGCCTCTCGCCGAGCCAGACCGTTCCGTTTGCGTCCCTTCCTGCAGCCGGACGGTATTCTGCCAGCGCCGGCAAGTCGTCACGTCCGAAGTCGGCTTCTGTAGGCAGGAAGCGGACCGTAACATTGACGGGGACGGTATCGGAAGGGATGGCGCGGGGTATGCGCAGGATGCGTTTCGCATAGATGTGTCCTCGGTCGTATTCTGTTGCGAATCCCATGCTTTCCCAGAAGGACGCGGACGAGCTTGGAGCGCACTCGATAAGCAGCAAGGCCTCTCCCGCATCTCCGGAGGACTCGACGAGGGCGGCTACCATGGCGCTGCCGATCCCGGTGCCACGCAGGTCGTGGCGTACCTCAAGGAGGCTGTCCGTCGAGTTGAGCGAGCCCCAGCAATACGCGACCGCTTCCCCGGTCGTAGAGTCCTCGTAGACGAGCATTCCCCGTTTCCTGTAGACCGCGAGCGTGACCTTCCAATTCGCCAGGAGCGATTCGGCGTCGGCCGGATGCCTAAGGAGCCATGCATGGATCACGGGGATGTCGCCGTCCATCGCGGAGCGGACGCGGCCAGCTGTCGGTTCTCTCATTGGGTTCCTTTGTCAATGCGCGGGAAGTATTATTTACTTCAATGGCCGAAATGAAAGAACCGTTGCGGTGGCTCGACCTTTGCCTTGGCGTGATCTGTTCCTCTCCATAACTTCCTCGATCCACGTATCCATCATCAGTTGTGATGCTGGCTCTGCGTCTTTAGAGCGTTCATATGTCATCCAATTGATGACTTCAATGACTGCGTTTCTCGCCTCAGGTGTCATGTTGTCCAACGCCGCATAGCAGCGCGTTTGGGTGTCGTCTCTTGATGGTGTCTCGTCATCCATAAATTTTCCTTAGCTCATGCTCAGGGTCTTTGTCGCGGGCCGGCGCAAGGCGCTGAACTGGTTAAAGGGAGTTCCTACTTTACTTGCGAACACTTGGTCTGCCAAGCAAATGATATTGATTTGGTGACACGATCGCGGAAACCGCGTGGAACAAGCCGAGATCAAGATGATTGAACCTTGGAGTACCGCGCTGGTCGAACGCTTGGATCGGAAAAATTGGCATGGGTCTATTGGTGCCGAGTAAGTTTGGAACCATACTGGCGAACATGAGCTCGCTTGAGGGACCACGGAGGGACATTTCGGGTCCCTCAGCGCTTTTTTCATAGGGCATTCGATTCCGGCAAGCGCACCAGAATTAGCAAAAAAACCCGTTTCTCATCTTGGGAAAATCGGATTTTTTGTTTTCGGCTGGGCTTAGCGACACGGCTCGAATTACTTGCATAAAAATCATGCAATGACGACTTGGGTTTGCCCAAGCTCGTTTAGTCGTATTCATGTTTAGCGATCAGTTTTCGGCGCTGCCACGGCCGGTTGACGTGCCGCGACGCATCGCCATGGTCTTCCAAGCCTTCAGAATACCCTTACCACTAAAGCCTTTCAACGGTCTCCGTGTAGCGCGTGGACGTGCCTTGAATTGCGACAGTTGCCCCAAGTCAAAGATGGATGCCGGAATTGGTCATAACCTTTGAATCTTCCTGTTAATGCCGAATCGAGATAGAGGAGGTTCCTTTATGGCTGCTATTCATTCCCCACCGAAGTCAAGCAACGTGCGCCCTGTTCAAAGCAACAAGGAGTTGAGTGGCGCACATTGGGCAAAGCGTTTTTTGGGCAGCAGTAGCACCCGAGATCTCGCTGGTACTTTCCGTCACGCGGTTGAGGACTACATCTGCGCGATGACGGAGGCGGGCATCGACGTTGCAATTGATGCGACGTATCGTCCAATTAAGCGTTCGTATTTGATGCACTGGTCCTGGCGGATCGTAAATGACGGTCTGGATGCATCTAAAATTCCAGCGCTGGCCGGTGTCGATATCGAATGGGAGCATCCGACCAAGGCCGAATCCATCAAGGCCGCGTCAGATATGGTTGCCGCGCTGTCCATTCGAAGGCTGCGGACCAAGCCTGCCTTGCGGTCACAGCACAATTTGGGCCTTGCCATCGATATGGCAATTTCGTGGAAAGGTACCGTTTTTGTGAAGGATGCAAAAGGCACGCTGGTCAGGATCGATACCACGCCTCGTACAGGAATGAACCGACAACTTATTGCGGTTGCTGCCAGTTACGGCGTCAAGAAGTACTTTGGCGGAAACAAGGATGTTCCGCATTGGTCCAATAATGGGCGCTAGCAACTGAAGGAGAACATGATGGTCTCAAGATTTGTCGTTTTAGTTGCCTGGTTGGTTGCTGCTGGGGTGGCAAATGCCAGAGTGCCCGTTCCGAAAGATATCCAAAATTTCATACTGAATGCCGATGAATGCGACCACGCAGCGGGGGAGTTTGACGGGAGCCTAAGCGAGCAACGACAGCGGGAGATCGAGCAGGCCGTTGTTAAATATTGCCAGCCTGCGCAGAGGCAGTTGAAGACGCTGAAGGCAAAATACAAGGGTGACGCCAAGCTGATGGAGCTCATTCGCAAGCATGCTTACGATTCCGTCGTCAGCTTTAGATAGTAATCCTACGGCGTAGAAATGATGTGCAGACGTTTGTTCTTCATGACCTGCCTGGTCGTGCTCGATGCAAGGGCTGCCGAGCCTTCCACGGCGGCGATTCTTAGCTGCCTGTCCGCGAGAGTCGTTGCCTCGTCCGTTACTTGGAGGGCTCTGCCGACAGAAGAAATTAACTCGCAAGACGACTACCAGGATGGGTTCAACGCGACCTATTATCTCGTCGTGCAGGGAAAGGAGATCGGCTTTGCGGAGAAGGGCGCTGAGAAGGGCATTCTCTTTGATCACAAGATCTATCCAGTCGATTCGGCCCGAGCGCTTTCTGGCTTCACAACACGCCCCACTGAACTGAACCCTTATATGGCGGAGTGGGGAACGGTGACGGATGCCAGGGGAACATTCGTTTGTGTCAGTTTCCCGTTTGGTGCGCTAGGGCAGAGTGGAAGCTTTCAAAAAAATAGAAGTGCCTATTTGATGCCGCTTACTGGTCCAAAAAATACTCGAAGCCTCTATTCCGCGACCGGCAAAATTAACTTGAGCGGGGCGCCGAAATAGAGCGCTTGCAAGAGCATGGCTGATCTGTCGGGTTAGTGGCTCCCGTCGTCATGGCGGCGACGGCCTTTGAAAACAGCCACGTCAGTGATCAACCTATTTCGCCGACGCCTGTTTCGCGCGGATGGTTTGCAGTTCGCTCTTGAGCCACGCGCCGCTGGACACCGGCTGCGCCGTGCCGCATTTCACCAGGTAGTCCTTGCCAGACCTGCTGCTGGTGCTGGCCGCCACGGCGATGAACTGCTCCGTCCCCTCAACCTTCTTCTTGTCGATCAGGTAGTCCAGCTTGCTTGCCAGATGGGCCTTGGCGTCGGTCGAGCTATACCAGCTGCCGTTGCGGTTGAACTGGCAGCCCGAGCTTCCCAGCCGGTTCAGCAGCGCGTCGATTTCCGCGCGCGATGCGGCCGGCAATTCGGCGGCCATGCTCGACGACATGGCAATCACCAACAGCGGCACGGCGTAACGATATTGCATATTTAATCCTGAAGTTTACAAGATCCTCCATGGTACGCCAACTGGCGCCGGAGTCAGTTTTCGCAGGAATGGAGCACGTTTCCCGGCTTTCTGTCGTCATCGTCGATGGCTTCGAGCGGCAAGTCGTGCAGCAGGCGGTAGTGTCTGAACGCTTCGCGTATATTGTCGCGCAAGAGATGGTTTTCCCATGGCTTGGTGTAGAAGCGGTAGATCGCTCCCCGGTTGATCGCCTCCATGATGGATTCGAGGTCGGTATATCCCGACAGCACAATCCTCAGCGTGTTCGGGTACAGCTCCTTCACCCGGTCCAGGAAGGTCGTGCCGTTCATGGTTGGCATGCGCTGGTCGCATAAAATAACTTCCACCTCATGCAGCGCCAACAATTCAAAACCCTCGGCGGCCGATAGCGCTGCGAGTATGTTGTAGCCGTCCGGACGCAGCAGGCGCTGCAACGAAGTGATGACCGACGCCTCATCGTCGACCAGCAACAGCGTCTGGCGCCGCACCGGTGCCGCGTTGCTCGACGCCGGCAGGCATTTCTGATCGCGCAGCACGGCGTCCGCATCCCTCGGGAACAGTGGACGGCTGAAATAATATCCCTGGATCTGGTCGCAGTGGTGGCGCCGCAGGAAAGACAGTTGCGCTTCCGTTTCCACGCCCTCGGCAATCACTTCCAGCTTCAGGCTGTGGGCCATGCTGATGATCGCCAGCACGATGGCGGCGTCGTCGGGATTGCTCGTTACTTCGCGAATGAAGGCGATGTCGATCTTCAGTTTGTCGATCGGGAAGCGGCGCAAATAGGCCAGGCTCGAATAGCCGGTGCCGAAGTCGTCGATCGAAATCTGGATGCCCAACGCTTTCAGGTTTTGCAGGGTGGCGATGGTGCGGGCGGTGTTCGTCATCAGGGAACTTTCCGTCAGCTCCAGCTCCAGCAGATCGGGCGTGATATCGTTGTCGCGCAGCGCCTTGATGATGTCCGCATCCAGGTCGCCTTCCACGAACTGGCGGCCGGAGACGTTGACCGAGATCTGCACCGGGCCTATTGTCGAGCGCATCCACAGCGCAATCTGGCGGCACGCGGTCTCGATCACCCAGCTTCCTACGCGCACGATCAGGCCGGTCTCCTCCAGCACCGGAATGAATTCACTCGGCGGCACCGGGCCGTGCCCGGGACGCTGCCAGCGCAGCAAGGCTTCGACCCCGCAGATCCGCCCCGTATCGAGCTGCACCTTGGGCTGGTAGACCAGGACAAACTCCTCATTCTCGACCGCCTGGCGTAGCGCGGCTTCCATGTCGAGCCGCGCCAGCGCCTCGGCATTCATCTGCGCGGTGAAGAAACGATAGGTGTCGCGGCCCGCTTGCTTGGCCCGGTACATCGCCGTGTCCGCGTACTTGATCAGCGTGGTGGGATTGTCGGCGTCTTCCGGAAAGACCGTGATGCCTATGCTGGCCGTGATGGCGACCATATGGCCCTCCAGCGCGAGCGGCGTGCGCAGCACATCGCGGATCTTGTTGGCGACGTGAATCGCGCCTTGCTGGCCGTCCTGCATGATCAGGATGACGGCAAACTCGTCGCCGCCCATGCGGCCGACGATGTCGCGCGCGCGCACGCACTGGAGCAGCAGCGTGCTGACGTGGCCCAGCAGTTGATCGCCGGCGACGTGGCCCAGCGTGTCGTTGACGTTCTTGAAATAGTCGAGATCGATGAACAGCACGCCGACCTGCCAGGCGTTCTGTGCGGCCTGGGCCACCATGCGCGCCAGCGTTTCATAGAACGATGTGCGGTTGGGCAAGCCGGTGAGCGCGTCGTAGTGGGCCATGTGGTGCAAGCGCTGCTGCGTCTCCTTGCGCTCGGTGATGTCGCGCACCACGGCAACGATGATCCATTCGTTGTCGAAGTGTTGCGCCTGCCTGTGCACTTCGGTCTGAATCTCGGAACCATCTTTGCGCTGCAACGTGAGCTCGGAAAATGTATTCGCGCCGCGGCCGGCGATGATGGCGTCGTACAGGGCTTCCAGCTCTTCCCGGGTGCCGCCGAGCTGCACCGGGCCCAAGTGCATGAGCTCCTCGCGCGTGTAGCCGAACATGGTGCAGGCGGTCGCGTTGACTTCGACAAAGCACATGCTGCCGCGGCTGACCAGGAAGATCGCATCGGCGGTCGCATCCATGGCGCTGCGAAAGCGCTGCAGGTCGGCCGTGCGCGCTTGTACCTGCTGCTCCAGCATCGCGCTGTGTCCGGCGAGGAAATCGTTGTAGGCCTTCAGGCGCAACAGATTGCGCACGCGCAGCCACAATTCGGCCCGGTCCACCGGCTTGGTCAGGAATTCTTCCGCGCCCGCCGTCAAGCCGGCCAGGCGGGCCGCGCGGTCGATTTGCGCCGTCACCATGATGATCGGAATGGTCGCCGTCGCGGGGTGGGCCTTGAGTTGCCGGGCGACTGCGTAGCCGTCCATGCCGGGCATCATGACGTCGAGCAGTATCAAGTCGGGGGCGTGGCGCGCCACCGCCGCCAGCGCCTCGTCGCCGCTGGCGGCGGTCTCGGTCTGGTAGCCCTCGGGCCGCAACAGCGCTTCGAGCAGCTTGCGGTTCGGCAGCTCGTCGTCGACGATCAGGATGTGGGCAGCCTGGCTGCTCACGGCGGTGTTCCAAACGGGTTGAACTGGCTGGCCGCGGTGTTTTTCGCGGCGAGCAAAAGGGCATCGATGGTTGCGTACAATTCCTGGTAGCGCAGCGGCTTGGCGATGTAGGCGTCGCAGCCGGCGAGCTGGCTCTTTTCGCGGTCGGCCTTCATCGCCATGGCCGTCAGCGCAATGACGGGCACGGCGGCGGTGGCCGGGTCTTGCTTGAGCAGCGCGGTCGCCGCCAGGCCATCCATGCCAGGCAACTGGATATCCATCAGGATCAGGTCCGGCATTGCGGTGCGCGCCAACATCAGGCCGTTCTCGGCGTCGGTCGCGCATAAGACGGTATGGCCAGCCTTCTGCAGCAAGAGCAGGGCCAGCTTCATGTTGGCCGCGTTGTCCTCAATCATCAATATTGTGGCCATCCTGTTCTCCGTCTACGATGACAACAGTGCGCGCCGTACTTCAGCCATGAACCGGATCTGGTTGAACCCCGACTTTTCGATGATGTGGATGACCTGGTCCGGATTTTTGTTGAGCGCCGCGCGGTCCTGCTGGGTCACCACTTTCGCGGTCACCACCAGAATCGGGATGCGCGCGGTCTCGTCATTGCGCTGCAGCGCCTCCACCACCTGGAAGCCGCTCACTTCCGGCATCATCAAATCGAGCAGGATCAGGTTGGGCCGCAAGCGCCTTGCCAGCGCGAGCGCCTCCGCCCCGCCGTAGGCCCGCACCACCGAGTAGGCCGGACTTGGAAGGAAGGCGGCGATCACTTCGACCGCCTTGGGATCGTCGTCGACCACCAGCACGGTGTGCGTGTGTTCCGGCACCGGCTCCAGGCCCAGGCCGCCGAGCGCGCCTTTGAGCTGCTGCCGGCTGACGGGCTTTTGCAGCACGGCCGCCGCGCCGCCCGCCAGCGCCATGTTGCTGTCGACTTTGCTGGAAATGACCACCACCGGCACCCGCGCCAACGTGCCGTTTTCGCGTATGCGCTGGAGGAACTCCCAGCCGTCTATACCTGGCAGCAGGAGGTTGAGCGTGATCAGGCTGAGCGAATAGCGCGGCGCCAGCACCAGCGCCTCCTCGGCGCTGGCCGCGATCAGCACGGCGAACCCTTCGGCTTCGAGCAGCAGGCGGATGAGTTCCGCGGCGCGTTCGTCGTCTTCGATGACCAGGGCCAGGCGTTCGCGCGGCTCGGCGGCCGGTCCGACGCCGGGGGGCAGGGCGCCGGCGATATTCAGGTCCAGGCGCATCGGCAGCCAGGCGGCAAAACGCGCGCCTTCGCCTTCGGCGCTGGCGACGGCGACGGTGCCGCCGTGCAGTTCGGTCAGTTCCTTGACCATGGCGAGGCCGAGGCCGGTGCCCTGGAATTTTCGCGCCAGGCTGCTGTCGATCTGGCTGAAGGCCTGGAACAGCTTGGCCATATTGCGCTGCGAAATCCCGATGCCGCTGTCGGTGACGCAGATTTCGAGAAAGTCCTTGAATTCGTTGTCGGGCCGGGGGAAGCCGTGCACCGGCCACTGTCCGGGCAATACGCCAACCTGATTGCCGCCGACCAGGCGCGCGCTCAGCGTCACGCGCGCGCCCTCGGCGCTGAACTTGACGGCGTTCGACAGCAGGTTGTAGACGATCTGCTTGGTCTTGCGGACGTCGAGATGCGGCATGCCCAGCTCGCCTTCGATCTGCAGCGCGAGGCCGATGTGTTGGGCGGCGGCCTTTTCCTTGACGATCGACAGGCTGTTCGACAACAGGCCGGCCACGTCGACGGCGTCGAGATCGAGCGCCATCATGCCCGCCTCGACTTTGGACAAGTCCAGGATGTCATTGATCAAGGACAGCAAGTGCTGGCCGCTGGTGAAAATGTCGCCGATGTATTCGTGCTGGCTGTCGCTCATCGCGCCGACCAGGCCATCCTTGAGCGCCTCGGAAAAGCCGATGATGGCGTTGAGCGGCGTGCGCAGCTCGTGCGACATGGTGGCCAGGAATTCCGACTTCATCCGGCTCGCGTGTTCGAGTTCGACATTCTTTTCATGCAGGGCGCGCTCGAAGCGTTTGCGCTCGGTCACGTCGCGCGCGGCGGCGAACACGCCCTGCAGCTTGCGGTCGCGGTCATGGAAGGTCGCGGCGTTGTAGGAGACCACGGTCTCGTCGCCATTCAGCGCGCGCACCGTCAGCTCATAGTCGTTGACGCGGCTCTCCTTGAGCACGCGCCGGATGGCGGCGTCGGCCTGCACCGGATTGGTGAAGAAATTCTTGCTGGGCGCGCCGATCAGTTCGTCGCGCGTGCGCCCCGTGAGCGCCACCATCTGCTGGTTCACGTCCGAAATGATGCCTTGCGGATCGGTCATCATGAGGGCGTCGATATTCGATTCGATCAGCGAGCGGGTGTAGAACTGCTGGTCGCGCAGGCGCTGGTCCAGCAGCGCCTGTTCGGCCTCGACCTGCTTGCGCGCCGTGTTGTCGGTGCCGATCAACAGGTAGCCGAGGATGGTGCCGTTGGCGTCGCGCAAGCCGGTGACCGAGACGACCGCGGGCAGCCGGCTGCCATCCTTGCGCACGTAGGTCAGTTCATAGATGTCCTCGATGCCGCGCGCCGCCTTGAACACCAGCGCCTCGAAGCCGGGGCTGATCGGCGTGCCGTATTCCCTGCTCAGGTTGCCGGCGCGCGCGATCAATTCCGCGGTGTCGGAAATGTCGGCGGGGGTGACGCGGTCGATGATGTCCTCGGCCGTGTAGCCAAGCATGCGCTCGGCTCCTCGGTTGAAGATCTGGATCACGCCCTTTTCATCGGTGGCAATGCTGGAGAAATACACATTGTTGATGATGGCGTCCTGCAAGGCGCTGGTCTTGATCAGCGCATCCTTGCGGGCGGACTCCACATGGACGTCGGTACTATCCGGTCCCGCGCCCGGGCCGTCGTTGATGGCACTGGTAGACATAGGCATCTTCTCGATCGATCACACAACGGAGGCCTGCCAGTACATGCCGAGGCCTGACTTGTTCAGGTGCGATCTCCGAAGAGTTAGCCGGTGACTAGTGCGAAGGATCGATAGTGACGGACCCATTATGGGCGCAATTTCCAAACGGCAGTCTCATCAATACTCACTGAGGCAGTGATGACGCCTAAATACAACGGCTGGCTTGCAAGAGCGTAGTGGCGGATCCCCGCTGGTACGCTGATAAAATACGGCATCAACGCCACTCCGCGAGCGACCATGAACGACTACATCATCCTCATGCTTGACGATACCGCGCACCCTGACGCCGCCAGCGGCGCGCTGTGGGAATCCTATATCGCCGGTCTGCGCCAGGGCGGCCAGTTCGACGGCGGCAGTTCCATCGGCAAGGGCGCCCTGTACCGCAAAGGCGCGCCGGCCGATTCCGCCAGCCTGGACGTCACCGGCTACCTGCGCGTACGCGCCGCCAACCTCGACGATGCCGCGCGTTTCCTGATCGGCAATCCGCACTACGAAGCCGGCGGCGGCGTGGAAATCCGCGAGCTGCCGCCGGACTGACGCGGCCTGATTAAGCCGTCGCCGCTTCGGCGGCTTTCTCATCCTGCCGGTACTTGATGCACCAGTCGACAAAGCCGCGCAAGGCCGCCGACATGTGCTTGCGGCTGGGGTAGTACAGGTAGAAGCCCGGCATGGCCGGACACCAGTCTTCGAACAGGCGCACCAGCTTGCCTTGGCGGATTTGTTCCACCGCATAGGACTCATGGACGAAGGCGATGCCGATGCCGTTCTGTGCCGCGTCCACCATCATGGCGTCGTCGTCCAGCACCAGCGGGCCGTCGACGCTGACGGTCAGGCCCTGGCCGTCGCGCTCGAATTCCCACGAATAGATCACCCCGCTCGGGAAGCGGCGGCCGATGCAGGGCAGGTCGCGCAAGTCCAGCGGACTGGCGGGGCGGCCGTGCACGGCCAGGAAATCCGGCGCGGCCACCGCGGCAAAGCGCTGCGCCGCGCCGATCGGGACGGCGATCATGTCCAGCGCCAGGCTCTCGCCAAAGCGCACGCCGGCGTCGTAGCCCTGGGCCACGATGTCGACCAGCTGGTCGTCGGTGATGACCTCGATCTTGATGCCCGGATGCGCCTTCAGGAAACCGCTCAGCATCGGCGCCAGCAGCAAGCGCGCCGCCGGGCGCGGCACGTTCAGCCTGAGCGTGCCCTGGATGGTGTCGCGAAAACCGTTGATCTCGTCGAGCGCCTGTTCCAGGTCCTGGATCACGCGGCTCACCCGCGCGTACAAATGTTTGCCGGCTTCGGTCGGCACCACGCTGCGCGTGGTCCGGTTCAGCAGTCGTATCCCCAGCCGGGTTTCCAGCGCACGCATGGCGTGGCTCAGCGATGAGGCGGTGACGTTTCTTTCCTCGGCGGCTTTGCGGAAGCTGCGGTGGCGTGCCACGGCAATGAATACTTCCAGGTCGTTGAGGTCATGGCGCATAGAGTCGATTCGAAAAAATTAAGGACGGCGGCCATACCGTAGATTGCGCGCTAGATTCATTAATGAAATTATTTCACTGGTACAAGTGATTTTCCGCTAATTGTATGAATGATAAAGCAAATGTATCATTTTTTCCACTATTTGCAGACGGAGGAAAACAATGAAACAGCGGAAATTGGGAAGTGGCGGCCTGGAAGTTTCGGCCATCGGCCTGGGGTGCATGGGCATGAGCTTTGCCTATGGCGGCGGCGATGATGCGGCGTCGATCCGCACCATGGAGCGGGCGGTCGACCTGGGCGTGACCTTCTTCGACACGGCCGAAGTCTACGGCCCCTACGTCAACGAGGAGCTGGTCGGCAAGGCGCTGCGCAGCGTGCGCAACAAGGTGCAGATCGCCACCAAGTTCGGCTTCCGCATCCTGCCGCATGGCCAGGGTGTGGCGCGCATGGCCGGCGTCGACAGCCGTCCGGAACACATCCGCGAGGCGGTCGCCGGCTCGCTGCAACGGCTCGGCATCGACACCATCGACCTGCTGTACCAGCACCGTCCCGACCCGTCGGTGCCGGTCGAGGAGGTGGTGGGCGTGATGGCCGACCTGGTGCGTGAAGGCAAGGTGCGCCACCTGGGCCTGTCCGAAGTGTCGGCTGCCACCGTGCGCCGCGCCCATGCGGTGCATCCGATCGCCGCCGTGCAAAGCGAATACTCGCTGTGGAGCCGCGATCCGGAAAGCCAGGTGCTGCCGGTTTGCCGCGAACTGGGCATCGGCTTCGTGCCGTACAGCCCGCTGGGCCGGGGCTTCCTGACCGGCGCCATGACCTCGACCGACGGCCTGGCGCAGGATGACTTCCGCCGCACGCTGCCGCGCTTCCAGGACGCCGCCTTGCGCAGCAACCTGACGCTGATCGGCCAGCTGCAGCAACTGGCGGACGGCCGCCGCATCACGGTGGCGCAGCTGGCGCTGGCCTGGCTGCTGCATCAGGACCCGCACATCGTGCCGATCCCCGGCGCCCGCCAACTGCGCCACCTGGAAGAGAACGCGGCCGCCGCCGCGGTGACGCTGGCCGCGGCCGACCTGGCCGCCCTCGACGCCATCTTCCGCGGCGACAGCGTGCACGGCGCGCGCTACGCCCAGGGCGACCTCGACCTGCTGGAGCGCTGAGCCCGGCTTTCGTCTCTTACGCGACCGCGCCGCGGTCGCTGACCTACAAAGGAATCAATGTGTCTGGAAGTAATGTGAAGCAAAAGATGCCGGTCTCTATTTATGCGCTGGCGGTGGGCGCCTTCGGGATCGGAACGACGGAATTTATCGTCATGGGCTTGCTGATGGAAATGGCGCGCGATTTCAACACCTCGATCAGCGGCGCCGGCTACATCATCACCGTCTACGCGCTGGGTGTGGTGCTGGGCGCGCCGCTGCTGACGCCGTTGCTCAGCCGGCTGCCGCGGCGGCCGGCGCTGATCGGCCTGATGGCGCTGTTCACCCTGGGCAATGCGGCCTGCGCGCTGGCCGGTTCGTTCTGGCAAATCCTGCTGGCCCGTTTGCTGACTTCGTTTGTCCATGCCTCGTACTTCGGCATCGGCTCGGTGGTGGCCGCCGACCTGGCGCCGGCCGGCAAGAAATCCAGCGCCCTGTCCACCATGTTCCTGGGCGCCACGCTGGCCAATGTCATCGGCGTGCCGCTGGGGACGGTCATCGGACAGGCCTATGGCTGGCGCTCCAGCTTTTGCGCGGTGACCCTGGTCGGCTTGCTGGCCACGCTGGCGACGGCGCTGTTCGTGCCCAAACTGGCGCGTGCCGCCAGCGCCCCCAACCTGCGGGCCGAGCTGCGCGTGCTGCGCCAGCCGGAGATGCTGCAAGCCTTCGCCGTGACCGTGCTCGGCTTCGGCGGCACCTTCGCGGCCTTCACCTATATCGCGCCGTTCCTGACACAGGTGACGGGGCTGTCGGAACAGTATGTGTCGCCGATGCTGGTGTTGTTCGGGCTGGGCATGGTGGTGGGCAATCCGATCGGCGGCAAGCTGGCCGACCGCAATACCGCGCTGGCCTTGCGCCTGACGCTGGCTGCGCTGGCCACCGTGCTGCTGCTGCTGGTGCCGGCCGCCCACAATCCTTATGCGGTGGCGGCGTTGATCTTCCTGTTCGGCGCGGCGATGTTCGCCACCATTTCGCCGCTGCAAACCCAGGTGCTGGAACGCGGCAGCGGCGCGCCGACGCTGGCGGCGGCCTGCAATATCGCCGCCTTCAACCTGGGCAACGCCGGCGGCGCCTGGGTCGGCGGGGTGGTGATCGCCTCCGGCATCGGGATCGGCATGGTGCCGGCGTTCGGGGCCCTGATCACGCTGGCGGGCCTGGCGGTCACGCTGCTCTATGGACGCGGCAAGGCGGTGGCGCTCAACGGTTGAGGAAGTTGGTTTTAGGTTTGGTTTTTTTTTGTTGATGTTAATCGAAAGGGTAGTTTGATGGCTAATTTGGTTGTCGTTGGAGATCGTTTCAAGAAATTTGCGAGTGACAAGAAGAACGTCTTGACCATCAGTGAACTGGAGCGGGAAATTTGGCAGGGTGCGGCGCTGGAGCAAGACCAGATCGTCATCGGCCAGGGTGTTGAGTACGACCGTTTTCTAGGCGTGGCCAATTTGATGGAGCGCCAGCGCAAGGGCGGCGTGCAGGTGCAGAACCTGATGCAGATCCTGGATCAGTGCGATCCGCTGCACCAGCGCAGCGTGCACAAGCACAAGCGCGAGAACGTGCTGATCACGCGGCCGGTGGCGCAGGAAGACGGCAGCTATTGCGCCAACCTGTCGATCTGCGATTCCGGCGAGTTGCTCAATGACCATTCGACCGGCCAGCACATCCAGGGCATCGTGTTGACCGAGGCGGGCCGTCAGATGCTGATCTCGACTTCCGAATATCACTTGCTGGACGATGCCGACCGCAATCGTTGCTATTTCGTGCTCAATTCGCTCAACACGGAGTTCAAGCAGTTCGCCTTCCCGCTGCCGCTGACCATCGTGTTCCGCGCGCTGTCGGAGAGCCGCAAGCCCGGGCGCTATCTGAAAGTCGACTGCGAGATTTCGTTCTACCAGAACGACTTGCTGGTGGCCGTGGTGCGCAGCAACTTCTGCGCCTATTCGAGCCAGTACATCGACGAGAAGGAATCGGAGCTGGCCAACTCGGCCTGCGGCGCCAACCATCAGCATGCCGAAGCGGAAGAAGCCGCGTTGGCTGCCTGAGCGGCGGGAGCGATATCGTGGCTATCGCCTTTTTCGATGTCGATGAAACGTTGATCGCGATGAAGAGCATGTTCGCGTTCCTGCGGGCTTACCTGGCGCGGGTGGAGGACCCGACGCACGGCAGCTACGAACGCATCATGGTCACCATCAACAAGCAGATCGGCCTGGGGGCGACGCGGGAAGACATCAACCGCTATTACTACTCGCTGTTCTGCGGCTACAGCCAGGCCGAGGTGCGGCGCCAGGCGCGCGACTTCTTCGGCGCCATGAGCGTGCCTTACCAGCCGGACGTGGTGCGCCGCCTCAAGGCCCACCAGGCCATCGGCGACGAGGTGGTGGCGGTGTCGGGCGCGATGCGCGACATCATCTATCCGGTCATGGACCAGCTGGGCGTTTCGGCCTATCTGTGTTCCGAACCGGAGGTGATCGACGGCCGCTACACGGGGCGCCTGCTGGCGCAGGCGATCGGCGCCGGCAAGGGCAGGCTGGTGCGCCAGTACTGCGCGCGGCGCGGTGTCGACGCCAGCACCTGCACCGCCTACGGCGACCACATCTCGGACGCCGACATGCTGCGCGCGGTGGGGCGCGGGGTCGCCGTGTATCCGCAGGAACCCATGCGCCAGCTGGCCCTGGACCAGCAATGGGAAGTGATGTCCCAGGCTGAAGAAATTTAATTTATCCCTTTTTTCAATACTTACACTTAGCAAGGACAGGCATGAAATATCGTTATTTGGGTGACACCGGTTTATCGGTTTCTGAAGTATGTTTCGGCGCCATGACGTTTGGCGAACAAGGCGCGTTCCTCGGTGCGCCGGACCGCAACTGGTCGGAGTTTGGCGTGGTGGGCGAATCGGAAGCGATCAACATGGTGCACCAGGCGCTGGACCACGGCGTCAACTTCTTCGACACGGCCGACGTCTACAAGAACGGCCAGGGCGAAGAGCTGCTGGGCGCGGCGCTGAAGGGCCGCCGCCAGTCCACCATCATCGGCACCAAGGGCCGCTGGCGCACCGGCGAGGATCCCAACCAGGTCGGCTCCACCCGCCACCACCTGATCGCCGCCGTGGACGCAAGCCTGCAACGCCTGCAGACCGACTACATCGACATCTACCACCTGCACGGTTTCGATCCGCGCACCTCGATCGAGGAAACGCTGCGCGTGCTGGACGACCTGGTCCGCAGCGGCAAGATCCGCTACCTGGGCGTGTCCAACTTCGCCGCCTGGCAACTGGCCAAGGCGCTGGGCGTGTCGGAGCGCCGCAACCTGGAACGCTTCGTCTGCTACCAGGGCTACTACAACCTGGCCGCGCGCGAACTGGAACATGAAATCGTGCCGCTGTGCGTGGACCAGAACGTCGGCCTGACCATCTGGAGCCCGCTGGCCGGCGGCTTCCTGACCGGTAAATACAAGCGCAACGAGCCGCTGCCGGCGGGCAGCCGCCTGTCGCACGCCACGCCGTTCGAATCGGCCCCGGTGGCGGACCGCGAGCAGGCCTTCGACGTCATCGACGTGCTGGGCCGTATCGCGCTGGAGCGCGGCGTGACGGTGCCGCAAGTGGCGCTGAACTGGCTGCTGCGCAAACCCGGCGTGACCTCGCTGGTGATCGGCGCGACCCGCGCCGCGCAACTGAGCGACAACCTGGCTGCGGTCGAGTGGGAACTGTCGGCCGAGGAAGTGCGCGCGCTCGACAACGTCTCCTCGCGCGAGAAGCCTTATCCGTACTGGCATATGTGCAATGTGGCCGGCGACCGCCGCCTGCCGCACGATATCTACCCATAAATTTTTGATGCAGGGGCCGGCGCGCTGGCGCGCCGGTCTACGGAGGACGGGACATGAACGCACGTGTATTGATAGTTGGGGCGGGGCCGGTGGGCCTGTTCGTCGGCGCCGAGCTGGCCAAGTACGGCATCGCGGCCGATATCATCGAAAAGAACAATGGCGGCAACAGCTATTCGAAGGCCTTGAGCGTTAGCGCCGCAAGCCTGAAGGCGTTTCACGGACTGGGTTTGCAGGCGGAGTTCGCCGGGCGCGGCAAGCCGATCCAGGACATCGCCGTGTATTTCAACGGCACGCGCTGCGCCCGCATCGACAAGCGCCGGCTGGGCGGCCTGTACAACTACTACCTCAGCGTGCCGCAGCCGGAGACCGAATCGCTGATACGGCTGGCGCTGGAACGCGCCAACGGCAAGGTCGACTACGGATATGAATTGAAGCAGCTGGAGCAGGACGCGGACGGCGTCACCGTGGCGGTACGTGACGCCAACGGCCGGCTGGCAAGCAAGCGCTACGAGATGGTGATCGGCTGCGACGGCGCCCAGAGCAGCGTGCGTCAATTGCTGGAGATGCCGTTCGAGGGCTACGACTACGACGTCCATTTCATCATGGGCGATGTGTACTTCGACGGCACGGTCGAGTCGGACATGACGTCCTACCATGTGTATGACGAAGGATTCTTGATTTTCCTGCCGATGGACAACGGCCTGACGCGACTGGTGGTGAGCAAGCCGGGCCCGTTGCCGGCGGGGCGCCCGGCGCCCGACCTGGCCGAGCTGCAAGGCTTCCTGGACAAGTACTACCCGCAGTCGCTGCGGATCAAGGAAGTGGTGTGGAGTTCCAGCGCGCGCTTCTTCAACCGCCTGGCGGCGAGCAACCATGTGGGCCGGGTGTTCCTGGCGGGCGACGCCTTCCACCTGTTCAGCCCGATCGGCGGGCAGGGCATGAATACCGGCATCCAGGACGCCGCCAATCTCGGCTGGAAGGTGGCGCTGTATCTGCAGGGCGCGGCCAAGACCGAGCTGTTGCAGAGTTATCGCCGCGAGCGCTACATCGCGGTCGGCAAGGCGGCCGACCTGACCGGCGCGAATACCGAGCTGATCTTGCGGCGCGGCGGCGCCGAGCACATGCGCTGGCGCTACACGCCGGCCATGTCCAACCGCGCCTTCTATCGGCGTCGCTTGACGCATGATTTTTCCGGTTTGCTGGCGGACCACAACGTCGACAGCAGTTCGCTGGTGGGACGCCACGTGCCGTACTGCGCGCGCGACGACGGCCTGCTGGGCTTGCAGAGCACCTACGACATCCCCAAGCTGGGCCGCAACGTGGTGTTCTGCAATGACGACCTGGCCGACGCCGCGCTGGAGCGCTACCGCAAGGTGCTGGTGGCGGCGCGCCTGGAGACCGGCGACGACGCCTGGCGCGCGGCGCTGGGCCTGGACCGGCACGCCGCCTGCCTGGTGCGGCCGGATGGCTACGTCGGCTTTTGCGGCAGCATGGCGGAACTCGAGCAGTACCTGGATCGTTTCTATCACTCAGCGAAGGAGTCAGCATGAAGCAAGACATGAAGCAGGTCGCGGACGCCGGCCGGCGCCGTTTGTTGCAGATGGGCGCGGCGGGCTGGCTGGCGCATGGCATGCTCCCGGCGCAGGCGGCCGGCGCAGCCGGCGCGGCCACTGCCGCCGGCGCGCCGGCGCTGCGCCGGTTGGGCCCATCCGGCCTGATGGTGCCGGCCGTCGGCCTGGGCTGCATGGGCATGTCGGAGTTCTATGGCGCACCCGACGCGCGCGACGTGCAGCGCACGCTCGACGCCGCGCTCGAACGCGGCGTGCTGCTGCTGGACACGGCCGACATGTATGGTCGCGGCGCCAATGAAGTCTTGCTCGGGCAGTATTTGCGCGGGCGCCGCGCGCGCGCCGTGGTCGCCACCAAGTTCGGCATCGTGCGCGAGCAGCAGGGCTGGCATGTGGACAATCGCCCGGCCTACGTCAAGGCGGCGTGCGAAGCGTCGCTGCGCCGCCTCGGCACCGATTGCATCGATATCTATTACGCCCACCGCATCGATCCGAAGCACCCGGTGGAAGACATGATCGGCGCGATGGGCGAATTGGTGCGCGAGGGTAAGGTGCGCGCCATCGGCCTGTCGGAGGCGTCGCCGGCGACCATCCGGCGCGCGCACGCGGTCCATCCGATCGCCGCCGTGGAAACCGAGTATTCGTTGTTGAGCCGCGAGCCGGAGCGCGAGTTGATCCCGCTGTGCGCGGAAATCGGCGCCGCGTTCGTGCCGTACGCACCGCTCAGCCGGGGCTTGTTGAGCGGCCAGGCGGCGCCGGCCAGCCTGCTGGCGGCCGGTGATTTCCGCAAGGGACTGCCGCGTTTCCAGCCGGAGAACTTCCGCCACAACCAGGCCATCGTCACGGCGTTTTCCGCACTGGCGGCGCGCCGCGACTGCAGCAGCGCGACGCTGGCGCTGGCCTGGTTGCTGGGCCAGGGGCAGCACCTGATCCCGATACCGGGGACCCGGCGCGCCGACCATCTGGCCGATAACCTGGCGGCGGCGTCGCTGCAACTGTCGGCGGCCGAACGGGCGGCGATCGAGCGGCTGTTCCCGCTGGACGCGGCCCATGGCAAGCGCTACACCGACAAGGAGCTGACCACCGTCGATCTGTAAGGGCGGTTCCATGGTTGCATGACAATACTCTGTGCTATTCTTGGTATATGAAGCAACTTGGTAATAAATACAATTTTTTAACATGGCTGGCGGCATGCGGGCTGGCGCTGCTCATGGCGGTCGGCGTGCACGCCGAGCCCATGCGCGTTGCTTATCCGCAGCCGCAGATCGAACTCGACCGGGGCTACTTCGTCAAGATGCTGGAACTGGTGATGCGCAAGTCCGGCGCCAAACACCAGTTGCAGACCTGGAATGTGAAGGCGATCAAAGGCCGCGCCGTGCAGGAGCTGGCGCACGGCAGCCACGTCGACGTGATCTGGGCGATGACCACCCGCGAGCGGGAACAGCTGCTGCTGCCGGTGCGCATTCCGCTCGACATGGGGCTGGCCGGCTGGCGCATCGGCGTGATCAACGCCCAGGACAGCGCCAAGTTCGAGGCGGTGCACACGCTCGAACAACTGCGGCAATACAAGATCGGCCAAGGCTACGACTGGGCCGACACGACCGTGCTCAAGGCCAGCGGCTTCGATGTGGTCACCGGCGCCACCGCCGACAATCTGCATGCGATGCTGGCCGTGAGGCGCTTCGACTATTTCCCGCGTTCGATACGCCAGGTGTGGGGCGAGGCGGAACAGCATGCGGCGCAAGGGGAGGTGGTGGAAACGACGCTGGCCTTGCACTATCCGGCCGCGGTGTACTTCTTCGTCAACAAGAACAACCCGGCGCTGGCCGCGGCATTGGAGAAGGGTTTGAAACGGGCGCGCAAGGACGGCTCGTTCGAGCAATTATTCCGCGCTTATAATGCTGATCTGATCCGGCGTACCAAATTGAGCCAGCGCATCGTGCTGGAGCTGCCCAATCCCGACCTGCCGGACGAAACGCCGTTGCAGCACAAGGAACTCTGGTACTCGCCGACGCGGTACTAGATTAGCGCAGGTCTTCGGCGCGGCGCCGGTCCGGCTCCGACAGCACCCGGGCGATCACCGGCAAGGGCACGCCGGCATCTTCGAGGAACGTGGCGGCGGCTTCACGGCCGGCGGTTTCAAGCAGGCCCAGGCCGGCGTTGACGGCGATGGCTTTGACCCGGTCCGGGCGCGAACGTCGTTCTACTTGCATGGAGGACTCCCGTTTTTCTAGGTGTACGTCAGCGCTCAAGCTTAGCACAACAGCAATTGTTGTGGCGCGGACCCATCTTGAAGAAATGGCGAACGTCACTAAATTGAACAGACACACTCACCAAGGATAGACCATGACAACAACTGAGACCGCCATCCTGGCCGGTGGATGCTTCTGGGGCGTGCAGGACCTGGTGCGCAAACAGGCCGGCGTGCTGGCGACGCGGGTCGGTTACAGCGGCGGCGACGTGCCAGACGCCACCTATCGCAATCATGGCACCCATGCCGAGGCGCTGGAAATCGTCTTCGACCCGGCCGTCATCAGCTATCGCAAAATCCTGGAATTCTTCTTCCAGATCCACGATCCGAGCACCCGCAACCGGCAGGGCAACGACATCGGCACGAGTTATCGTTCCGCTATTTTTTATACCAATGAGCAACAGAAGGCGACGGCCGAGGACACCATCGCCGACGTCAACGCATCGGGCTTGTGGCCGGGAAAAGTCGTCACCGAAGTGGCGCCGGCCGGGCCGTTCTGGGAGGCCGAAACGGAGCACCAGGACTATCTTGAGCGCATTCCCAACGGCTACACCTGCCATTTTGTCCGTCCGGACTGGCAATTGCCCAAGCGCTGAGTTGAAATAAATATTCATTGTAATCAATCACTTGGGTGCCGGAAGGTATTCGGAAGGCAAAGTTTTCGCGGCGCCGCTACAGTTTGACTCATGTTCTATCTCTCTTCGTTAGGAAGCACCATGAGTCAATTATTTACAGCAGTGTATGAAGTCACCAGCGGCGCCGCAGGCGCGCCCACTTTGTGGTTGAACCTGGTCGTGAATGCGCAAAACGATAGCGTGATCGGCCACGCCCGGGTGGCGTTTGAGGGGGGCGAAAGCGCCGGCATTTCGGTCCGCGGACATCACACCCGGATCGAAGGCGAGCACTCGTTGGAGGCCGTGGTGCTGGCCGGCTTGCCGGCGATTTTCCCCACGGTGGAGGAAGCGCCGAGCGCGTTCCAGCTGCTGATGGTGTTGCCGACCGCCTCCAGGAATGGTCAGGTTTGCTACAAGATGAGCTTTGGCCAGCCACAGCAAGCGCGCATCGTCGAGGTGCGCGACGGCAGTGCGCATGCGGTGTTGCCGGAACTGGCAACCAGCGCCTGATTCCGGCATTGCCGCGGTTTGGCGCCGCTGTCGGCGTCAGTACCACTTTCAACGTGCACAAAATTGGTACGCACCGATTAACACGATGTTCAATTTGAGACATTCGAAAGTTAGGGCGCATCTGCGCCCTTTTGCTTGCTGAAACAGGTTGGTGGGCACTCACACTCCGTTTCAAGTTCCATATTGGTTCTTGCCGTAATAACTCTTCCTATGTTGTAACTGGTATTTGATTGGATACCACAAAATAAAACCACTTGACTACCACTTCTTTGCGTTCCATCCTGAAAAAATAATAAAAGCATAGATTTACCCACCCAAGGAGGAGAAAGCATGGAACGTGCAGTCAAGGGAAACGCGGCCGTACTCGGCCTGATCGCCAGCATGTTGGCGGCTTGCGGCGGGGGCAGCGACAGCCCCACCACCACCACACCACAAATGAAACTGCTGGGCGGCGTGCAAACCGCCGAAGCAGCCGCCGATTGTCCGGCATGGTCGTCCAGTGCGATCTACACGGTCGGCATGTGCGTGACCTACAACGGCTCCACCTACAAGGCCAAGTGGTGGACGCAAAATAATGTGCCGGGCACAGAGGAGTGGGGGCCTTGGGCGCTGCAAGCCGTGACGCCTACCCCGACACCTACCCCGACGCCGACTCCGACGCCGACCCCGACTCCAACGCCTACGCCGACTCCAACACCGACCCCAACCCCAACCCCAACCCCAACCCCAACGCCGACGCCTACGCCGGTCGGTGGCCGTGAAATCGGCTCCTACTTCGCGCAGTGGGGTGTGTACGGCCGCAGCTACGAAGTGGCCGACATCCACACCACCAAGACTCCGGTCAATGGCGTGCAGACCAGCGTCGCCGACCAGCTCACCTTCATCAACTACGCCTTCGGCAACACCTACTCCAAGAACGGCGGCTACGAATGCGATATGGTCACCCGCGCCGAAGTGGGCAACGACACCCCGACCTCGCCGCAAGCCGGCACCGGCGGCGACGCCTACGCCGACTATCAACGCCAGCCCGCGCGCACCGTGGACGGCAAGACCGTCTCCTGGGACGCTCCGCTGACCGGCAACTTCCTGCAACTGAAGCTGCTCAAGGCCGCGCACCCGAACCTGAAAGTGTTCATCTCGCTGGGCGGCTGGAGCTGGTCGAAAAACTTCTCGGCCGCGGCCAAGACCGACGCCTTGCGCAAGCAGCTGGCCAAGTCCTGCGTGAAGATGTTCATCGCCGGCGACCTGCCGGTGCAGGATGGACGCGGCGGCCCCGGCTCGGCCAAGGGCGTGTTTGACGGCATCGACATCGACTGGGAATATCCGGGCGGCGGCGGCCAGCCGTACAACACCGTCGACACGGTCAACGACAAGCATAACTTCACGCTGCTGATGGCCGAGTTCCGCGCACAGCTGGACGCGCAAGGCGCCAAAGACGGCAAGCGTTATGCGCTGACGGCCGCCATCGGCGCCGGCACCGAGAAGATCGCCCAGACCGAACCAGCCGTGTACTCGCAGTACATGGACTGGGTCAACCTGATGACCTACGACTTCCACGGCGCATGGGAGAGCACCACCAACTTCCACGCGCCGTTGTACCACGATCCTGCCGATCCTGCGACCGGCATCCTCGCCAAGTACAACACCAACGACGCCTTGACGGCGCTGGTGGCAGCCGGCATGCCGCGCAATAAGATCCTGCTCGGCGTGCCGTTCTACGGACGCGGATGGAAAGGCGTAGCCGCCGGCCCGAACGCCAACGGCCTGTATCAAACCACCACCGGCGGTGCGGCAGGCGCCTACGAAACCGGCATCGAAGACTACAAGGTCCTGGTCAACAAGGCCGGCACGCGCTGGTACCATCCGCAGACCAAGCAGCTGTTCCTGTACACCGGCACCGGTGAATGGTGGAGCTACGACGACCCGACCGTGATCGCGACCAAGATGCAGTACATGCGCGACCAAAGCCTGCGCGGGGCCTTCTCGTGGGAGCTGGACGGCGACGCCAGCGGCGCCCTGACCAGCGCCGTCTGGAAAGGACGCTAAGCCATGAAGCGCCATGCCGTTGTCCAAACCATCGGCGTCACCGACGCATGGCGCAGCTGGATCGCCGAGAACCTGATTCTCGGCATCCGGCCCGATACGTTGGTCGGCATCCTGACCCAGTCCGGCATCGGCGCCCGCGATGCCAACACGGAGATCGCCGCCGCGCTGCGCAGCCCTTACCTGCAGGGCGTATCGCGGTTGCATAACCGGCTGGCCAAGCGCGACTGGGTGCTCCGCATCCAGTCGCAATTGAACCGGCTGGCGCCGACCACCGTGCCGCGCCGGGAGCGCCTTTCCGCTGCGGAGTTCCTTGAGCAGCACTATCGCCGCAACCTGCCGGTGATCATCACCGGCATGCTGGAAGATTGCGCCGCCCGCGGCAAGTGGACGCTGGAATATCTCAGCCGGCAACTGGGCGAACGCATGGTGGAAGTGCAGTTCGGCCGCAGCGCCGATCCCGATTATGAGATGAACAGCCAGTCGCACAAGCGGCGCATGCGCTTCGGCGAGTACGTGGAACTGGTGCGCGACAGCGGCCACACCAACGACTTCTACATGACCGCCAACAACGACGGCCAGAATCGCGAGTCGCTGCAGGAGCTGATGGCCGACGCGCCGCCGCTGCCGGAATATCTGGACCCGGCAGGGCGCGGCTTTTTCTGGTTTGGTCCGGCCGGCACCATCACGCCGTTCCATCACGACCTGACCAACAACTTCATGATCCAGATCGCGGGGCGCAAACGCGTGCGGCTGATCGCTCCCTGCGATACGCCCAAGCTGTACAACCAGCGCCACTGCTTTACCCCGGTCGATGGACGCAACATCGACCTGCAGCGTTTTCCGATGATGGCAGACGTGCCCGTCATCGACTGCGTGCTGGAACCAGGCGAGATCCTGTTCCTGCCCGTCGGTTGGTGGCACTTCGTCGAAGCGCTGGATATCACCATCACCATCTCTGCCACCCACTTCAAGTGGGACAACGACTTTTATAGTCATTACCCGAACAATCACGATTTTTAAAATACGGGAGACAAAAATGCGACATAACCTATTGATGCTGGCGCTGATCGGCAGCGCCGTCGCCGCCTGTGGCGGCGGCTCCGATCCTCAAAGCGCGACGCCAGGACCCAAACTGATGGGCGGGATACAAACCGCCGCAGCGGCCGCCGATTGCCCGGCATGGTCGTCCAGCGCGATCTACACGGTCGGCATGTGCGTGACCTACAACGGCGCGGTCTACAAGGCCAAGTGGTGGACGCAGAATAACGTGCCCGGCACCGAACAATGGGGACCGTGGGCGCTGGACACCACGACACCGACCCCGACCCCGACGCCCACGCCCACGCCCACGCCGACACCAACTCCGACGCCTACGCCTACGCCGACGCCTACGCCCACTCCGACACCAACGCCAACACCGACGCCGGTCGCGTGCCGTCCCGACGGCCTGGCCTCGCCGGTGCCGAACGTGAACTACTGCGGCGTGTATGACGCCAACGGCCGCGAGAAACTGGCCAATGGCCTGAACCGCCGCATCGTCGGCTACTTCACCAGCTGGCGCACGGGCGCGAACAACACGCCGTCCTACCTGGTCAACAACATCCCGTGGGACAAAATCACCCACGTGAACTACGCCTTCGCCGCAGTGGACGCCAACGCCAAAGTGCAACTGGGCTCCGGCGCCAACAACCCGGACACCGGCATGACCTGGCCGACCATCCCCGCCGCCGCGATGGATCCATCGCTGCCGTACAAAGGCCACTTCAACCTGCTGTCGCAATACAAGAAGCGCTACCCCGGCGTGAAGGTCATGCTGTCGGTAGGCGGCTGGGCAGGCAGTGGCGGCTTCTACACCGCCACCACCAACGCCGACGGCTCGCTCAACACCGCAGGCATCAACACGCTGGCCGACTCGATGGTGGCCGTGCTCCGTCAATACACCTTCTTCGACGGCATCGACATCGACTACGAGCACCCGACCACCAACAACGAAGCCGGCAACCCGCTCGACTTCGGCCTATCCAAGCCACGCCTGGCGGGCCTGATGAAGAGCTACAACGTGCTGTTGAAAACCGTGCGTCAAAAGCTGGACACCGCAGCCATCGCCGACAACAAGTACTACATGCTGACCATCGCCGGCTCCGCGTCGGGCTGGGTATTGCGCGGCGAGGAAAACCTCTCCGGCCTGCAGTACCTCGACTACGCCAGCCTGATGTCCTACGACCTGCACGGCGGATGGAACCAGTACGTCGGTCCCAACGCCGCGCTGTTCGACGACGGTAACGATGCCGAACTCAGGGCCGGCAACGCCTACTCCTACGGCGGCATCGGCTACCTGAACGTCGACTGGGCCTATCGCTACTATCGGGGCGCATTGCAGGCCGGCCGCATCAACATCGGCGTGCCGTACTACACGCGTGGCTGGAAGGATGTCACCGGCGGCACCAACGGCCTGTGGGGAACCACGCCATTGGTGAACGACACCGTCGCCTGCGCCGGCGTCAAAACCTGCGGCACCGGCGCGGTCGGCATCGACAACCTCTGGTACGACCTCGATACCAACGGCAAGCCGGTCCCCGGCGGCGGCAATCCGCTATGGCACGCGCTCAATCTGCAAAACGCCATCGTGCCGGACTACCTGGATGTCTACGGCGTCACCGAGAAAACCATCACCGGCGCCTACACCGCCAACTACAGCGCCACGATGGCGGCGCCGTGGCTGTGGAACGCCACGCGCAAAGTCTTCATCTCCACCGAGACCGCGCAATCGATGGCCGTCAAGACCAAGTACGTGATCGACAACGCCATCGGCGGCATCATGATCTGGGAACTGGCCGGCGACTACGCCTGGGACGCCAGCAGGAACGGCGGCAAAGGCGAGTACTTCATGGGCTACACGCTGACCACCAACATCTACAACGCCTTCAAGACCGCCAGCCCGTACGGCGCCACGCGGGCGGAATCGCCGATACCGGCCAGCAGCGCCAAGGTCAGCATCGCGCTGGGCGGCTGGAAGCTCGGCGACAGCAACTACCCGATCAACCCTGTGATGACGGTGACGAACAACACCACCGTCACCATCCCGGGCGGCTCGGTGGTGGAGTTCGACTATCCGGTGTCGGCGCCGGCCAACATGAGCGATCAATCGGGCTACGGCCTGGTGGTGACCAAGGCCGGCTACTCGGGGCCGAACAACATCGGCGGCTTCAAGGCCAGCTTCAACCACGCCAAGTTCACGATCCCGACCTGGCAGTCGCTGGCGCCTGGCGCGTCGGTGTCGCTGACGCTGAACTATTCGCTGCCGATCTCGGGGCCGTCCGCCTACGTGGTCACGGTGAACGGCGTGCGCTACGCCTTGAGCGATGAGTACCCCGGCCTGCCGGTCGCGCTGAAATAAGGGGATGCGATGAAATCAGTTCACAGCATCGCTGTGCTGAGCGCCATGCTGCTTGCCGCCTGTGGCGGCGGCAGCGACGGCGGCCCGGCCGACAGCAGCGCTCCGCGCATACTCTCCGGCGGCATCTCCACCGCCGCCGCCAGCACATGTCCGGCATGGGCCGCCACGGCGGTCTACACCGCCGGCATGTGCGCGATCTACCAGGGCAAGCAGTACGAAGCCAAATGGTGGGTGCAGGGCACCGCGCCCAACCCCACCGATGCCTGGGGACCGTGGAAGTACATCGCCGACGCCACCGATCCAACGCCGACGGATCCGGGCACGCCGCAACCGGGCGGCGTGCCGACCAAGGCGCAAGCCGAGGCGCGCGAGGTCCAGCTGACCAACAACGATTTCTTCCGCGGCGTGAAGGCGTCGATCCGCACGCTGGACAACGCGGCGGTGGACGCGGTATCGCCCGGCGCGGCGGCCAACCCGGCCAACGTCAAGCGGGTGGAGCGGTTGCTGACGTCGGCCAAGTGGGACTACTACTTCGGCATTCGTGAGCCCAGCTACACGTATGGCCGCTTCCTGCAAGCGGTGGCCAAGTTCCCGGCGATCTGCGGCGACTACACCGACGGCCGCGATGCGGACGCCATCTGCCGCCACTCGCTGGCGACGATGTTCGCCCACTTCGCGCAGGAGACGGGGGACCACAACGCCAGCCTGCCGTTGCCACAATGGCGGCAGGGCCTGAAGTACCTGCGCGAGATGGGTTGCGACGAAACCGGCACCAACTGCGGCTACAACGTCGAATGCGCGGACCCGGTGTTCAACACCGTCTGGACCTGCGGTAAGAACGCGGATGGCACGTTCAAGAAGTACTTCGGCCGCGGCGCCAAGCAGCTTTCGTACAACTACAACTACGGCCCGTTCTCTCAGGTGATGTACAACGGCGACCAGTCGGTGCTGCTGAAGAATCCGGACCTGGTGGCGTCGACCTGGTTGAACCTCGCCTCGGCGACGTTCTTCTTCGTCTACCCGCAACCGCCCAAGCCGTCGATGCTGCATGTGCTGGACGGAACCTGGGTGCCGAATGCGGCGGACAGGGCGGCTGGCGCGGGCAACAACTTCGCCACCACCATCATGATCATCAACGCCGAATGCGGCACCGGCACCGAGAAGGCGGCGGCACAGAACCGCATCGACTACTACAAGCAGTTCGCGGCGGATCTGGGTTGGAATATCGGCAGCGAACAGCTGTCCTGCGCGACGATGCAGCGCTTCAGCGGATCGAGTTCGGCGGCCTACAACATCTACTGGGAGAAGAACTGGAGCAGTGGCGGCGACTACCAATGCCAATTGGTGAGTTATCAAACGCCATACAGCGCTCTGATCGCCGGAAACTACACCAAGTGCGTGGAGAAGAACTGGGGAGTTACGCTCAAGTGATCTGATGGCATACAATGGTCGGGCCGACAGTAAGGAGGAGGCCAACCATGCCTATGCACTACCTGCGGGCCTTAACCAGCCCGCAACGCACTATTATCAGCAACCGCCGCCTTGGCCGTTCGCTGGCCTTCGTGGCTGGCGCGGTCAATGCCGGCGGTTTTTTCGCAGTGGGCCAGTACACATCGCACATGACCGGCATCGTCTCGTCCCTGGCGGACAGCGCCGCCATGGGCGAGGTGCGCGTGGTGTTGGCGGGCCTGGAGGCACTGCTGGCGTTCCTGCTGGGCGCTGGCACTTCCGCGATCCTGATCAACTGGGGCGGTCGGCGCGGCGCGCAAAGCCAGTATGCCTTGCCGCTGATACTGGAGGCGGCGCTGCTGCTGTGTTTTGGCCTGATGGGCGCCAGCCTCGGTGCTTCGGGCCATGTGCACGCCATCGTGGCCTTGCTGTGTTTTGTGATGGGACTGCAAAACGCCATCATCACCAAGGTCTCGCGGGCCGAAATCCGCACCACCCACGTGACCGGCCTGGTGACCGACATCGGCATCGAACTGGGTAAACTGTTTTACTTTAACGACAGGGCGTCGCCGGTGAAGGTGGTGGCCGACCGTGACAAGCTGCGCTTATTGAGCTCCCTGCTGGCGATGTTCCTGCTCGGCGGGCTGGCCGGCGCGTTCGGCTTCAAATACCTGGGCTACATCTCCACATTGCCGCTGGCGGTGGCGCTGCTGTCGCTGGCCATTATTCCCGTGATCGACGACCTCCGGCTTGCGCGGAACTGAAGCAGATGATGAAAACTTACCACGGCAGCTGCCATTGCGGCGCGGTGCGCTTCGAGGCGGACCTCGATTTGAGCCAGGGCAGCCTGCGCTGCAATTGCTCATTCTGTTTGAAGATACGCTGCTGGGCCGTGATGGCCAAGCCGGAAGCGTTCCGCTTGCTGGCCGGGGCGGCCGAGATGAACGTCTACCAGTTCGGCGCCAAGAACGAGCATCACCATTTCTGCAAGCATTGCGGCGTACGTCCCTACGGCATCGGCAACTCGCCGCGCTACGGTGTATTCTATGGCGTCAACGTCGCCAGCCTCGATGGCGTCAGCGACGAGGACCTGGCCGGCACGCCCATCACCTACGTCGACGGCCGCGCCGACAACTGGATATCGCCACCCACCGAAACCCGCTATCTTTGAATCCGATGATCAGATCCGCAACGCCGGACGATGCCGCAGCCATCGTCGCCATCTACAACCACTACATCGCCACCACCACCATCAGCTTCGAGGAGCATGCGGTCACGCCGGAGGACATGGCTGGCCGCATCCGCGACGTCACCGCCGGGCTGCCATGGCTGGTGCATGAACAGGACGGCGAAGTGTTGGGCTACGCCTACGCGACCAAGTGGCGCGCCCGCAGCGCCTACCGCTTTGCCGCCGAGACCAGTGTCTACGTGGCGTTCGGGCAGGGCGGCAAGGGTATCGGATCGGCGCTGTACAAAGCGCTGCTGGAAGAGCTGCGCGCCCGCGAAATCCATATGGCGATAGGCGGCATCGCCCAACCCAACGAAGCCAGCGTGGCGCTGCACGAAAGCCTGGGCTTCGAAAAGGTCGCCCACTTCAGGCAGGTCGGCCGCAAGTTCGATCGCTGGATCGATGTCGGCTACTGGGAGTTGCAGCTGTCCTAAGCCGTCTGCGCCGCGTTGTCCTGCGGCGCCAGCACGCTGCGCTTGCCGCCTTCGGAGCGGGCGCGGTATAGCGCCTGGTCGGCCGCCAGTACCAGGTCCTCGGCATTGTCGTCCTGCGCCGCCGGTAGCGCGGCCACGCCGATGCTGGCGCTGATGCCGCCCGACGGCGCTTTCACATTCGGCAGGTTCAAGCCGTTGATGGCCGCTTCCATGCGGCGCGCGATCAGCATCGCTTCGTCGCCGTTGGTGCCGGGCGCCAGGAAGGCGAATTGATCGGCGCCATAGCGCGCCACCAGATCGCCGGCCCGCTGCACCGCGCCGTTCAGCGCCTTGGCCGCCCGTCGCAGCACATCATCTGCGGCCTGCTGGCCGTAGTGGTCGCGGTAGGCGCCCAGCTGGTCGATCTCCACCAGCCCAATCGCCATCAGCTTTCCTTCGCGCGCCGCGCGGCGCCATTCGCGCGCCAGCTGGTCGTCGAAGCAGCGGCGGTTGGCGATGCCGGTCAGGCTGTCGGTGGCCGACAGGTTGGCCAGCTTGTGCTGCGCTATCCGCAGCGCCTCGGTGCGTTCCTGTAGCTGCTCCTCAAGCTCGCGCGCCCGCACACCCAGGCGTCGCACCGTCCAGCGGAACAGCAGCACCAGCAGCCCCACGGCCAGCGCCGCCACGGCGCTGCGCGCCCACCAGGTTTCCCACACCGGCGGCGTGATCGTGATCGGCAGGACGATCTCGTCGCGGCTGGTCACGCCCTTGTTGTTGCTGCCTTGCAGATGGAAGTGGTATTTTCCGGGCGCCAGATTGGTGTAGGTCGCCACCGGATGTCCGGCATCGGCCTGCACCGCTTGCTTGTCGAAGCCTTCCAGCCAGTAGGAATAAGCGTTCCTGCGCGGTTCGGCGAAATGCAGCGCGGCGAATTCGATCGAGATGGTGTTGGCGATCCACGGCAGGCTCAGTGAACGCGGCTGCGTCAGGCTGCCCTCCAGCACCACGTCCTGGGGCGGGTTCTTGCCGCCCAGCGAACGATTCAACACGCGGATGTCGGTGATCGCCAGTTGCGGCGGGCGCGAGGCGCTGCTGTGGATGGTCGGGTTGACGGCGGTGACGCCGCTGCTGCTGCCGAAGTACAGGAAACCGTTGCTGCTGTTGGCGGCGGAGTCCATGTAGAAGCCTTCGGTCAGGCCGTCCTCCACCGAATATTCGGTGACGGTGCCGGAGACCGGATCGATCTTGCTCAGGCCCGCCGCCGTGGTCACCCAGATCATGCTGTTTTTATCCGAGCGTATCGCCTCGATCAGACGCGTACCCAGTTCGCCTTTTTCCTGGATGCGGGTGATGGCGAATGCCCCGTCCTTGCCGGCCACCACATGGTTCAAGCCCTTGGACGTACCGACCCACAGGCTGCCGTCCGCGTCCAGGTGCAGGCTGCTGACACGGTCGCTGCTCAGGCTCGCGGGATTCTTGGGATCGAGCCGGAAGTGGCGGAATTTTCCGGTGGCCGGATCGAGCATATCGAGCCCGCCGCCGCGATAGAACTCGCCGCTCCATACGCGGCCGGCGTTGTCTTCGACCACAGTGGTGGCGCCGTTGACGCTGCGGCTGTCCGGGTTCTTGTCGTCATGGGCGTAGCTCTCGACCGCGCCGCTGGCCGGATCGTAGCGCAGCATGGCGGTGCCGGTGCCCAGCCACAGCACGCCGCCGCGTCCCGGCGCGATGGTGTTGATGAAGTCGGTGGTCTTGCTGCCGAAGTGGATCACCTTGAACGGCGCATCCGGCGTATCGAGCCGGTTCAGGCCCTCCGAGGTGCCGATCCACAGCACCCCGTCCGGCGCCTGGTAGGTGCTGTAGATGACGTTGGAGCTGAGCGCCCCCGGCCGCTTGGGCGTGGCGCTCCAGGTGCGCACCATCGCGCGCTTGGCCGGGTCGAACAGCGCCAGGCCGTCGTCCAGCGCGAGCCACAGCTGGTTGTTGGCGGCGGCGCCGACGCTGCGCACGAAATTGCTGGACTTGACGAAGTCGGGATCGATGTCGCGCGGGACGAAGCGCTCGAAGCCGTGATAGCCAAGGTTGGCGCGGCTGACGCCATCGGTCAGCGAGCCTACCCACAAGGTGCCGCTGCGGTCGCGCATGGTGGTGTTGATGGCGTCGCTGTTGAGGCTGTGCGCATCCTCGGCGCGGTGACGGTAGCTCTGGAACTGGCGCAGTTCGCGGTCCCAGCGCAGCAGGCCGCTGGTGCGGGTGCTGATCCACAGGTCGCCGGCGCGGTCTTCGTCGATGTCGGTCACGCGCTTGGCCTGCACCGGCAGCGCTTCGCGCTGGTCCCAGGGCTGGCCGCTCTTCCATGTCACCAGGCCGTCGGCCGAACCTATCCACAGCGTGGCGGCGCTGTCGAAATACAGCGCGCGCACGTCGTTGGCCTTGGGGTTGGGGTGCTCCGGGTCGTCGACGCGGAAGTGCTGGAAACCGGTGGCGCCGGGCGCCAGGTAATCCAGGCCGCCGGGCCAGGTGGCGGCCCACACGCCGCCCTGGTGGTCGACGGCGACCGCGTTGACGTCGTTGTAGAGCAGGCTGTCCGGCTTGGCCTCGTCGTGGCGGTGGATGACGAAGCTGCCCTTGCGCGGGTCGAAGTGATGCAGGCCGCCCCATGTCGCCACCCACATGCCGCCCTTGTTGTCGGCGACGATGCGGCGCACGATGCGCGCATTGTTCGGGCCACCGGTCGGCACGTGGCGGGTGAAGTTGTTGGTCACCGGGTTGAAGCGCGCCAGGCCTTCGTCGGTGCCTATCCACAGCTTGCCGGTTTCGTCTTCGAACAGCGAGGTGACGCGGCCGCCCGGCAGGCTATGCGGGTCGGACGGGTCGTTCATGTAGCGCACCTGCTTGTGGCCGTCGTGGCGGAACAAGCCGCCCTCGATGGTGCCGATCCAGACGAAGCCCTGCCGGTCCTGCAGCATGGTGAGGATGGCGCGGCTGTCGGCGCCCAGCGACTCGACGGCGGTGAAGGCCAGCGGGCGCGGCGCCGCCTGCGAGGGCGCGGCCTGCAGGCAGGCCAGCGCACCGCACAGCAGCAGGCGTAGGACGGGGCGGAAAGACATGCGCGGCATTCGGGACCTTGGTATTTTGGCTAGCCAAGTAAAGCACAGAATCGGCCGCCGTGGAAGCGTTGGAGCAACACTTTTCCGCTATAATCCATTGGCAAATCCTTATGCATCGTAAGGCGACATGAACGGATCTTCCCACGGAGTACCCCTGCAACCGGCGCCGCTGTCGCCCAAGCCGCCTTTGCGCACATGGCGCGCAGCGTGGGAGCAATTGCGCCGGCGCGGCCTGCCGGGCCGCCAGACCATGCGCTGGGCCACGCTGGCGCTGCTGCTGGCCGGCGGCGCGGTGCTGGTCCAGCGCCAGGTGGTGTTCCAGCAGCACAGCCGCGACCTGAAGGCCACGGCGGACGACATCGCGCGCCAGATCCAGATCGACTCCACCGACGGCCGCGTGATGGGTGGCGCCATTCTCATGGGACTGGTGGAGGACAGCGTCAAGCTGCTGCTGTCCGGCGAACTGGCGGCCGACGCTTATCGCCTGCACGTGGACTTCGCCGCCGTCCTCGATCAGTACAGCGCCGACACCGTGTTCGTGCTGAACGGCGAGGGTACCGCCGTCGCCTATCTCAACAAAGAGGGCAAGGCCATCGGCGTCGGCCGCAACCTGCGCTATCGCCCTTACGTGCGGCGCGCGCTGGCCGGCGAGGCCAATGTCTATGCCGCCATCGGCAGCAATTCGCATGAGCGCGGGCTGTATTTCGCGGCGCCGGTCTACAGCGGCAATTCGCGCGACACCCCCATCGCCGGCGTCTACACCATCAAGATGCCGGCTTCCGAAATCGACCGCATCCTCGCCCGCAGCAAGGATCCGGTGCTGCTGCTGTCGCCGGACGGCGTGGTGTTCGCCACCAACCGCAACGAGTGGTTGTTCATGCGGTCCCGCATGATCGCGCCGGCGCGCCTGGCCCAGCTGGAAAAGGAAAGGCAGTTCGGCGAACTGTTCACCGGCACCGGCCCGTTGCAACTGCCGTTTGAGCCGGTCGGCAAGCAGGCCAGCTTCCAGGGCCTCACCTACGCGCTGGCCGGCACCGATTTGAACTGGCCCGACGACGGCGGCGCCTGGCGCGTGGTGATCGCGCAGGACAAGGGCCAGTGGCTGCCGCTGTGGAACCAGATGATGCTGGCCGCCGCCTGCATCGGCGCGATCTGGCTGTTCGGCATGGTGGTGACGGGCCGCACCCGCGCCGCCGAAAGCGCGCGCCGCCTGCGCTTCGACAACGAGCGCCGCATGCGCGAGATCACCAACAACCTGCCGGTGGCGGTGTACCAGTTCCAGCTGGACGCGGCGGGCCAGCCGCGCTTCCGTTTCATGAGTCCCGCCATCACCGCCATCACCGGCCTGCAGGCCAGCGACGTGCTGGAAGACGGCGCCATGCTGTTCGCGCTGCTCGATCCAGACGGCCGCGCGGGCCTGCTGGCGCAGATCGCCGACAGCGCCCGCCAGCATTGGTCGATTCATCGCCGCATGGAGTTCGGCGCGCAGGGCCTGGTGGCGGCGCGCTGGGTCGACATCCACTGCACCTGCGTGCACCAGCAGGCGGAGGAGGAGGTGTGGAACGGCTACCTGGCCGATGTGACGGCCGAGCACACGGCGGCGCAGACGCTGAGCGCCGCCAAGCAGACCGCCGAGGAGGCGACGCGCAGCAAGTCGCTGTTCCTGGCGAATATGAGCCACGAGATCCGCACGCCGATGAACGCCATCATCGGCATGAGCCACCTGGCGCTGAAGACCGGCCTGACGCCGCGCCAGCACGACTACGTGCAGAAGATCCTGCGCGCCGGCCAGCACCTGCTGGGCATCATCAACGACATCCTGGACTTCTCCAAGATCGAGGCCGACAAGCTGCAAGTGGAGAACCAGCCGTTCGAGCTCGATCAGTTGCTGGAAAACCTGGCCACGCTGATCGGCGACAAGGTCAACGCCAAGGGCCTGGAGCTGGTGTTCGACGTCGCCCCCGACGTGCCGACCGCGCTGGTGGGCGACGCGCTGCGGCTGGGCCAGATCCTGATCAACTACGCCAACAACGCCGTCAAGTTCACCGAGCGGGGCGAGGTGGCGGTGACGGTGCGGGTGCGCAGCCACGACCAGCGCCGCGTGCTGCTGCACTTCGCCGTGCGCGACACCGGCATCGGCCTGAGCGAAGCGCAGATGCGCCAGTTGTTCCAGAGCTTCCAGCAGGCCGACGCCTCCACCACCCGCAAGTATGGCGGCACCGGCCTGGGTCTGGCGATCTCGAAGAAACTGGCGCAACTGATGGGCGGCGAGGTTGGCGTCCAGAGCGAATTGGGCCAAGGGTCGACCTTCTGGTTCACCGCCCACCTGGAAGTCGGCCGGAGCGAACGGGTATCGCTGCTGCCGTCGCCGGACCTGCGCGGCAGCCGCCTGCTGGTGGTGGACGACAACGACAGCGCCCGCAGCGTGATCGCCGAACTGCTGCGCGGCATGCGCTTCGACGTGCAGGTGGCGGCGTCCGGCGCCGAGGCGGTGGAGCTTGTGCGCGCCGCCGCCGCTGCCGGCGAGCCGCTGGCCGTGGTGCTGCTGGACTGGCAGATGCCGGGCATGAGCGGCATCGAGACCGCCGCCGCCATCAGGGCGCTGGGCTTGCGGGAGCCGCCGCGCCTGATGATGGTCACGGCCTACGGGCGCGAGGAAGTGCAGCAGCAGGCGCACGGCGCCGGCATCGAGGATGTGCTGATCAAGCCGGTCAATGCGTCGGTGCTGCTCAATACCCTGATCCGCCTGCTGGGCGGCGAAGTGGACGACAGCGCGCTGGCGCGTCCGGCGCCGGTCGGCACGCTGGCGGCGCTGGCCACGCTGCGCGGCGCGCGCGTGCTGCTGGCCGAGGACAATGAGTTGAACCAGCAGGTGGCGTCGGAGCTGCTGGCCGATGCCGGCCTGCTGGTGGACATCGCCAACAACGGCGTCGAGGCGGTGGCGATGGCGCAGCGCGACCAATACGACATTGTGCTGATGGACATGCAGATGCCGGAGATGGACGGCGTCGAAGCCACCCGCGCCTTGCGCGCCTTGCCGCAGCTGGACGGCCTGCCGGTGGTGGCGATGACGGCCAACGCCATGCAGGCCGACCGCGACCTGTGCACGCAGGCGGGCATGGTGGACTTTGTGATCAAGCCGATCGAGCCGGACGACCTGTGGCGCGCGCTGCTGCGCTGGATACCGCCGCGCCATGCGCTGCCGACGTACGAGCTGAAGCCCGAGCTGAAGCACGTGCCGGCCCACGAACCGAGCCCCGAACCGCAAGCGGCGCCGGAAGACGACTTCCCGCACGAGATTCCGGGCCTGGACATGGTGGCCGGCCTGCGCCGGGTGCTGGGCAAGCGGCCGCGCTACCTGGCCATGTTGCGCGGCTTCGTGGCCAACCAGGCCGGCGCCGTGCGGCAGGTGTCCGCGCTGATCGCGGCCGGCGACCGCGCCGGCGCCGAACGCGGCGCCCACACGCTCAAGGGATTGGCCGGCAATATCGGCGCCAGCGCCTTGCAGGTGCTGGCCGGCGAGGCCGAACATGCGCTGTCGCCGGCGGCGGTGGGGGAGGCCAGCGCCGCCGCGCTGTCGGCGCGTATGGCGCCGCAGCTGGCGCAACTTGAATCCGTGCTGGCGGGGCAGGTGGCGGCGATCGTCGCGTGCCTGCCGGCGGAAGCGGAACTGGAGAAGGTGGAAGTCGATCCCGCACAGCGCGACGCCGTGGTGCGCGAACTGGGCGCGCTGCTGGCGGACGATGACGCCCGCTCCGAACGGCTGCTGGTGGAACATGGCGCGTTGCTGGCCGCCGCCTTCCCGCAGCACTACCGCAAGCTGGAACAGGCGGTCGGCGATTTCGACATGGAGCAGGCGCTGGCGATTCTGAACAGCGCCGTCGCCGCCTTGCAGGACGACGGCGCGCTACATCAGTAGGTGGTCAGCGGAGCCGGCTGGCCGCCCTTGAAGTTGAAGATGGTGACCGGCGACTGCTTCATGTCGCCGCGCTCGTCGAACGAGTAGGTGCCCGCCACGCCCTTGTACGAACCGGCGCTGATGGCGGCGCCCACTTTTTGCGGATCGATCGAGTTCACCTTCACCATCGTCTGCGCGTACATCATGGCCGCATCGTAGTAGGCCGCCGCGTAGACGTCCGGATCCTGCTTGAAGCGCGCCTTGTACTTGGCCTTGAAGGCCGGACCGCTGGCGAACTTGTCGAGGATGGCGCCGCCCTGCGAGCACAGGACGTTTTCGCCGACGGCGTCGCCGCCCAGCTTGCCCATTTCCGCGGTGCAGATGGTGTCGCCGCCCAGCAGCTTGGCGTTGATGCCCAGCTGTTTCATCTGGCGCGCCATCGGTGCGCCCTGCGGCGCATAGCCGCCGAAGAAGATCGCTTCGACCTTCTTGGTTTTGAGCTTGGTCAGGATGGAGGTGAAGTCGAACGCCTTGTCGGTGGTGAACTCGTGGCCGGCCACGGTCATGCCGGCGGCCTTGGCCTGCTTCTTGAATTCCTCGGCCACGCCCTGGCCGAAGGCGGTGCGGTCGTCGATCACGGCCACGGTCTTGAGCTTGAGTTCATTGGCCGCGTACAGCGCCATCTTGGTGCCCAGCTGGGAGTCGCTGGCGTTCACGCGGAACAGGCCCTTGTAGCCCTGCTGGGTGATCTTGGGATTGGTGGCGACGGTGGCGATCAGGACGCCGGCGTCGTTGTAGGCGCGCGAGGCGGGAATGGCCACGCCCGAGTTGTACGGGCCGACCACATACTTGACGCCCTGGTCGATCAGCTTCTGGGCCGCCGCCACGCCGGCTTTCGGGTCGCCCTGGTCGTCTTCCGATTGCAGTTCGAATTTGAGCTTCTTGCCGGCCACGGTGATCGGCTTGGCGTTCAGTTCCTCGACCGCCAGGCGCGCGCCGTTCTCGTTGTCCTTGCCCGAAAACGCCTGGGCGCCGGACAGCGGGCCGCTGTGGCCGATCTTGACCACGGTGTCCTGCGCCTGGGCGCCGGCTGCGCCCAGCAGTGCGATGGCGGCTGCAATATGCTTCAATTTCATGCGATCTCCTGATGTTGTGTTGTGAGGTGATGGCAAGATTATCGCCAAAAACGCAAAATATTATCGTGTGACTTGGGCTTTCGATTGGCCTGTTTTGCACGCTATCGCCTTTCAAATGGGCGACGCTCAAAATTTAATTCGGTGGGCGCAGGCGCCTGGCGTCCTCCTCGCGCTTGCGGATGCGCGCCAGCGCCGCGTTGATGCGCTCGATGATGCCGTCGTCCCTGGCGCGGGCGATGGCAAAAAACTGGCCGCTGTCGGTGGTCAAAGGCTTGGGCAGCACGCTGAAGCCGGCGTTGGCGGCGGCGCCGATGGTCGACAGGCGCGGCGCCATGAAGGTGCGGATGCTGTCCTCCAGGTCTTTTGCGGTCAGGCCGTCGGGCTGGAACAGCAGCACCACGTCCACGCGCTTGAGCATCAGGCGGGTGAGGCGGGTGCCGCGCGAGGAAATGTCGTCGTCGGTGCGGAACAGCTTGCCGCGCGCCGTATCGAATTCCAGGCCGTAGCTGTAGCCGCGCACCGTGCCGACGGTCTTGCCGCGCAGGTCTTCGAGGCGGCTGAACGGAAAGGTGGCGTCGCTGCGGGTGACCAGCCACAGGCTGTTGTGGCTGGCGGTGTCGGAGTAGCGCAGCGCGCGCAAGCGATCGGCGGTTTTCGGCAGGCCGTAAACCAGGCCGACGCCTTCGATGGCGTAGCGTTCGGCGCGCGCCCACGGATAGGTGTGCGGCTCGAAGCTGACGCCCAGCTCCTGGGCCACCGCGTCGAGCACCTTGCGCTTGACCGCCGGCATGGGGCGCGGCCTGCCTTGTTCGTCGAGCGTATCGCCGATCAGCAGCGGCACCACCGGCAGCGCCGGCGCCGCCGCCGCGGCACGCGCCGGCGGAACGCAGGACAGCACGGCGGCGAGCAGGATACCCGGTATCGGCAATCGTTTCATCGGCAATTGAGCAGTGGCTATCGGCCGATTATTGCATGCTTCCGGTCAATACTCCCGGGTTTATGGCGCGTTGTCCAGGGTGCGTGTGCGCGAGGCCGCCTCCACCGCCGGTACGCGCGGTATCGCGCCGGCGGCCGTTTGGATGGCCGGGCCGTTGGCGCCGGCGAGCTCGGTGTCGTTGATATGGTAGGCGGCGATGGCGGCGGCCAACGCCGGGTTGGCGCGCAGCGGGTCGTTCAACTGTCGGCTCGCCTGCAGCGCGGCGGCGCTCAGCTGCTGGACAAAGTTGGTGGCCAGGTCGTTGAAACTGTCCAGCGTGTTTTGCATGGTCTGGGTGGTCGCCTGCTGGTTGCTGTCGAACGCCGACTGCAACAAGTCGCCGTCGAGCGCCAGGCCGACTGGCGGCCGCAAGGTGAGGCCGAGCGGCGCCAGGTCCCACGCCGCCGGCTGTTGCAGGCTTTGCACCAGGTTGGCGAGCAGCGACGGCTCTTGCGGCTGGGTTTGGCCTACATCGGCCGAGGGCAGCTGGTTGAAGGCGTTCACCACATTTTGCGTGGCGTTGTTCAGGGCCGTCGCGCTGTCGGCTGGCGCCGCGTGGTTGGCGATGGCGGTTTGCAGTTGCGCCAGCTGTTCGCGGGATTGCGACACCGTCAGCAGGAAGTTGGCCACCGGCGACAGGTCGATGGTGACGGAAGCGGCCGGCGCCTCGGTGGCCGAGCCGGCGGTGGCCACCTGGCCGGCGTGTTCGGCCGCCACGGCGGCGCTCTCCGCCAGAGGGGTGACGCCGCCAAGCGCCGTCTGCGCTGCCGATGAGATAGGGAACATGCCGCCCTCCTGAGCTGAGTGTATCGACCAGCATGCTCCTTCCAGACGCCGTCGTCCGTGTGCCAGTTCACATAGCGGGCTGATTCCCTTTCTGTTAGTTTCCGCACGGTTAAGTCCTGGCGATGCGCCTATCGTTGCCCTTGCAGTTACAACATTCACCCGAAAAAGGAAAGCATCATGGAAAACAGCATCGACAGCAAAATCAATTCCACCCGCGACGGCGTCAGCCAGATCGGCAACAACCTGCGCGCCGATGCGCACGCAGCCATCGACAAGGTCGCCGACAAAATCCCACCCACCACCGACCGCCTGGCCAACAGCGCCCACAACAGCGTCGACAAGGTGGCCGACACTGTGGAAAGCACCTCCGGCCGTCTGGTCGCGCGCGGCAAACAAGTGAGCGAGAGCTACAAAGCGCTGGCCGAATCGGGCCGCGGCCGCGTGCGCGCCCACCCCGCCATTTCCGTCCTGCTGGCGGCCGCCGCCGGCTACGGCCTGTCCAAGCTGCTGAGCTCGCGCGGCACCAAGTAAGCCGGGGCCGGCGTCGGCCGGCTCTTCCATCATCCCCTCAGCCTCTCTCTTTTGGCTCAGCTGTAAAAAGCGCAACCTTGGCGTGCATAGTGATATGCTCGTCATTACGCAGTTTACGCCCCGCAAAATAGAATCAGGATCAGCTGAGCATGGACGTGTACGCTCCACAAGTATGGCTTCCGCATGAGCGGCCCACCTTGCCGGGGTCGCCTTCGACTCCGCTGCATACGGCCGAGCGCCGGCTGGCCTTCCTGGTGATCGGCTTCATCGTCGCCGTCACCGGCGGCCTGGGCAACGCGCTGGTGTCGGTCAACCTGCCGTATCTGCAAGGCTCGCTGGGGGTCTACTCGGCCGAGATCCAATGGTTGCCGGCCGCCTACGTGATGGCCAATGTGTCGATGAACCTGCTGCTGGTGAAGTTCCGCCAGCAGTACGGGCTGCGTCTGTTTACCGAACTGTTCCTGGTGTTGTACGCCTTGGCCACCGTGGCCCACCTGTTCGTGCACGGCCTGGCCTCGGCCATCGCGGTGCGCGCGGCGCACGGCATGAGCGGCGCGGCGCTGACCACCCTCGGCCTGTATTACACCTTGCAGGCCTTCCCGGCGCAGCACCGGCTCAAGGCGGTGGTGTTCGGCATCGGCTTCTCGCAACTGGCGCTGCCGATGGCGCGGCTGTTCTCGTCGGAGCTGATGGAGTTCGGCGAATGGCGCGGGCTGTACTTCTTCGAGCTGGGTTTGGCCTTGCTGTCGCTGGCCTGCGTGCTGGCGCTCAAGCTGCCGCCGGGCGACCGCGTCAAGGCTTTCGAGAAAATGGACTTCCTCACCTTCGGCCTGTTCGCGCCCGGCGTGGCCTTGCTGTCGGCGGTGCTGGCGCTGGGCCGCACGGTGTGGTGGTTCGAATCGCGCTGGCTGGGCCTGTGCCTGGCCGGCGCCATCGTGCTGATCGCCGCCGCGCTGCTGGTCGAGCATAACCGCGCCCGCCCGCTGCTCAACACGCGCTGGCTCAGCAACGGCAATATCGCGCGGCTGGCCTTGTCGGTGCTGCTGATCCGTGTGGTGCAGTCGGAGGCCAACGGCACCGTGGGTTTCTTGCAGGCGCTGGGCCTGAACAACGACCAGATGCAGATGTTGTGGATCGTCGTCATGATCGGCACCGTGGCCGGGCTGGTGGCCAGCGCGCTGACCATCACGCCGGCGCGCATCCCGCTGCAGCTGATGTTTTCGCTGGCGGTGATGGCGGCCGGCGCCTACATGGATTCCGACGCCACCAACCTGACACGGCCCGCCGACCTGTATGTGAGCCAGTTCCTGCTGGCCTTCGGCGGCGCCTTCTTCATCGGGCCGACGTTTGTCTCGGGCTTCGGCGCCGTGATCGCGGCGCCGAACAACCTGGTCAGCTTCTCGGTCATGTTCAGCATCACGCAGACCTTGGGCAGCCTGCTCGGTTCGGCGGCGGTGGGCACGTTCCAGGTGGTGCGCGAGAAATTCCACTCCAGCATACTGGTCGAGCATCTGACCCTGCTCGATCCGCTGGTGGCGGCGCGCATCCAGAGCGGCGGCGCCAGCGTGGGCGCGGCGCTGGCCGATCCCGCCGCCCGCAGCGCGACCGGCGTGGCGGCGCTGGGCGCGGCGGCCACGCGCGAGGCCAACATCCTGGCCTACAACGATGTCTTCCTGATCATCACCCTGGTGGCGCTGCTGACGCTGGCCTGGATGCTGGGCCGCTATCTGTGGTCGGTGTGCGTGGTCTGCCCGGGCAGCCCGGCGCACAACGCGCAGACCGGCCTGGCCAATGTCTCCCTCAATAATTCCGGATCACGCTGACCCCTATGGCTAACACTACTCCCGACAATTCCTCGTCCTCCGAAACCCGCGTCGCGGCGGTGGCGGCTGCGGCCGCGGCGGCCGCCGTCGCCGCCGCCGCGCCCACCACGCCGGCGCCGGACCGGCGCGCGCAGATCATTTCGGCGATCGCGTTTTCGTTCGTGGCGCTGGTCGGCGTGCTGATCGTGCTGTACGCGTGGCGGCTGCCGCCGTTCAGCACCGCCATCGTCTCCACCGAAAACGCGCTGGTGCGCGGCCAGGTCACGCTGATCGGCACCCAGCTGCCCGGCTACGTGGTCGACGTGCGGGTGCAGGACTTCCAGCAGGTGAGGCAGGGCGATTTGCTGGTGCTGATCGACGACCGCATCTACCAGCAGCGCTACGAGCAGGCGCAGGCGCAGCTGGCGGCGCAGAAGGCGGCGCTGGCCAATTGGGAGCAGGCGCGCCGCACGGCGGAAGCGGGGGTGGCGCTGAACCTGGCCACGGTGGCCAACGCGGAAGCGCAGGCCGCCAAGTCGGTGGCGGATTTGAGCCGCGTGAATTCGCTGGCGGCCGACGGCTCGCTGTCCTTGCGCGAGCAGGATTCCTCCAAGGCCGCCAAGGTGCAGACGGCGGCGGCGGTGCAGCAGGCGCGCGCCAGCCTGGAGATCGCCCGGCAGCAGGTGCAGACGGTGGTGGTGAACAAGCTGTCGCTGGAGGCGGCGGTGGCGAATGCGTCGGCGGCGTTGAAGTCGGCCAGGGTGGACCTGGATAACACGCGCATCACGGCGCCGGAGGACGGCCAGCTGGGCCAGGTCACGGTGCGCAAGGGCGCCTACGTCAACACCGGCGCGCAGTTGATGGGATTGGTGCCGCGCCAGCTGTGGGTGATCGCCAACCTGAAGGAGACGCAGATGAACGGCGTGCAGGTCGGCCAGAGCGCCACCTTCAAGGTCGATGCGCTGGACGGCGCGCTGCTGACCGGCCAGGTGGAGCGGATTTCGCCGGCCACCGGTTCCGAGTTCAGCGTGCTGCCGGCCGATAACGCGACCGGCAATTACGTCAAGATCGCGCAGCGCATACCGGTGCGCATCCGCATCGATCCGGGCCAGGCCAAGGCGCGCCGGCTGGCGCCGGGGATGTCGGTGGTGGTCAGCATCGACACCTCGGCGGAGCTCAACGATGCGAACGCCGCACCGGCCAGGACCGCCGGAGTCAAGCCATGAAAGTGCGCGTGGTAGCGGCGGCGTGCTTGCTGGCGCTGGCCGGCTGCGCGGCCAAGGCGCCGCCGGCGCCCGCATCGAGTTTGCAGACGCCGGCCGCCTGGCGCACCGCCGCCGCGACGGCGCAGGGCGCGGCGGTCGAGGCGCAATGGTGGCAAGCCTTCGGCGATCCCGCACTGAGCGCGCTGGTGGCCGCCGCGCTGGAACGCAACGGCGACCTGCGCATCGCCCGCGCCCGCGTGGCGCAGTACCGCGCGCTGGTGAGCGTGGTGGCGGCCGGGCAGAAGGCCAACGTCTTGGTCGACACCGCGCCGACCCGCACGCGCCAGCTGGCCTACAACGGCGTGCCGTATGTCACCAACGTCTACCAGGCCGAGTTCCAGGCCAGCTATGAAGTCGACGTGTGGGGCCGGCTGGCCGCGCTGACCGACGCCGCCACCGCCACCTATCAGGCGGAGCAGGCCAACGCCGACGCGGCCGCGCTGTCGATCGCCGCCACGGTGGCATCGGGCTACCTGAACCTGCGTGGACTGGACGCCCAGTTGGCGCTGACCGAAGCCACGCTGAAGCTGCGCGAGGAATCGCGCGAGCTGGCCAAGCGCCAGTTCGACGTCGGTTACAGCTCGCGCCTGGAATGGCTGCAAGCACAGGCCGAATACCAGACCACCGCCGAGCAGGTGCCGCAGCTGAAGCGCGCCATCTTCGAACAGGAAAACGCGCTGTCCATACTGACGGGCGGCAATCCCGGCCCGGTCGCGCGCGGGCTGGAGCTGGCGCAGCTGTCGGCGCCGGCGGTGCCGGCGGGGCTGCCGTCCGAGCTGCTGCGGCGCCGGCCGGACATCGCGCGCGCCGAATTCAACCTGGTCGCCGTCAACGCCAACCTGGCCGCCACGCGCGAACAGTTGCTGCCGTCGTTCAAGCTGACGATGGTGGGGGGAGTGCAGAACCTGAAGTGGCACGATTTCATCAACGCGCCGACCGCGCTGTGGCGGCTGACGGGGGCCGTCGCCGCGCCGGTGTTCGAGGGCGGTCGCGTGCAGCACCAGACCGACGCCGTGGCGGCGCAGCGCGATCAGTCGGTGTATGCGTATGAGAACGCGGTGCGCGCCGCCTTCGCCGAAACCGACAACAGCCTGGGGGCGCTGGCGCGCCTGAAGGAACAGGCGGTGCAGAACGACGCGCGCCGCGCGACGGCGGCTGAAACGCTGCGCATCGCGCATAACCGTTATCGCAACGGCTACGCCTCGTATCTGGAGGAACTGGACGCCCAGCGCACGCTGTACAACGCCGACGTCGGCCGCCTGCAGCTGAAGACGCGCATGCTGGTGGCGTCGGTGGACTTGTACCGCGCCATGGGCGGCGGCTGGATGGCTGGTCCTTAGTAGTCGACCTGGCGCGGCGTCAGGATCGACAGCACCAGCAGGGTCTGCGCCTCATCCATCGGCGCTCCCGTTCCCGTAAGCGCGGCCTCGCCGATGAGCGCGCAATAGGCCCAGCGTCCCAGCATCTGCGACTCTTCCCTGGACCAGCCGATCGCTTCCAGCAGATGCGCGACATGGCGGACGCGCAGCTGGTCGACCCGCGTTTGCGCCGCGCGCGCCCGGTCGTCGGTGATGGCCCACGCGCGCATGGCCCGGCCGAGCTTGAGGGCCATCGCCGGCCTGGTGCGGAACAGGCTGCGCAACTGCTCGTGCGCGCCGGCGCCACCGCCCGCCGCCGCCGCCTCGATCGGCGCCTGTGTATAGCGGCGTTCCCACTCATCGAGCAGCGCGCCTTGATACTCCTCCAGGTTTTTGAAATGCCAATAGAAGCTGCCTTTGGTAACGCCCAGGCGCTTGGCGATCGACATGATGCGCAGGCCGTACGCGCCTTCCTCGACCAGTGTTTGCAGGCCGGCGTCGAGCCAGATACCGCGGTCGTTCTTTTCTTCCATGGCGTGACCTTGCTGAATTGGGTTGACACTGGCAATCAATGGTGCGACTCTACCATACCTTGAGGTATGGTGGAATTTTCAATCACGGGAGAACGGCATGATTGCAGTGGCGGCATGGATGTTGGCGGTACTGGGCGGCGCCCATATTCTGGTGGGCTTGCTGTGGTTTCGGCAGCCGATACGCGCGGCGTTGCTGGAAGGGGGATTCGGTAAATTCCAGGGGCACGATGCGCGACGGGTGGCGTTCTGGTTCACCATCTTCGGGCCGCTGATGCTGTGCGTGGGGCACGTGACGATCGTGGCGGCGGCGGCGTCCGATTTCGCCTTGATCAATCTCATCGGCTGGTATTTGCTGGGCGTGGCCGGCGTCGCCGTGCTGGCCGTGCCGAAATCGGGCTTCTGGGCGTTGCTGCTGCTTGCGCCGGTCCTGATCGGCGCCGGACGCTACTGGTGACCGTCATGGACAAAGAACCGTTACTCCACCGCCTCGGCGACCGGCTGCTGCGGGCCGCCATGTCGGCCGAAGCCCGGCGGGCCAAGCTGGCGCAAGGCGCCGTTGACTTGCCGTCTGGCCGCATCGCTTACCTGTGGCGCCAGCCGGCCGGCATGCCGATGACCGAGGCCGTCGTCATGCTGCATGGCGCCGCCAGCGACAATACCGCCTGGCTGCGTTTCGCCAGCCACCTGCGCGTCGCGCTGCCGCTGGTGGCGCCCGATTTGCCGGGACACGGCGGCAGCAGCTTCGACGACGCGCAGCGCTACGATATCGCTACGCAGACGAACCGCTTGCGCGCCTTCCTGGCGGCGCTGGGCATCGAGCGCGCCCACCTGATCGCCAACTCCATGGGCGGCGCCATTGCGCTGCGCCTGGCGGCCGAGGCGCCGGAGCAGGTTGCGTCGCTGATGTTGATTGATGCTGCGGGCGCCGAAACGACGCCGAGCTGGTTGCGCCTGCACCTTGCCCGCACCGGGCGCAACCCCATGCTTGAAGTGGCGACAGCGGCCGATTATCGCGCCATGATGGCGATCGGCATGGCCAAGCCGCCCACCATTCCGGGCTTTCTGGTGTCCGCCCTGGCCAGGGCTTTTGTCCGGCGCCGGCAGATCGACGCCAGGATCGCGCGCGACATCGAGGACAACCTGGACCAGAAGGCCGTGCTGCCCGGGATCGCCGCGCCGGCGCTGATCGTGTGGGGCGCCGAGGACCAGGTCCTGCATGTCGACGACGCCGGCTTGCTGCACAGTGAGCTGCGCGGCAGCCAGAAAATGATACTCGACGGTGTCGGCCATGTGCCCATGGTCGAAGCGCCGCGGCAGGTGGCGTCGGCCTGCGACGCCTTCCTTGCCGGGGTCATTGGGCGATAAGCCTATTTGACCGGGATGCACAGCTCCGCTTCGAACACGCCGGTGGCCGGATCCATCGCGTAGTCGGCCGGGTAGCGCTCGAAGCACGGGCCGGCATCGACCTTGCCTTCGGCATGCAGCCGGCCGAAGAACTCGCCCCACGCCGCAGGCACCTGGTCGCCGTTGCCCTTGAACCTGGCGACGGCGTAGCGGCCGGCGGGGAGGGTGGCTTCCTGCGCCGGCTCCCTGATCGGATAGACGTCCGACACTTCAACGCAGGCGTCGTAGCGGCAGTCCGCCGGCGGCGTGCTGCCGGGGTCGTCCTGCGCCACGCCGTAGGTTACCTTGCCGACCAGGCCCATGGCCTTTTGCCATGGCGTGAACACCTCCTGCCAGAACTCGCCGATCGGCGCGCCGAACGGACCCTTGTAGCGCAGGTAGGCGACGCGCACCGCCGGTAACTGCTTGACTTCATATTCCATGATGATCTCCTCGCTGATTGACTATCCTAGTGGCCGCCGCCGGCGATCTTGCGCAGTGGCGGCGCGTTTTCTTCGGGCGCCGGCGCCGGGGTGCGGCGCACTTTGCCCATCAGGCGTTGCAGCAGGTGTTCCAGGTCGTCGATGTAGGTGAACACCGCCGGTACCACCAGCAGGCTCAGCAGCGTCGACGTGATCAGGCCGCCGATCACCGTGATCGCCATCGGCGAGCGGAAGCTCGGATCGGCGCCCCAGCCCAGCGCCAGCGGCATCATGCCGGCGCCCATGGCGATGGTGGTCATCAAGATAGGACGGCTACGCTTGTGGCAAGCGTCGACCAGGGCGTCGAAACGGTTCATGCCCGCCTGACGCGCCAGAATAGCATAATCAACCAACAAGATTGAGTTCTTTGTAACGATCCCCATCAGCATGATCAGGCCGATCATCGACGGCATCGACAGCGCGCGGCCGGTGACCAGCAGCGCCACGAAGGCGCCGCCGATCGACAGCGGCAGCGCCGCCAGGATCGTCATCGGCTGCATGAAGTCCTTGAACAGCAGCACCAGCACGCAGTAGATGCACAGCACGCCGATCAGCATGGCGATGCCGAAGCTGGCGAACAGCGCGGCCATCTCCTGGGTGTCGCCCAGCTCGGCGATCTTCACCGACGGCGGCAGTTTCATCATGGTCGGCAGCGCGCGCGCTTCGGTGTTCACTTCGCCCAGCGAACGTTTGCCCAGCTCCACTTCCAAGGTGACGTTGCGGCTGCGGTTGAGGCGACTGATCTGCGCCGGGCCGCTTTCCATGGTGATGGTGGCGACCGTGGCCAGCAGTACCGGGCCGTTCTTGCCCGGCACCGTCAGGCGGCCGATGGCTTCCAGGTCGGCGCGCACCGCGTCCGGCAGCTTGACGCGGATCGGCACCTGGCGTTCCGGCAGGTTCATCTTGGTCAGGTCGGTGTCGTAGTCGCCGGCGGTGGCTACGCGCACGGTCTGGCCGATCGACGCGGCGGTCACGCCCAGGTCGGCGGCCTTGGCGAAGTCCGGCGTGACGATGATCTCCGGGCGCACCAGCGAGGCGCTGGAGCGCACGTTGCCGACGCCTTTGAGCGTGCGCATTTCGCGCTCGACCTTTTGCGCCGTCTCTTTCAGCGCGACCGGGTCTTCGCTGCGCAGCACCAGCTGCATCATGACGCCGTTGTCCGGCGGGCCGACCTTGAAGCGGGCGCCGGGAATGGCGTTGAGCTTCTGGCGGATCTCGTTTTCCAGGTCGGTCATCGATTCCTTGCGGTCGTTGCGGTGCGCGGTGGTCAGCGTCAGCACGGCGCTGCGCGCTTCGGCCGCCGCACCAGGCGCGAAGGCGTCGCCGCTGGAGCCGCCGCCGATGGAGCTGAAGACCGCCTTGATGCCTTTGACTTCCATCGCGGCCTTGCGGGCGCGCTCGGCGACCACGCCGGTTTCGGCCAGCGTGGAGCCGGGCGGCAGTTCCAGGTTGATCTGGGTCTGCGCGCGGTCGGCGGCCGGCACGAAGCCGGTCGGCAGCAGGCCGACCAGCATGATCGAGCCGACGAAGAACGCGGCCGAGGCGATCCCGGTCACCAGGCGGTGCGTCAGGCACCAGCGCATCACGCGGATGTAGCGCGTCATGATCCAGCCGTCTTTTTCTTCCGCATGCGCGACCGGCTTGAGGATGTAGGCGGCCATCATCGGCGTCAGCAGCCGGGCCACCACCAGCGAGGCCAGCACCGCCACCACGGCGGTCCAGCCGAACTGCTTGAAGAACAGGCCGGGAACGCCGCCCATGAAGGCGGTCGGCAGGAACACGGCGACCAGCGCGAAGGTGGTGGCGATCACCGCCATGCCGATTTCGTCGGCCGCTTCCATCGCCGCTTCCATCGGGGTCTTGCCCATGCGCAGGTGGCGCGCGATGTTCTCGATTTCAACGATGGCGTCGTCCACCAGCACGCCCACCACCAGCGCCATCGACAGCAGGGTCACGGTGTTGAGCGTGTAGCCGAACAGGTACAGGCCGAGGAAGGCCGGCATCACCGACAGCGGCAGCGCGGCGGCGGCCACCAGCGTGGCGCGCCAGTCGCGCAGGAACCACCACACCACCAGCACGGCCAGGATGGCGCCTTCGTACAGCAGCTCCATCGAGCCGGTGAAATTCTCTTCGACCGGGAAGGCGTTGTCGATCACCGGCTTCAGTTCGACGCGCGGATTTGCGCGGCTCAGTTCCTCGACGGCGGCGCGGGCGCCGCTGGCGACCGCCAGTTCGCTGGCGCCCTTGGTGCGGAAGACTTCAAAGCCGATCACCGGCACGCCGTCCTGCATGGCGATGGAGCGCGGCTCGGAGACGGTGTCGGTCACGGTGGCGACCTGGTCGAGGCGCACGCGGCGGCCGTCGGCCAGCGGCAGTTCGATGGCGGCCAGCGCGGCCGCGCTTTGCACGGTGGCGATGGTGCGCACCGATTGTTCGGCGCCGCTGATGTCGCCGCGTCCGCCCGGCGCTTCCTTCTGCACCAGGCGCAGTTGTTGCGAGACGTCCAGCGCGGACACCCGCAGGGCGGCCATGCGGGCGTCGTCCAGCTCCACGCGGATCTCGCGCTTGACGCCGCCGACGCGCTTGACCGCGCCCACGCCGGGCACCGCCAGCAAACGCTTGGAGACGGCGTTGTCGACGAACCAGCTCAGTTCCTGGTTGTCCATCTTCTCGCCCGGCGTTTTGGCGGCGGTGGCGGTGAAGGTCATGATCACGCGGCCGGCGGTGGAGGCCTTGGTCACGGTCGGATCGCGCAGCTCGGCCGGCATGTCGGCCTTGACGCGGGCCACGGCGTCGCGCACCTCGTTGACGGCGTCGGCGATCGGCTTCTCAAGAATGAACTCGACGGTGGTGGTGGAGACGCCATCCAGCACCGTGGTGTAGATGTTCTTCACGCCTTGCAGCGTGGCGACCGAATCCTCGATCTTGCGGGCCACTTCGGTTTCCAGCTGGGCCGGCGCGCTGCCGTCCAGCGCGGCGGTGACGGTTACGATGGGCAGTTCGATGTCCGGGAAGTCCTGCACCGGATTGGCCTTGAAGGCCATCATGCCGGCCAGCGTCAGCAGCGCGAACAGCATGATCGCGGGGATCGGGTTCTTGATCGATAGGGAGGAAAAGTTCATGGCGGGTCCTTACTTCGCGGCCAGCTTAGGTGCCAGCTTAGGTGCCAGCTTATCCGCCGGCGCGGTCTCGGCGACGTTGTGTACCAGGTCGCCGTCGTTGAGGAAGCCGGCGCCGCGCACCACCACCTGGGTGTCGGCGGTCAGGCCTCCCAGCACTTCGATGCGGTCGCCCAGGCGACGGCCCGGCTGCACCTTGATCTGGCTGACATGCTGGTCGGTGTTGAGGCGGAACACGAAGCTGAAGCCGTCGCGCACGACGATGGATTGCTGCGGCACCGTCATCGCGTCCGAGGTGCCCAGTTCGAACTGGCCGCTGGCGAACATGCCGGCCTTGAACGGCGCGTCCTTGGAGGCGGCGTTGGACGGCAGGTCGACGTAGACCAGCGCGGAGCGGGTCTGGGTATCGACGGTCGGCGCGATCATGCGCACCTTGCCGGTCACTTCGCTGCCGTTGGCGGCCTTGACGACGGCGCCGGTGCCGGTCTTCAGGTTGCGCAGGTCGGAGGCCACCACTTCGGCGCGCCATTCCAGGCGGCCCTGGCGGATCATGCGGAACAGCTCCGTGCCGGGGCCGGAGACCGCGCCGACGGTGGCGGTCCTGGCCGAGATCACGCCGCCGTCCGGCGCCACCACCCTGGTGTACTTGAGGCGCAGCTGCTGGCTGGCCAGCGCCGCCTTGGCCGAGGCGATGCGGGCGTTGGCGGTTTGTTCGGCGGTGGTGTACTGGCTGATCTGCTGCGCGCTCAGGGCGCCGGTGTTTTGCAGCGTGCGCGCGCGGGCCGCGTTGGCGACGGCGTCGGCGGCGTTGGCTTCGGCTTCCTGCACGGCGGCCTTGGCCTGGGCCAGGTCGGCGTTGACGCTGTCGGCCGAGAACACGGCCAGCACGTCGCCGGCCTTGACCACGTCGCCGACGTTGACGCGCACCTCGGTCAGGCGCAAGCCGTTCGATTCGCTGCTGACGCTCGCTTCCTGCCAGGCGGCGACGTTGCCGTTGGCGGCCAGCTTGATCGGCAGGCGCGCGGCCGACGGCTTGGTGGTGGTGACGGTCAGCGCCGGCTTGGCGGTTTCCGCTTTCTTGTCGTCGGCGGCCTGGGTGGCGGACGGATAGAGCGCCATGCCGGCGCCGCCGATGACGAATACGGCCAGCAGTGCGCAGGCGACGGGTTTCAGGTTGGTTTTCAGCTTGTTCATGATGGCTCTTATCGTTGGTTGGCGTTGACGCTGGCGACGGCGCCGTCGGTCGGGGCGGTCCAGCCGCCGCCGGCGGCGCGGTACAGCGCTACCCAGGCGGCGCTGCGTTCGCGCTGCAGGTTGATCACGGTTTGTTCGGCGGCCAGGCGGGTGCGGCGCGCGTCTTCCAGTTCGAACAGGCTGGCCAGCCCGTTCTTGTAGCGGTCTTCGACGGCGGTGAAGTTGACGCGGTAGCCTTGCAGCGCGGTCTGCGCGTCGCCGGCGCGTTCGCCGGTGGCGTCCAGGTTGACCAGCGCCTGTTCCACTTCGCTGACGGCCTGGCGCACGGTGGCGCGGTAGCTGGAGACGGCGGCGTCGTAGCGGGCGCCGGCGGCGTCGACGTTGGCGCGGCGCTTGCCGGCGTCGAAGATCGGCAGCGATACCGAGACCGGGCCGATGGTCCAGGTGTCGGTGCCGGTGTTGACGCCGCCGGCGCGGAAGTTGCCGTAGCCGATGGAGCCGGACAAGGCCAGGCGCGGATAGCGCTGCGCCTGCGCGGCGCCGACATCGGCGCTGGCGGCGCTCACTTCGCGTTCGGCGGTGTAGACGTCGGGCCGCTGGCTCAGCGTGCGCGCCGGCAGCTCGGCGATGGCGATGGCCGGCGCGTTGGCGGCGGCGCCGGCGGCGGCCGATGCGCCGGCGGCCAGCTTGCCGCGCAGCTCAGGCTCGCCGATGGCGGTCAGCGCCACCAGCGCCTTGAGGTTGACGTCGCAGGCGGCGCGTTGGGTGATGTAGCGGCTGTTGCCGTCGGCCGCGCTGGCGCGCGCCAGCGCCAGGCTGGCCGGCGCCTGGAAGCCGGCCTTGGCGCTCAGCTCCGTCAGGCGCGCGGTGTCGGCGCGCGAAGCGGCGTCCTGTTTGGCCACGGCCAGCAGCTGTTCGCAGGCGCGCAGGCCGTAGTATTGGTTGGCCACTTCGGCCGCCACCGACACGCGCGCGTCATGCCAGCCGGCGTGGGCGCTGTCCAGGCGCGCTTGCGCCGCATCGCGCGCGGCGCGGTTGCCGCCGAACAGATCGATCTCCCACGATGCCTGCAAGGCCGCCTGCGAGGTGGTCCCCATCGGCAGCGAGGATTGGCGGTTGGAGCGGCTGGCGCTGACCGATGCGTCCAGCGACGGCGCCAGCGCGGCGCCGGCCGCCACGCGCTCGGCGCGCGATTGTGCGATGCGCGAGCCGGCCGTGGCGATGCTCGGGCTGACGGCTTGTGCGGATTCGATCAGCTGCACCAGCAGCGTGTCGGCCTGGCGGCTCCACCAGCTGGCCAGGTCGGCCTGGCTGCCGTTGTGGGGGAGTTGGGTCGGCAGCGGCGCCTGCCACTGCTGCGGCGCTTGCGCGGCCACGTGCGGCGCGGGCGCCTGCGTGGCGCAGGCGCTGAGCGACGCGACGACGGCCAGCGCCATCGCCCGTAAGAATATCGTCATGCTTTTCCTTGTTGAAGTTTGGATTTCTCGGCAAGCACCATGGCTTCGGCAAAGCCGACCAGGTACTGCCCCCAGGTGTCTATTGTTTCCGGCGTGGCCAGAAGATGCGGCGTGATCGTGGCGATGATGTCGCGTCCGACCATGATCTGCACGGCCATGCCGGCGAGGGCATAGGCCAGGCGGTGCACGGTGTCGGTGGGTCGTTCCAGACCCAGGTGACGGCTTAGCGTGGCGACCAGCGCCAGATGCTCCGGCTTGATGTTGCTGTCGATTTCCTGCTGCCACAGCCCGGTGGGCTCCAGCATTTCCCGGTAAAACAGACGCAGGAACAATTGCGCGTCTTCGCCCGCCAACAGCGGCGCCAGCATCTGCCGGTAGTAGCCTTCCAGCGTTTGCCGCAGCGTGAAATGCGGCTGGGCGAACTGCGAGATATTGTCCGGCTCCGGCTGGCACATGAAGCTGAAGCAGGCCTGGTACAGGCCCGCCTTGTCGCCGAAGTAGTAACTGATCGCGGCGACATTGGCGCTGGCTGCCAGGGCGATCTCGCGGGTCGAGGTTTTGGAAAAGCCCTGCGCGGCGAACAGGCGCATGGCCGCGTGCAACAGCCGCTCGCGCGACTGTTCACCGTCCGAACGTGGCTTGCGGCCGTCGTCGGCTGGCTGGCTGGTATCGATGGAGGAGGGTTTGGCGTTCATGGCAGCATTACAACACATAATATAAACGATTGATATAACTAAATCAGTTGTTTAATTTATTTGTGAAGCAATGCTAACAGCCGCTTACAACCGATACATGGCAGTCGTTTAAGGCGCGGCAATATTGCGTTATAAAGTAAATATATTTTTGACAGGAGTGCCGCCATGAATTTCTACCGCTGGATCGCCGTGGCCGCCGTGGCGGCCGGCGCCGCTTCCGTGATGGCGGCCGAACCGCTGACGCCGGAGCAGGCCGCCGCCCATGTGCTCAACCGCATCGGCTACGGCCCCAAGCCGGGCGACATCGAGCGGGTGACGCAGATGGGCGTGCGGCGCTACATCGATCTGCAGTTGAGCGCGGGCGCGCCGCTGCCGCCGGCATTGAGCGCGCGCCTGGCCAGCCTGGACGCGGTGCGGCAACCGGCCGGGGTGGTGCTGCGGCGCTTCCTGGAGGTGCGCGCGATGGCGAAGGACGAGTCGGACGGCGACAAGGCCAGGCGCCGCGAAGTGGTCACCGCGATTACGCAGCAGACGGCGGAGGCGCGCATCGCCCGCGCGGTCGACAGCCCGAACCAGCTGGAAGAGGTGATGGTCGATTTCTGGTTCAACCACTTCAACGTCTACGCCGGCAAGGGCGTCGACCGGGCGCTGATCGCCAGCTACGAGCGCGACGCGATCCGTCCCTACGCGTTGGGGAATTTCCGCGAGCTGCTGGGCGCCACCTCGCATCATCCGGCCATGCTGTACTACCTGGATAACTGGGTTTCCACCGCCAACGGTTACATCCCGCGCGGGAAAAAGCAGGGCGGCCAGAAAGCCCGGAGCGGCGGCCTGAATGAAAACTATGCGCGCGAGCTGATGGAGCTGCACACCATGGGCGTCGACGGCGGCTATACGCAGAAGGACGTGACCGAACTGGCGCGCATGCTGACCGGCTGGACCTACGACAACCGCGAACTGATCGCGCGCGACCGCAGCTTCACCTTCGACGCCGCGCGCCATGACGGCGGGGACAAGGTCTGGCTGGGGCGCCTCATCAAGGCCGGCGGGCAGGATGAGGGCGAGTACGCGCTGGACGTGCTGGCGATGCTGCCGGCCACCGCGCATCACCTGAGCTTCCAGCTGGCGCAGTACTTCGTGCAGGACCAGCCGCCGCCGGCGCTGGTGGAGCGCATGGCGCGCAGCTACATCGACAGCAAGGGCGACATCCGCAGCGTGCTGCGCACCCTGTTCGCCAGCGCCGAGTTCATGGCGCCGGAAGCGGTGGGCGCGAAGTTCAAGACGCCGTATCAATATGTGATCTCGGCGGCGCGCGCCAGCGACACGGCGCCGTCCGACATCAAGCAGACGCTGGGTGTGCTGACCCGCCTCGGCATGCCGCTGTACGGCTGCCAGACGCCGGACGGCTACAAGAACACGCAGGACGCGTGGCTCAATCCCGATGCGTTGAGCCGCCGCATCGCCTTCGCCACGCAACTGGCGCCGGCGCTGGACGTGCAGGCCTTGCAGGCGACGCTGGCCGGTTCGATCTCGGCCAGGACGCAGGGCGCGATCGCCGGCAGTCCGCCGCCGCTGCGCGCGGCCATGCTGCTCGGCAGTCCCGATTTCATGCAGCGCTAATTCGCCAGGAGACCACCATGCAACGCAGAGACTTCCTCAACACGCTGGCCGCCGGCGCCGGGCTGGTGATACCGCTGGGCCGCCACGCCTGGGCCGCGACGGCCGCCGCGCCGAATGCCGACGCCACCGGCCGCAAGCTGATCGTGGTGATGCTGCGCGGCGCGGTGGACGGCCTGAACGTGGTGGCGCCGGTGGCCGACGCCAACTATGCGCGCCTGCGTCCGAGCATCGCGCTGGCCAGGCCGGGCGACGACAACGGCGCGCTGAATCTGGACGGCTATTTCGGCCTGCACCCGGCGCTGGCGCCGCTGCTGCCGTTGTGGGAGCAGAAGAAGCTGGCCTTTGTCCACGCCAGCGGCTCGCCGGACGCCACCCGTTCGCACTTCGATGCGCAGGACTACATGGAGTCGGCCACGCCCGGCGTCAAGAGCACGGCGGACGGCTGGATGAACCGCCTGGTGGCGACGCTGCCCGGCGCCACCACGCCGACGCGCGCGCTCAGCATAGGCCCGACCATGCCGCGCATCCTCTCGGGCCGCGCGGCGGCGGTCAACCTGGCCAACGGCGCGGCCGGCACCAAGGCCAATGTGCTGGACCGGCCGGCGGTGAGCAAGGCCTTCGACCTGCTGTACGCGGACCATCCGCGCTTCGGCGCCGCCTACCAGCAGGGCCAGGAGGCGCACAAGGAAGTGATGGATGCGGCGGCGGGCAAGATGGTCGGCGGCGGCATGGGCGGCGGCACGATGTCCGCCGAGATGCAGGCGGCGAACGGCGGCGCGCCTTTGCCGAACGGCTTCCCCGACGATGCGGCGCGGCTGGCGGCGCTGATGCGCAACGATCCGAACATCCAGCTGGCCTTTGTGGCGCTGGGCGGCTGGGACACGCACGCCAGCCAGGGCGCGGCGCGCGGCCAGCTGGCCAACCGCTTGCAGCCGCTGGGGCAGGGCCTGGCGGCGCTGGCGCAGCGACTGGGGCCGTTGTTCGAGCAGACCACCATCGTGGTGATGTCGGAGTTCGGCCGCACCGCGCGCGAGAACGGCAACGGCGGCACCGATCATGGGCATGGCAACGTGATGTGGGTGTTGGGCGGTGGCGTCAACGGCGGCAAGGTGCTGGGCGACTGGCGCGGCGTCGGCGACGCGGACTTGAACGAAGGCCGCGACCTGCCGGTGACGACCGACTTCCGCAGCGTGCTGGCGGCGATCGCCGAGCGTCACCTGCGCTTGAGCGACAGGCAGCTGGTGCAGGTGTTCCCGTCGCTGCCGCGCGGCGCCAGGCTCGATCTGCTGCGCGTCTAAACAGCGGGGGTCAAGTCTGACATTCGGACACGGCCTCTGCCGTAGCTGTCCCTACGGCAGAGGCCGTGTCCGAATGTCAGACTTGACCCCCGTAGAGAAAGGCAAAAAAATGCCCGCTACCTTGACGGTGCGGGCTGAATTCCAATGTTCAGCGAACGGTTGGAGGAGACAGTTCCAACTATATGCCTGTTCATGCTGCGGTGCAATACCGTAGAACTACGGTGTCGAAGCTTCCACAGTATAAAAAAGTCAAACTTTATGCGGCAGCGTCAGCGTGAACGTGCTGCCGTGGCCGAAATCGCTCTTGAAGAACAGCGAGCCGCCGATCAGGTTGGCCAGGTTCTGGCACAGGTACAGGCCCAGGCCCGCCCCTTCCGCATGCCGGGTCGAGGTGGAGTCCAGCTGCGAAAACGCCTGGAACAGCTTGGCCTGGTCTTCCTCGCGGATGCCGGCGCCGCTGTCGGCCACCGCGAATTCGACGATGCCGCGGCCTTCGCCCTGGCGCCTGGCCAGCGTGACCCTGACCTTGCCGGTCTCGGTGAACTTGATCGCGTTGTTGGCCAGGTTGAGCAGGATCTGCGTCAGCGCGCGGCGGTCGGTTTCCAGCACGATGGCCTCGTCGACCAGCTCCACTTCCAGCTCCAGTCCCTTTTGCAGCGCCAGCGGGCGCAAGGTGTCGACCACGTCGCTGACCAGGTGCTGGCACTGCACCGTCTCCAGCTCCAGCGTGACCTTGCCCGCTTCGATCTTGGCCACGTCCAGGATGTCGTTGATCAGCGAGAGCAGGTGGCGCGCGCTGGTGCGGATGGTGTTGAGCTGCTTGTCCTGCTCCGGCGTCAGCGGGCCGGGCAGCTTCATCAGCAGCGCGCCGGTGAAGCCGATGATGGCGTTGAGCGGCGTGCGCAGCTCGTGCGACATGTTGGCGATGAAGGCCGATTTCATCCGGCTCGCTTCGGCCAGCTCCAGGTTCTTCAGCGCGATCTCGCGGTTGATGGTTTCCAGCTCGCCGGCGTGGTGCGCCAGCCGCATATTCAGTTCGATCACCTGCCGTTCGCGCGCCTGCAGTTCGCTGTTGACCTGCACCGCCTGTTCGTAGGTGGAGATCAAGAGGTCGAGGATCTGCTGGCGCTCGGCGTTGATGAAGTGCTTCTGGTCGCCCAGGTACAGGGCGATGCCGATCTCCATGTTCTGGTTCTTGCGCAGCTTCTGGTTCATCAGCATGTGGCCGATGCGGTTCAGCAGGTAGTCTTCGGCGTAGGGCTTGCGGATGAAATTGTCGGCGCCGCATTCGATGCCGCGGATGATGTCTTTCGGGTCCATCAGCGACGTCACCAGGATCACCGGGATGTCGCGCAGCTCGGGGTCGGCCTTGATGGCGCGGCACAGCGTGTAGCCGTCCATCTCCGGCATCACGATATCGGACAGCACCAGATGCGGCTTGCGCTCGCGGATCGCATCGAGCGCCAGCTGGCCGTTGCCGGCCACGCGGGCGCCGTAACGCATCGACTGGATCAGGCGGCGCAGACGCTCGGCCTGGGTCGGGCTGTCTTCCACGATGAGAATTTCGATTTCGTCGGGCTGAATTTCGTAGCTGGTGTCCACAGACCACCCTCCTGGATGCGTATATCGGCTGTTATGACTATATCGGATTTAATCCTTCAGGGGGGACTTTCCTGCCCCTGGAAGCCGCCGGCGCGCCAGGTCAGCACCAGCGTGTCGCGGTGGCCGTGCTCTCCCAGCGGCTGGATCGGCGTCGATTCGTGGATCACGGCCGCGTCGTCCAGCAGCAGCATGGTCCACGGCTCGGTCATGGTGAAGCGCTTGCCGTTCGGCCCATCGGCTTCAAAGATGCGAGTCTCGCCGCCCTTGATCCGCTCCCGGCCGATCAGCAGCACGGCGACGAAATCGACGCCGTCGCGGTGCGCGCCTTCCGGCGTCGGCCGGCCGATGCCATCGGTGGTGTCGATGCGGAACTGGTGCGCCTCGACGTACCACGGGTCGCCGTTGCGGCGCACTGCGCTGCACAAGCGGCCGATGCCGCGCACCAGCGCCTGCCACGCGGGCTGCGCCACGGTGGCCGCCTGCATCGGTTCGAACAGGCGGTTCATGCCGCCGTGCAGGGCGTTGTATTCCAGCGGCTGCCAGTGGGCGCGGTGCGCGGTCTGGGTCAGCTCTTCGCCGTTCTGGACGAAGCAGGAATGGCGCCGGCGCCGATAGCGGCCGCCGTCCTTCAGGTAGTTGTCCAGTTCCAGCGCGTCCCAGCTGGGGATCAGCGCGTTCAGCGCGGCCAGCGGCACGCCGGCCAGCGCCGCCACGTCCTGCGGCGGCAGGACCGCGTAGCCGTCCTTGCGCAGCGCGTCGGCCAGGTGCAGCGGATGGGTGTAGATCGGGTTGGAGGTCGTCATCGGTGCTCTCAGCTGGCGGACATCAGGCTGGCGCGCAGCGCGTCCAGTTGCTGCTTCATGCCGACCACTTCATCCAGCGTGCACTTGGTCGCCTGCAGGATGGACGGCGGCAGCTTGGCCGCCTCGTGGCGCAGCGCGTCGCCGTGCGGCGTCAGCGTGATGATGACCTGGCGCTCGTCGCTGGCGGCGCGGGTGCGGGTCAGCAGCTCGGCCGCCTCCATGCGCTTGAGCAGCGGCGTCAGGGTGGCCGAGTCGAGGAACAGGCGTTCGCCCACCTCCGACACGGTCAGCTCGTTCTTCTCCCACAGCACCATCATCACCAGGTACTGCGAATAGGTCAGGCCGAGGCCGCGCAACAGTTTGCGGTACAACTTGCTCATCGCCAGCGAGGTCGAATACAGCGCAAAGCACAGCTGGCCGTCCAGCTGGGGTACGGCCGGGGCAACGGCGGAAGGGGCGGGGGGTGTTTTGGTATCCATGTGCACAGTATAGGTAGTGCACTATACAATTGCAAGCTAGCCGAGAAAAATGTTTTGCGGGGAAATTCCGCCGGCGATTATCATCTATCATGCTAGCGATAGAGACCAATCCCAGGGAGCAGTGGCGGATGAACATCAAAAAAGCCATCGTGCTGGTTGTCGACGCGGCGCCGGACAACCTGATCTTGATGCACGGGCTGCTGCAGGACCAGTACGAGGTCAAGCTGGCCAACAACGGCGCCGCCGCGCTGGCCGTGATGCAGCAGGTGCCGCGTCCGCACCTGGTGGTGCTGGACGCGGCGCTGCCGGAGCTGGACGGCTACAGCGTGTGCCAGCAGCTCAAGTCCAGCCCGGACACGGCCGACATTCCCGTCATTTTCCTGCAAGGCCAGGCCGACGAGGCGCGCGCCCTGCTCGAGGGCGGCGCCGACGTCGTGCTCAAGCCCATCGTCGGCGCGGTGCTGCGCGCGCGGGTCGACACCCACCTGCAACTGCGTCACTCGCGCGAACTGCTCAAGCAGCAGCGCAACCTGCTGGAACACGTGGTCGAGGAAGTCACGGCGGAACTGAGCCAGATGCTCGACGCGATGATCTGGGCGCTGGCCTCGCTGGCCGAAACGCGCGAATACGAAACCGCCAACCACCTGCGCCGCGTGCAGCACTACGTGGCCGCGCTGGGGCGCCAGCTGCAATCGCACAAGCGCTTCCAGGAGGAGCTGAGCGAGGCCAATATCAAGTCGCTGTTCAAGGCCGCGCCGCTGCACGACATCGGCAAGGTGTCTATCCCGGACGCCATCCTGCTCAAGCCGGACCGCCTGACCGAGGAGGAATTCGCCGTCATGAAGCTGCACACCGTGTACGGGCGCGACGCCATCGTCAACGTCGAGCACCACCTGGGCTACACCAACACCTTCCTGCGCTACGCGCGCGAGATCACCTGGTCGCACCAGGAGAAGTACGACGGCTCCGGCTATCCGCAGGGCCTGGTGGGCGACGCGATTCCGATGTCGGCGCGGCTGATGGCGGTGGCCGACGTCTACGATGCGCTGATCTCCAAGCGGGTCTACAAGCCGGCCTTCACCCACGAGACGGCGATGGAGATGATACGCCAGGGCAGCGGCGAGCATTTCGATCCCGACGTGGTCGACGCCATGCTGACCATCGAGGAAGAGTTCATGGCCATCGCCGAGCGTTACAGCGATCACGCGCCGGGCGCCGCGGCGCCCGAAATCGCGGGCTAGACGCGAGGCCATATGAAACGATCGCGCGGCTACCTGGCGTTCTTTCTTGGCATCTTCCTCACGGCCGCCACCTGCTATTTTGTGGTCGTCACGCAGCGCCAGCAAGTGCAGGCGAACTTCCAGCGCGATGCCGACAAGGTGGCGCGCGACGCCGAGGTGCGGCTGCAAACCTATTTCGACGTGCTGCTCGGTATCAAGGGCATGTACGCGCTGGAAGGCCGCATCGACCGCGGGAGTTTTCATCGCTTCGTGGCGGAGCTCAAGCTGGACCGGCGCTATCCCGGCTTCCAGGCGATCCAGTTCGTGCGGGTGGTGCCGGCCGCGCAGCTGGCGGCGTTCAGCGCCGCCGTCAGGGGCGATACCGCCATCGAGGCCGCCGGCTATCCGGATTTCCTGGTGCACCCGGCCGGCGCCCGCGACCCGCACTACATCATCGAATACACCGAACCGTTGAAGGGCAACGAGAACGCCTTCGGCCTGGACCTGGCCGCGCTGCCGCCGCACCTGAAGGCGCTGGAGCTGGGCCGCGACACCGGCGAGATCGTCGCCACCGAGCGCATCACGCTGGTGCAGGACGCCAGCGGCCAGCCGGGCTTCGTGGCGCGCGCACCGGTGTTCCGCGCCGGCCTGCCGTTGCAGACGGTCGAGCAGCGGCGCGCCGCGCTGTTCGGTTTTGTCGCCATCGTTTTCCGCGTCAACACCTTGATGCGCGAGGTGGTCGATGCGCCGCTGCTGGAGCATATGCGGGTGCGCATCGACGACGACGGCTACTACGACAGCAAGGACGCCCAGCCGGCCGGCGCCGACGCGCTGCTGTACGACAGCGCCACCCTGGCCGCGATCCGCCAGCCGCGCGGCGCGCCGCTGGACGGGCTGGCGTCGCAGAAGGCGCTGATGGTGGGGCAGCGCCGCTGGCAGTTGCTGGTCGAAGGACACGCCGGTGCGCGCTACAGCAGTTCGCCGCTGCCGGTGCTGCTGATCGGCGTGGTGGGCCTGATCATCAGCGCGCTGATCGCCGCGCTGCTGGTGTCGACCCGGCGCGTGATCGACGCCAAGCACGGACTGGAATACAGCCTGGCCGAACTGGAACGGCAGAAAAGCAATGTGGAGCAGGCGCGCAGCGATTTGTCGGTGGTGGCGGAAACGCTGAAGCAGGCGCAGACCAATCTGCTGACGTCGGAGAAGATGGCGTCGCTGGGCGCGCTGGTGGCCGGCGTGGCGCACGAGCTCAATACGCCGATCGGCAACAGCCTGCTGACCGCCAGCGCCCTGAGCGACATGGTGCGCGATTTCGAACGGCGCCTGGCCACCGACGGCGGCCTGAAACGCTCGACGCTGGAGGCGCACCTGGGCGACGCCCGCAAGGCCTGCGACATCATCGGCAGCTCGCTGACGCGGGCGGCCGACCTGATCACCTCCTTCAAGCAGGTGGCGGTGGACCAGGCCAGCGGCCAGCGGCGCCGCTTCCGGCTCGACGAGGTGGTGCACGATACGCTGGCCACCTACGCGGCGCAGCTGCGGCGCAATGGCTGCGAGGTGCGGGTCGACGTGCCGCCCGGGCTGGATTTCGATTCCTATCCGGGCAGCCTGAGCCAGGTGCTGAGCAATTTGATCGGCAATGCGCTGCTGCACGGCTTCGACGGCCGCGCTAGCGGAACCATCGTCATCGCGGCGCGGCGCGACGAGGTCGACAGCGTGACGCTGACCTTCGCCGACAACGGCGTCGGCATGTCGGCCAGCACGCTGCACAAGGTGTTCGATCCCTTCTTCACCACCAAGCTGGGGCAGGGCGGTTCAGGGCTGGGGATGAATATCGTTTATAACATTGTCACCGGCATGCTGCGCGGGACGATACGGGTCGAATCGGAGCCCGGCAGGGGCACCACCGTGACGCTGGTGCTGCCGATGCGGGCGCCGGCAGGAGGGGCGCCGGAGCTGGCGCTGCCGCTGTAGGTGTCAGCGGTAGCGGCGGCGCAGCAGCTCCAGCATCGCCACGTTCAGTTCCCACGCGTTGGAGATTTCCTTCTGCGTGTAGGGCAGCGTTTGGGTGTACGGCACCGGGCCGAATTCCGGCGTCAGCGTCATGCGCGGCGCGCCGGCGGCGCGGCGCAGCCGTATCACTTCGTCCCACCACGACAGGTGCGCCGCCAGCGCGGCCTGCGATTCCGGCGCGCGGAAGTCGGCCACCTGCGGCCCTTGCTGGTGGCCGACGCGGGCGTGGATGTGGCGCACGCGCGGCAGCGTCGCGGCCAGCGTGTGCGGCTGGTCTTCCAGCAGCGATTCGCAGGCGCAGCACCAGTGCGACAGGTCGGCCGTCAGTTGCAGCTCCGGCAGCTGCTCCAGGTAGGGCAGCAGCAGCATCGGGTGGCCGCTGAAACGGCTGCGGTGGATCTCGTGCATGATCGGCACGCCGTGCTGGCGCGAGATGGCGGCCGCCAGTTCCAGCAGCTCGCGGTTCTGCGCCGGCGTGAAGTAGTCCTTGCCGGTGTGCGAGTTGACGTGCAGCGGCCGGGCGGCGCAGGCGTTGTGCAGCAGCTCGGCCAGCGCCGCGCGGTGCGGCTCGAAGCTCGGGTGGAACACGGTCTCCCATTGGGCGGCGATCAGTCCCAGGCCGGCGGCGGCGATGCGGCCGGTCCAGTCGTCGCGGGCGGCGGCGTCCAGCGGCAGCGACATTTCGATGCCGTCGAAGCCGGCGTCCTTGACGCGCTCGATGAACACTTGCGGCGCCAGTTCGTTGTTGCCCCAGTGGGCGGCGAAAATCTGGACCTGCATTACAGGAAGCCCCGCACCGGGAAGGCGGCGTCGCGCTGTATCCAGTTCTGCGGCGAGTATTCGGTGGCGCCGTCGGTCACGTGCAGCGTGTAGGCGTGGCGCGAGACGGTCGAGCGGTTCGGCGCGCTGTAGTGCGGCAGCAGGCCGTGGAAACATACCAGGCTGCCGGCCTTGCATTCGAGCGGCACGGCGGTGCTGTCGTCCGGCCAGGGCAGGTCGCTCAGCTTTTCCATGCGCACCTCGTCGCCGTTGCGCAGGAAGCGCTCGCGCATCGGGCCGCGATGGCCGCCCGGCTCGGCCCACATGCAGCCGTTTTGCAGGGTGGCGTCTTCCAGCGCGAACCAGAAGGTGGTCACGCTGATTGGGTCGGTGTCGAAGTAGGTGGCGTCCTGGTGCCAGCGCACTTCGCCGCCGATGCCGGGCTGCTTGAAGATGTACATCGATTGCCATACCTGGGCGTCTGCCAGGCCCAGGTCGCGCGCCACGGCGGCCAGCCGCACGTCGGTGGAGAAGGCGCGGAACACCGGATCCAGGTCGTGCATGGCGTGGCCGATCTTGTTGATCGACAGCGCCTTGTCCTGTTTCAGCCGGCCGTCCGGGCCGAAGGCCTCTTCCTCGAAGAAGCAGCGCACCGTGTTGTCGGAGCCGAGGAAGTAGTCGTCGGTGGTTTTTTCCTGCTCGATGGTGCTGAAGATGCCGGTCCTGGCGTTCGGGTCGAATTCGTTGACAATCTGCGCCGCCCGCGCGCGCAGCGCGGCGATCTCCTGCGGCGTCTTGAAGTTGGGCAGGACGAGGTAGCCGTCGCGTTGGTATTGTTGTTTTTGTGCGTCTGTCAGCATGGCGGGCTCCATAGGGCAGGATTCGATGTGCCATTGTAGGTTGCGCGCGCTCGTCAAACAATCCGCAAAGGGTTGACACATTGTCTCCGGAATGAAGACAATGTGATATGGATCAATTACGTGCGATGGAGATTTTTATCGAGGTGGCGCGGCAGCGCAGCTTCAGCGAGGCGGGCCGCCGGCTGGGGCTGACGCGCGCCATGGTCAGCAAGCATATCCTGCAGCTGGAGGCCAAGCTGCAGGCGCGCCTGCTGCACCGCTCGACCCGCGAGGTCAGCCTGACCGACGCCGGCCAGGCCTATCTGGCGCCGTGCATGGCGACGGTGGTGCAGTCGCAGGAGGCGGCGCGGGCGCTGAGCCAGGCCACCCAGGCCGGCGCCGAGCTGGCGGGGCCCTTGCGGATACAGGCGCCGTCCAGTTTCGGCAGCGAGTGGCTGGCCGACGCGGTGGCGCGTTTCAGCCTGCCGCATCCGCAGTTGGCGCCGTTGTTGTACGTGGACGACGCGCTGCTCGATCCGATCGAGCATGGTTTCGATCTGACGATACGGGTGGGCGGCATCCCGGACGTGCATGCGCTGGCCATGCGGCCGCTGGCGCCGTGCCGCGGCGTGTTGTGCGCGTCGCCGGCGTATCTGGCGCGTTACGGCGTGCCGCAGGCGCCGCAGGACCTGCATCAGCACCGCTGCCTGCATTTCAGCCACCTGACCGACGGCACGCAGTGGCATTTCGCGCGCGGCGAGGAGCGGCAGTCGGTGCGGGTGCAGGCGGCGTTCACGGCGAACAATGGGCTGGTGTTGCAGCAGGCGGCGCAGCGCGGGCTGGGCATCGTCTACAACACCACCTTCCTGGCGTGGCGCGCGCTGCTGGAGGGGACGCTGGTGCCGGTGCTGGCCGACTGGGAGCTGCCGCTCAATCATCTGAGCGCGCTGTATCCGGCCAGCCGGCAGCCGTCGGCCAAGGTGCGGGCGCTGATCGATTTCCTGGTGGCCGAATACCAGCCGGTGCCGCCGTGGGACCGGGAGCTGGTAACGTCCGGGGTGTTGGCGTTGACTTAGGGCAGGCTACTTCGTAAGCGCAGCCGGAGTTGTTGCTGAACTAGTAGGCGACGTCTTCCAGCCGGTAGCGGAATTTTCTGCGCTCCGGCAAATCCCAGCCGGGCTCGCGGTCAGTGTTGCGCGGTGGCGCGGCCGCTTGCGGCGGGACCGGCGTCGCGGATGATGCCGGTAACGGCGGGGCTGCGGCAGGGACAGGCATAGGCGTTGCGGCAGGTGCCTTAGAAGCGGCTATCAGTTCGTCGCGCAGTCGGTTCGCTGTTTTGAAAGTCTTGTCGCCCGGGCGGCGGATGAATAAATCGTGCCATGCATTGCGGGTCGAGCGCGCGAATGATTGCGCGAACTGGTTCGGCGAGACCGCGCGGCCATTGTGGATGATCTGGTCGCCTTCAACGCACGCGTAATTGTTTTCTCCGTAGCTCCATGATTTCAACACGGTGCCTTCGGGAAGGAACAGTGATTTCCATTGGTAGCCGTGCAGGCCTGCGGGATCGGCTCCGGGCGCGAATGCGGCCGGGTCTGCGAGCCAGCGCTCGACGGCCAAAGTCATGGCTTCCGAGATATCCTGCGAGCCGCCACGGCGACGCAGCTTTTCGATCAGTTTGAGCAGGGTATCGGTGGGCACCTGCACGGTCATTGTAGTATTCATTCGATTTTCTCCCCTATTTTTTTCGGCTTTCCCATATTTAGATCGGCAAATTCGAAAATAGTTCAATGCTTGAAAAAATCGGGGAAAATCGAAGAGAAAATCGGGATTTTGCTACAAGGAGCGGGGTGGCGCACCCCATGTACATACTCCTAAGTGGGCACGAGGTACTGGGGATGGGCGTTTCGATGCACTGAACGGCGTGGTCAGCGTAGGCCATTATTTGGTAAAGGCAGTCTTCACTCTTTTGAGGGACTGTCAACAAAATCATTCTGGACAGCAGTGCGCGCAGGCGGGAAGCTCACTTGGGCGATTTGCCAGGCGATCAGCCGTTTTACCGCAACGGCAGTCGCGTCTTCCAGGGGGCCTTCTTCGTTGAGGAAAACGTCGAAACTACTACCAATATTTTGTTTCTTCATTTGACTTCCTCGCTGAACGTAAGCGTTGGCATCCGGTCAGAGTACCAAATCAGGTACCGTTTGCAAGCGTTGATTTCAGGCCGCGGCCACCTGCCAGGCGCCGTCGCGGTAAACCAGTTCATCGTCGAGGTAGACCGCCTCGGTCACGGCGAACACGTCGACGTGGTAGCGCGCGTCCTTGCGCTTGAATTGCGGCTTGGCGTACACGCCGTGCTTGGCGCCCAGCGACAGGTGGATGCCGCACATGCGCTCGAAGGTGCCGATGTCGTTGACCATGCGGTCGCGCGAGAAGGCGCGGTTCATGCCGAAGCCCAGCTCGCGCAGCCACACCTCGCCCTCGTGCGCGCGGATGATGGCCAGCATGTTGTCGAATTCCGGCGTGGCGTTGTCGGCGCCCACCACCCGGCCTTGTTCGACGATCAGCGTGACCGGCGTCGCCGGCTGGTTGACCATGAACGAGGTGTCGCCGAACACGAAGATCCGCACCCGGCCGTTGACCGCCTCCAGGTCGCGCGCCTCGGTGAACACTTCGCCCAGCGGGAACTGGCCGCCGATGTTGTTCATGCCGCTGTAGTCGCCGATATTGAGCTTGGCCGATTCGAACGGCGAGCCGAACACCAGCCGCTCGCCGTTGCCGCTGTCGACCATGCCGTGCCGGGCGCGGTCGATGCGCGCCTTGAGCGCGTGGCCGACGCCGCGGTAGTAGGCCGGGTCGTAGGCCAGCGAGGCGATGTAGTGCAGTCCCTGCTCGCCCGGCATGCGCGACAGGTGCACATGTTCGATCACCTTCAGGCCGCGCTTGAACAACTCGATGCGGATGCGGAAGGCCTCCAGCCGGAAGCTGGTCGACTGGATCAGCACCACCAGGTCGCCGGCGTGCATGCGGGCGAAGGCGGCCAGCACCTGTCCCGGCGTGGTGCTGTCGAAATCGACGAAGTCGGCCGCCGGCAGCACGCGGCGGTAGGCCTCGGTCAAGGCGCGGTTGAGGTCGCTGCGGGTGTCGTAGACGATCAACGCCGCCTGCGGCGCGGCGTGCCCGATCGCCAGCGCCAGCGTGTCGCGCACATTGCGCTGCGCCGTATCGACCGCATGCTCGGGGATGGCGCCGTAGCGGGAGATTTCAGGGGCGGGAGTAGGGGACGACGTCATGGCGGCGGTAGAAAGGGATCAGCCCGCATTATAAAGGCAGAAGCGGCCGCATTACCCGTGGCGCCACGCCGGCGCGGTTTCTCCTTGTATTGGGCAGGGACGCGATATAGAATCACAAATATAGCCTAACAGCAACTCCGACGAAAACAACAGGAAGCGTGATGAGCGTAATAATGGGACAGGATTTGCCGTTGGAGCGCCCGGACACCACCGGCCGCGCGGCGTTGTTCGTGCCTACCGCGAACATCAAGGACGACGTGCTGGAAACGGTGCGCAAGGGAGCGGCGATCGTCGGCTTCGGCAATCACGACCGCACCTTGACCATCTACTATGAAAGCAACCGCTTCAACGAGGCCAACCTGGTCAAGTGGGAGCAGAAGGCGCGCAAGGCTTTCGAGCGCCTGGCCGAGAACCTGCCGACCGTGTCCAAGATGGTGAGCCGGCCGGAGAACTTCGAGCAGGTGGGCTACATCAGCAGCAAGGGCATCCTGATCCGCCGCATGGAAAAGCTGATGAAGTGGCTGGAGGCTTCCGATGCGATGGACGGCGCGCCGGCATCGGAAAACATCGTCTTCGCGCCGCCGCCGCCGCCCAAAAAGATCACCTGACACGCCGCAGCCGCGGCGATCACCACACCGGAGATACATGATGAAACATCTGTTCCAGTTCCTGTTTGCCGCCGCACTGACCCTGAGCCTGACCGGCGCCGCCACGGCGCAGGACGCGCCCAAGCGCGGCACCGCCGACGAGGCGGTGGCGATGGTCAAGCGCGCCGGCGAGTATCTGCAAAAGAACGGCAAGGACAAGGCGGTGGCCGCGTTCAACGATCCCAAGGGCGACTTCATCCAGGGCGACCTGTACGTGTTCATGTTCGACAAGGCCGGCGTGGCGCTGGCGCACGGCCAGAACGCCAAGATGGTCAACAAGAACCTGATGGAGCTGAGCGCCGGCGGCGTTTATCCGATCAAGGAATTCCTCAAGATCGGCGCCAGCCCGGCCGGCAAGGGCTGGGTCCAGTACATGTGGCCGAACTCGATCAGCAAAAACCTCGAAGAGAAAAACACCTACGTCGAAAAAGTCGGCGACTACGTCATCGGCGTGGGCATCTACAAATAAACCGTCTGCCGTGCGCTGCGCGCAGGCGCGGCGTTGTATGCTGTCGGAAATGTTTGGTTCCTTGAGGAGACGATGATGACGGCGATGACAACGGTGCGCGGCGCGGCTGCCGCTTTGATGGTGCTGGCGCTGCTGGGCGGCTGCCAGAAGAAGGATGACAGCGTCGCCGGTCCGGCCGAGGCGGCGGGCCGCAAGCTCGACCAGGCCACCGACAAGGCCGGCCGCCAGCTGACCGAGGCGGCGCAGCAGGCCAACCAGCAGATCACCGACGCCGCCAAGGAAACCAGCCAGCAAATCAACAAGGCCACCGACGCCGCCGGCGACAAGCTCAATCACGCCACCGAGGAAGCCGGCAAGAAACTGGAACAGGCCGGCACCAAGCTGCAGGAAAAAGCCCGCGAACGCGAAGCCTCCGGCCCCGCCAGGTAGGCGTCAGTGGCCGCTCTTGTGGGCCGCGTGCTTGAGCGGCACCACGTTGCTGTGCTCTGACGGCGACGGCGGCGGGGTTTCCGGCTCGCCGCCCAGCACCACGCTCAAATCCACGAAGCCGGCGCGCCACGCGCTTTCCAGGTCCTGCTCGATCGCCTCCATCGACGTCTGGTGGAAGTTCTCGAAGCCGCGCACGCCGTAGGCGCGGTTGCGGCCGTGCGACTTGGCCAGGTACAGCGCCATGTCGATCAGGTTGACCGCGCGCTCCCACGGCAGCGGCACGTCGGCCGGCACCAGCGGGAACGGCGAAAAGCCCACCGACACATTCACCGAAATCTCATGCTCCTGGTAGTGGATGATCTGCGACGAGATGCCCACCAGGATGCGGCGCGCGATCTCGTCGACGCCGTGGCGCGGGATCGCCGGCAGGAAGGCCAGGAATTCCTCGCCGCCCCAGCGCACGATCATGTCGGTCTCGCGCAGCACCACGCGCAGGTTCTCGGCGATCATCTTCAGCACCGCGTCGCCGGCGGCGTGGCCGTAGCGGTCGTTGATGTTCTTGAAGTGGTCGACATCCAGCAGGAACAGGGCGCCGACGATGTCGTCGCCGTGCAGCGTGCGCTTTTCCGTGTACGGCTTGTCGGCCGGGATCATTTCGCGCATGAAGTCCTGGAAGTGGCGGCGGTTGTACAGCGAGGTCAAGGGATCGAGCGTCGACTGCGCCTTCAGCTCCAGGTTCTTCACCTCCAGCTGGGCGTTGGCGTGCCGCACCTTGCGGTACAACAGCCCGACCACCATCGACGCCAGCGCGAACACCAGGGCCAGCAGCCACCACACGCGCTGCTGCAGGCGGCGGTTGTCGATCTCGGTGCCCTTGACCTGGTTCTCCTTGCTCAGCAACTGGATCTGGCGCTGCTTCTTCTCGGCCTCGTATTTTTCCTGCAGCTCCAGCACCGCTTGCTGGCGGCGCTTTTCAAACAGCTCGTTGGAGATCGCCCGTTCGCGGTGGTAGGCCGACACCGCGCCCGCCAGGTCGCCCACCCGTTCCAGCGCTTCGCCATATTCGCGCAGGGCCGCTTGCAGATCGGGCTTGTTGTTCTCCTGTTCGTAGCGCGTCATGCCGGCTTCGTACTGCTTCTTGCCCTCGGCGATGCGGCCCATGCCCAGGTAGGCCTGGCCCAGGTTGACGCGCGCGGTCGCCTCCACCGATTTGTCGTTGGTCAGCTGGGTCGAGCTCAGCGACTCGAGCGCATACTGGGCCGCGCGCGGATAGTCGTGTTCCTTCAGGTAGCTGTCGGCCAGGTTGACCAGCGTCACGCCTATCATGCGCTCGGCGCCCAGCTTGCGCTCCAGGTCCAGGCTTTGCAGCAGCGCGCGCAGGGCGCGCTTGGGCTGGCCGGAATCGATGGCCAGGCCGTACTCGGTGTTCTTGGCGATCGCCATGCGGCCCGGCGAACGCAGTTTTTCGGTCTCGCTCAGCAGCTCGTCGAGCGCGGTGGCGGCCTTGTCGTACTCCTTCATCTGCGTGTACAGATTGACCAGCGCGTTGAGCGCGCCGAACAGCATCACCGGATCGTCGCTGACCTGGCGCGCGATGTCGACGCCGAGTTGCAGCTTGACCAGCGCGGCCGGAAAATTGCCCATTTCGGCGTAGGACTGGCCGGCGGTGACGGCGACCTGCGAACGCAGGGCCAGGTTGGTGCTGGCGGCCGCCACTTTTTCGGCGTCGAAGGACAGCTGGTGCGCGGCGTCGACGTCGGCGCGGTCGAACAGCACGTAGCTCTTGGCCAGCATGCCTTTGGCGACGATGGTGTCGTCGTGCAGGGATTTGCCGTAGGCGATCAACTGGTCGGCGACCGCCATGGCGGCGTCGTTCTTGCCGGCGCGCATATTGGCCACGCTCAGTTGACTCAGCAGTTCGGCCTGGGTGGCGGGCGGCGCGCCGGCCGCTTCGGTTTGCAGCTTGAGCAGCTGCATCAGCGCCTTTTCCGGCACGAAGCGGCTTTGTTCGCGCACGTCGATGATGCGCGCGTACAGCGTGGACGGCTCGTTGTCGGCGCCGGCCAGCGCCGGCGACAGGACGAGTGCTACAGCGACCGCGATGGCACGCGGTCTCGCGCGGACTAGCCACCCATCATTTCTAAAACCTGCCAACTGACGCTCCCGGTTGTCGACTGCGCATGCAAAGTGTCTAGACAATTATATTCTTGTTGCAGACGAGAAAGCCCGTGGAATTGCGATTTTTCACGCCAAATCGCACACAATCCGTGGCGGAATCGGCAATAAAGTGATCGATCTTGCCACGCGCCTGACAACGGTTTACGCAAAGTTGTCAGAAGATGAAAGTCAGGCCGCCAATTGCTGCAGCAGGTAGAGCCGCTGGTACAGGCCGCCGTCGATCTGCATCAGCTGCTCGTGCGGGCCGGTTTCGGCGATGCGGCCGTGATTGAGCACGATGATGCGGTCGGCGTCGCGGATGGTCGACAGGCGGTGGGCGATGGCGATCACCGTCACCGTGCCGCGCAACTCGTCGAGCGCGGTCTGCACGACCTGCTCGGTCTGCGAATCGATGTGCGAGGTGGCCTCGTCCAGCAGCAGGATGCGCGGCCGTCCGGCCAGCGCGCGGGCGATGGCGATCAGCTGCTTCTGGCCCACCGACAGGCGCGAGCCGCCTTCGCCCAGCGCGGTGTCGTAGCCTTGCTCGAGCGCGGCGATGAAGTCGTGCGCGTGCGCGGCGCGCGCCGCCGCCTCGATCTGCGCCTGGGTCAGGCCGCGGCCCATGTCGATGTTCTCGCGCGCCGAGGCGGCCAGCAGGAAGGGGTCTTGCGGCACCAGGCCCACTTCGGCGCGGAAGCGCTCGTTGGCGATGGCGTCCAGCGGCATGCCGTGGATGGCGATGCCGCCGTGCCGCACCGGATAAAAGCGCAGCAGCAGCGACAGCAGGGTCGACTTGCCGCTGCCGGTGTGGCCGACGATGCCCACAAAAGCGCCCTGCGGGATCTCCAGCGACAGGTCGTGCAGCACGGTCTGCCCTTCGTGGTAGGCGAAGCTGAGGTGGCGGATGGCGACCGCCGGCGCGTGCGAGTCGTTGGCCGCGGCGCGCGCGGTGGCCAGGCCGGCGCCCTTGCCGTGGTCGGCGTGCTCGGTGGCGGTGGCTTCGTCGAGCAGCGTGGCGACGCGCGCGGTGGCCACCACCGATTGCTGCAACTGGCTGAACTGCATGGTGATCTGGATCAGCGGCTCGATCACGCGCGCCAGGTAGCTGATGAAGGCGTACAGGATGCCCACTTCGGCGGCGGTCATCTGGCGCTGGCCGAACAGGTAGATCACGGCCGCCAGCAGGATGATGTTGAACATGTCGAGCGCCGGCCGCAGCAGCCAGGCGTTGGCGCGCAGCTCGGCCAGGCGGGCGCTGTAGTGGTCCTGGTTGGTGGCGGCGAAGCGCCGGCCGAAGCGGGCCTCGGCGTTGTTCGCCTGCAGCACGCTCATGCCGCCGATCGACTCGGCCATCTGGCCGTTGATGTCGCTGCGCAGCGCGCGGGCGCGGGTCACGGCCGGCGCGCTCCAGCGCTGGTACAGCCAGACGATCAGCAGCACCGCCGGCAGCAGCGCCAGCACGATCAGCATCAGGTGCCAGTCCAGCCAGGCCATCGCCGCCACGGTGCCGACCAGCACGATGGTGGAGTCGAGCATCACGAACAGCACCTGGATGTACAGGGTCTTGACCGCTTCGGTGTCGTTGGTCACGCGCGAGACCAGCTGGCCGGTGATGGCGCGGTCGAAGAAGGCCATCGGCAGCAGCAGCACGTGGGTGTAGACCATTTCGCGCAGCCGCATCACCGAGCGCATCGCCAGCCCGGACAGGCGCACCAGTTGCAGGTAGCGCAGGCCGCTGGCGATCCAGCCGGTCACCACCAGGCCGGCCAGCAGGGCGGCCATGCGCGGCCAGTCCAGGTGGTGCGGCAGCAGGTGTTGGTCGATCAGCGCCTTGCCCATGATCGGGCCCGACACTTCCAGCAGCGCCGCCAGCACCAGCCACAGCACGGCCCAGCCCAGGTGGTGCTGGTCCGGCAGGGCGGCCCGCCGCAGCAGGGAGAACGCCTGCCAGGTCTGGCGGCGCGCGGAGTTCTGTTCAGGCTTAGAGGGCATCGAGACTGGCTTCCAATTGTTGATAGCGCCACTGGCTGGCATACCAGCCGTCCTGCTCCAGCAGTTGTTCGTGGCTGCCGGTTTCGCTGATGCGGCCTGCGCGCAGCACCACGATCAGGTCGGCGTTGACCACCGCGCTCAGGCGATGGCTGGCGATGACGGCGCTGCGGCCGTTGCGGGCCTGGCGCAGCTCTTCCAGGTGCTGCAGGATGCGCGTTTCGGTGCCGGTGTCGACGGCGGACAGGGCGTCGTCCAGCAGCAGCAGGTCGTTATCGGCCAGCAGCGCGCGGGCGATGGCGACGCGCTGGCGCTGGCCGCCGGACAAGGTGATGCCCTTCTCGCCCACTTCGGTCTGGTAGCCTTGCGCGAATTGCAGGATGTCGTCGTGGATGGCGGCCAGCTTGGCTGCGTGTTCGACCTGCGCGCGGCTGGCGCCGGGGCGCGCCAGCGCGATGTTGTCGGCGATCGAGGCCGAGAACAGGAAGGACTCCTGCGGCACCCAGCTGATGGCGGCGCGCAGCGCGTGCAGCCGGTATTGGTCGAGCGCGTGGCCGCTCCAGCGCACGCTGCCCGACTGCGGCGTCAACTGGCGCAGCAGCACGCGCAGCAAGGTCGACTTGCCGCAGCCGGTGGGGCCGACCAGGCCCAGTGTCTGGCCGGGCTTGAGTTCGAGCGTGATGCCGCTCAGCGCGGCCGCGCCCTGGCCCTGGTAGGTGTAGCTGACCTCGTGCAGCGACAGCGCACCCGGCGCCACGGCGGCCAGCGTGCCGTGGTCGTCGATCGCCAGCGGCGCGTCCAGCATCGGCTGCAGGCGCTGCCAGGCGGCTTTGCCGCGTTCGATCAGCGACAGCACCCAGCCGGCCGCGAACATCGGCCAGATCAGCTGGCCCAGGTACATGGTGAAGCTGGTCAGCGCGCCGATGGTCAGCTGCTGCTGCCAGACCAGGTAGCCGCCCAGGCCCAGCGTCAGGCCGCCGGCGGCGGTCAGGGTCAGGCCGACCGCCGGTTCATAGGCCGCCTCCCACACCTGCGCGCGCAGGCTGGCGTTGGAGGCTTGCTGCGCCAGCTCGCCGAACTGCCGGGCGCTGCGCTGTTCCAGTCCCAGCGCGCGCAAGGTGCGCACGCCGGACAGGGTTTCCTGCACATGGTCGTTGAGGGCGCTGAAGCGCTTGAGTGTATCGGTGGAGGCGGTGTGGATATGGCCGGAGATGTACCAGAACGCCCAGCCCATCAAGGGGAAGGGCAGCAGCGCGATGCAGGCCAGGCGCCAGTCGACGCCGAGCAGCATCACGCCCAGCACCATCACCAGGGTCAGCGCGCCGTCGAAGCCGGCCAGCATGGCTTCGCCGGCGGCCATTTCGATGGCGTCGATATCGTTGGTGGCCAGCGCCATCAGGTCGCCGGTGCGCTGGCGCTGGTAGAAGGCCGGGCCTTGCAGGGTGAGGCGGGTGTACAGGCGGGTGCGCAGCGACACGCCCAGCTGGTAGGCGGCGCCGTACAGGATCTGGCGCCAGCCGACGCGCAGGAGATAGATGCCGGCGCCGGTCAGCAGCAGCCAGCCGATTTCCCTCAGCAGGGCGTCGCCGCCCAGGGTGTGGGCGGCCAGGCCGTCGATCATGGCGCCGACCTTGCGCGGCACCCAGACGGTGAGGATGGCGACGCCGGCCAGCATGACGCCGGACACGGCATAAGCGCGGCTGTGCTGGCGAACGAAGCCGCCGATCAGCCTGGAAAGATTAGACATGTTGCCTCGGATAAGCGCGTAGGGCGCTAGGATACAACATGCTCGCCGGACGTGCCCGGCAACACCTCGGTACTAACTTACTTCTTGGATTTGGTGCTGCTCAGCATGTCGAGCTGCTTGCCGGTCGGCTTGGCTTTGACGGTCGGGACGGACTTCAATTCCGGTTTGGTTTCGACGGCGGCGACCGCTTTGGCCGGCGCCGCAGGGGGCGCTGGTTTGGCGGCGGCAACCTTCACTTCGACCGGCGCCGGGGCCTTCTCGGCCGGCGTGGCGGCTTTGGGCTTGGCGGCAAGCTTGGCTTCCGGCGCGGCGACCGCTTCGTTGGCCGATGCGGCGGCGGCGGCGACTAGCGGCGGCGCTGCCACGATCGGGGCGGCGACGACCGGCGCTGCGACCACCGGGGCCGGCGCTGGCGCTGGCGCGGCGGCAGCGGCAGCGGCAACTGGCGCGGCGGCGGCCGGCGCCGGCTTGGCGCTTGCCTTGAGCGCGGTCACCGGCGCGGCGGCCAGGTCGGAGACTTGCTTGATGGTGTACTGGGCGCTTTGGATCAGATCGCTCTGGACGCCGGAGGCAATGCTGTACAGCTCGCGGCCGTAGGCCAGCAGGTTGTCGAAGCTGGCCGGCTCGGCGGAGCTCAGGCTGAAGAACTCACGCGGGTCCTTGGCTTCGAGCAGCTTCTTCGCGGCGGCCGACGATTTTTCCACCGAAGCCTTGGTGGTGCTGATGTTCAGTGCGATGACCTTTTCCGCGCTGTCGACGGCGGTGCTGGCAAACGTGTTGAAGATCTTGAATTGGGCTTCCAACTGGGACTTCGTGGCTGCGGAAAACTGTTCGGTGATCGAAGACATGGTTTCTCCTGAGACGATTAAAATGTCGGTAAAGCAGTACACGCTGCGCGCATTATGATGCATTGCAATATACCCATTCTAGCGGTGAAAGTTGGGCTTGGAAAGTTATTTTTTCTGCCATGTCGCAAAGCCAGCAACAAGGAAACATGCCGCGCGGACACAATCTGGGTGGTTCTTGATGTATCGCAATGCGCAGGCGCGAAAAAGTCTGAATTAGTGCGCCGCAACAAGTTATTCAATTCTATGAAAAAAGGAAACGCATGGCCATCAAACTGAACAAGGAAGTCGAGCAACGCCTGCTGGGGTCGATCCAGCGCTACTGCGCCGAAAACATGGACGAAGAGGTCGGCGAGCTGAAGGCGCGCCTGCTGCTCGATTATTGTTTGCGCGAAATCGGCCCGTCTGTCTACAATCAGGCCATCCTCGACGCCCAGGCGGCGATGCAGGACAAGATCGCGGAGATCGAAACGATCTGCTACGAGTCGGAGTTTTCCTACTGGACCAAAAAATAAGCCGGGAGCGCGGATGGATGCGGTGATCGAGACGGTAATACGGAACGCCAACCTGGCCGACGGACAACGGGGCGTCGACGTCGCCATCGAGCGCGGCCGCATCACCGCCATCGGCCGGGCGCTGCCGCTCAAGGGCGCGCGGGAGATCGACGCCGGCGGCGACCTGCTCAGCGCGCCGTTCGTCGACGCCCATTTCCACATGGACGCCACCTTGAGCTACGGCCTGCCGCGCGTCAACGCCTCCGGCACTTTGCTCGAAGGCATAGCGCTGTGGGGCGAGCTCAAGCCCGACCTGACCCAGCAGGCGCTGGTCGAGCGCGCGCTGCAATACTGCGACTGGGCGGCCGCGCGCGGCCTGCTGGCGATCCGCTCCCACGTCGACATCTGCGACGACCGCCTGCTGGCGGTGGCGGCGCTGCTGGAGGTGAAGCGCCAGGTCGCGCCCTACCTCGACCTGCAACTGGTGGCCTTCCCGCAGGACGGCGTGCTGCGCAGCCCGACCGCGCTGGCCAACCTGAAGCGCGCCATCGGCATGGGCGTCGACGTGGTGGGCGGCATCCCGCACTTCGAGCGGACCATGGCCGACGGCGCCGAGTCGGTGCGCATCCTGTGCGAGTTCGCCGCCGAGCAGGGCCTGATGGTGGACATGCATTGCGACGAGTCGGACGATCCGCTGTCGCGCCATATCGAAACGCTGGCCTACCACAGCCACCGCCTCGGCCTGCACGGCCGGGTGGCCGGTTCGCACCTGACCTCGATGCATTCGATGGACAACTACTATGTCAGCAAGCTGCTGCCGCTGATGCGCGAGGCCGGCGTGGCGGCGATCGCCAATCCGCTGATCAACATCACGCTGCAAGGCCGCCACGACAGCTATCCCAAGCGGCGCGGCATGACGCGGGTGCCGGAGCTGCTGGCGGCCGGCGTCGAGGTGGCGTTCGGCCACGACTGCGTGATGGACCCGTGGTACAGCCTGGGCTCGGGCGACATGCTGGAGGTGGCGCACATGGGCCTGCACGTGGCGCAGATGACCGGGCAGGACGCCATGCGCGCCTGCTACCAGGCGGTGACGGCGGCGCCGGCCCGCATCCTCGGCCTGCGCGACTATGGCGTGGCGGTCGGCTGCCATGCCGACCTGGTGCTGCTGGACGCGGCCGATCCGGTGGAGGCGATCCGGCTGCGCGCGGCCAGGCGCATGGTGATGCGGCGCGGCAAGGTGATCGCCGAAGCGCCGCCCGCGCAGGCCCGCCTGAACTTGCCGGGCCGGCCGCAGACGGTCGACTTCCGGCTGGACTTGCCACGTAAAATCCATGACAATTGAACATTGTTTAATCCGCCTGGAGCCGCTTTGAAAGAAATCGCCATCCGTCCCGCATCGGAAGCCGACTTCGGCGCCATGTGGGTGATCTTCCAGGAACTCATCGCCAGCGGCGACACCTATTACTTCGCCGCCGACACCAGCCGCGAAGACTGCCATGCCTACTGGTTCGGTCCCGGCGTGCAATCGTACGTGGCGCTGCTAAACGGCGAGCGCCTGGTCGGCATGTACCGCCTGACCGCCAACCAGCGCGACCGCGGCGCGCACGTGGCCAACGCCGGCTTCATGGTCAGCCCGGCGGCGCAGGGCGTGGGCGTGGGCAAGCTGATGGGCGGCGATTGCCTGGACCGGGCCCGCGCCCAGGGTTTCCTGGCGATGCAGTTCAACTACGTGGTCAGCTCCAACGTCGCGGCCGTGCTGCTGTGGAAGAAGCTCGGCTTCTCCATCGTCGGCACCTTGCCGCGTGCTTATTATCACGCCCACCTCGGGTATGTCGACGTCTACGTCATGTACCAGTTGCTGGACGATCCTTCCCATTGGCCGGACGCATGAAAATACTCGACACCGAACGCCTGACCCTGCGCACCATAGCCGCCGACGACGCAGAGTTTTACTACGAACTGGTCAACGACCCGACCTGGCTGGAATTCATCGGCGACAAGGGCATCCGCAGCATCGAGGGCGCGCGCGCCGCCATCCTCGAAGGCCCGTGCGCGATGCAGGAGCAGCTGGGCCACTCGCTGTACGTGATGGAGCGCAAGAGCGACGGCCTGCCGCTGGGCTTGTGCGGCCTGATCAAGCGCGACGGCCTGGACGACGTCGACCTCGGTTATGCGATCCGGCCGGCCTGGTTTGGCCAGGGTTATACCTACGAGGCCGCCGTGGCGGTGGTGGCCTACGCGCGCGACCAGTTGCGCATGAAGCGCCTGCTGGGCCTGACGGCGCCGGCCAATCTCAACTCCATCCGCCTGTTGCAAAAGCTGGGGCTGGAATTTGTCGAGCTGCGCCATCTGCCGCCGCATGAGCGGCCTACCAATATTTACCGCATCGAGTTCCACGACTAATTACTTGGCGTGTTGCAACTGTGGGAATTCGATAGATTTATCGGCAAGTCCGCTTGGATTTTTTTGCGCGTGGGCGCATGATGGAACCAAGAATTAAAGTTGCTTGATCCCCAAACAACGGCAGCAATTCAACACTATAAGCCATACGACCGCGCGGTGAACGCCGCGCGCCAGTCATCTTGTACCCATTGAATTTTTACCGAAAGGGCAACTTATGAAACTCGCCAATCTCAAGATAGGCGTGCGGCTGGGCTTGCTGGGCGGCTTCTTCTTTGTCGCGCTGCTGGTGGTCGCCACCGGCGGCTGGCGCGCGCTCGATTCCAGCAACGCCGGCAGCGCCGACGCCATGCGCCGCATGCAGGCGCTGACCCAGGCCATCGACATGGCGCGCAGCGCCCAGGTCGAATTCAAGATCCAGATCCAGGAGTGGAAGAATACTCTGTTGCGCGGCAACGACCCGGCCAATTTCGACAAGTACAGCAAGGCCTTCGTCAAAGGCGGCGAAACCACGCGCGCCGACTTGCAGAAGCTGAGCGCGCTGCTGACCAAGCTGGATTTGAAAACGCCGCTGGTGGAAGAAGCCATCGCCACCCAGAGCGAACTGGTCAAGCGCTATCTGTCGGCCTTGCAGAAATACGACTCCGCCAACCAGGACAGCGCCCACATGGTCGATGCGCTGGTCAAGGGCATGGACCGCGAGCCGACCAAGAAAATCGACGACATCGTCGCCTTCATCGGCAAGGAATCGCAGCGCCTGATCGTCGAGATGGAGGACCAGAACAAGGCGGAGCACGCGCGCGCGATGCTGGCCATGGGCGTTACGCTGCTGGTGACGCTGGTGGTCGGCTGCTGCACGGTGCTGTGGCTGATCAAGAGCATTACCGTGCCGCTGAACGAGGCGGTCGACATGGCGGAGACGGTGGCCGCCGGCGATCTGAGCAGCGAAGTGCACGTCACCAGCACCGACGAAATCGGCGCCTTGCTGGGCGCGCTCAAGCGCATGCAGGGCAACCTGAGCACCATCGTCGGCAAGGTCCGCGTCGGCACCGACGCCATCCACGGCGCGGCGGTGGATATCGCCGCCGGCAACCTGGACCTGTCGGGCCGCACCGAGGAGCAGGCCAGCTCGCTGGAGCAAACGGCGGCCGCGATGGTCGAGCTGACCACCACCGTGCAACAGAATAACGTCAACGCGGCCGAGGCCTGCAAGCTGGCCGATACCGCGTCCAGCGTGGCGGCCAAGGGCGGCGACGCGGTCGAGCAGATGGTGCGCACCATGGGCTCGATCAATGAATCTTCGCGCAAGATCGTCGACATCATCGGCGTCATTGACGGCATCGCGTTCCAGACCAATATCCTGGCCTTGAACGCGGCGGTGGAAGCGGCGCGCGCCGGCGAACAGGGGCGCGGCTTCGCGGTGGTCGCTTCCGAGGTGCGCAACCTGGCGCAGCGCTCGGCGGCGGCGGCCAAGGAAATCAAGGCGCTGATCGGCGATTCGGTGGGCCGGGTGGAGGCGGGCAGCCGGCTGGTCGGCCAGGCCGGCGAGACCATGGGCGAAGTGGTCGCCAGCGTGCGGCGCGTGACCGCCATCATCGGCGAGATCTCGGTCGCCAGCGGCGAGCAGCGCGACGGCATCGAACAGATCAGCATCGCCATCAGCCAGATGGACAGCGTGACCCAGCAGAACGCGGCGCTGGTGGAGCAGGCCGCCGCCGCGGCCGACGCGCTGGAACAGCAGGCGGCCGGCTTGTCGGCGGCGGTCAGCGTGTTCAAGTTGCAGGGCCAGGGCCAGCCATCCCGCGCGGCGGCGAAAGCGCCGCGGCGGCTGTTGCAAATGGCCGACGGCGTTTGACGTCGCTCAAGTGCGAGCGCGAATGGGCTGGCAACTGCCGAGCGATTGATTATGCTTCCCTCTTCCCCGGTGCACCGGACGGAGAGGGACAGCATGAACAGCCTATTGCCGGTACTGTCCGGCATCGCACTCAGCTTGCTGGCGCTGTGGTACGGCGAACAACGGGTCCGCACCCTGCGTACCCGCTGCGCGCAGCTGCAATCGGCGCTGGAAGCCCACCGCGACGCGGAAATGCGGCTCGACCACATCGCCCACCACGACAGCCTGACCGGCTTGCCCAACCGCCTGCAATGCCAGCTGCAACTGGAGCACGGCATCGCCTACGCGCGTCGCCACGGCAGCTTGCTGGCGGTGCTGTTTGTCGACATCGACCACTTCAAGGCCATCAACGATAATCTCGGCCACGACGCCGGCGACCAGGTGCTGGTGCAGTTCGCGCAGCGCCTGCGCCAGTGCGTGCGCGAGGTGGACACCGTGGCGCGCCAGGGCGGCGACGAGTTCATCGTGCTGCTGACCGAGTTGCGCGCGGCCGCCGATGCGCAGCAGGTGGCCGACAAGATCAACGCCGCGATCGCCGCGCCGTTCCTGGTGCACGGCGAGACGCTGGCGGTGGCGGCCAGCATCGGCATCGCCGTCTATCCGGACGACGACCACGATATCGAGGCGCTGCTGGAGAAGGCCGACCTGGCGATGTACGCGGCCAAGCAGCGCGGCAAGGGCGCCGGGCTGCGTTTCGCGCCCAGCATGCAGGCCAAGGCCTATTCGCGGGTGGTGCTGGAGACCGCGCTGCGCCACGCGCTGGAGCATGGCGAATTCGTGCTGACCTACCAGCCCAAGCTGAACCTGAACGAGCAGAAGATCACCGGCGTCAAGGCGCTGCTGCGCTGGCGTCACCCGGAGCTGGGCCTGGTGATGCCGCCGGACTTCCTGCCGGTGCTGGAGGAGAGTGCGTTGATCCTGCCGGTGGGTGAGTGGGTGCTGGTGACCGCCGCCGCGCAGGCGCGGCGCTGGATCGAGCTGGGCCATCCGTTGACGGTGTCGGTGCACCTGTCGCCGCGCCAGTTTTACCAGAAGGATATCGCCAGCAGCTTTGCCGAGATCCTGCGCCGGGCCGGGCTGCCGGGCCGCTACGTCGAGCTGGAAATCACCGAGGGCATGCTGATCGATAAAAACCAGAATTGCGAGGCCGTGCTGCGCCAGTTCAAGCAGCTGGGCATGCGCATCTCGATCAGCGATTTCGGCACCGGCTACGCGTCGCTGAACTACCTGCGGCGCTTCCCGGTGGATCTGGTGAAGATCAACAAATCCTTCATCGACGACCTGCGCCGCTCGGCCCTGCAGCCGACCGACCGCCATAGCGACGGCCGGGTGGCGGACGAGGGGGCGATGGTGCGCGCCATCATCGCGATGGCGCACACCCTGAACATGCAGGTGATCGCCGGCGGCGTGGAAACCGGCGACCAGCTGGCCCAGCTGGCCGCGATGGGTTGCGACGAGGCCTTCGGCTACTGCCTGAGCGCCGCCGTCGCGCCGGAGGAACTGGAGGCGCTGCTGGTGAGCAGCTGGCGGCAGCAGACGTCGATTATCGCCGCCGGCTAGCGGGGAAGAACCAGGCCAGCGGCCGTTGCACCCGCGCCGCCCACGAGCGCTCGTTGTGGATGGCGCCATCGGCGGCGTAGAACAGCAGGTCTTCATTCAAGCGGTAGCCCTGGGCCAGCATGGCGTCGCGCATTTTCAGCGTGTGCTCCAGGCCATCGTCGTCGGTGCCGGCGTCGAGGTAGAACTTGACCGGCTGGCGCGCCGGCGCCTTGGCGATCAACTCGCCCTGATTCCACCAGAACGAACTCGATACGCCCGCCGACCGGGAGAACACTTGCGGTCGCTGCTGGGCGATGTAGACCGAGGCGATGCCGCCCAGCGAGGAGCCCATGATGGCGGTGTGCTCGCGGTCCGGCAGCGTGCGCAGGTTGGCGTCGGCCCAGGGCTTGACGGTATCGACGATGAAGGCCATGTAGGCGTCGAGCTTGCCGCCGCCGTATTGCGGATCGCAGCAGGGCGTGTATTCGGCGATGCGGTCCTTGGTGTTGTCGATGCCGACCACGATGGCCGGCGCCACCACGCCGTCGGCGATCAGGCGGTCCATGGCGCCGCCGACTTCCCAGGCGGCGCCGTAGGCGGCGGTGGCGGCGTCGAACAGGTTCTGGCCGTCATGCATGTAGAGCACCGGATAGCGCTGCTGCGGATGGGCGTCGTAGCCGGGCGGCAGGTAGATGCGCAGGCTGCGCTGATTGCCCAGCTGCGGCGAGGCGAACTGCTCGACGATGCGCAGCGTGCCGGCCGGTGGCAGCGGCGGTATGGGCGCGATGGCCGGGCCGGCCGCCGGGTTGGCCGCCGTGCCGCCGCCCGCCGCGCCGCGCGCCAGCGGCATGATGCGAATCCCGTGGATATCGAAGCGGTTCGACGGCCCCTTGACGCCGCCCGCATCGGCGTAGCTGGTGTTATTTTTCAGGTAGCTCATATTGTAGAAATCGCTGAGCTCCATGCGGTAGCTGCCCGCCTTGAGCGCGGCCTTCAACGGCGTCGACCACGACGGCCCGGCGCCGGCCGGCGAATGCGGCAACTGCACCACACCTTGCGCGGCGATGCCACCCTTGCCATCCTTGAGCGTCATCCACTTCACGCCGCCGCTGATGCCCAGGTTGACCTGGTGCGCGGTGTTGCGGTACTTCAGCTGCAAGGCATAACTGCCGTCGCGCGCGACCCCGATGTCCTGCACCGCGAAGGTATCGGACGGCGCGCCCCAGCCGGCAATGCGGCCGTCGGTGGCGGTCACGCTGGACTGCACGCGCGCATCGCCGGCGGCGATTTCCACGCCGCTGTTCAGGCACACCGGCGCGCTGTGGTGGCTGCGGTTGCCGGAACCGCTGTACATCGCCTCCACCGAGTAGCACAGGTTATCGTTCTCGCCTTTGCCCAGCAGCGGGGCGCGGCGGTCGGCCCAGGTCCTGGCGCTCACGCGCTGCGTGGCCAGCTTGCCGTTGCGGTAGATGTTGTAGACCACGCCCTTGCCGGCGCCTTCGAAGTGTAGCGTGGGGAAATCGTAAGTGCCGCGTTCCAGCTTGACGATGCGCGGCTCCGGCGGCGAGTACACCGCAGGATCCTGCGCCAGCGGCTGCGCGCTGACACTGCGCTTGGCCTGCTGCCCGGCGACCAGTTTGCCGAGGCGGATCTCGATGACATTGTCCGCTGCCAGCGCATCCCAGGCCAACGTGGCCGCAGCCGGCTTGCCGTTCAGGATCACCGCATCGACTTCGTAGTAACCATCGCCCCGTGCAGCGGGCGGCAGCGACAGGCGTACTTGCAGGCGCTTGCCGCGCAGCGCGAGATGGTTGAGCGTGATGGCGTCGCTGCCCGCAAACGCTTCGCGCCGCAGCTTGGCCGTCACGAACGGACGCAGCGCGATGCCGTCGTCGGTGGTCTGCACGCCGAACACCTCGCCCACCACCATGCCCAGGTAAGCGCCGACGGACCACAGCTGCCGCCGCGAATCCATCACCGGCCCGCTCAGGTCGCCCTGCGCCTGCTTGTCCTTCAACATCGGCTGGCCGGACAACCATTCCAGGTTCTCCATGTTCGACAGATTGAGCGCCGCGCCGCGCATCAGCGTTTCGTAGGCCGCGTCGGCGACGGCGACATTGCCGGTCAGCGCCGCCGCCTTCAAACCGTAGGCCGTCACGAACGGCCACATGGCGCGGTTGTGATAGATCGCCACGCCGGGCTGCTGCGGATAGATCACCGGCGCGCCCAGCGGACCATGCGGATAGTGCGCCAGGATGCTCTCGGCCTGCCGGCGGTCGGCGATGCCGGTGACGATCGCCAGCGATTGACCCAGCCAGTCGTACTTGTACATCGGCGCGCCGTCGAAATGGCCGGCCGTCAGGCTGCTGTACATGCCGGCGTCGGCCTGCCACAGGTGCTGGTTGATGGCGCGCTTCAGGTCCGCCGCCCACGCCGCGTACTTGTCGGCCAGCGCCGCGTTGCCTTGTTCCTTCGCCAGCTGCGCCGCCAAGGTCAGCGCCTTGTAATGGCCGGCGTTGGTGGACAGCGCTTTCGACGTCGCCATGCTGGCCAGGTCGCCGGCGATCCAGCCGGCGTAGCTTTGCTCGCGCCAGTCGAGGAAGGATTCCTCGCCGTTGTACAAACCGTCGACCGCATCGTAGACGGCCAGCCGGTCGTTCTCCAGCGTGTTGGAAAGGGCGCGCAGCGCGGTCGCCGCGAAGGCCTTGCGCTCGTCCGGCGCCAGCGCCCTCAAGGCTTCCTCCGCGCCGAAGGCCCAGCTGACGCGGTCCGTGCTGACCGGCCAGCTGCCGCCGCTGCCGGTGTCCTGGATGATCTGCAAACCGTCGGCGCTGCCGGCGGCGTGCGCGCCCGGCCGCACGCCGTCGCGGTAGCCGGACAGCTTGAACTCCAGCGAATTGCGCACGCGGCGCGGGTCCAGCATGCCCAGCCCCAGCGAGGCCGCGTAGGACAGGTCGCGCGTCCACACGTAGTGCCACAACTCGCCGGTCTCGAAGCAGTTGCAGGAGATGGGGTTGCCGCCGTTGTAGCTGCCGTCGCGGATTTCGCCGACCGAGTCCTGCTTCATCTCCAGGCCGGCCAGCGTGAACAGCGCGTCGAAGGCCAGGTTGCCGCTGCGGACCGACGGCTGCCCCTGCGCTTCGGCGTAGTTTATTTCCTGCTTGCCGCCGTCGCGCACGCGCATGGTGGTCGATTGCGTGTAGCTGCGCAGTGCGGCGTTGGCGTCCGGCGTGGTGTAGCGCACGGTCTCCTGCTTGCCGTCCCAGGTCGGATAGGTGGTGCTCAGCGTGGTGGCGGCGGCCGCCATGGCGGGCAGGGCCAGCAGCGACAAGGCGCCAAGGCGGCGACGGGCGAAGCTCATGGTGCGATCTCCAGTATCAGCGCCGAGCGCGCAGGCAGGGTAACCTCGCCATCCAGCGACACGCGCTTGCCGCTGATGACGTCGACGCCGGCGCGCACGCCGTTCAGCATCTCGTGGAAGCGCGCGGTTTTCAGCACGGTGTCGGTGCTGTTCTTGTTCAAGGCTACCATGACTTTTTTGGCGCCGTCGTAGCGGAAGTAGACGTAGGTATTTTTCTCGGGACCGTAGTGCATCATCTTCCCGTGATGGATCACGGACGCGCCCTTGCGCCAGTTGAACAGCTTCTTCACATAGGCCTGCGCGGCCGCCTGCTGCGCCGTCAGGCCGGCGCCGGTGAAGGCGTTGACGGCGTCGCCGCGCCAGCCGCCGGGGAAGTCGTGACGGTAGGAGGCATCGTCGCGCTCCTTGATGGTGCTGGTCATCTGGATCTCGGTGCCGGCATAGAACTGCGGGATGCGCGGCGCCGTCGCCACGAAGGCCATCGCCATGCGGAACAAGTTGTCGTCCGCATTGAGCTCGCTGTAGATGCGCGAGACGTCGTGGTTACCCTCGAACAGCACCAGGTTGCCGGCGTTCGGATACAGATAGTCTTGCGACAGCGTCTCGTACAGATTGGTCAGGCCTTGCTCGGTGCCGTCCGGCGCGGCCAGCGCGCGGCGCATGGTGTAGGTCAGCGGGAAGTCCATCATGCTCGGCATGTGCGACTGATAGCCGTTGAAATTCTGCTTGCCCTCCTGCCAGTGCGCGACCACCGGTATCAACGGCGTCCATTCCTCGCCCACCAGGTTCAGCTTCGGATACTCGGCCATCATGCTGCCGGACCAGCGGCTGAGGAACTCGGCGTTGGAGTAGCCGTAGGTGTCGACCCGCAGGCCGGACAAGCCGGCGTACTCGATCCACCAGATGTCGTTCTGGATCAGGTAGGTCGCCAGATACGGGTTGGCCTGGTTCAGGTCCGGCATGCTTTCGACAAACCAGCCCTCGGTGAAGTTGCGCTTGTCCTCGTTCGAGGCGTAAGGATCCTGCAGCGCCACACGGTGATGCTCGGTCGGCACGAACTTGCCGTGGTAGGTCAGCCAGTCCGGCGTCGGCATGTCCTGCATCCACCAGTGCTTGTCGCCGATGTGGTTGAGCACCACGTCCTGGATCACGCCCAGTCCCTTGGCGCGCGCCTGCGCGACAAAGTCGCGGAAGCCTTCGTTGCTGCCGTAGCGCGGGTCGATGCGGTAGTGGTCGGTCGTGGCGTAGCCGTGATAGGAGTAGGCCGACGAGTTCGATTCCAGCAGCGGCGTCGGCCAGACCATGGTGAAGCCCATGGCGGCGATGTAGTCCAGATGGTCGGCCATGCCGCGCAGGTCGCCGCCGTGGCGGCCGGAAGGCGCGGCGCGGTCGGCGCGTTCCGTCATGCCGGCCGCGTTGTCGTTGGACTGGTCGCCGTTGGCGAAACGGTCCGGCATCACCTGATAGATGGCGTCGCCGCTGTTGAAACCGTTGCGCTGGGCCGAGCCGGCGGCCCGCGCCAGCAGTTTGTAGTTGTAGTGCACGGCCTGGCTGCCGCGCTTGAACACCAGGTCGAGCGCGCCCGGCGCCGCGTCGGGGGCGATTTCCAGGTTGACGAACAGGTAGTTGCGGTTGGCCACCCGCGCCACCGAGGCGATGCGCACGCCGGGGTAGACCAGCGCCGGCTCCAGGTCGGCGATGTGCGGCCCGTGCACCATCAGTTGCAGCGAGCTGTTGTGCATGCCGGCCCACCACAGCGGCGGGTCCATGTGGTCGATGCGGTAGGTGTCGGCGTGGGCGATGAACGGCAGCGCGGAAAACAGCGCGGCGGCGAGGATTTTGTACATGAGGTCTCCGTTAAGTAGTCGGACTACAAGTGTTCTTTTATGGATTTCTCGCCGAGAATACTATGAAAGCGGGTGGGCATCAAATCAGCATTTCTAGTTTTAATACAATCCTTCGCTGCATTTCTTTAAAAATTATCCTTGAGATAACTTTTCCATCGGGCCGGCGTTGGAAATGCTACGAAGTAAAGTGCTATCAAGTCAAAAAATGTAGTTCCACTACATAATCAGGGGTGGTCGCCTGTAGCCGAAATACAACGCGATTGGCGTTTTCACGGGGCGGGCAAGGGCTGGCGGCCCTCTGCGCACGTAGCGTGACTGAAGTTTGATTGACACCGAATCTAGTTTTAGTACAAAATTCTTCATAGAACGTCTTTTAGAACGTTTGCAATCCTTGGAACCCGTGTAGTCGATGTAGCGAGAGCAGGCTGTAGTTGTCGCGGGTATATTTTTAGATGAGTGAGGGACATTTGATGATGAATTCCGCCAACCAGCGCGGCGCCAACTCGGCTCCGACCAGTGTTGCATTTAAGTTGAGCCCGGTAGCAGCCGGCTGTGCATTGCTGCTGTCCGCCATTTCCGGCTCGTCCTACGCGCAAGTCGCGACCGCCGCCCAGGCCGCCGACGCGCCTGTCACGCAAACGGTGAAAGTGTCCGGTATCCGCCGCGGTATCGAAGACGCTATCTCCGTCAAAAAGAATTCCGAATCCATCGTCGAAGCGATCTCCGCCGAAGACATCGGCAAGCTGCCGGACGTATCGATCGCCGAATCGCTGTCGCGCCTGCCAGGTGTGGCCGCGCAACGCGTGGCTGGCCGTGCCCAGGTGCTGAGCATCCGCGGCCTGGCGCCAGACTTCTCGACCACCACCCTCAATGGTCGTGAGCAGGCGTCCACCGGCGACAACCGCAGCGTTGAATATGACCAGTATCCATCGGAACTGATCAACGGCGCCGTGGTCTACAAGACGCCGGACGCGGCACTGATCGGCCAGGGCCTGTCGGGCACCGTCGACCTGCAAACCGTGCGTCCGCTGGAATTCCCGGGCCGCACCATGGCGATCAACGTGCGCGGCGAGAAGAACTCGATCGGCAAGCAAAACGCCGGCTACAAAGACAAGGGCTACCGCCTGAGCGGTATCTACATCGACCAGTTCGCCAACCGCACCGTGGGTGTGGCGCTGGGCTACGCCCGCCTGGATTCCCCGAGCCAGTACCAGAAGTGGAGCAGCTGGGGTTATGGCAACGATCCCAAGACCGGCAACGCCACCGGCCTGGCCAACTCCGGCAACGAAATCGCCGCCGGCTCGACCAAGCAGACCCGCGACGGCCTGATGGCGGTGGTGCAGTGGAAACCGACCCGCGACTTCCAGTCGATGGTGGACACCTACTACTCGAAATTCGATTCCGACACCACCATCCGTGGCATGCAATTCGGCACCGGCAACTGGATGGGCGACCTGACCTACTCCAACCCGGTATTCGCCAGCTACGGCGGCACCCAGGTGCTGCAGAGCGCGACCGTCGGCGGCATCAAGCCTGTGTTGCGCAACGACCTGAACACCAACCGCGACAAGCTGTTCGCGATCGGCTGGAACAACAAGCTGCGCATGAACGAAGACTGGACCGGTATCGCCGACTTCAGCTACTCGAAAGCGGACCGTCAGGACATGATCCTGGAAACCTACGCCGGCGCAGCCACCACCGACAGCGCCAAGATCGTGCGCGACAACCAGACCGGCCTGCCGCAAGTGACCACCGGCCTGAACTACGCCAATCCTGCGGTCGTCAGGCTGAGCGATTCGGGCGGCTGGGGCCAGGACGGCTACGTCAAGTACCCGCAAGTGACCGACAAGCTGAAATCGGCCCGTTTCTCGGCCAAGCGCAGCCTGGACGGCATGTTCAGCAACCTGGACGTGGGCGTCAACTTCACCAAGCGCGACAAGACTCGTCAATCGGCGGAGATGCTGGTCAACCTGAAGAATGGCCGCGCACCGATCTCCGTGCCTGCCAACCTGATCCAGGATCCGACCTCGCTGGGCTTCGCCGGCATCCCTGGCATCATGTCCTACGACATCATGGGCGCACTCAACAGCGTGTACACGCTGACGCCTAAGGTTCACCAGGACATCTACAACAAGGATTGGCTGGTCAGCGAGAAAGTGTCGACCGCCTACGCCAAGGTCGGCATCGACGACACCTGGGGTGTGCCTGTCAAAGGTAACTTCGGTGTACAGATGATCCACACCAACCAGAGCTCGAGCGCGTTCAACGTCGACACCAGCAACCTGAACAAGCCGAAGACCGCGGAAGAAGGCACTTCGTACAACGACTTCCTGCCTAGCCTGAACCTGAACTTTGACCTGGGCAGCGAGCAGCATGTGCGCTTCGGCCTGGGCAAGACGATGGCTCGTCCACGTCTGGACCAGCTGCGCGCGTCGTCCAGCGCTTCGGTGGATACCACCAAGCTGGTCTGGGCTGGCGACGGCGGCAATCCTAAGCTGAAGCCATGGCGCGCCAACGCGATCGACTTGACGTACGAGAAGTACTTCGACAAGAGCACCTACTTCAGCGCCGCGACCTTCTACAAGAAGCTCAACACCTACATCTACGACCAGATCCTGCCGTTCGATTTCACCAGCTATCCTAACGATGGCGTGACGCCGAAATCGAACATCGGCACGCTGAAGCAACCGGCCAACGGCACGGGCGGCTCGATCAAGGGTGTGGAACTGTCTGGCTCGATCGACGGCAAGGTCCTGTGGACCGGCCTGGACGGCTTCGGCGCCACCGGTTCGATCTCCCGCACCAAGAGCGAGATCGCGCCTGACGGTCCAGGCACCACCGGCGCACTGCCGGGCTTGTCGCGCACCGTGTCGAACGTGCAGGTGTTCTACGAGAAGTCCGGCTACTCGGCACGTGTAACCCGCAGCGAGCGCTCCAACTTCCGTGGCGAAGTGACCGGCTTCGGCGCCGATCGCACCTTCACCGACATCAAGGGCGCGGCGCAAGTGGACTTCCAGCTCGGTTACGAGTTCAAGGAAGGCCAGTACAAAGGCCTGTCGCTGCTGTTCCAGGTGATCAACGCCAGCGATACCGCGTACCAGACCATCCTGAGCAACGGCAACGTCAAAGTGCCAGGCGAGTACACCAAGTACGGCCGCACCATGCTGCTGGGCCTGAACTACAAAATGTAATTCAGTCCGGTCCAAAACACCCCCTGTCAGCAGTTGCCGGCAGGGGGTGTTTTTTTTCGTGCACAATATCGGACAACATAAAAAGCTGGAGACCAACAATGACGCAGCAAAACCAGGCGGATCGCCGCCTCAAGCAAATCCTGATCGTCGGCGGCGGCACCGCCGGCTGGATGACGGCGGCGGCCATGTCCAAACTGCTGGGCGGCCATTACCAGGTGCGCCTGGTCGAATCGGACGAGATTTCCACCGTCGGCGTGGGCGAGGCCACCATCCCCCAGATCAAATTGTTCAACCAGGCGCTGGGCATCGACGAAGACGACTTCATGCGCGAGACCCAGGGCACCTTCAAGCTGGGCATCCAGTTCGTCAACTGGGGCAAGCTGGGCGAGAACTACATCCACACCTTCGGCAACATCGGCCTGGACATGGGGCTGGTCGAGTTCCACCATTACTGGCTCAAGCTGCACCAGGCCGGGCTGGCGCCGGACTTCAGCGCTTATTCGCTGGCGGCGGTGGCGGCGCCGCAGAACAAATTCATGCGCGCGGTCGACGCCGGCAATTCGCCGGTGTCGCACATCGCCCACGCCTTCCAGTTCGACGCCGGACTGTATGCCAAATACCTGCGCAAGTTCGCCGAAGCGCGCGGCGTGGTCCGCACCGAGGGCAAAGTGGCCGACGTGATCCTGCGCGAAGGCGACGGCCATGTGGCGGCGATCATGATGGAAAACGGCGAGCGCATCGAAGCGGACCTGTTCATCGATTGCTCGGGCTTCCGCGGGCTGCTGATCGAAGGCGCTTTGAAGACCGGCTACGAGGACTGGACCCACTGGCTGCCGTGCGACCGCGCGCTGGCGGTGCCGTGCGAGTCGACCGGGCCGATCACGCCGTACACGCGCGCCACCGCGCGCACGGCCGGCTGGCAGTGGCGCATTCCGCTGCAGCACCGCATCGGCAATGGCCATGTCTATTCGAGCAAATACATCAGCGACGACGAGGCGAGCGCGCAGCTGATGGCCAACCTGGACGGCGCGCCGTTGGCCGAGCCCAAGCCGCTGCGCTTCGTCACCGGCAAGCGCAAGAAATTCTGGAACAAGAACGTGGTGGCGATCGGCCTGGCCAGCGGCTTCATGGAGCCGCTGGAGTCGACCAGCATCCATTTGATCCAGTCGACCATCGCGCGTTTGATGAGCTTTTTCCCGGACCGCGATTTCAACCAGGACAATATCGACGAGTTCAATCGCCAGGCGCACTTCGAGGTCGACAAGATCCGCGACTTCCTGGTGCTGCACTACCACGCGACGGAGCGCGACGACACACCGTTCTGGAACTACTGCCGCACGATGGAGGTGCCGGAAAGCCTGAAGCAGAAGATGGACCTGTTCAAGCAGCACGGCCGCTTCTACCGCGAGAAGGATGAGATGTTCGCGGCGGTGAGCTGGTTGCAGGTGATGCTGGGGCAGGGCTTGCGGCCGCAGTCGTATCATCCGTTGGTGGATCTGTATCCGCAGGAGCAGATCGAGGCGCATCTGCGCACCATCAAGACCGTGGTGGAGAACTGCGCCGGCAAGATGCCGAACCACGAAGACTTCATCGCCGCCCATTGCCAGGCGGCGGCGATGCAGATGAAACGGCCGAACTACGGGGTACGCTGAGCCAATGTCGAGATGATCGTATTTTGAAACCGTTCCGGTTCATCTTGATGAATTTGATGTCCGGATTTTTCAAAAATAAACAGCTCTTTTTTTGGCGCTTGCAGCCTCTCAAAGTACTTTGCCGTAATCCTGGTGGAGGTTTGAATATCGTTTTTACCGACAAAGAAATAAACTGGACAGTCGACCTTCTTCAGCGTTTCGGGCAAGTCGATATTCATGACCTCGTTCCACACCGGTGACCAGGATTTTGACCATTCGAGGAAACCGTTCTTGAATTCATTACTGGTCACAAATTCCTTGCCGTCCTTGTAAAAGAGCCACTTCCTCAGGTAAAACAGGTCTTCGTCGGCCTTGAAGGGGATGTTCACCTTGGCTAATTCTTCGGTGGCGAGCGGGTTCCCCTCGAAATGCGTCTTCAGGGTCAGCAGCAGTTCCTTTTCGCTGGCCACCTGGCTCACCACGGGATTGACGGCAAAATAGGCATGCAGGAGTTGAGGATGGGTTTTGACGATCTGGAAGCCCAGAACGTTCCCCCATGAACTTCCCAGCAGGTAAATCTTCTCCTTGCCCAGCTTTTTCCTGACAAATTCGATGACCTGATAGGTGTCATTCACCATTTGCTCAACCGACGGTTGAGTGGGTGAAGGATTCAAGGCCAGTGTTTTCCCCGCGTTTCTCTGATCCCAGTGAACAATCGTGAATCTGGATCGCAGTATCCTGGTAAAAGCCGCCTCGTTTTTTATCATTGAGCTGCCTGGCCCGCCAGACAGGAAAAGGAGCACCGGCTTGGCCGTATCGTCCGTACTGATTTGCACAAACTGCTTTATTCCACCAATTTGCGGTTCGCTTACATCCTGCGCTTTACATCCATAGAATGGAATGGACAAGGTGAACGCAGCTATTAATATGCTTTTTTTTATCACGGCAGGCCTTGGCGTAGCGACAACCCCTACCCCTTGCTTCCGCACTGGATAGGGGCTTGGGAGGGGATTACTTCTTCTCAGCCGCAGCGAAACCCGCGTTCTGCGTGTCGAGCCAGGTCTTGAGTGGCGCGAAGTAGTCGAGCAGCGCGCCGCCGTCGATCTTGTCCTCGCCCGAAATCGCCTTCAGCGCTTCCGGCCACGGCTTGCTCGCGCCCATCGCCAGCATCTGCTGCAGCTTGGCGCCGGCCTTGGCGTTGTCGTACACCGAGCAGCGGTGCAGCGGACCGGTGTAGCCGGCTTCGCGGCACAGCGCGCGGTGGAACTGGAACTGCAGCATGTCGGCCAGGAAGTAGCGCGCATACGGCACGTCCGCCGCCACGTGGTACTTGGCGCCGGCGTCGAAGCCTGCGCCTTTGCCGTCGATCGCCGCCGGGCGCTTCATGCCCATGTACTGTTCGCGCAGTTGCCACCAGCTCTTGTCGTAGTCGGCCGGCTTGGTCTTGCCGGAGTAGACGTCCCAGCGCCACTTGTCCACCGAGTAGGCGAACGGCAGGATCGCGACCTTGCTCAGCGCGCGCTCCAGCAACTGGCCGATGTCGGCGTTGGCGTCCGGCGCCTGGTCCATCAGGCCGACCTTCTGCAGATAGCTCGGCGTGATCGACAATGCGACCGTGTCGCCGATGGCTTCATGGAAGCCGTCGTTGGCGCCGTTGCGGAACAGGTAGGGCTGCTTGGTGTAGTTGAGGAAGTAGTAGACGTGACCCAGCTCGTGATGGATCACGGTGAAGTCCTCGGCCGTCGGCGTGATGCACATCTTGATGCGCACGTCGTCCTTCTCGTTCAGCGGCCAGGCGGAGGCGTGGCACACCACGTCGCGGTCGCGCGGCTTGGTCAGCAGCGAGCGCTCCCAGAACGATTCCGGCAGCTTCTGCATGCCCAGCGAGGTGTAGAACCGCTCGGCGTATTGCGTCATCTGCTTGGCGTCGGTCTTGCGGTCTTCCAGCACCTTGCTCAGGTCAAAGCTGCTGGCGCCCGTCGCTGGCTTCAGCAGCGGATACAGGTTGTTCCAGTTCTGGCTCCACATGTTGCCGAACAGGTGGGACGGGATAGGGCCGGTCAGCGGCACCACGTCCGGGCCGTAGGTCTGGCGCAGCTTGTGACGGGTGTAGGTGTGCAGCGCTTCATACAGCGGCTTGACCTGCTGCCACAGGCGCTCCATCTCGGCCGAGAAGGCTTCCGGCGGCATGTCGTACTGCGAGCGCCACATGGCGCCGGTATCGACAAAGCCCATCTGCTTGGCGCCTTTGTTCGACAGCGCGACGTATTCGGTGTATTTCTGCTTGTAGGACGGCGCTTGCGCGTGCCAGCCCAACCACATTTCCTTCAGCTTGGCCTCGTCGCGGCTCTTGGCCAGCACCTTTTCCATTTCGCCCAGCGCCATGCAGGCGTCGGCCGTGCCGTCGGGCTTCTTCGCGCAGTACTTGCCTTTGCCGTAGGCGCCGTTCATCGCCGCCTGCAATTGCGCGTAGCTTTCGCGTTCCTTGGCGTCGGCGAAGACCAGCGTCTGCTGCAGCAGCATCATCTTGCGGGCCGATTCGGCCGGCAGCTTCACGCCGTTGAAACGGCGCGCCGCGATGGCCGCTTCGCCGGCCGCCGTCAGGTAGCGTTCGGCGAAGAAGGAGGCGATGGCTTCCGTGTCGTCGGTGATGAAGTTGGAACCGACCCAGGCGCCTTTGGCCTGTTCGTTGTTCAGCTTATTGAGGTGGGCTTCGGTGTCGGCCAGGAAGCGCTCGGCTTCTGCGACGGTGGGTTTTTTTTCGGGGGCGGCTAGCACGGTGGTGCTGGCGGCTGTCATGGCGCCGAGCGCGAACAGCGTGCTGATGATTTTTGGTGACACTGGCATCTCCCTATCTCCGTATATGGTCTTGTTGGCCATCGAATCAATGGATTCGATGGCCAGCAATCATACACGCTTACAGGGTGATGGCGACGCTCCGGCCGGCCTGGCTGCTGGCCGGCAGCGCGATGTTCAGCACCTTGGCCGCTTCGTCCCAGACGAAGATGACCGGCTTGCCGTCCACGCGCACCAGCGACGGGTGGGCCGTCACGTTATGCACTTGCAGCGCGATGCTGCGCTCGGGGCGCTGGTACTGCTTGCCCACTTCGGATTCGATGCGCAGCGACAGGCTGCGGCCTTGCAGCTTGCTGGCGAAGTGCAGCAGCTCGTACTTGCCCTGTTCGTAGGCTTGCGCGGTGCTGCCGTCGTCGTCATACAGCTTGCCGGCGCCGGCGCCGACCGAGGCGTCGTGGTAGTAGTGCAGGTCGATATGCTTGGTCGAATAGTCGCGCGTGGTCTGCACCACCTTGGCCATCGGGATGAAGGCGCCGGCGCGCACGTAGACCGGCACATGGTCGGCGCTCAGCTTCACCGATGTGGTGGCGCCGCCGGCGTGCTTCTCGCCGTTGTAGAAATCGAACCATGCGCTGCGCGCCGGGAAGTAGACGTCGGCGGTGGTCGCGCCCTGCTTGAGCACCGGCGTGACCAGGAAGTCCTTGCCCCACAAGTAGGTCGACGACATCGCGCGCACCTTGGCGTTGCCCGGCTCCTCGTACAGCATCGGGCGCATCAGCGGCAGGCCTTTCTGGTTGTTGTCGAAGCCCAGCGTGTAGTTGTATGGCAGCAGGCGATAGCGTAGGCGGATGGCCTCGCGCGCCAGCGCCTTGGTGCGGTCCTCGCGGTAGACCGGCTCCGGCGGCACCTCGTCCTGCGCGTGCGGACGGAAGATCGGCTGGAACACGCCATACTGCAGCCAGCGCGTGTAGAGTTCATTGTCCAGCACCGGATTGGCGAAGCCGCCCAGGTCCGAGTGCATATAGCCCGCGCCCTGCATCCCCATTTGCAGCGAGATTTCGGGCTGCGCCTGCAAACCGCCCCAGCCCCGGTTGACGTCGCCGGACCATGGAATGATGCCGTAGCGCTGCGTGCCCGAATACCCGGCGCGCATCAGGATGAATGGGCGCTCGGTCGGGAAGTCCTGCTGATAGCCTTCCGCCACCAGGCGCGCCCATTGGTGGCCGTAGATGTTGTGCACCTGGTCGGCGCTGCCGGTGGCGTGGCGCATGGCGGTCGGGTGCACTTCCGGTTCGCCCAGGTCGCCCCATACGCCGGTCACGCCCTGTTCGCGCAGGCCTTTGTAGATGTTCCAGAACCAGTCCTTGCCCGGCTTGCCGAAGATGTCGATCAGCCCCGTGTGGCCGAAGTAGAAGTCGTAGGCCAGCGGTGCGCCGCTGGCGTCCATGCCCAACACCTTCTTGTCGACCGCCTCCTGCCACTTGCTGGAGGTGTCGAGAATGAACGGCTCGGTGATCACCACCGTCTGCACGCCTTTTTTCTGGAAGTCGGCGATCATGCCGGTGGCGTTGGGGAAGCTGTCCTTGTCCCAGGCCAGGTTGCCCATCGTGCCCTTGATCTCTTTGCCGAACCAGAACAGGTCGAACACGATGGCGTCGAGCGGAATGTCGTCGGCGATGAATTTGTTGACGGTGTCGCGCGCGATAGCCTCGTTGCGGTAGCCGAAGCGCATCGCGAAATTGCCGAAGGCCCAGCGCGGCGGCAGCGGTTGTTTGCCGGTCAGACTGGTGTAGTTGCCCACTACTTCCTCCCAGCTGTCGCCGGCGATCACCTGGTAGGTCTTGCGGCCGCCGATGGTTTGGTAGGTCAGGCTGTCGGACTTCTTGCTGTCGAAATCGAGGTAGCCGGTTTGCGGATTGTCGAAGTGGAGCGCGTACATCTTCGACGACAGCGCGACCGGCATCGCGTAGCCCATCTGTTCGGACTTGTCGTCGTAGCCGTAGTGCGCCTTGTTGTAGAGGGGGAAGCGGTGGCCGCGGCGGTTCATGCCGACCGCGCGCTCGCCGGCGCCGTACAGGGCTTCGTCCTTGTCCAACGCGAACTCGATGCCTTCCAGTTCGCGCGCCGCGCCCTTGTTGATATCCTTGCTGCCGGTGGCCAGGTCGTCCTGGAACTTGACGTAGCCATGCTTTTCCGCGACCAGGCGCTTGCCCCGGTATGCATACGAAATCTGGAACGGCGACTTGGTAATGGTGACGACGATGCCGGGTGTGGCATATTCGATGCTGTTGATCTTTGTGGCCAGCGTGGTGCGGACCGCGGCCGGCGCCAGCACCACCGCGTGCGAGGCCGGGTCCAGCTGCTCGCCGTTCGGCACGAAGGTGGTTTCGACGATGCCGGCGGAGTAGGGCTTGATGACATAGCGGCCGTCGCTGGTGTGGACTTCCAGCTGGCCGCCGTTGCGGGTGGCGCTGTCGAATTTGCGGTCGGCGTTTTGCGCCTGGCCGGCCTGGCTGGCGACCAGCAGCGGCAACACGGCCGCAAGTTTGGCGATGGAATTGCTTTTCATGTAATTTTATGGTCTCAGAGGTTGTTATGATTTTGTTGTTTGGCTACATTTGACTACAAAATACTGCCCTTGGGATGGCTTGTTTCCTTTATTTTACTGGGAAACTCTTTCAATTGACACGTGTCAGGCTGCGTGTTATTTTGCTACAAATTCAAAATAGTCGGGGACACGCAGCATGCAATCTTCCAGCAGCAAGCCCATACTGTCGTTTTGGCAGTTGTGGAACATGAGCTTCGGCTTTTTCGGCATCCAGTTCGGCTTTGCGCTGCAAAATGCCAACACCAGCCGGATTTTTTCCACGCTGGGCGCCAATCCCGACGACCTGTCCCTGTTCTGGCTGGCGGCGCCGGTCACCGGCCTGCTGGTGCAGCCGATTATCGGCTACCTGAGCGACAACACCTGGCATCCAACCTGGGGCCGCCGCCGTCCGTTCTTCTTCATCGGCGCCTTGCTGGCGTCGATCGCGCTGTTCCTGATGCCGAATTCCACCGCGCTGTGGATGGCGGTTGTCGTCCTGTGGCTGATGGATGGCGCCATCAACGTCTCGATGGAACCGTTCCGCGCCTTCGTCGGCGACAAGCTGGGTTCCTCGCAGCAGACCGCCGGCTTCGCGATGCAGACCTTCTTCATCGGCTGGGGCGCGGTGATCGCCTCGCTGCTGCCGACCATCTTCGCCGACTATATGGGCGTGAGCAACGTGCCGGTCAACGGCGCGATTCCCGATACGGTACGGTACTCCTTCTACGCTGGCGGCGCCATCTACTTCCTGGCCGTGTTGTGGACCATCCTGACCGCCAAGGAAACGCCGCCCGAAGACTTGGAAGCCTTCCGCGCCGAGCAGCGCCGCACCAAGGGCCTGGGTCACGCGCTCAAGGAGATCATGGGCGGCTTCACCAATATGCCGAAGACCATGGTGCAGCTGGCCGCCGTGCAGTTCTTCTCCTGGATCGCATTGTTCGCGATGTGGATCTATACCACCTCCGCCATCGGCGAAAACGTCTTCGGCACCACCGACGCGCAATCGGTGGCGTTCCAGGAGGCGGGCAACCGGGTCGGCGTGATGTTCGCCGTTTACAGCGGCGTTTCCGCGCTGGCCGCCTTCATCCTGCCGATTTTCGCGCGCAAGACCAGCCGCAAGTTCGTGCACATGAGCTGCCTGCTGATCGGCGGCGCCAGCCTGTTCAGCATCTACGCCATCCATGACCTGAACCTGCTGTTCGTGCCGATGATCGGCGTCGGCATCGCCTGGGCCAGCATCCTGACCATGCCCTACGCGATCCTGGCCGGCGCGCTGCCCGCCAAGCGCATGGGCTACTACATGGGCGTGTTCAACTTCTTCATCACCATTCCGCAGATCGTCAGCGGCGTGCTGCTGGGCTTCGTCACCAAGCACTGGTTCGCCGGCCACACCGTCAAGACCCTGATGCTGGGCGGCGTGTGCATGGCGGTGGCCGGCGTGCTGACCCTGGCCGTCCGCGACAACGCCGAACCGGCCGGGCGTTGATGTAGGATTGTTCGCTTGACCATGTAGTCGCGCGCCGCCCGTTTGCCGGAACAGGTACAACAGGGGCTGCGAATACTGTCCTTTACCTGTGCGGAGCGAACATGAGCATACAAACTGTAGCGACCAAAGCGTTTCCCGGCCAGCGGCCGGGGACTTCCGGCTTGCGGAAAAAAGTCACCATCTTTCGGCAGCCTTCCTATCTCGAAAACTTCGTGCAAAGCGTGTTCGACACGCTGGACGACTGCGCCGGCAAAACGCTGGTGCTGGGCGGCGACGGCCGCTTCCACAACCGCGAGGCGGTGCAAACCATCCTGCACATGGCGGCCGCGCACGGCTACGCCAAGGTGTTGGTGGGGCAGGGCGGCATCCTGTCGACGCCGGCCGTCAGCTGCGTGATCCGCAAGCACGGCGCGCTGGGCGGCATCGTGCTGTCTGCCAGCCACAATCCGGGAGGACCGGATGGCGACTTCGGCATCAAGTACAACATCGCCGCCGGCGGCCCCGCGCCGGAGAGCGTGACCGAGGCGATCTTCCACCGCACCGAATGCATCAGGCAGTACCGCATCAGCGACGCGCCGGCCATCGATATCGACCGCCTCGGCGTCTCGCGCATCGAGCTGATGGAGGTCGAGGTGATCGACCCGGTGGCCGACTATGCGGAGCTGATGCAGCGCCTGTTCGACTTCGACGCCATCAGGGCGCTGTTCGGGCGCGGCTTCCGCATGTGCTTCGACGGCATGCACGCGGTTTCCGGCCCCTACGCCAAGACCATCCTTGAAGGCATGCTGGGCGCGCCGGCCGGCACCGTCATCAACGGCGTGCCGCTGGAGGATTTCGGCGGCCACCACCCGGACCCCAACCCCGTCAACGCCGCGCAGCTGATCGCCATCATGGCGGCGGACGACGCGCCCGACTTCGGCGCCGCCTCCGACGGCGACGGCGACCGCAACATGATCGTCGGCCGCAAGTTCGATGTCACGCCGTCCGACAGCCTGGCCGTGCTGGCCGCCAATGCGACCGTGGCGCCGGGCTACCGCGCCGGCCTGAAAGGCATCGCCCGTTCGATGCCGACCTCGCGCGCGGCCGACCGCGTGGCCGACGCGTTGGGCATCCCGTGCTACGAGACGCCGACCGGCTGGAAGTTCTTCGGCACGCTGCTGGACGCGGGCAAGGCCACGCTGTGCGGCGAGGAGAGCTACGGCACCGGCTCGGACCACATCCGCGAGAAGGACGGTCTGTGGGCCGTGCTGTTCTGGCTTAACCTGCTGGCCGCCAGCGGAAAATCGGTGGAGCAGCTGCTGGGCGAACACTGGGCGCGCTTCGGCCGCAACTACTATTCGCGCCACGATTACGAGGCGGTCGAAACCAAGGGCGCCAATGAGCTCATGGATTCCCTGCGCATCAAGCTGGCCGCGCTGGCGGGCCAGGACCTGGGCCATCACGTGGTCGATTTCGCCGACGATTTCGACTACACCGATCCGGTCGACGGTTCGGTCGCCACGCTGCAGGGCATCCGCGTCGTCATGACCAACGGCTCGCGCATCGTGTACCGCCTGTCCGGCACCGGCACCGAGGGCGCGACCCTGCGCGTCTACCTGGAACGCTACGAAGCCGATCCGGCCTACCACCACCTGCCCACCCAGCAGGCCTTATCCGCATTGATACTCATCGCCGAGCAGGTTGGCGGCATCACCGGATGGACCGGACGCGCGCGTCCGACCGTCACCACATAAAACCACCATAAAGGAAGACAGCATGAAATTGACTCCCCTTGCAATGACCCTGGCACTGGCACTTGGAGCGGCTACGGCCGGCACCTCGGCCGTCGCCGCGCCGGCCGCCAAACAGGCCGCCCGCAAGCCATTCCTGTGGGAGAACGCCACGATCTATTTCATGCTGACCGACCGCTTCAACAACGCCTACGTCGGCAACGACCTTGTCTACGGCCGCAAGGCGGACGCCGGCCCGCTGCGCGGCTACATGGGCGGCGACCTGGCCGGCATCACCAACAAGATCAACGAAGGTTATTTCGACAGCCTGGGCGTGAGCGCGATCTGGGTCTCGCCGCCGGTGGAGCAGATCCACGAAGGCACCGATGAAGGCACCGGCAAGTCCTACGGCTTCCACGGCTACTGGGCCGCCGACTTCACCGCCGTCGACGCCAGCCTGGGTACCGAAAACGACTTCCGCAATCTGGTCGACGCCGCGCACGCACACGGCATCCGCGTGGTGCTGGACGTGGTGATGAACCAGACCGGCCCGGTGACGGAGACCGACTACGCCTGGCCGGACGATTGGGTGCGCACCGACCCGCAGTGCACCTACAAGGACGCCAAGACCACCATCGAATGCACGCTGGTGAAGAACCTGCCGGACTTCCGCACCGACAGCGATACGCCGGTCGAGCTGCCGGAGAAGCTGGCGGCGAAGTGGCAGCGCGAAGGCCGCTTTGAGCGCGAAGTGAAGGAGTTGAATGAGTTCTTCGCCCGCACCGGCTATCCGCGCGCGCCGCGCTATTACCTGATCAAGTGGCATGCGGACTGGGTGCGCAAGTACGGCATCGACGGCTTCCGCGCCGACACCGTCAAGCACGTCGAGGCCAAGGCCTGGAAAGAGTTGAACACCGAGGCCGCCGTCGCCTTCGAAGACTGGAAGCGCGCCAACCCGGACAAGAAGCTCAGCGACGACAAGTTCTATTCGGTGGCGGAAGTCTACAACTACAACATCGCGCAGGGCCAGGTGTTCGACCTGGGCGGCGGCCAGAGCGCCAACTACTATCAGAGCGGTTTCAATAGCCTGATCAATTTCGGCTTGATCTACGATGCGGAGAAGGATTATGAGCCGCTGTTCAGCAGCTATTCGAACGCGCTGCACGGCGGCGCGCTGGATGGCTACTCGGTGCTGAACTACCTGGACTCGCACGACTACGACAAGCCGTTCGACGCCTCGCGCAAGAAGCCGTTCGAGAGCGCGAACAAGCTGCTGCTGGCGCCCGGCGCGGCGCAGATCTACTACGGCGACGAAACCGCGCGCAAGCTGGACGTGGCCGAAGCGCTGGGCGACGCCAAGCTGCGCTCCTTCATGAACTGGGATGAGCTGGAGCGCAACGTGCAGCGCGACGGTTACAAGATCGCCGAAGTGCGCGCGCACTGGGCCAAGATCGGCCTGTTCCGCAAGGACCACGTGTCGGTGGGCGCCGGCGTCCACCAGCAGCTGCAAGCCAAGCCTTACGTCTTCAAGCGCACCTACGACAAGGGCGCGCTGCACGACAAGGTGGTCGTCGCGCTCGACCTGCCGACCGACAAGGCCGCCACCATCAATCTGCACGGCGTGTTTGCCAACGGCCAGAAGGTGAAGGACTACTACTCCGGCAAGACCGCCGTGGTGAAGGGCGGCAGCGTCACGTTTGGCGCGCGCAATGCTGTCGTGCTGATCGGCCAGGAGTAACAACGGCGACGGCGGTCGGGCTCCAGGCGCTAAAGGCCTCGGCCTCCATCGGCCGGGCGAACATAAAGCCCTGCGCTTCGTCGCAGCCGGCCAGGCGCAGGAAGATCAGCACCTCCTCGCATTCCACACCCTCGGCCACCACGCGGTGGCCGAGATCCTGTGACAGCGTGATCATCGTCGCCACCAAGGCCTGCTTGCGCATATCGTCTTCCAGTCCGATGAGGAAGGACTGGTCGATTTTTACCACGTCGGCCGGCATGCGCTGCAAGTAGGACAGGCTGCTGTAGCCGGTGCCGAAGTCGTCGATCGCCAGCCGCACGCCGGTGGCGGCGATCGCGTCCAGCATGGCGTGGGCCTTGACCGGCTGCATCATGATCGCACTCTCGGTGATTTCCAGCTCGATGCATTCGGGCGGCAAGCCGTATTGCTTCAGGCCCGTCGCCAGGGCAGTAGCGAAATCAGGTTCCAGCAGATTCGCCGCCGATACATTGATCGACAATTGCAAACACAAACCCTGGTCGCGCCACTGGCGCTGCTGCCGCATGGCCGTCGCCAGCACCCACGCGGTGGTCGCATGCGCCATGCCGGAACGTTCGATCACGGGGATGAATTCGGCCGGGCCGATGGCGCCCAGCGTCGGATGGTTCCAGCGCAGCAGCGCTTCGGCGCCGATGCAGCCGCCGGTGGTGATGTCGATGCGGGGCTGGTACATCAGCCGCAGCTGGTTCTCGCTTTCGAGCGCGGAACCGAAGTCGTTCAGCATGGTGAAGCGGCGCCGGTACAGCGCATCCTCGGCTTCCGAATACACGGCGATATGGGCAGGCGTGTCGATGGCGTCGTGCGCTGCGCTCTGTGCCCGGCGCAGCACGCCGAGGCAGTCGGCGTTGCCGATTTCGAAAGGCGCGATGCCGACCGTGGGCGTGGCGACGTAGCGCGACTTGGCGATGCCCTGAGCATGCGCCATCTTTGCCTCCAATAGCGGCAAGTAGACGTCGAGCGTCGTGCCGGGCGACGCGATCAGCGCGAACTGCGTGGTCGTCACATGGTAGACGCGGCGGCTGGCGCCAACCTCGGTGCGCAGCCAGCGGGCGGCGTCGGTCACCAATTCATCGACGTAGGACGGGTCCATCGCGCGCGCGGCGTGGCTGAGTTGTTCGGGCGTGGTCAGGTTGATCAACACCGCCAGCCGCTGCTCACCGGCCGGGCGGTCGCGTTGCAGGTCCTGGAAGTCTTCCAGGAACTGGTTACGGTTCGGCAGGCCGCTGAGCGGATCGATGCGTCCCATCGCATGCTGCATTTCGATCTGCGCCATGACCATGCCGGCGAGGTCGCACAGCGCGGCAAGTTCCTCTGGCGTGGTATCGCGCGGTTCCATTCCGAGCACGCACATCGCGCCGAGGCAGTGCCCGTCGGCGGTGGTCAGCGGCGCGCCGGCGTAGTAGCGGATGCCGCTGGCGGCCAGCGGGCTATCGCGGAAATATACGTCCTCCAGCAGGTCGGGGATCAGCAGCAGCTCGCCGCTGTCGGCCACATTGCCGCAGGGCGCGTGCAAGCGGGGAATGGTCGTGTGTTCGACGCCGACGCGCGATTTGAACCACTGGCGGTCGGCGTCGGTCAGCGATATGGCGGCAATCGGCAGCTTGAACATGCCCGCGGCCATGCGCGTGATGCGGTCGAAGGCCGCGCTGGGTGGCGTATCGAGCAGGTTCAGTTTGTGGAGGGCGTCGAGGCGCCGGGATTCAGTAAGTTGGCAAGAAATAGTCATGGTCTGGTCTCTGCGCATAAAGCGTTTAACGACAAGCTGCTATTCAATGCGGGGTAGGGCACTGGAAAGGATGGGGTGCTGCGGGGGAGCGGGGCGTGGCTCCCGAATTGCGATTAACTGGCGTTAGTCGCTCAATGGAAATCACAGAATACCATGATTTCCATTTGCCCTAGTTTTTAGTGTTGCGGATCAGTTGACAGCGAATAGGGCGCGTCGGCCGGTGCGGTGGCGCGCAGCTTGTTCGGCTGATCGGACATGTCGAAGTCCAGCACCGCGCCCTGCATCAGGCCTGTGTGGCTCAGCCAGTTCTTCGAATACGGCTTGCCGTTGACCTTGAGCGTATTCACATAACGCTTGCTGTCGCTGTTGGCGGGGGCGTTGATGACCACCGTCTTGCCGTTCTCCAGCCGCAGCGTGACCTTCTTGAACAGCGGCGCGCCGACCACGTACTGCGGCACCACCGGCGTGACAGGGTAGAAGCCCAGCGCCGAGAACACGTACCATGCCGAGGTCTGGCCGTTGTCCTCGTCGCCGCAGTAGCCGTCCGGCGTGGCCTTGTACAGGCGGTTCATGGTTTCGCGCGCCCAGTACTGCGTCTTCCACGGTGCGCCGGCGTAGCCGTACAGGTAGATCATGTGCTGGATCGGCTGGTTGCCGTGCGCGTACTGGCCCATGTTCGCGATCTGCATTTCGCGGATCTCGTGTATCACTTCGCCGTAGTAGCTTTCGTCGAAGGTCGGCGGCAGTGTGAACACCTGGTCCAGCTTGGCGACGAACTTCTCGCGGCCGCCCATCAGGTCCACCAGCCCGTTCACGTCCTGGAACACGGACCAGGTGTAGTGCCAGCTATTCCCCTCGGTGAAGGCGTCGCCCCATTTGAACGGGTTGAAGGGCGACTGGAAGCTGCCGTCCTTGTTCTTGCCGCGCATCAGGCCCGTCTCCGGGTCGAACAGTTTTTTGTAGTTCATCGCCCGCTGCGCGTAGATGCCGATCTCCGACTGCGGCTTGCCGAGCGCCTTGCCCAGCTGGTAGATGGCGAAATCGTCGTATGCATATTCCAGCGTGCGGGCGGCGTTCTCGTTGATCTTGACGTCGTACGGCACGTAGCCAAGTTCGTTGTAGTACTTGACGCCGGCGCGGCCGACGGCGCTCATCGGCCCTTCGTTGTCGGCGCCGTGCTTCAGCGCCTGCCACAGCGTGTCGATGTCGTAGCCGCGCAGGCCCTTGATGTAGGCCTCCGCCACCACCGACGCCGAGTTATTCCCGATCATGACGTCGGCCAGGCCGGGGCTGGACCATTCCGGCAGCCAGCCGCTTTCCTTGTAGACGTTGGCCAGGCCGGCCTGCATCTCGCGGTTGATCGACGGGTACATCAGGTTCAGGAACGGGTACAGCGCGCGGAAGGTGTCCCAGAAGCCGGTGCCGGCGTACATATAGCCGGGCAGGATCTTGCCGTTGTGGGGGCTCCAGTGGACGATCTGGTTGTTGGCGTCGATCTCATACAGTTTGTTCGGGAAGAACAGCATGCGATACAGGCTGGAATAGAAGGTGCGCGTCTGCTCGTCGCTGCCGCCTTCCACGCTGATGCGGCTCAGCGTCTTGTTCCATACCTCTTTGCCTTTTTGCGCGGTGGCGTCGAAGCTGTCGGCGGCCAGTTCGCGCTTCAGGTTCAGCTCCGCCTGTTCTTCGCTGATGAAGGAGGAGGCCACGCGCATGCCGACCTTCTCGCCCTTGGCGGTCTTGAAGCCGACCACCGCGCCGCTATGGTCGCTGGCCAGTTCCATGACGTTGTTCACCAGTTTGTCGCCGCTCCAGATGCGGGTGGAGGTGAAGGGCTTGTCGAAGTAGATGACGAAGTAGTTCTTGAAGTTCTTCGGCAGCGGACCGCGGGCGTAGCGGGTGCTGTAGCCGACGATCTTGCGCTCCGCCGGGATCACCTTGATGTACGAGCCTTTGTCGTAGGCGTCCACCACCACATAGGCGTCGTCGGTTTTCGGGAAGGTGAAGCGGAACTGCGCGGCGCGTTCGGTCGGCGCGATCTCGGTGGTCACGTCGGCGTCCGCCAGATAGACGCTGTAGTAGTAGGGCTTGGCCACTTCCGCCTTGTGCGAGAACCAGCTGGCGCGGTCGTCCTGCGTGAACTTGAGTTTTCCGGTGACCGGCATGATGGCGAACTGGCCGTAGTCGTTCATCCACGGCGACGGCTGGTGCGTTTGCTTGAAGCCGCGGATCTTGTCGGCGTCGTAGGTGTAGGCCCAGCCGTTGCCCATCTTGCCCGTCTGCGGCGTCCAGAAGTTCATCCCCCACGGCAGCGCGATGGTCGGATAGGTGTTGCCGTTCGAGAGTTCGGGCTTGCTGGCGGTGCCCATCAGGGGATTGATCCACTCGACAGGGTCGGCGACGGGCGCGGCCGAAGCGGTCAGCGCGAACAGGAAAAGGGGCAGCGCAAGCGTGTGCAGTTTCATAATTTTGGCGGTGGTGACTGGCGAAAACCAGTGTAGCAGCTATGCCATCGCCGCAAACCAACAGGCCTGGGCGGCCGTCATGTTTATTGGCCGATTACTAAACAAGCTGCGCCAGCTACTGCGCGGTGATGGTGACGGACGACGGCGCGCTATCGAGTTTGCCGTCGTTGACGGTCAGCGTGGCGACGTAGACGCCCGGCAGGTCGACAAAGAAGGTCGGCGTGGCGACGTGGAAGTTCAGCAGGGTGGCCGTGCTGCCTGTGGGTTTGGTCAGCGTCCACGAATAGGCGAGGATGTCCTGGTCGGCGTCGGTGCCGCTGCCGGCCAGCTTGACCGAGCTGCCGGTCGCCACGGTTTGTGCGGGTCCGGCGGCGGCGACCGGTGCGTGGTTTGCCTGCGCGTTGTAGTCGCCACCGCCACCGCAGGCGCTGATGGTTAGCGTGAGCAGCAGTGCTGCGATGTGGTTGCATCTCATTGTGGTCTCTTTCCGGCTCGATGGTGAGCCGAAAAGATAGCACGGTGTTTACTTCTTTTCTACGAATACCACGGCGCTGCGTGGCGGAATTGCAAACGTGCCGGATGCGGCGTCGTAATTGGCTTCCAGGGCCACGCGTTTGTCCGCTGCGGCCATGTTGGTGTGGACCGGATGCAGTTGGTAGAGGCGATTTTTTTCCGCGGCGACCGTCACGCGCTGCGCCACTTTGTCGACGTTGATCAGGTAGGTGATGGACTTGAAGTTGGCGCCCGGGTAGCCGGCGCCGTCCAGGTGGGCGACGATCACGGTCGGCACCTGGTCGCTGCCGGTGTTGTGGAAACGCAGGCGCTGCTTGATGTCGGCGGCGCTGCGCAGGCGGAACAGCGTGCTGCTGGAGCGGATCGCCAGCAGGTCGCGGAAGGCGTCGCGCGCGTAGGCGATGTCTTTCGGCGACGGGTTGATGGCGGTGTCGCGCAGCAGTGGCTTGATCAACTCGTAGTCCTTGCCGTTGTCTTCCGCGCGCGGGACGCCGGTGCCGTAGTAGTTGTCCTGGTAGCTCCAGTCGATGCGGTTGAACCAGTCGCCCGATTTGAAGCTGTTGCGGTCCAGCGATTTGGAACGCAGGATATCGAAGCCCGCGTGGAAGTAGGCCACGCCCTGGCTGAAGGCGTTGATGGCGGCGCCCAGCATCTGCACCTGTGCGCGTTCGGCGCTGCTGGTGGCGCGCGGCAGCTTGAAGACGTTGATGTCGTACAGCGTCTGGTTGTCGTGGTTCTCGACGTAGTTGACCACTTCGCCAGGCTCGCTGGCGTAGCCGGCCGGCTGGTTGCCGCCGTAGACGATGTCCTGTAGCGGTTGCGTCTTGCCGTCCGAGGTTTGCAGCGGGTAGCTGCGGATCGAGCCGGCCAGGCCGACCTTGACCAGGTCCGACGCTTGCAGCAGGTCGCTGGCGGGACGCGTCCCCGCTTGCGCGTTGGCGTCGTACACCAGGCCGTTGATGTAGCCCTGTTGCGTGATCATCTGCGCGCCGCTGTCGCCGGCGCTGCCGCCGCGCACGGCGTCGCGCGCGCGGTCGCTGAAGGTGCCGATGCCGCTGCCGTCCAGCGACAGCTGCGAGGCCTGGACGAAGCGCGCGCCGTCGGCCACTTCGCCGAAGTTCCAGCCTTCGCCGATCAGGTTGATGTGATGGCCGGTGGCGCGGTCGGCGCGGGCTTGCAGCTGCTCCATCGCGGCGCGCGGCTGGTGGCCCATCAGGTCGAAGCGGAACGAGTCGATCTTGTACTGCACGGCCCACTGTTCGACCGAGTCGATCATCAGCTTGGCCATCATCAGGTTCTCGGTGGCGGTGTTGTCGCAGCAGGTGGATCGTTCGATCGCGCCGTTGGCGTTCAGGCGGTGGTAGTAGCCGGGCACCACGCGGTCCAGCACGGACTTCTCGTTCTGGCCGGCGATGAAGGTGTGGTTGTACACCACGTCCATGCCCACGCGCAGGCCGGTCTTGTGCAGCGCCTGCACCATCTGGCGGAATTCGACGATGCGCTTGGCGCCGTCGGCCGGGTCGGTGGCGTAGCTGCCTTCCGGCGCGTTGTAGTGGTAGGGATCGTAGCCCCAGTTGTAGCAGTCGGCGGCCTGGGTCCTGGCGACCAGTGCTTGCTGCTCTTCGCCGTCCGGCTTCAGGCCCGTTGGGATGGCCGGTGTGACGCAGCCTTTTTCCGGCACGCTGCCGATGTCGTACACGGGCAGCAGGTGGATGTCGGTCATGCCGGCTTTGCTGAGCGCGGCCAGATGCTTCATGCCGCTGGAGCCGGCTTCGGTGAAGGCGGTGTACTTGCCGCGGTTGGCGGCGCTGACGGTGTTGTCGTTGATCGAGAAGTCGCGCACATGCAGCTCGTAGACCGTCATGTCGGATTGGGCGGCGACTTTTTTCGGGGCGGAGGTTTTGTCCCAGCCGGCGGGCTTCAGCTTGGCGGCGTTCAGGTCGGCGATGTAGCTGCGTTTGGAGTCGGTGGTCAGGCTGATCGAATAGGGATCGGTGACGAGGTTGCGTACCAGGCCTGCCGATGGCGCCACCACGTCCACCAGGTATTGGTAGTACTGGCCGGAGCGTTTGCCGTCAAGCTGCGCGGACCAGATGCCGGTGGCGTCGTCGCGTTGCATGGCGGTGATGGCCGAGGCTTTGCCGGAGCCGCTGGCGTAGGTGCACAGCGCCACGCGCTGCGCGGTCGGCGCCCATAGTTTGAAGCCGGTTTGTTTGCCGACGCTGACGCCCAGATCGCGTGCGTTGACGGCGCCTGCATACAGGTCGTCGAGCACGCCGGCGATTTGCAGTGTGGTGGCATCGCGCACGGTGCCGTCGTCGGTTTCCTGCACCAGCATGACCTGCTTCGTCAGCACGCCGCCAAGGCGCGCCGCATCCGCTGCCGCCAGCGTCAGTACCGCGCCATTGCCGACGAACTTGAAGCGTTGCGCGACATCGGACGGCAAGCCGCCATCCAAACGCGCCAAAGCCAGCGAGCCATCCGCGCCGGACACGCGCGCACCAGGCGTCGCATGCAGCGAAGCGGAAGCGGAGTAATAGAGTTTGAAAGCGCCGCCGGAAGCGTCGGCGCCCGGCCACTTGATCAGCTGGCGATTGAGCCAGTAAGCCCGCGCATCGGCGGCGACGGCAGGCTGCAAGACGGTAGCGAACGGCCCGTCGCAAGCGGCCAGCGTCGCATCGGCGGCCGCGGCCGCCACACAAGTCAACGCCAGCGCGCCGCCCACAGAAACCCCGGCAACCCGCCGCCATGCCCCTAGATGCTTACCGCCCATATCGCCGCCTCCAAAACTATAGATTTAGGTAGTGCGGTTACAAAAAACCGGCAAACACCCTTGTATTTGCCGGTTATGGTAATCCAAAATCTGTAGTTTTGATACTTTTTGCGTGGACCGTTACTTTTCATCGGGGATAACAAACCCGATCGGCCGTTTGGGCGCGGGTTCTGGTTTGATCATTAGTTGGCGTAGGACGTCAAATATCTGCTTGATCTGTGCGTGTGTATATTGCCTAAGGTTGTCATTGCGCACGGATAGCATAGAGGTTCTGCTTTCCAGCTGGTCAAGTCGCAACGCTAGTTCTTTGCTTGATGCGGAGGTCTCTCGGATGCGAACGAACGTTCTCATAATTTCGATATTTACCGCAATTGCTGTAGCGCTGCTAAGTACTGATGAGAGCATGGCTACACCTTGTTCGGTGAATGCATAAGGGGCGTAGCGGCGCCCGCCGCGACCGCTCTTTGAGGTCACAAATTGTGACCTCAAAGAGCTCCACTCCGAATCGTCCAATTGGAACATGAAGTCCGATGGGAAGCGTTCGCTGTTTCGTTTGATGGCTTGCATCAGAACCTTTGTCGGAACGTTATATAAGTCCGCCAAGTCGCTATCGAGCAATATTTTTTGCTCCCTCACGACTAGGATCTTCCCGGCAATTGCGGGCGTGTAAGTGTTGGATTGGGCAGTCATCCCTGTCGGTTCTTCTTATTGAGATGACTGCCAAGCTTACGCGCCCTTTGGTGAGGCGATTCGATAATTGTCAACGCCCTGGCCCCAATGTCTCAGACATGTTGGTTTACGGTTTGTCCTTCTCCGTCTCTGGATAGCAGAAGCTTGCCGGGCCTTCGCTGCGGTAGTTGTCCACCATCTTGTAGCGTATCGCGTACAGCGCGAAGATCGCCGCGACCAGCAGGGCGAAGGCGGCGAAGAAGAACATCTGGAACGCGATCACGCCCATGCCGCTGGTGGCGATGTACGCGCTGACGGCGTCGTTCTTCACGCCCGCGTTGACGATCAGCACCCACAGGTTGCCAACCGTGATCGCCAGATACCAGAAGCTCAGGATAATGCCCTTCATCGGCACCGGCGCCTGGCTATAGGCGAACTCCAGTCCCGTCGCCGACACCAGCACCTCGCCCAAGGTCAGCAGCGCATACGGCAGCAGCTGCCACAGGATGGAGATCTTGTCGCCGCCGTCCATCTGCAGCTGGAGCATGCCGATCACAATCCACGACACGCCAGCCAGCGCGATGCCCATGCCCATGCGGCGCAGTGGCGTCGGCGTGATGCCGATGGCGCGCATGATCGGATACAAGGCCAGGTTGTTGAACGGGATCAGCAGCATTACCAGAATCGGATTGACCGCCTGCATCTGCGCCGGCAGCAGCGTGAATTCCCAGCCGAAGATGTTCAGCAACGGGCTGTTCATCGCGTTGGCCTGCACGATCCAGGTCGACGCCTTCTGGTCGAACAGCGAATGGAACGGCGTCACCATCGCGAACACGATCAGGATGCGCAGCACCGCGCGCACGCCTTCCACCGCTTCGTCGCTATGCAGGCCGCGCGCGCGGTCCAGCTGCATCGACACGCCGATGCCGCCAAAGGCCAGCACCAGCACCAGCGCCAGGCAGGCGGCGATGACGAAGCCCCATTGCGGCGCCATGCACAGCGACGCCACCGCGCCCAGCGCGCCGACACCGGCCATCATCAGGCCGGGACGCGATTGGCCCGGCTGCTTGCTCATCAGCGCGGTGCGGGCCACGCTGCTGAAGGAGTTGGGATTCGGCGCGGCCGGCGGCACGTGGATGTACTTGCGCTTGCCGAGCCAGAATATCAGCGTGGCGACCGCCATCAGGATGCCGGGAATGCCGAAGGCGACGGCCGGGCCGTAGTCGCGCAGGAACACCGGCATCAGCAGCGAAGCGAAGAAGGAGCCGAAGTTGATGATCCAGTAGAAGGCGTCATACACCAGCTTGGCGCGGTTCTTGTTGCTCTGGTCGAACTGGTCGCCGACAAACGCCGCCACCAGCGGCTTGATGCCGCCCGAGCCGAACGCGATCAGGAACAGGCCGAAGTAGAAACCCTTGAGGTTGTCCTCGAAGATCGCCAGGCAGGCATGGCCGGCCACGTAGATCAGGCTGAACCAGAACACCGTGTTGTATTTGCCGAACCAGCGGTCGGCCAGCCAGCCGCCCAGCAGCGGGAAGAAGTACACGCCGATGACGAAGGTGTGGAATACATGCTTGGCCTCGCTGGCGCGGTCGGCCAGCGGCACGAACAGCAGCAGGGTGCTGAGCAGGAATGGCGTGAGGATGTTGCGCATGCCGTAGAAGCTGAAACGTTCGCAGCCTTCGTTGGCGATGATGTAGGGAATTTGCCGGGGCATTGGCCCGTTGCCGGTGTTGCTCACTATTTTCTCTCCTGATTTTGTGTAGTTTGACTACTATTTTTATCCGACGAATTTTTGTAAATATTCGTAAGATGCTGATTTTTATGGATTAATTGTATTAATCCGCAAGTGCCTCATGGATTGAAAAAACCATATTCGTGATGTATATTGTCTACAAACCTATATCCAGCTTTGCCAACCCCGGATTTTCTTATGACTAAGCAACTTACACAAGTTTTACCGCACTCCCAGGACTGGTACCGCGAGGCGATCATCTACCAGGTCTACCCGCGCAGCTTCAACGACACCAACGGTGACGGCATCGGCGATTTACCCGGGATTACGGCAAAGCTGGACTATATCGCATCGCTGGGCGTGGACATCGTCTGGATCTCGCCTTATTTCAAATCGCCGATGAAGGACTTCGGTTACGACATCTCCGATTACTGCGACGTCGACCCGATGTTCGGCACGCTGGCCGACTTCGATGCGATGATCGCCAGGGCGCACAGCCTGGGCCTGAAGATCATGATCGACCAGGTGATGGCGCACACGGCCGAGGAGCATGCGTGGTTCAAGGAGAGCCGCTCCAGCCGCGACAATCCCAAGGCCGACTGGTACGTCTGGTCCGATCCGGCGCCGGACGGCAATCCGCCGAACAACTGGATGTCGGTGTTCGGCGGCTCGTCGTGGCAGTGGGACACGCGCCGTCGTCAATACTATTTACACAATTTCCTGGTCAGCCAGCCGCAGGTCAATTTCCACAACCCGGAGGTGCAGCAGGCCCACCTGGACGCGCTGCGTTTCTGGCTGGAGCGCGGCGTCGACGGCATCCGCCTGGACGCCTGCAATTTCCACTTCCACGACCAGGAACTGCGCAGCAATCCGCCGGCCGTCAACCGCGACACCGCCACCGTATCGGACGTCAATCCCTACGGCATGCAGGCGCACATCTACGACAAGAGCCGCCCGGAGAACCTGCCGTTCCTGCAGAAACTGCGCTCGCTGCTGAACGAATACAAGGCGGTCGCGATCGGCGAAGTGGGCGCCGACGATTCGCTGGCCGTGATGGCCGAGTACACCGCCGACGGCGACAAGCTGCAGATGGCCTACAGCTTCAACCTGCTGGTGCCGACCTGCTCGTCGCATTACATCCGCCAGCAGGTGGAGAATTTCGAAGCGCGCGTCAAGGGCGGCTGGGCTTCCTGGTCGGTCGGCAACCACGACGTGCAGCGGGTGGCGACCCGCTGGGGCGGCCCGGACGCGCCGGCGGCGTTCGCCAAGATGATCCTGGCGATGCAGCTGTCGCTGAAGGGCACGCCGTGCCTGTACCAGGGCGACGAACTGGCCTTCGCCGAGGCGGACGTGCCGTTCGAACTGCTGCAAGACCCGTATGGCATCACCTTCTGGCCGGAGTTCAAGGGCCGCGACGGCTGCCGCACGCCGATGGCGTGGACCGACGGCGCCAACGGCGGCTTCACCGAAGGCAAGCCGTGGCTGCCGGTATCGCCGGACCACCTGGCCAAGGCGGCCTCGGTGCAGGAGGGCGATGCCGCGTCGTCGCTGGAATTCACCCGCAAGTTCATCGCCTGGCGCCGCAAGCTGCCGCAGCTGACGCGCGGCGCGATCCAGTTCTTCGACACGCCGGAACCGGTGCTGGCGCTGCGCCGCGACGTCGAGGGCGAGCGTGGCATCATCGCCGTGTTCAACCTGGGTGCGGAGCCTGTCACATGCGCGCTGCCGCAGGCGCTGGGCGCCGAGCAGATGGATGGTTACGGCCTGCCGGGCACGGTGGTGGACGGCCAGGTGCAACTGCCGGCCTTCGGCGCCTGGTTTGGCTACGCCCGCTGATACGATTTCGCATCGTTTCCTTCTTAACACCAGGTATTTCGGGTATGCTTCCGCCAACTGTTTTGACTGAATTGACGATGAAACAAGCTGAAGTAGATCAAAAACTGAACCGCACCGCCTTCGCCGACGGCCCGCGCCTGCTGGCCGACATCGGCGCGACCCACGCCCGCTTCGCCTTGCAGACCGCGCCCGGCGAGTTCCGCGCAGTGCGCGTGCTCAAGTGCGACGACTACACCGACATCGTGGCGATGCTGCGCTCCTACCTGTCGGACCATGCCGATATCACGCTGAACCACGCGGCGCTGGCGGTGGCCAATCCGGTCAGCGGCGACCACGTGCGCATGACCAACCGCGACTGGGAATTCTCCACCGACGAAGTGCGCCGCGCCCTGGGTCTGCACACGCTGCTGGTGGTGAACGACTTTACCGCGCTGGCGATGTCGCTGCCGGGCCTGAAGCCGGCCGATCTGATGCAGGTGGGCGGCGGCAAGCCGGCCTCCAATTCCGTCATCGGCGTGCTGGGACCGGGCACCGGCCTGGGCGTATCGGGCGTGATACCGACCGTCGACGGTTTCGTCACGTTGGGTTCGGAAGGTGGTCACACCAACTTCGCGCCGGCCGACGAGCGCGAATATTCGATTTTGCAGTACGCCTGGCAGACCTGGTCGCACGTGTCGACCGAGCGTTTGATTTCCGGCCCCGGCATGGAGATCATCTACCGCGCCATCGCCAAGCGCAATGGGCGCCAGGTGCGCGACTTGACGTCGCAGGAGATCATGGCCGGCGCGCTGACCGACAAAGACCCGCTGTGCCTGGAAGTGCTGGAATGCTTCTGCGCCATGCTGGGCGGCGCCACCGCCAACCTGGCCGTGACCCTGGGCGCCTTCGGCGGCATGTTCATCGGCGGCGGCATCGTGCCGCGCATGGGCGAGTGGTTCGCTTCGTCGCCGTTCCGTTCGCGCTTCGAGGCCAAGGGCCGCTTCACCAGTTACCTGTCGGAGATTCCGACCTATGTGATCACCACGCCGAACCCGGCGTTCTACGGCGTGGCGACGATTTTGTCCGAGCACCTGCGCGGACGCAGCGGCGCCAACACGCTGATGGAGCGGGTGCAGCATCTGCAGCACGAGCTGACGCCGGCCGAGCAGCGCGTGGCGCAGCTGGTGCTGGAGCAGCCGCGCCTGGTGTTGAACGAGCCGATCGCCGACATCGCGCGCCTGGCCGAAGTGAGCCAGCCGACCGTGATCCGTTTCTGCCGTTCGCTGGGTTTCCTCGGCCTGGCCGATTTCAAATTGAAGTTCGCCAGCAGCCTGACCGGTGCGATTCCGGTGCGCCACAGCCAGGTGCGCGTCAGCGACAGCACGCACGACCTGAGCGCCAAGGTCATCGACAATACCGTTTCCGCGATCCTGAAATTCCGCGACCAGCTGGACGTGCGTTCGCTGGACAAGGCGATCGCGCTGGTGGCCAAGGCCAAGCGGGTCGAGTTCTACGCGATGGGCAATTCGCGCGTGGTGGCGCTGGACGGCCAGCACAAGTTCTTCCGCTTCCGCATTCCGACGTCGGCCTATGGCGACTCGCATCTGCTGACGCTGGCGGCCGAGCTGTTGAATCCGGGCGACGTGGTGATAGCCATCTCCAATTCCGGCAAGCTGCCGGATCTGTTGGCGGCGGTCGATGCGGCGCGGGCGGCGGGGGCGGACGTCATCGCCATCACGTCGAGCAACTCGCCGCTGGCGAAGAAGGCCAGCGTTTGCCTGGCGGTCGATCACAGCGAAGACAGCACCACCTTCCTGTCGATGATCTCGCGCATCCTGCAACTGCTGCTGATCGACATCCTGTCGGTAGGCATTTCGCTGGACACGCAGAACTCGCGCCTGGTCGTCGAGCACAAGACCGCCAGCGGCGGCGACGACAACCGCCGCCTGCTGATCTCCCACCTCGACAGTTAAAACAAAAACACCGGGGTCAAGTCTGACATTCGGACACGAGCTCTACAGTAACGCCTGTTACTGCAGAGCTCGTGTCCGAATGTCAGACTTGACCCCGGGCGCCCGGGCGCCCCGGGCGCCCAGAAATACTCCAGATGATCGCGCCAGCGCTGCATGATCGTCTGCACCGCCGCGCTTCCGCTCCCTGCGGCTTGGCCGCGACCATATCGGTATAAACCGTATTCCCTTCCCCCATCCATCAGCATGCGAATCTCCGCCAGCGGTACGTTCAGCTCCTGGTGGAACAGAATCTGCTGCGACCGCGTTGGTAGGCCAAGCGTAAACTGCTTAAAAAAAAGTCCTTGAACTCTTCCGTAAACAAGTTAAGATATATCTCAATAAGTTATATCTTAACTTGTCATATCGTAAGGAGTTCAGAAATGTTTAGATTTTTACATCACCAACACCGCCACCACGCCATGCATGGCGACCACCACCATCGCGGCGGCGGCCGCGGCCGTGGGCCGAAAATGTTCGACGCCGGCGCCATGCGCTACATCGTGCTGCAGCTGATCGCGGAAAAGCCGCGCCACGGCTATGAAATCATCAAGGAGCTGGAGCAGCGCTCCGGCGGCGGCTACACGCCCAGCCCCGGCGCCATCTATCCGCTGCTGTCGATGCTGCTGGACATGGGCCACGTGGTCGCTACCGCCGACGGCAACAAGAAGCTGCACACCATCACGCCTGAAGGCGAGGCCTTCCTGGCCGAGAACCGCCAATTCGTCGACGCCATCGTGGCCCGCATGAGCGATCCGGCCGAGTCGCGCGACGACCTGCGCACCATCATGCATGAACTTAAGCACGCGGTGATCGCCCAGGGCCAGGAGAACCATCCCAGCGCCGCCAAACTGGAGCTGATACGCGCCATCCTGCGCCGCACCACCGCTGAAATCCTGGCGCTGGAATAGGCCAACTGAAGGGAGCACAACAATATGCAAGCAACTTCCCCCTTGACCCTGCCGCTGCCTGCGGCGCGCGAACGCCTCGTGCTGTGGCTGCTGGCGCTGACCCAGTTCACCGTCATCATGGACTTCATGGTGATGATGCCGCTGGCGCCGCAGCTGATGCGCGCCTTTGCCATCGAACCGGCCGCCGTGTCCGGCGCGGTGTCGGCCTACGCCTGGTGCGCCGGCCTGTCCGGCCTGCTGGCCTCCATGTATATCGACCGTTTCGACCGCAAGCGTTTGCTGCTGGCGATGTTCGCGCTGTTCACCCTGTCGAACCTGGCCTGCGCGCTGGCGCCCAACTTCCACCTGCTGGTGCTGTCGCGCGCGTTTGCCGGTCTGACCGGCGGCGTGCTGGGCTCCATCGTCATGGCCATCATCGGCGACCTGATCCCGGGCGAGCGCCGCGGCGCCGCCACCGGCATCGTGATGACCTCGTTCAGCCTGGCCGCCGTGGCCGGCGTGCCGACCGGCGTGATGCTGGCCGCGCACTACGGCTGGGCCTCGCCGTTCTATCTGCTGGTGGTGTTTTCGCTGCTGGTCTGGTGCGCCGCCTGGCGCGTGCTGCCGTCGCTGAACGGCCACTTGACGCGCCGCGTGCCGCTGTCCGAAGTGCTGCCCAATCTGATCGGCCTGTACCGCGTGCGCGGCCATCTGAAAGCCTTCCTGCTGTCGGGCGTGAACATGTTGACGGGCATGCTGGTGATCCCCTTCATCTCGCCGGTGCTGGTGGAAAATATCGGCGTGCAGCCGGCGGAGATCACTTTTGTCTACCTGGCCGGCGGCGTGGCCACGCTGTTCAGCGCGCGCATGATAGGCAAATGGTCGGACCGCGTCGGCGCCCAGCGGGTGTACCGCTATATCGCGCTGTTCTCCATGCTGCCGATCATGTTCATGACGCACATGCCGGCGATCCCGCTGGTGGCGGTGATCCTGTTCTTCCCGTTCTTCATGATGGCTCTGTCGGGCCGCAACATTCCGATGCAGGCCTTGATGACGACGGTGCCGGAGCCGGCCAAGCGTGGCGCCTTCCTCAGCTCCAACTCGGCGATCCAGCAAGTGGGCAGCGGCGTGGGCGCGCTGCTGGGGGGATTGATGCTGCACACCGATGCGGCCGGCCATATCGTCGGCTACGGCCTGAACGGCTGGATCGCCGCCGGCCTGACCTTGTTCTCGGTGTGCTGGATAGGGCGGGTGGGCGCAGCCGCCAAGGCCGCGCCGCAGGCAGGGCGGAAGCTCGCTTAGCCGTCGATGCTGGTGCGCTTGGCGGGGTGTTTCTCCCGGCGCCAGCGCGCCAGGCTGATGACTTCGTCGGTGCTGGCGTCTTCCACCAGGATTTCCTCGTCGCTCGACGAGACCAGGAAGCTCTCCCAGCGCTGCGCCGCATCGCTGCTGTTCTCCACAAAGCTGAACTGCCAGTAGTTCTTGCCGTTCAGCTTGCGCGGGGCCGGGTCGTACTCGATCAGGGCGCCGTGCGATTTGCCGCCCGAATTCTTCTCCACGATGGCCGACCAGGCTTGCAGTTCCGGCAGCGCCATCAGCGCCGCCGCGGCCTGTTCCTTGCTGCGCACGTGTTGGACTTCGGCCGAGGCCGACGGCGCCACGTTGGCGGCATGGCGCGGCGCCGCCGTCGCGCTGGCGGAGGCGGAGGCCGACGCCGAACTGCTGGCGCTGGCCGGCAGCTTGGCCTGGGCCGGCATGATCTGGGATTCGGCCGGCTTGATGGCGGCGAAATAGACACCCCCGCCCAGCAGCAGCGCACCGGCGACGGCGCCTGCAATGAACAGATTTCGGGTGGACGGGCTGCGAGATACCATATACGTGAATGCCTGGATTGTTGGTTGCGGTCATACTAAACCAAAGGCATCCAAGGGGCAACTTTTACCGGCCTGAACCGGGCCTGGCTATACCATTTTGATATTACTCCCGCGAGATAATTCATTGGAGGCGGGGCGGTCTTTTTCGTACCATGGCGGCAGCGTCGTAAAAAGGATCGCATATAGTGGACAAAAATATACTGGGCATAGACTGGGGCACGAGCAACCGTCGCGCCTATCTGATCGATCAACACGGCGCCTGCCTGGCCGAACACGAGGATGACCAGGGCATGCTGGCGGTCGGCGGACGCGAGCGCTTCGGCGACTCGCTGGCCGGCCTGCTCGACGCCATGGGCGTGGATGGCCAGGTGCCGGTGATCATGTCCGGCATGGTCGGCAGCGCCTCCGGCTGGCAGGAAGTCAATTACCTCGACAGCGCGGTGCCCCTGCAGCGCCTGCCGCAGCACCTGGCGCCGGTGACCGACGCCGACTGGGCCGGCCGCTGCCGCATCGTGCCCGGTTACTGCTACCGCAACGGCGCCGCCGTCGACGTCATGCGCGGCGAGGAGACCCAGCTGCTGGGCGCGGTGGCGCTCGGCCATCGCGACGGCTGGCTGGTACTGCCCGGCACCCACAGCAAATGGGTGCTGCTGCGCGACGGTTTGATCCAGTCGCTGTCCACCTACATGACCGGCGAACTGTTCGCCATGCTGTCGGCCCGCGGCACCTTGTCGTCCATGATGGGCGGCGACGCCTCGGATGCCGAGGGTTACGCCATCGGCCTGCGGCAGGCCGCCCTGAACGAACCCTTGTCGAATACCCTGTTCCGCGTGCGCGCCGGCGTGGTCTCGCGCAGCGCGCCGCAGGCGCAGGCGCCGGCCGTGGTCAGCGGCTTGCTGATCGGCGCCGAATTCGCCGCCGCCACCCGCGCGCTGGCCGAAGCCGGCGGCGCGGCCGGCATCACCGTCATCGGCTCGCCGGCGCTGGCCGCCCGCTATGCGGTGGCCGCCACGCACTTCGGTTTGCAGTGCGACGTGCTCGATCCGCATCGCGTGTACTGCAGCGCGATTTCCCAATTCAATCACCAGGCTTGACCATGACTCCATCCCACCCCACCGTTCCCCTGGTCGCCATCCTGCGCGGCCTGCAACCTGCGGAGGCGGTCGCGGTCGGCAAGGTGCTGCACCAGGCCGGCTTCCGCGCGCTGGAAGTGCCGCTCAACCGTCCCGGCGCCATCGAATGCATCGCCGCGCTGGTCAAGGAGCAGCTGCCGGATACGCTGGTCGGCGGCGGCACCATGCTCAACGTCGGCCACGTCGAGGCGGTGGTCGAAGCCGGCGGTCGCCTGCTGGTTTCGCCGAACTGCGTTCCGGCCGTGATCCGCCGCGCCGCAGACCTGGGCATGTATTGCGCGCCCGGCGTCGCCACCCCGACCGAAGCGTTCGCCGCGCTGGACGCCGGCGCCCATGCGCTGAAACTGTTCCCTGCCGATATGGTCGGCCACAACGGCCTGAAGGCCTTCAACAGCGTGGTGCCCGCTGGCACGCCGATGTGGCCGGTCGGCGGCATCACGCCCGACAATATGGAGGGCTGGGTGCGCGCCGGCGCCACCGGCTTCGGCATCGGCGGCCAGTTGTACACGCCGGGCGTGAGCCTGGAGGAACTGGGCCAGCGGGCAGCGGCCTACGTGAGCAAATGGCGCGCGTTGACCGTATGATGGCGGATTCGACACTCGGAGTGAAACTGATGAGCAAGCATGACGTGCAATGTATCTGGGAAGCCGGCGCGCAGCTGGGCGAAGGCCCGCTGTGGGTGGCGGAGCAAAATCGCCTGTATTTCGTCGACCTGAAAAACCAGATCTTGCATGCGCTGGACGCGGACGGCGGCCAGCGCCGCAGCTGGACCATGTCGGACTACATCTGCTGGCTGGTCGCGCGCCGCGACGGCGACGGCTTCATGGCCGGCCTGCGCGACGGCATCGCCCGCGTGTGGCTGGAGCCGGAGTTGCGCATCGAATACCTGGCGCGTCCGTTCCCGGCCGGCAGCGGCCTGCGCATGAACGACGCCAAGGCCGATAGCGCCGGCCGCATCTGGGCCGGTTCCATGCACAACACCGATTACGCGCAGGCCATCGGCCAGCTGTTCCGCCTGGATACCGATCTGTCGCTGACGGTGGCGGACCAGGGCTACCACATCTGCAACGGCCCGGCCTTCAGCCGGGACGGCGCCACCATGTATCACACCGACAGCTTCGAAGGCCGCACCTATGCCTATCCGCTGGCGGCCGACGGCACGCTGGGCACGCCGCAACTGTGGCGCCAGTTCGGCGACGGCGAAGGTTCGCCGGACGGCATGACGGTCGACAGCGAAGGCTGCGTCTGGATCGCGCAGTGGGGCGGCGGCCGTGTCTGCCGCTACTCGGCCGACGGCGAACTGCTGGACAGCATCCACGTGCCGGTGCGCAATCCCGCCTCGTGCACCTTCGGCGGCGCCGATCTGAAGACGCTGTACATCACCAGCGCGCGCGAGGACAACACGCCGGAGCAGTTGCAAGAGTTTCCGCTGACCGGCGCCTTGTTCGCCGTGCGGCTGGACGTGGCCGGCCTGCCGGCCGCGCGCTTCGGCTAGCGGCAGCACTCATCGTCATCCGTTTTTTTAGAGATGCCGCGCGACGCGGCAGGGGGAGGTGCGCACACGTGGTCGGCAGTGGGTGTCATTCAAACTATAAAAAACTGGAGACAAAACAATGAAGCTCAAGCATTTGCTGTTCGCATTCTGCGGCCTGGCGTTCAGCCTGGGCGCGCAGTGCGCCACCTTCGCCAACGGCGCCGATGTCGGCTGGGTCAGCCAGCAGGAGTCCAGCGGCTATTCGTTCTACAACAGCAGCGGCGTCAAGACCGATCCGTTTGTGCTGCTGAAGAACTTGCAGGTGAACTCGATCCGGCTGCGCGTGTGGGTCAACCCCAGCGGCGGCTGGAACAACGGCGCCGACGTGCTGTACAAAGCCAAGCGCGCCGCCGCGCAAGGCCAGCGCATCCTGATCGACTTCCACTACAGCGACGGCTGGGCCGATCCCGGCCAGCAGACCAAGCCCGCCGCCTGGGCCAGCCACACGCTGGCGCAGCTCAACAACGACGTCTACAGCCATACGCAGGGCATCCTCAGCTACCTGAAGACCAACGGCGTCACGGTCGAATGGGTACAGGTCGGCAATGAGATCAACAGCGGCATGCTGTGGCCGGAAGGGAAGACCACCAGCTTCGCCAACCTGGCCGGGTTGATCAACAGCGGCTACAACGCCACCAAGGCGGTCTATCCCGACGCCAAGGTGATCCTGCACCTGGCCAACGGCTACGACAACGCCGTGTTCCGCTGGTTCTTCGACGGCGTGAAGACGGCCGGCGCCAAGTGGGACGTGATCGGCATGTCGCACTATCCGCCGGCGTCGGACTGGGCCAACTACAACAACAAGATCTCGACCAATATGTGGGACATGGTGGCGCGCTACGCCAAGCCGGTGATGGTGACGGAAGTGGGGCTGGACTGGACCCAGGCCGCCACCAGCAAGGCCATGCTGGCCGATTTGCTGAGCAAGACCAAGGCGCTCGGCTCGAACGGGCTGGGCGTGTTCTATTGGGAGCCGCAGGCGTATCCGGGCTGGCAGGGTTATACGATGGGCGCGCTCGATGCGAGCGGCAAGTTCACCATCGCGCTTGATCCATTTTAAGCAGCGAGGGCAGGGAGGGGTGGGCTCCTCCCTGTTAGAATCCGGGATTCGATATCTATGGTCCCATCATGCAGAAGCCAGTCATCCGTTATTTACACCTCACTCCGGACAGCGATCTTCCCGCGCTGGAAGGCCTGTCCCACTTCAAAGCCGTGGTGGTCGTCGAGGCCGACGTGGCGGAGATGACGATGTGGGAAACCAGCCGCTGGCTGGTGGAGTCCGGCTGCGCGCTGGCGCTCGCTTGGGGCAAGGAGTGCGAAGCCTGGCGCGAAGCGATTGAGGACGCCAGCCTGGAAGCGGTCAACTACGAAGACGTGCCGGACGAACAGCTGCTGATCACCACCGCGCACGAGGACGAAGAACTGAGCGAAGCGTTCTGGTACGCCCGGCACCGCGCCGCGCACCCCGCGCACGAACTGCGCGAGACGCTGATCCTGCACATCGCCGACACCCCGCGCCGCGAGGAGCTGGAAGCGGAGTATCGCGACGCCTGAACAGGCGAGCACACCTTTGAGTGCGATCAGGCCGTACCACCGCACCGCATGCTACACCTGCCATCGAGGCGTTGTGAAGTTCGATGGCGGCGGCGACGGAATGAACAGCAAAGACATCTATTATTCATGCTCCACATGGATCGCATATGAAATCTGCCAGTGGTTCTACGGTGAGATTCATTATGCCTGGTGTACGCCTTACTTCGACCCACCGTCAAAATTAAATCCATATAACGCGGTACCGCCAAGCTCAAGTCCACGTGCGCTGTATTGGAGTCTCATGAAGGATGTGGGCGCGTTAGATCTGCATTCAGGCAGGATAGAAAAAGTCCGTGCGGGTATTCGACGGGGCGCTATCAGTCGGCTAAACAAGGGTATGATCGACATTTGCCAGTTCAATGAAATTCAAGAGCTGGTGAAGTCGGCTCAGCCCGCCAATTTTTCACCACTCATGTTTGTGATTCCGAAGCCGCCGGTCGCTGCCATGCTTAATTTCGTACCCTTGGCGAAGCGAGCCAGCTTGTTTTCGGAGGAGTACATCATCGAGAATTTGCCAAGAAATCTCTTTGATGCGATTGAGCTTTGAATCGGAGTGAGTCATGGACATTCTTACCTATATCGAATCGGCCTCTTTAGATACTGCGATCGCTGCAGTCTACTATTGCATTCGGGCTTTAGAGCAAGCAGGGTTGCCCGAAGAGCAGCAGCGGGATATTTTTTTCGAGGGGCCGTCCAGTCCGCCACCGCCGGGAAGCATCGAGCTGACCCATACTATTTTGGCGGCCATTGAAGAAGCGGAGCATGTGCGCATTGACGATCTGGACCGTAAGACTGCTGATGCCTATATCCGCAATGCTGGGGGAGCAATGGATACGATAATCACGCGCATGGAAGGATACGATGAGGCCAGAGGCAAGGAACTGCTGAGGAAAATGGAAGCCGCATCGCTGAGGGTGTAAATAATTTTGTGTAAACGGTCATTTGGCAGGACACTGCCGCCATCAAGGAGAAACAATGACCGTTGTA